>DHPK01000033.1:17194-19592 GCA_002407845.1 Leptolinea sp. UBA5366 | reverse complement strand
CCGGCAAATACACGCTTAACTCGCTGACTGTGACCCTGATTTCGGTTTTCATGATCGTCCTGATCGCCACATTGGGCGGGTACGGACTCGGGATTTATAAATGCCGCTGGAGTCAGCGCATGGAAGTCGTCATGACCCTGGCAATGACTATCCCGGCGTATGTCTCGCTCGTTCCGCTCGTTGAAACCTTGCGGCGGTTTTCGCTGCTCGACACGCATCTTGGTCTGATCCTGCCGACGATCGCCTTCAATATTCCGATCTCGATCTTCATCATGCGCAGTTTTTTCGTGACCATTCCGCAGGAGATTCTGGACGCGGCAAAAATCGACGGCTCAAACGATTTTGAAGTCTTCTTTCATATCGGACTGCCGTTATCCAAACCATCGATGTTCACAACCGCAATCATCAATGTCATCTGGGTTTGGAACGACTTTCTGTTTCCGCTGGTGTTTATCAACTCTCCTTCGAAAAAGACGCTGCCGGTCGGGTTGAAAGATTACGTCGGCGAACATATTACTAACTATCCTGTCATGCTGTCCGCGATTTTGATCGCTTCGTTAGGCGCGTTCATCATCTATCTGTTCTTCCAAAAACAGGTGATCGGCGGCTTGATGGGTGGAGCAGTTAAGGAATAACAAACTATATTAATGGAGCAAAGAATGAATAAAGATAACCTCGATTTTGGCACCAAAGCAGTTTTTTATGAACCGGAACCGCATTCCCAGTCAATCAATTACCCGATTTACACCTCATCCAACTATCAATATGATGAAGCGATTTATCAAGCGATTGTTGATGGAACAGTTCGAAAAGAAGTCAACATTTACAGCCGCTGCGGCAACCCGACTGAATATAAATTTGAAGAGCAAGTTGCCCTGCTGAACGGCGCAAAGGAATGCCTTGCGACAGCCTCAGGCATGGCTGCGATTTCACACGCGATTTTCGGTCTGGTCAAAAACGGCGATCATATCATCACAGATTGGACGACGTATTCCAGCACCCATGAATGGTTTGATCATCGGATCACCGACTTCGGCATCACCGTCTCTTTCGTCGACACGACCGACATGAAGCAAATTGAAGATGCCATTCAGCCCAACACCAAGTTGATCTATTTTGAAACCATCGCCAATCCGACCATGAAAGTTGCGCCGATTGCTGATATCGTAAAACTCGCTCACAGCCATAACATCCCGGTTTTCTGCGACAACACCTTTGCCTGCCCGGCTGTCTGCCGTCCGCACGAATTCGGGGTAGACGTCGTGGTCGAAAGCGCGACAAAATTCCTCGGCGGTCATAATGACGCTGTCGGCGGCGTGATCACCTTCAATCCCGGAATTCTGCCGGAAAACTGGCTGCTGAACGTCCGCTGGAACACGCTGAACAAATGGGGCGGCGCACTGTCTCCCTTCAACTCTTGGCTGCTGCTGCGCGGGATGCAGACGCTGGATGTCCGCGTTGAACGCATGGTCAAAAACGCCATGGATCTGGCGCTCTTCCTCGAGAAGCATCCCAAAGTCAAGCGCGTCTGGTATCCAGGCCTGCCTTCTCATCCGCAGCACGAAATTGCCAAGAAACAGATGCCGACATTCGGTTCCATGCTGACCTTCAATTTGGCAACCGAGCTGGAAGCCGTCAAAGTGCTGACCTCGTTGAAAATTGGCTCGTTCGCTGCCAGTCTCGGCGGCGTGCGCACCTGCACCCAGGCACCAACAACCATGGCGTTCCTTGACATTGATGAAGAACAGAAAGCCAAGATGAATGTCGTCGAAGGCATGGCACGCGTTTCAGTCGGAATCGAAACCTCAAAAGATATCATTGCCGACTTCGAACAGGCACTTGCTCAAATTTAATCGCGTTTTCAAGAAAGGATCATCATGCGTGTTGCATTAGAATCAACTGTTATCACTCACGGCCTGCCTTATCCGCAGAACATCGAATCAGCGCTGCGATTTGAAGAAATTGTGCGGGAGCAGAATTGTGAACCCGCCACCATCGGCGTGCTCGCCGGTGAAATCAGAGTCGGCATGACTGAAAAAGAAATCAGACAATTGGCAGGGGAAGCTGAAGTGCTCAAAGCCGGTGTCCGTGAATTGCCAGTTGTTGTCGCCCGAAAACTGAACGCATCGACAACCGTCAGCGCCACCTCGCGCATCGCCGCTCTCAACGGCATTGATGTATTTGCGACCGGCGGTATCGGCGGAGTGCACCCCGGAGACTGGGACGTTTCTCAGGATCTTTTCGAAATGACCCGCAGCTCGCTGGTCGTTGTTTGTGCCGGTCCAAAGGCTATCCTTGATCTGAACGGCACGCAGGAACTGCTCGAATCGCTGGGTGTAACGGTTGTCGGTTACAAAACGGACGAAATGCCGGCATTTTATAGCCGCAGCTGCGGCTA
>DHPK01000033.1:10648-17066 GCA_002407845.1 Leptolinea sp. UBA5366 | reverse complement strand
TTATAGCCGCAGCTGCGGCTATAAAATCATGCCTGTTGAATCAGCCGAAGAGATTGCCCAATCCCTGCTGATCTCGCGCGAAATGAAAATTAAAGGGACGATTCTGGTTTTCAATCCGATCCCGGCAGAAAACGAAATTCCGAACGCACAGATTGAAGAATGGACAAAACTGTCGAACGCTGACCTCCATGCCGCGAACATCACCGGCAAGGCTGTGACGCCTTTCCTGTTGTCGCGGATGGCACATCACTCGGACGGCAGAACGATTGTCTCGAATCGGGCGCTGCTCGAAAACAATGTGCTGCTTGCCTGCCAGATTGCCAAGGCGCTTGAAGGGTTGAAATAATAGCTGCATGAAACAAGATTCAAGCTCAAACAAAGGCTTCGCATGAGCGCGGACTTGAAAAAAATTGTGCTGATCGGGGACCTGTGCATCGACTGGTTCATGATGGTCCCCGACTATCCCCAAAAAGGCGGGGATGGGATGACCACAGAGATGTATCAGGAGCTGGGCGGATCTGTGTCCAACACTGCCATCGGCTTGGCGCATCTCGGCTGCCGCCCGATCTTGGTTACGCACGCCGGAGCCGACGCGCGTTCGGCTGAAATGCTGGACAAGCTGGAAACTGAAGGTGTTTGTGTCGATTTTGTGCAGCAGGATCAATCCGACACAATCGGCACCACGCTGGCGATCGTGACGCCGGACGGTGAACGCACAATGTTCACTTACCGCGGCGCCAATCGCCGGCTCAGCCCGGCTGACATCATGCCTGAACTGTTCACCGGCGCATCAATGCTCCACATCAGCGGCTATATGCTGCTGGAAGAATCAGGACTGACCGCTGTCGAAAAGGCAGCCGCAATCGCCCGCGATCTGAACATCCCGGTTTCAATCGATATCGGCGTCGAGCCAGCTTACAAACTGGGCAGCCGGCTGACCGATCTGCTCGCGAATGTGACGCTGCTGATCCTCGGCAGGGACGAAGCCCGCGCCATCGCCGGTTGTGATGATTTAACCGAAGCGATGGACAAACTGCTCGGTTATGGCGTCAAGATCCTTGGATTGAAAGTCGGAGCACAAGGCTGCCACCTGATTGATAAAGACCATCAGGTCCTGGTTCCGGGTTTCCCCGCAGCGGTCATTGACACTACCGGTGCCGGAGACGCATTCAGCGCCGGCATGATTTACGGATTGACGCATGGATTCCCGCTGGCAGCAGCTGGAACACTGGCGAACAGCATGGGAGCTATGCTCGTGTCACGGAAAGGCGCCGGCATAAAAATGCCGGACAAATTTGAAATTAAAGACTTTTTGAGTCAGCAGCTGACTCAAAATCCATTGAACACGGAACTGATTCAGGAGACACTCAAATTATTTAGAACCTGATCTAGTCTGAAAGGGAAAACCAGCTATGAACGCGATGATCGACCAGATTCGAAGCATTCCGGCATTGATCGAAGAGATTGTTCCACGTTACGCGGAGAACATTCAAAATGCCGTCACAGCTGATTGGATCAGCGATGTCAATCAAATTTTCTTAACAGGATGCGGCGATTCTTACCATGTCGCTCTGGGATCAGAGCTGGCATTCCGCCAGCTTGCTGGCGTTTCGACGACCCCGCTGACCTCAATGCAGTTCGCGCGCTACACCGCCGACCAGCTCAACCGGCCGGAAGACTGCCTGGTGGTCGGAACCTCCGTCTCGGGCGAAGTCTCACGCACAGCCGAAGCGCTGCGCTATGCCCGCATAGCCGGTGCCAAGACGCTGGCATTTACAGCTGCTCCCGCAAGTCCGGTCGCGCAGGCTGCCGAAATCGTGGTTGACAGTTCACAGCCAGCCTTCGATGTGCCTGCAGGACTGATCGTGCCCGGCATCCGCTCTTTCACTGCCAATCAAATCGCGGCGCTGCTGTTAGCGCTGCAGATTGGAAAAATCCGCGGGCGGCTGACGCCAGACCAGTATCAGAAACGAAAAGCGGAGCTTTTCGCGCTGGGAGCAGCGGCAGATCGCTGCATCAGCCGCAACCTCGAAAAAATCGAGACGCTTGCCGGCGACTGGCTGGACGAGCGCGATTCGATCTTTTGCGGCAGCGGTCCGAATTTCGGGTCTGCTCTGTTTTCAGCAGCCAAAATGATCGAAGCTACCGGAGAAATGTCCGCCGGTCAGGATCTTGAAGAATGGGCGCATCTGCAGTATTTCAGCAAACATGCCACCACCCCAACTTTTATCCTGAGCGCGGCTGACCGTGACAAGACCCGCGCGAAAGAAATCATTACTGCTGCCATCGCGATTGGCAGACGCGTCGCTGTGATCGCTCCTGAAGATGCAGCTCCTGGAAATCAGGCTGGAACTGTCCATTTGTCAATCTCAGCCGGGTTCAGCGAGATGTTCACCCCGATCCTGATGGTCATCCCGGGCGCGCTTTATGCCGCCTGGCGCGCCGAGAAACTCGGTGAACCTTATTTTCGGGACTTCTCCGGCGGGCGCAGCCGCGAAGGCGGCGGCGGCATCAGTCGCATTCGCACCAGCGAAAGCCCGACAGATTTTTTCACCGCTCACAAGGAGTTTTAACATGACAAAATCAGCTGAAAAAATCATCTGTGCCGCGCTGCACCTGCCGCCGCTGCCCGGTTCTGCAAATGCAGCCAAGTCCTCAGGCAGAGACGCGATGCAGCAGACGATCGATTTCGCGCTGCGCAATGCGGAAATGGCAGTATCGAACGGCATTTCGGCGCTTTACATTCAAGACCTGGGAGATCACCCGGTGAAAAAAGAGATACCTCCTTATATCATCGGGGGCATGGCAGTGGTCGGCTATGCCCTGCGGCAAGCTTTTCCCGAACTGAAACTTGGGTTGTGCTTCATGGGGCACGGTGCGAAAGAACCGATCTCTGTCGCCAAGGCGATCGGAGCTGATTTTGTGCGGCTCAAGGTGTTTGTCGGCGCGATGCTCAAAGCTGAGGGAGTGCTGGAAGGCTGCGCGGCTGAAGCGCAGGAATATCAGACCCTTTTAGGCGCTGAAAATGTTCAGCTGCTCGTTGATGTCTATGATCGAACCGGAGTTCCTTTGGCACCGCTGCCGCTGAGCGAGGTCTGCAAGCAGGCTGCCGTTTTCGGCAATGCCGATGCGCTGATTCTGACGGGCATCTCTTATGCAGAAACGGTCGATCGGATCAAAGAAGTTCGCGCAGCTGACCTGGGCGTGCCGCTGCTGATCGGCGGAGGCGTTAATTTTGGCAATGTTGCCGAGGCGCTGCAGCTGGCGGACGGCATCATCGTCAGCAGTGTGTTGAAAGGTCAGGATCGATTTTCAGCTGACACTTTTTCGAAAGACTGGAACGCCGATACAATTCGCTCGTTCATGGCAGCTGCAGGCGTTTAGACAGTTTTTTTCTTTGGATCGGGATTGTCTTTGCTAATCTGCCAAACCGGCCGTTTTTGTAGTTCCATTTTGAATTTTCATTATTAATTGAAGTTTATCCTGTTGGTTTTATTCAATCAAAGTCGCTTTTTAATATTTTAGTAATTGTATTTTTTATATTTTTTATTACTCTTCTATTCATTGTCTATCCTAGTCCAAAATATTTTCCCAAGTTACCATCGCAACTTTTCCTATTTTTGAGTGGGACATAAATCAGGAGGTTTGGTGGGTTCATTAGATGTCAATGATTGATCTCCATTAAAAAAAAGGTCTTCACTAATCTATGAAAAGGGAGTTTTTTCAGTAGCACATAATCAGCCAGAACAGACCAAATCGAGCTGTGAAATGATGTTTTCCGCAGAAAATTTGCAAGCAATAACTTCTATCACCCAAATTGGATCTGGAGCGAGTAAAATCCAACTGCCGAACCATGATTTTTGTAACAGTATAACGTATTACTTTTATCACTATTGCGAAAAATAAATGGTCATGTTATATTTCGGTATAACGTTCTACTAAACGTTAACAAATATCTTATAGTTCAATACACAGAGGAGTAATATGAACATCAAAGAAATCCGCATTATGGGCTTCAAGTTGAATTGGTTCCTGATTTTCAGTGCCATCGCCGTTTTGGGCGTTGTCATGTCCGTGTTCCCTAAAGGCATGGGCGGGGCAATGTTCTTCACATTGCTGCTTGGCTCCCTGCTCGCCTGGATCGGCGACCACACGCCGATTGTCAAAGACTATCTTGGCGGCGGTTCGATCGCTGTCATTTTTGGCGCTGCAGCACTGGCAACCTTCAACATCATCCCTGAATCCATTCAGGGCAACGTCAAGTCATTTTTCAGCGGCGAGATGGATTTCATCAACTTCGCCTTAGCAACCCTGATCGCCGGCAGTATCATGGGCACCAACCGGACAATCCTGAAACGCGCAGCTGTCCGCTTCCTCCCAACCGTCATCGGCGCACAGCTCTTTGTGGTGATCTTTGCGTCAATCGGCGCGCTAATCACGCAGCAAAGCATCCGTGACACGATCCTCTTCATCGCATTGCCGATCGTTGGCGGCGGGATGAGCGCTGGCGCAATGCCATTGTCCGAAATCTACCAGTCGACGCTAGGTGTTCCTGCTGAAGAAACGCTTTCCATCATGGCGCCTTCCATCGCGCTGGCAAACGCCCTGGCGATTATATTCGCTGGTGTGATTTCCAACCTTGTCAAAGACAAGCCGAAGCTGACGGGTTATGGCCAGTTAATGCCTTCTAAACCGAACGATCCCGTTGACGAAGCAGATTACAAATTCCAGAACTACAAACAGCTGGGCGTTGGTTTCGTCGGATCATTCACCTTCATCCTGCTCGGCAGAATGGTTGCCTATTTCATTCCGCAGTTCCATGCCTATGCTTACATGGTGATCATCGCAGTAATCGTCAAATCCTTTGCATTGTTCCCGCAGGATGTTGAGGAAAGCATCGTTGTTTTCTTTGACGCGGTTATGTCCGTCATCAAAAACATCATCCTCTGCTGCATCGGCATCACACTGATCGACCTGCAGGTAGTTGCCTCCATGCTGAGCCCAACCTACCTGATCATCATCGTCCTCTGCAGTATCGGCGCCTTCCTCGGCGCAGCCCTGTTCGGGAAAATCATGGGCTTCTATCCGGTTGAAGCGGGTATCTCTGCCGGACTCTGCGCAGCAGACATGGGCGGTTCCGGTGACCTTGGTATCCTCGGCGCATCCGACCGCATGGAACTGCTGCCGTTCTCCGCTGTCGCCACCCGTGTCGGTGGAGCGATCATCCTGATCGTCGCCAGCATCGTGTCGGGGCTTTTAGCCTGATCATTCAGACTCAAAAACACAAAAGTTAAATTATATAGAGGAGGAAAACATGGCTTTTGCGAAAAAAACGATGGATGGAAATGAAGCGGCTGCTTACGTTGCCTATGCATTTTCAGATGTCAGCACAATTTATCCTATCACCCCATCCAGCCCGATGGCCGAGCACGTTGATACATGGTCAGCCAATGGGAAGACAAACCTGTTCGGCGAGACAGTAACCGTCCGCGAACTGGAGTCAGAAATCGGCGCCGCCGGAGCCATGCATGGCGCGCTTGAAGCAGGCGCACTGACATCAGCATTCACCTCTTCCCAGGGGTTGATGCTGATGATCCCTCCTATGTACCGCATGGCGGGACAGCTACTTCCGGCAGTCATTCACGTGGCTGCCCGCACCATCGGCACACACGCGCTGTCGATCTTCGGAGATCATACCGACGTGATGATGGCGCGTACAACCGGTTTCGCCCAGCTTGCCAGCGCCAATGTGCAGGAATGCATGGATCTGGCAGCTGTTGCGCACCTGTCTGCAATCAAGGGACGGGTACCTTTTATTCACTTTTTTGACGGTTTCCGCACGTCGCACGAAATTCAGAAAATCCGGACGCTGGGGTATGATGACCTCACAGGCATGCTGGATTGGGAAGCTGTGCGGGCGTTTCGGAAACGCAGCATGAACCCCGAACATCCAGATCAGCGGTCGACTGCTGAAAATCCGGATCTGTTCTTCCAGCACCGGGAAGCAATCAACTCATATTATGATCAGCTGCCTGAAACTGTGCTGGATTACATGGGAAAGATCAATGCCCTCACCGGCACGGATTACCGTCTGTTCAATTATTACGGCGATCCGGCAGCCGAGCATGTCATCATCGGCATGGGGTCCATTTCCGGTGTCATTAAAGAAGTGGTTGACACTTTGATTGAAAAAGGTGAAAAAGTGGGCTTTGTTCAAGTTCACCTTTACCGCCCGTTCTCGATCAGCCATTTCGTCGATGAAATTCCAGCCACTTGCAAACGCATCACTGTACTGGATCGCACCAAAGAACCCGGTGCGCGCGAACCGCTCTATCTTGACGTTTGCGAAGCGCTTGTCAGCAGCCAGGTGAAAGCGGAAGTTTTCTCAGGCCGTTACGGGCTCTCATCGAAGAACGTC
>DHPK01000033.1:4712-10496 GCA_002407845.1 Leptolinea sp. UBA5366 | reverse complement strand
GAACGTCGCGCCGGATCAAATTTACAGCTGCTTCCTCAACATGAAGGAAGCCAAACCCAAAAAATATTTCACCATCGGCATCACGGACGATGTCACATTCCTGTCCCTGCCGAAAGCCGATTTTGACGTCCAAAACGACCAGATTCTGCAATGCAAATTCTGGGGTCTGGGCTCAGACGGCACCGTTGGTGCAAACAAAAATTCGATCAAAATTATCGGTGAGAATACGGATCAATACGTTCAGGCTTATTTTGAATATGATGCCAAAAAGTCAGGCGGCGTCACCAAATCGAACCTGCGTTTCGGTAATGAGCCGATCCGATCCCATTACACTATTGAAGAAAACGGGGATTTCGTCGCCTGTCATGAACCTTCCTACATGAAATCATTCGATATCGTGCAGCAGGTCAAACCGGGCGGAATCTTCCTGCTCAACTGCAGCTGGAGCGATGAGGAATTGTCTTCCGAGCTTCCGGCAGCTGCCAGAAATTATATTGCGAACAACAACATCCAGTTCTATACCATCGATGCAACGAAACTTGCTGAAGAGATCGGGCTTGGACGCCGGACGAACACAATCCTGCAATCCGCATTCTTCTATCTTTCGAAAGTGATCGATTTTGAACAGGCGAAAAAATTGATGAAGGACGCCGCCCAGCGTTCCTACACAAGCAAAGGCGAAGCAATTGTCAGCATGAACTACCAGGCTGTCGATTCAGGAGCCGACGGACTGCATCAGGTTCAGATTCCGCCTTCATGGAAAACTGCGGCTGCTCAGCCCGAGAGCGGAGCTGGTCTCCCGGATTACGTGAAGAACATCATGATCCCATCCAATACTCAAAAAGGCGACACGATTCCGGTCAGCGCTTTCAAAGATATTGTCAACGGAACTTTCCCATTTGGCACGTCCAAATTTGAAAAGCGCGGGATCGCAACCAATGTGCCGAAGTGGGATTCGGAAAAATGCATTCAGTGCAACCAATGTTCGATGGTTTGTCCGCATGCAGCAATCCGTCCTTTCCTGTTGAACGATTCAGAAAAGCAGCAGGCTCCCGCCTCATTTGAGAGCGTTCAGGCGAAAGGCAAAAACCTTGAGCCCTATCAGTATCGGATTCAGGTCAGCCCGCTCGACTGCACTGGCTGCGGCGTCTGCGTCAACACCTGCCCGGCAAAGGAAAAAGCACTCAGCTTCCAGCCATTGAAGGAAGCGCTGTCAGAAAAAGACAACTGGGACTTCGCTTTGAGCTTGACTGCGAAGGAAAACCAGATGGATCGTTTCACGATCAAAGGCAGCCAATTTGAACAGCCGCTGCTGGAGTTCTCCGGCGCATGTGCCGGCTGCGGGGAAACCTCTTATATCAAGCTCCTGACCCAGTTGTTTGGGGAACGCATGTACATTGCGAACGCCACCGGCTGTACGCAGGCATGGGGTGCAGCTGCCCCCTCGACTCCCTACACCACCAATCAGGATGGATTCGGGCCGCCATGGTCTAACTCAGTTTTTGAAAACAACGCCGAATTTTCCTATGGGATGCTGCTGGCAGTGGGCGAACACCGCAAGAAACTGAAGACCAGCATCGAAAAACTGCTGGCGCTCGGACATCCTGGTCCTGAAATTCAGGCAGCCCTGCAGGACTGGCTGAACAACCTGGACGAAGGCGAAGGCACAATGGAACGCCGCCAGCGTGTTATCGCGGCATTATCAGCAGCTAAATTCGAAAATGCAGAAGCCGAAGCGCTGCGCCTGTCGATCCTTGACAACAAGGAACATCTGAGCAAAAAATCGATGTGGATGATCGGCGGAGACGGCTGGGCTTATGACATCGGCTTTGGCGGGCTGGATCATGTGCTCGCTCAAAACGAAGACATCAACTGTCTGGTGCTGGACACTGAACTTTATTCCAACACGGGCGGTCAAATGTCTAAAGCAAGCCAGCTGGGCGCTATGGGACAGTTCTCTGCCGGCGGCAAGTCAACGCCGAAAAAAGACCTTGGCATGATGATGATGGCGTATGGCTACATCTACGTGGCTCAGATTTCGCTTGGCGCGGACATGAATCAGGTGATCAAAGCCATCAAAGAGGCAGAAGCGTATAAAGGTCCATCGCTGATCATCGCTTATGCTCCCTGCATCAACCACGGTATCCGCGGCGGAATGGGCGAATCGCTGAAACAGGCGAAAAAAGCGACAGCTTCCGGATATTGGAATTTGTACCGCTACAATCCGCAGGCAGCCGAGGCAGGGCAGAATCCGTTCCGCCTCGATTCCAAAGCCCCATCCGAAGATTACACAGCATTCATGAACAGCGAAGTCCGCTACAAATCATTGATGCAGAAAAATCCGGAACGCGCGGCTGAACTCGCTGAGCAGGCAAAAGATTACGCTCAGTCAAAATATGAACAATACAAGAAATTAGCCGATCAAGAAACGGCATAAGAGGAGACAGAAGAATATGCAGAACAGTCAACCGAAGCCGGTTCGGATCGCGAGCGTTGAATGGCGCGATGGGCAGCAATCACTGCTGGCTACCCGGATCCGTCTTGAGGACATGATTCCGATTTTACCGGCGATGGACAGCATCGGCTATGATTCCATGGAAATGTGGGGAGGCGCGACATTCGATGTCGCCCTCCGTTTCCTGAACGAAGATCCCTGGGAACGCATCCGGCAGTTCAAGCAGCACGTCACGAAGACACCGCTGCGTATGCTGCTCAGAGGGCAAAATCTGGTCGGTTACCGGCAGTATGCGGATGACGTAGTTGCCAAGTTTATCGAAACAGCAGCGCATTGCGGCATTGACATCTTCCTGATTTTTGACGGACTGAACGATGTCCGGAACACTGAACAATGTTTCAACGCAGTCAAGAAAACAGGCAAGCGCGCCGAAGCCAACATCGCTTATGCCAAAAGCCCGGTTCACACTGTCGACTATTATCTGAAAGTGGTTGAAGGCTATATAGAGCTGGGAGCCGAAGCGATTCATATCGAAGATATGGCAGGCATGCTCACACCGGTGGAAATGTCCCGCATCGTCAGCGCAGTCAAAGCGCGCTTTGATGTTCCAGTTCATGTTCAAGCTCACTCGATCGGCGGCATGGCTGACATCGCCTATTGGGAAGCCATCCGCGCCGGCGCCGAAGTCATCGACTGCAACGTCTCAGCGTTGGCAGGCGGCCCGTCCCATCCTGCGACAGAAACATTCGTCGTCAGTCTGCAGGAAACGCCCTACGACACCGGGATCAACCTTGAGAAGGTGATCGAAGTTAACAAATATTTCCTGGGTTTGGTCGAAAAATACAAAGAATTCAAGACTGAAATGATCGGCGTGGATGCCAGCGTTCAGAAACATCAAATTCCGGGCGGCATGCTCTCCAACCTCGAATCGCAGTTGAAGCAGATGAACTCCTTCGACCGCATCGGTGAAGTTATGGAAGAAGTCTATCGTGTTCGGGAAGACATGGGCTATCCCCCGCTTGCGACCCCCTTTGCCCAGATTGTAGCCGCTCAGGCTACGACCAATGTGCTGGTGGGTTCGCGCTATTTGATGATGTCTTCCGAAATCAAAGATTATGTCAAAGGGCTGTATGGACGTGTTCCCGGGTCAATCAGCGAGACGCTGAAGGAAATCGTGCTTGCTGAAGACGCGGAGATCTGCACTGTCCGCCCCGGCAGCCTGATCGAGCCGGAATGGGAAAAAGGCGTTGAAGAAAGCCGCTCCTTTGCAAAATCGGACGAGGATATTCTGAGTTACATTCTGTTCCCTGAGCAGGCAAAACCATTTTTGGAAAACAAAAATAAGTAAGGATGGAAGAAAGATGAAACAGACTGACGAAAAGAAGATTAAAGAAGCAAAGAAAGAGCTCGCTGACCTGGCAGAAAAACGCGGCGGCAGCGTGCTGTCATTCCATAAAAGAATTGCAAATGATCCCGGATTGGTCAAAGCATTCAGCGACAGTTACGAGAATTCGAAATCATCGCTTGAACATCTTTCCCCCAAGATGATCGAATTAATTCTGTTCGCGCTGGGATGCTCCAAAGGCGTGCCGACGACAATTCAGACGCACGGGAAACTGGCGTATGAAAAAGGCGCAACGGTTGATGAATTAGGCGAAGTCATGCGGCTGGTATTCTTCTATTGCGGAGCGGCATCATTGATTCCCGCCGCCGAAATCTTTGAAGAATTGGATGCCTGAAATGAACGCTTACGCCAAAGAATATGCCCAAAAGCACGTTTCTGCGGAGCAAGCAGTTAAGGTTGTAAAGTCTGGCGACTGGCTTGATTATGGTTTGGCAATTGCCATGCCGAACGCGCTGGATCAGGCGCTGGCAGCCCGGGCATCCGAGCTTGAAGACGTCATGATCCGCAACGTGCTGAGCATGCATCCGCCAGCTGTGATGGCTGCTAATCAGAAAGAAAACCGGGCGGTTTTCACCTATAACAGCTGGTATTACGGCGGGCATGACCGCACCAGCGCCAAAGGCGGCAGCACGTATCATATCCCGATGCGGTTTTCCGATCTGCCGATGCTCTATCAAAACGATATCGAGAACATCGATGTGGCGCTGCTGATCGTGACCCCGATGGACAAATTCGGTTATTTCAACTTTGGTCCTTCCGCCGCCAGCGCAATGGCAGTCTGCCGCAAAGCAAAAACGGTTATCGTTGAAGTCAATCCCAATCTGCCGCGTTCGCTCGGCAAATATGATGAATGCATTCATATTTCAGAGGTGGACTTTATCGTCGAAGACGACGCTCCGATTCCAACGATGGTGACCAAGCCGCCGAACGAGACTGACCGGAAAATTGCTGAGCTGATCATGGAAGAAATTCCGCAGCAGGCTTGTCTGCAGCTGGGCATCGGCAGCATGCCGAACGCAGTTGGCATGCTGCTCGCTGAGTCAGACCTCAAAGACTTGGGCATCCACACTGAAATGTATGTGGACAGCATGATGGAACTCACCAACCGCGGGAAAATCAGCGGACGATGCAAGAAAACTGATCCGGGCAAACAGGTCTATGCCTTTGCTGCCGGGTCGACTGAACTTTATGAATTTATCGATGACAATCCGCAGCTGATGACCGCGCCGGTCGACTACGTGAATGATCCCTTTATCATTGCTCAAAATGATCGTTTCATTTCAATCAATAACGCAGTCGAAGTGGATCTCTTGGGGCAGGTCAATGCTGAATCTATGACCGGCAGACAGATCAGCGGCACCGGCGGTCAGCTTGACTTCGTTCTGGGCGCCAGCCATGCACGCGAAGGGAAAAGCTTTATCTGTCTGAGCTCCACGTTCACAGACAAAGCAGGTCAGGTGCATTCGCGCATTGTGCCGGCAATCCAGACGGGATCAATCGTCACCGATCCCCGGACTGCAGTTCATTGGGTGGTGACTGAATTCGGAAAAGTTAACCTGAGAGGCAAGAGCACCTGGGAGCGGGCAGAAGCGTTGATTTCAATCAGCCACCCCGATTTCCGGGACGCTTTGACACGCGATGCTGAAAATTATGGCATCTGGCTCAAGAAAAACCGTTGATGAGAGGACGGATATGAATAAATTATCACAATTTAAATTAGATGATCTGACGGTCGATAAAATTGTTCTTACCAATATTAACTGCTACATTTTAGACGCTTTGGAAACCATCACGCCGGCGGACAGCAGCCGGATCAGCTTCGTTTTTGATCAGCTGATTCCGCCGAATTCGCCTGAATCCTCCATGGATCAGACACGTATGCGGACCCTTGCCCAGCGCTGGGGCTGCGAGGTCAGTTATGGTC
>DHPK01000033.1:2014-4579 GCA_002407845.1 Leptolinea sp. UBA5366 | reverse complement strand
GGTCAGTTATGGTCGTGCGACGCTGAACGTGATGATCAAAGCCTGGTCGAAAAACGCAGCCGGGCAGGTCTGGGTTTCAAATGACCCCGGTGTCAACGCAGCTGCATTGAACGACTGCCTCGGCATCTGCCAGGACGGCGACGACCTGATTGAAACCATCAAAAGAGGGAAAACCAGCCTGAATGAGACCCGCCAAAAAGCGATTCACTTTGGCTTCAAGGCTTCTGCAGCTGACTATGCCCGCGCGGCATTCGGGCTGCTGGCTTTTGGATGCGAGAATGGCGAACCGGAAGGGCTGGCTGTGATTGATCCCAACCTGCTTTCAGGTTGGACCGAGGATCAGAAACTGAGTTTCTGCGCGCTTTTATCCAATTGGAAAAATGCAGTTCTGTGGTTCGGTGAAGATGAAAACGCCGGTCAAAATGTCACGCTTGACCTGAGCAACGTCGACCCTTACCTGCTGCCGTCAGAGCTTGGATCAAACGACTTGAGCGCGCTCGGATCAAAATCCATTTTCGCTGTTTTCATCGGCGGAGCAGCTGGCGGAACACTGGAAGCAATTGCTGCGACTGCAGAAATGCTGAAAAACAAACCGCTGGCGCGGCGCATCCGCCTGTCCGTTGCGCCAAACAGCGCTGATGTATACGTTGAAGCCTGTGACCGCGGCTATGTCACCACAATTCTGAACGCCGGCGGGCTGGTTTTAAATCAGTGCGCTACACCGGACTTCATGGCGCGCATCGGCGTGAATGAAGTGATGGTGTCGAACGATCGGGTTCAGACCAATGGGTATGCCGGTCCGGAAAGTTCAGTTATTATTCTCGGTTCGACGGAAGCCTGTCTCCGGACAGCGGTCACCGGCTCGCTCGCAGAGGCTGACGCTGAAGAAACCGCGGCTGAAGCCAGCCCGGCAGAAAAGAAATTGACCGGACGAATCTGGAAGTTCGGTGATGACATCGACACCGATATCATCATTCCAACTCAACACGTGTCCAGCGGCAACATGAAAGAAATGACGAAATTTATCTTCGAACCGCTGCGGCCGGAATTGGCTGCACTAATTGAAGACGGCGACATTATCGTTGCCGGCAATAACTTCGGCGCCGGCTCCTCACGCGAAATGGCGGCGGAAGTCATCGTCGCTGCCGGTATTCGCTGCATCATTGCCAAGTCCTTTGCCCGAATCTTTTTCAGAAACGCAATCAATAACGGCATTTTGCTGATTGAAAATGATGTCGTCCCGGATCTGGTTGAAGAGGGGAAAACGATCAATGTTGTGATCAATGATGCAATTATCTACGAGGGCAAGCGTTATCCAATCGGAAAAGTCGCGGATAATCTGTTTGAGATCATCATGGACGGCGGACTGATTCAAAGCGTTCGCAAACGACTGTCAAAGGGATCTGTTTAGAACCAATCTCTTGAAAAATCGGATCAAGCTCCGTGACGTTTCCTGCGTCGCCGAGATCAAGTGAGGGAGAACACATTATGGGATATACACTTGCAGAAAAAATTCTGATGCGAAACGCAAATCTTCAGGATATTCATCCGGGAGACCTGATCACTGTCACACCGGATTACGTCGGTGTTCACGATATTTACAACGAGTCGCTTGAAAAGAAATTTGACAGCATGGGATTTACAAAGGTCTGGGACCCGGAAAAAATTATCATCTTAAACGACCACCTGTCCCCCTGCTGCCTGTCTGATGACCCGCGCAACACGGAAGTCTTATACCGCTTGCAGGATCGCTTCGGGATTAATAACATCTTCCCAACCGGCGGAATCACCCATCAGATTATTCCGGAACAGGGATATGCAAAACCGGGCGGGATCATCTTCGTCACCGACTCGCACACCACGACCTATGGCGCTGTCGGCTGTTTTTCGACTGGCATCGGGCATACTGAAATGGCATACATCTGGGGCATGGGCAGCCTGTGGCTGCGCGTCCCATCGACAATCCAAATCCGGGTTGAGGGGAAACTGCCTGAGCACGTTTACGCCAAGGATATCATCCTGCGCGTGCTGGGCGACCTTGAAGCGGACGGCGGATCTTACCGCTCGCTTGAATTTGTCGGGTCAACCATCGATGACCTGTCGATCGATGACCGGTTGACAATCGCCAACATGGTGGTTGAATGCGGCGGCAAGGTTGGGTTGTTCGCCGCTGACCAGAAGACAGCTGACTATTGCAAGATGAATTATGAAGACGTCGCCTGGGTTAAACCGGACGCTGACGCCGTTTACGAACGCGTTTTGAATTACCGGGCTGAAGACTTGGAACCTTATGTCTCCTGTCCGCCGTTCGTTGACAATGTCCAGCCAGTTTCATCAGTCGTCGGCACCCCGGTTTCGCAAATTGCGCTCGGCTCCTGCACCAACGGCCGGCTGGGTGACCTGAAAATCGCAGCTGAGATTCTTGAAAATAAGACCGTTGCACCAAACTTGAAATTCATCGTGACCCCGGCATCCAACCTGATTATCGAACAGGCGATTGAAGCCGGCTATCTCCAGACACTGGTCAAAGCCGGAGCCCTGGTGACGCCTGCTTACTGCTCCTTC
>DHPK01000033.1:1515-1890 GCA_002407845.1 Leptolinea sp. UBA5366 | reverse complement strand
GCCTGCTTACTGCTCCTTCTGTGAAGGGCGTTCGTTAGGGTTGCTCGGCGATGACGAGGTTATGCTGGCTACCAACAATCGCAATTTCCTCGGCCGCTATGGATCACCAAAGGCAAAGGTTTATCTGTGTTCGCCGGCGGTCGCAGCCGTTTCTGCAATTCATGGAGAAATCACACTGCCTGAATAATTGTTGCGGATAGAGCTTTTTTCAACTGGAAGCTCTTTGATGTTCACCGGGTGTTGGCATTCAACATCCGGTTTTTTTATAGAAAAGCACAGAATCTACGCTGGTTCAAATTTCATAAAGCCCTGCAGGGCAGCTGCGAATAATAAAAGGCATTCCCTCCGTCTTGAAGGGATGCCTTTTGTTTGATT
>DHPK01000033.1:844-1359 GCA_002407845.1 Leptolinea sp. UBA5366 | reverse complement strand
ATTGATTAGTTGTCAGAATTGATCAGGCACGTGCGCCATACAGATCATTCATGTCGACAGCGTTGATGTCAACCCCGAGCGCTTTCGCAACGCCCTTGCCATATTCCGGATCAGCCAGATAGCAGTGGCGGATATGCCGTTTCTGCACGAGTTCGGTTGTGCCCTGCATGTTTCGCGCGGTATTTCCGAACAGCGCTTCTTTCTGCTCCGCAGACATCAGATTGAAAAGTTTGCCCGGCTGCTCATAATAGAGCGCATCGTCCTCACGGAAATCATAATTATCAATCGGTCCGTCGACCGGGAGCGGCGGTTCTGCCAGCGAGCGATCCTCTTTCCAGACACCATAGGAATTCGGATTGTAATGGACAGTGCTGCCAAAATTGCCGTCAGTACGCATCGCGCCGTCGCGATGGTAATGGTTGGTTGGAATCCTGGCACGGTTGACCGGGATTTGATAGTGGTTCACACCGAGACGATATCGCTGGGCATCTCCATAGGAGAACAGCCTGCCCTGC
>DHPK01000033.1:358-720 GCA_002407845.1 Leptolinea sp. UBA5366 | reverse complement strand
CATAGGAGAACAGCCTGCCCTGCAGCATGCGGTCCGGGGAATATCCGATGCCGGGGACAATGTTCGTCGGGTTGAAAGCAGCTTGTTCCACGTCCATGAAATAATTTTCCGGATTGCGGTTCAGTTCAAAATAACCAACTTCGTGCAGCGGGAAATCTTTCTTGTACCAGACTTTGGTCAGATCGAACGGATTATAGGGCATGTTTTTTGCCTGTTCTTCGGTCATGATCTGAACAAACATCGTCCAGCGCGGAAAATCGCCGCGTTCGATCGAATCATACAGGTCGCGCTGATGCGATTCGCGGTCGTTTGCCACAATTGCGCCGGCTTCCGCATCTGTCAGGTTCTGAATGCCCTGCTGG
>DHPK01000033.1:0-239 GCA_002407845.1 Leptolinea sp. UBA5366 | reverse complement strand
GTCAGGTTCTGAATGCCCTGCTGGGTATGGAAATGGAACTTCACCCAATTGCGTTCGTTTTTCTCATTGTAAAAAGAATAAGCGTGAGAGCTGAACCCGTGCATATGGCGATAGCTTTTCGCGATCCCGCGGTCGCTCATGGTGATGGTCACCTGATGGAGCGCCTCCGGAAGGGAAGTCCAGAAGTCCCAGTTGCTGGTTGCAGAGCGCATGTTCGTCCTCGGATCGCGTTTTATGGC
>DHPK01000003.1:4082-19459 GCA_002407845.1 Leptolinea sp. UBA5366 | reverse complement strand
GTGCACTACATATGCGGGTGGTTTTTTGTCTCTCTCGTTTCACGAGTTCGACTGCCTCAAGGCATAATAAAGAAAAATCCGCACACCGGGTTTAATTACCGATATACGGATTCTCATTATCTTCAATTCAGCCAAACTGGACGGTTTAGGTGCCTTCTTCCCAGGAGTTTAGATAATTGACCTGTTCTTCAGTCAGTACATCCACATCAATTCCCATTGCAGAGAGTTTAATGCGTGCGATTTCGCGGTCAATTTCTTCCGGAACAGAATAAACCTTGTTCTCCATCTTTGCATGATTCTTAATCATGTACTCGGCTGCCAGCGCCTGATTGGCGAATGACATATCCATCACTGAAGCCGGATGGCCTTCGGCTGACGCCAGATTGATCAAGCGACCTTCGCCCAGAATGTGAATGCGGCGCCCGTCTTTCAGCTCGTATCCGTCGACGAATGGCCGAACTAGATACTTGTTCACTGAGAGGCTCTCAAGTCCGGGGATATTCAATTCACAATTGAAGTGTCCGGAGTTGGCAACAATTGCGCCGTCTTTCATAACTTCAAAATGATGAGTGTCAATCACGTTAATGTCGCCCGTCACTGTGCAGAAGATATCGCCAATCTTTGCCGCTTCGATCATCGGCATCACGCGGAAACCGTCCATGACCGCTTCGAGTGCTTTCAGCGTGTCCACTTCCGTCACGACCACGTTCGCGCCCATGCCGCGGGCTTTTTGTGCCAGACCGCGTCCGCACCAGCCATAGCCAGCAACGACAAAGACCTTGCCGGCGAGCAGGATGTTCGTCGCACGGATGATCCCGTCAAGTGTCGACTGGCCGGTTCCATACCGATTATCAAAAAAGTGTTTGGTCATCGCGTCATTGACTGCCATGACCGGGAACATCAGTGCATTGTCCGCAGCCATTGCGCGCAGCCGGATTACTCCGGTTGTCGTTTCTTCGGTGCCGCCCAAGATTTCCGGCAGCAGGTCGCGGTGATTTTTATGAATGGTACTAACGAGATCTGCGCCATCGTCCATCGTAATTTGCGGTTTATGCGCCAGCGCTGATTCAATGTGCTTGTAATAAGTAGCATTGTCTTCACCTTTGATGGCATGAACCGGAATTTCTTCGTTGATCACCAGCGATGCTGCAACGTCATCCTGTGTTGACAGCGGATTGGACGCAACCAGCACGACATCCGCACCGCCCGCTTGCAGTGTTTTCATCAGGTTGGCTGTCTCAGCTGTCACGTGAAGACAGGCAGACATGCGAATCCCTTTGAGTGGTTTTTCCTTCTCGAACCGTTCTTTAATCTGGCTCAATACGGGCATCTCTCGATTTGCCCATTCAATGCGGCGGCGACCGCCTTCGGCGAGAGATTGATTTTTAATATCAAAATCTGACATGGAGACTCCTTTTTATTGATTTCACTGATTGATTTTACTATGAATCAGCGATCGGATCAGCTTTCTAAGCTAAATCCAGGCTTAAATTTTCGCGATAAAAAAGCCGGCGGTTTTTTTCGCCGGCTTTTACTTTTTTAAAATTGATTAGAAAACGGGAGCAACCAGACCTTGATATTTTTCCTCAATGAATTTTTTAACCACGTCTGAAGTGATGGCTTCTTTCAATGCGACGAACTGCGGGAGTTCTTCTTCGCCTTCGCGCACTGCGATCAGGTTCGCATATTTTTCAGCTGCTTCAGAATCAGCTTTTTCCTGTGCCAAAACATCCGCTTCGGTCAAACCGGCGTCCAGCGCATAATTACCATTCACCACTGCGATATCTACATCGACCAGTGCCCGAGCAACCTGAGCTGCTTCCAGTTCAAGGATTTCGAACTTCTTGGTATTTTCAACGATATCTTTCTTCGTCGCTTCCAAGCCTTTGCCTTCAGCGATTTTGATCAATCCGTTTGCTTCAAGCAGCAGCAACGCGCGAGCTTCATTGGTCGGATCATTTGGAACGGCAATTTTTGCGCCTTCAGGAAGTTTCGTCAAATCAGCAGTTTTGCCTTTATAAATTCCCATCGGTTCGAAATGAGTGTAGACGAGAGGAACAAGCGTTGTCCAATTTGAATTGTCCTGTTTGCGGGTCTTGTTGAAATCATCCAGATAAGGGAAATGCTGGAAGAAATTGGCGTCAAGGCTGCCATCTTCGAGCGCAGTGTTCGGCTGGACATAATCGGTGAACTCGATAACTTCAAGTTTGATGCCTTTTTCAGCGAGCGGTTCGACAATTTGGGCCAGAAGTTCAGCGTGCGGCACCGGTGATGCGCCGATTTTCAGCGTGATCGGTGATTCCTTTGAGAAAGTCAGTGCAGCAGCGGCTTCTTTACCGGCGTCAACAACTTCAGTCACTGCCTCGCCAACTGCGGTTTCGACAGTTTCTTTGGCTTCGTCAACGACTACAGCAGCGGTCTCTTTTGCATCGCCAGCCACCTCAACGACTGTCTCTTTAACCGTTTCTGCGGACTCAACCACATCGGTCACAGCGCTTTTGGCTGCGTCTTCGACCGCCTTGTCAGTTTTGGCTGAACAACCCGTCAGTGCGAGCACTGCAACGAGGAGCAAACTAATTAAAATTACATGAATACGTTTCATTTAAATCTCCTTCAAAATAGTTCTTGATATTCTAAATCGAAATAAAAAAGATTCGATCGATTTATTACTGAATGTTTCGTTTATCAATTTTGACTGCCAGCGAGTTTCCTGCGCGCTGGACAATTTCAACGATAATTACCAGCAGGATGATCGTCAAAATCATCACATCAGACTGATTCCGATAGTAACCGTAGCGGATCGCCAGGTCTCCCAGTCCGCCGCCGCCGACAGCGCCCGCCATGGCGTAATAACCGATCAGGTTGATGATCGTGATCGACACGCCGCGCACGATTGACGGCAGACTTTCCGCAAGTAAGACTTTCCAAATGATCTGACCCGATGTCGCCCCCATCGCCTGCGCCATCTCGATCAATCCACTGTCAACCTCGATCAGCGACTGTTCGATCATCCGCGCCACAAAAGGTGTTGCTGCAATCGTCAGGGGGACGATCATTGCAATCGGGCCGATGGATGTCCCCATGATCCAGCGGGTCAGAGGGATCAAAGCTACCAGCAGGATAATAAACGGGATGGAACGTCCGATATTGATGATCCAACTCAGAATCCCGTTGAGAATTTTATTTGGAGCGATGGACTTTGCATCGCTGATGACGACCAGAATTCCCATCGGGGTCCCCAGCAGATAAGCAATGATGGTTGTCAGAAAAACGACATAAAGCGTCTGCCAGGTCGCTTCCAGCAGAAGCCCCTGAAACTCCTGGATCAGGTCAATGATATTGGTAATAAATGTCATCTGGCTACGCTCCAACTTCTTTTCTGCCGCGCAGCAGCTGACGGGTGATTTCCATGCTCGGGTTCAGCAGTACCTGCCCGACTTCGCCCTGATCTACAATCTTGGTGTTATCGATCACCGCGACCTTCCGACAAATTTTCTTTACCAATTCAATTTCATGGGTAATCATGACGATTGTGACTTTGAACTGCTGATTGATATCCCACAGCAAGTCTAAAATTTGGTTGGTTGTCAACGAATCCAACGCAGATGTAGGTTCATCACAGAGCAGGATTTTCGGCGTATTTGCCATCGCCCGGGCAATCGAAACCCGCTGCCGTTGACCGCCTGAGAGCTGGGAGGGATAGCTGCCGGCTTTCTCGCTGATGTTGACCATCGCCAGCAGTTCATTGACCCGGTCGCGGATTTTCGGTTTAGCAACCCCGGCGATTTCGAGCGGAAAAGCAATGTTCTCCTCGACTGTGCGCTGCATCAGCAGGTTATGCGATTGAAAGATCATGCCGATTTCCCGGCGCAGCTGCAGCAGTTCCGCTGCATTCAGGCGAACGGAATTCGGTTCGGCATATTGAGCCGCATCTTCCGGTTTCAATTCTCTGAAAACGCATTTCCCGTCGATCAGAATCTCGCCGTAAGTCGGTTGTTCCAGCAAATTGATGCAGCGGATCAGCGTGCTTTTTCCAGCGCCGCTCATCCCGATGATGCCGAAAATGTCCTCACGTTCCACGTGAAGCGACACATCCTCGAGTGCCTGAAAGGGACCGTCTTTCATGTTGAATTGTTTGCTCAGATTTCGGATCCGAATCATCCTTCAGCTTCCTGTCTAACTTCCAAAAAAAAAGGCTCTTTTTCTAATGTTAAAGAGCCTCACGAACCGTCAACGTTTAAAAAAACAAAAATTATCTCCTAAGATACGTGAAACTCGACCGCCCCATTTGGCGGCTGCACATCAACATTCCGTACCCCAAAACACATTTTTCGTTCATCAGAATTAGTTTAGTTTGGATCGAACTTCAGGTCAAGGGAAACTGCCGGAAATGATGACAATAATGAATGGTAAATGCGGTCAGAGATGGGTAGAATTAGAGAAACATCCGCATGATTCCGCAAGCTTCAGGTCATTGCTGAAAGGATTAGTTATGTTCATTATCAACGAAAGTGAAAAAGAATTCCGACAAGGGAATTCAGGACCAAAATACCTACTCAAAGGCGATCGGATGAATTTCGGCATTATCCGGCTCGCTCCGGGTGAGAAGCTGACGCCGCATTTTTATCAGATTATGGAAGAAAACTTTTTCGTCGTTGAAGGGGAACCTGAAATTCGCATTGATGGCAGCCTTTATAGACTGAAAGCCGGTGATTTTGTGCATTGCGAGCCGGCAGAAGTCCACGCACTTAGCAACCCGGGCAGCACGGATGCGCGTCTGCTCTTCATGCTGGCACCTTCCACTGAAGGGGATAAAATCGACGCCTGATATTTTGGCAGTCCTTCCATAGATCAAGAGATCAAGCTTTTTAAAACAACAGGCAGCCCTTTGATCAGTCTAGCTGCCTGTCCTAAATCAGATTCTTTATGCTTTTGCGTCTTTCCTGATCTGTTTTAACCGTTTCATGACGTCATTTCCACCGCGGCCAAAGAAATCGTGCAGCTTATTGTACTCAGCGTAAAGCATCTCATAAACAGCCTGATTCGCAGGAACTGGATCATAAACGCGGTCATTGAGCTTGCCCATCCTGTCAGCTGCTGAAAAGATGTCATCATAGCCGCCAGCGTCTTTCCCAGCAGCCACAGCGGCAAAAATCGCACTGCCGAGCGCTGGTCCCTGTGCCGATCCAGCGATGTGAACAGGCAATCCAATTACATCAGCATAAATCTGCATCATCAACGGATTCTTTTGAGAGATTCCGCCGGCAGCATAAAACGCATCAATCGCTACCCCGTGTTCCCTCAATGATTCGATTATCTTACGCGTGCCATAAGCAGTAGCCTCAATCAGCGCGCGATAAATTTCTTCCGGGCGGGTCGCAAGTGTCATGCCGACAATTAAACCTGTCAGGTCTACATCCACTAGCACAGACCTGTTACCATTCCACCAGTCAAGCGCCACCAGACCGCTTTCACCAACTTCCAGTTTTTCCGCCTTATCGGTCAGCAGTTCATGAATATCTCTGCCCTCATTTTCTGCTTGTTCGAAATAGTCAACCGGGCAGCAATTTTCGACAAACCATGCAAAGTGATCACCGACACAGCTTTGTCCGGCTTCATAACCAAAATATCCGGGTAAGATACCGCCTTCAACTACCCCGCACATCCCAGGGACAAGTTGTTCGCTTTCGCTCATTACCATATGGCAAGTGGACGTGCCGATGATTGCCAGCATTTTTCCTGAACCGCTGATTTTTACTGCAGGAACCGTCACATGCGCATCAACGTTGCCGGCAGCCACTGCAATGCCTGCTGGCAGCCCAGTTTTAGCTGCCATTTCAGCCGTGATTCCTCCGGCTTTACTCCCAAGTTGAATCATCGGATAGGCAAGTTTTTCCTCCACATAGTTTTCAAGGCGCGGGTCCAATGCCTTGAAAAATGACTTGGATGGATAGCCTTCTCGATGATGCCAAATTCCTTTATAGCCAGCGGTACAGGTATTGCGTGTTAAATTCCCAGTTAAAGCCCAAACCACCCAGTCGGCGCCTTCAATGAAGAAGTCAGCAGCCTCATAGACTTCCGGTGATTCTTCGAGCACTTGCATCACCTTTGGCACTTCCCATTCGGATGATATTTTTCCGCCATATCGCGGCAGCCAGACCTCGTCTCGCTCCGCAGCGACTGCGTTTAGCAGATTGGCTTTATCCTGAGCTGCGTGATGTTTCCAGAGTTTAACATAGGCGTTCGGGGTTGATCGAAACTGTTCGAGCAGACATAATGGGGTTCCGTCTCGCTTGATCGGCAAGAAAGTGCAGGCGGTAAAATCGATGCCCACACCAATGATGTCGCTGGCTGAAACACCGCTTTTGGCAATCACATCCGGGATTGTGTGATAAAAAACTTCGAGATAATCATTTGGATGCTGCAGCGCCCAATCTAACCCCAACGGGGTGCCATCAGGCAGCTGTTCATCCATGACCGCATGCGGGTATGCATATTCGCTGTCCGCGATTTCCTCTCCTGAAGCCGTATCTACCAGCACAGATCGGCCGGAGAGCGTCCCAAAATCTACACCAATGACGTATTTACTCATGATTTTCCCTTATTCGACATATATTTTCTTTTGCAATGCACAGTCCAATTCAAATTATACATGGTTCGCATTGACGTCATTCGTGTCAAGCAGCGTCACGACTTTCTCAGTTTTTGAGCACAAACAAAAATTTAGCAGAAGCAGCAAATAATCCTTACACCTTGCAAGGATTATTTGCTGCATTTCTTTTTATCAAAAAACTTGATTGGATAAACTCAATCGGAGGGATTTTGAAAACATTATTATTTTCTAAGAAAAAACTGAATTTCAAACAATGCATATATTTTCCAGGCATGGAAGAATCAGGCTTATTTATGTTTATGGTTGATCAGGATAAACCGAAAAATCAGCTCCTCTCCATTTTTCACTTCTGGATGATTCAAAACTAAATTCGCTTGTAGAGATTAAATAAAA
Source organism: Leptolinea sp. UBA5366 (assembly GCA_002407845.1). GTDB lineage: Bacteria > Chloroflexota > Anaerolineae > Anaerolineales > Anaerolineaceae > Flexilinea. Next base: position 12,453 of record DHPK01000003.1, on the reverse strand, counting down.
ACAACTCTGCAAAGAAGAAATTCCGGCAGAGTCGCTTTTAAGATTAATAACGATAAAAACGTGAATTCAGACTGACCAGGAAAAAGCCGATCACCAAAAACCAATAGTTATATTCCGAGAAAAAAGGTATGTAGGTGAAGTGGCTGATAATGCCTAAAACACCAAGAAAAAATCCAAATACCCATCCACCGTTCATTTCAGTTTTCCTCCGCAGACTTCAAATTTCTGTCAATTGTTAACTTGCAAGTAACGTGCCAATCGCGGTCTTTCTGGAAAATCGAGCAAATTGCGCGCGCTGCGGTTTCAAACCGAACCATGCCAAAACTGGGAGGCACCCTTTTTTTATCATCCGGCTGAAGTTCAAACGGTCCCGGGTTTAATATGACGGATTTCTTTTTCCTTTCCAGTCTAACAGCATGGGTATGTCCATAAAAAACCAAGTCATGATCATAAGCGTCGGTTGGAAAAGTGAAATCCGCATTCCGGATGCGGTCATGCGAAACAGTGCTGAGCGTTTTCAGCCAAAGATATTGCGGGAGATTGCCATATCCATGGAAGAGAATCATGCGAAAATGGTGAAACTGAAAAGAGATGGCAGCCGGCAGTTCGCGCCACAACCGCAGATCCCGATTCCCGCGCACCGCGAAGACCGGAGCGAGCGCTGACAGATCCGAAAGCACACGGGAAACCATCAGGTCACCCGTATGCAAAATCAAATCAGGTTTCTGCTCTGCCAGCCCTGACATCAGTTCGGTGTTCAGCTGCTCTGACTGACCGGCGATGTGCGTATCTCCGACAATTGCAAAAGCAGCAGGCAGCTGGATTTGGCTTGTTAGGTTGATCGTTTCCCTTTTCGTCATTGATTCTTATTATAATTGGCAGTATGAAGAAAAAATTAGAGGGACAGCTTCGCACCGCACTGCCCGACTTTAGCCGCGGAACGCTGAGCGACTGTGAATTAGGGACTGACTTTGTTGTCGTGATTGACGTGCTGCGGGCGTTCACAACCGCAGCATACGCATTCGCTGGCGGCGCGCGCACGATCTTTTGTGTCGCTGAAATTCAGCAAGCGCTGGATTTGAAAGACCGGTTCCCTGATTCGCTGATCATGGGCGAGGTCAATGGATATGGAATTCCGGAATTTGATTTAAACAATTCGCCTGATCAGATTATCTGCACAGATCTGAAAGGAAAAACGCTGATTCAGCGGACGACCGCCGGAACACAGGGGCTGATCCGCTCTACGCATGGCAAAACGATTTTGGCTGTCAGCTTGGTTACAGCGCGGGCAGCTGCTGAAATGATCCGCCGCACTGCTCCCCAAAGCGTTCACTTTGTTGAAACCGGTGTGCTGCCGGATGGCAGAGGCGACGAAGACCGAGCTTGTGCGGATTACATTATCAGTCTGCTCAAAGGAACACCGCTGCCGACAGCCGAGCTTGATGCCCGCGTCAGAAACTCAATTAACGGTATGCGATTTACCACCGAAGGGTCGCCCGATTTACCCGCAGTCGATCTGGAATGGGTTTGCAGCGTGGATCGATTCGACTGGGTGCTGTCTGCTGAACGAATCAATGATTTCACAGTTCAGTTGTCAAAGAAGGAGTTATAAGAATGGATGACCGGAAATTTGTCTTAATTCCTAAAAAAGTTCGCGTCGAAGATTTTTCCGCACTTGAACCAGAGTTCAAAGTGGTCGAACCAGCGGATTATGATTCCGAATTTACAGAAGCTGAACTTGATGAAATATTGCCCCAGACAGCCGCGATCGTTGCCATCACAGAGATCAACGCGAAAATGATCGCGAAAGCACTCTCGCTGAAAACGATCGTGGCAAACGGCGCCGGTTATGACAACATTGATATTACCGCAGCCAATGCGCTGAAAATCCCGGTGATCAACATTCCAGACGCGACCGCGCAATCAACCGCAGAGCTGGCGCTGGCGCTGATGCTGAACGTCAGCCGCCGTATTTCTGAGCTGGATCGAAAAATCAGACGCGCCGGATCAGCTGTTGAATCTCTGTTTGCCATTGGGTCAAATCCCGGGCATAATCTATTTGGCAAGACGCTCGGAATCATCGGGTTGGGGCACATCGGGATGACATTGGCTGAATTTTGCTGGCCGCTGCGCATGAACATTCAGTATTACAACCGCAATCGGCTGCCGATGGCAAAGGAAAAGAGCATCCGTTACGCCAGTTTCGACGAACTGCTGGCGACTTCGGATATCATTTCAATCCATTGTCCGGTCAATGATCAGTCCAGAAATCTATTCAACCACGAGACCTTTTCGAAAATGAAAGATGGCGCTATTTTGATCAACACCGCCAGAGGTGCAATCGTTGACCACCAAGCATTGATGGATGCGCTCCTGAGCGGCAAACTGGGCGGCGCCGCCATCGACGTTTATCCAGATGAGCCGCGCATTCCTGAAGGTCTGACCAAGTTTGACCGGGTAGTGCTGACCCCGCACATCGGAACGAATACCGTCGAAACCCGCGCCGGCATGGCGGCTGCGATCATGGATGTGATCCGCACAGTTTGTTTGAGCGATACTGCTGCTCCATACCGAAACACAGTTAATCCGGAAATTTACCAAAAATCGAGCCGAAGCACTCCTGCTGATGAGCCGGTCGACGAGAATATTGAGAAAGAAGCATAATTTGAACCGAAAACGAAGCCTTTTTCTGCTCGTCTTCCTTTGGTTGGTTGTCAGCCGAGCGCTGCCCGCAGTTGCTTTTCAGACTGAAGGAGAAGCACAAGACTTGACGCTGATCGGCAGCGCTGAGGCGATTTACGCACTAGCAGAACCGATCATTGCCGAAATTCTGTCCGGAGACAATCAAAAAGCAGTGCTTGAAATCAATGACGCAGTTGTCGAAGCAGACCGGATTTTGGTTCGAATTTTAATCTGGGATCTGCCGATCGAATGGGGCAGCAAGGTCACCGATTCAGCGCGTACTACCGGCAGATACCTGCCAATCGCAGAACTGGGACTGCCTTCGGAGGAGTGGCTGACGCCCAGCTCAAACTCCCATTACAGCCTGCTTTCGAACGGCAATCAGCTTGTTGTCGCCGGGCTGCTTGAATTCGTGACTGACACACAGCCGGACACTGTTGCGTTTCATTTCAACCAAATCCCGTTCGAAACCGAACCGGCAGCACAAGGATCAGCGAATATTCTGAAACTCGCTGTGGGAGACCATCAGGAGAGAAGCAGCCAGCCTCCGCTGAGCGATATCCAGGCTGGGGTCACATTTGAGCTAATGAACACCGCACAGACGACAACGGATACCATGATTCAGCCCGGACTGCACACTGAACGAACCGATGAAGCGATTTCAAGGATCGGAACAGTCTCTGTCCGCACGGCTGCCGGCAAGCGGCTGATTCTGGTCAGAGACGGCGCTTACGGCTTTAATCTGACGGATGACAGGCTGCTGAACTTGAACAATTCCTACTATTTTTCAGCCCTTAACGCTTCCGATCCGCTCATGATCGGTTTGGATCATGTTTTTGTTTATCGAACGACGCCTAAAGATCTGACAATCGATTTTTCTGAAGAACTCAGCGTCGGCAGCAGCGGAAAACTTGAGATTCCGATTGAGCTGGACGAGTTTCAGGCTGTCATCAGCGGCTATCAGCTGGCTGAAGCGCCGCATGACAGTCACACTCACCCCGTGCTGCGCCTGACAATTGACAATGATTTCAATCTTTCACAAGTTTATTTCACGGCAGAAGAATCTGGCGAGACGGTGATCCTCTCCTCTTGCGGTTTTCTGCCGGATTCAAACCAATTTGCCTGCGACCTGTATCTTCCTGAGATTCCTGAGAAATCGCTCGATTTACATATTGAACGCATCGAATATCGCATTGACGGAAATTGGGAGGTTGAATGGCAGCCGGTCGGACTCGCCTTCGCTCAGCAGCCTGAGTCAAGAACTGCGGCTCAGCTCAACTATACAAGCGTAGATTACGGACCTGACGAAAATCCTGAACTGCTGGAAGCGCTCGATCTGTTTAAAACACTGACCGCTGATCTTTCTGGTCAGTCCGGCTGGATTCATCAGGTCAATGAATGGTTCACAGCGATCCCCAATCCGGATTTTCCTGAATTACAGCAGCATTATTCTAAAAACCTGATCAGCAGCTATAAGACGGTCGAGCTTTGGGAAAAGATAGATCAGGATGGGTACATAACGGACAGTCTTTCCTTAATCCGCGACAAATCCGGGCAGTTGGTTTCCGGAGTATGGTCAACGGGTGCTGGACTGATTGCTCTGCCCGAAGGGAACCTGATTCCGAATGAACAATCTGGCAGCAATATGATTTATCCGTTCATCTACGGGGTCGATTTTGAATCAGTACTCATGACCAATGCCGAATATCTCGGACGGGAGGACTGCCTGCTGAACGATGAGACTGTCTGGTGCTATACATTTGAGCACATGCTGCAGTCAAGCATCGAACAACGGGCACAGATCAATCGTTATCTGTTCTGGGTTGAGCCTTCAACTGGAAAAATTTTGAAACAGGTCACTGAGTGCCAGTTGAACGGTCTCGGCAAACCGCTTGAAAACTGCATTGAAACGAACGTTTTGACAATCGAGAAAAAAAACGAGCTGGATCAAGACATTCAGGCTATTTTGGACGAATATCAGTTCTGAGAAAGGAACTTTAGCATGGCATCTGTGAAATTTGCATTTCCCGCGAATTTTTCATGGGGGACTGCGACCTCCTCTCACCAGGTCGAAGGCGGCAACCTCAACAATAACTGGAGTTTATGGGAAAAAGAAGCTGGCAGGATAAAAGACGGCGATGTCAGCGGAAAGGCCTGTGACTGGTGGGGCGGACGCTGGCGTGAGGATTTTCAAAACGCTGCGGACAACGGGCAGAATTCCCACCGGATGTCAATCGAATGGTCGCGCATTCAACCAACTCCGGACAGCTGGGACGAGTCTGCGATCGACTATTACCGTGAAATCATTCAAGGGATGATCAGCGTCGGACTGCGTCCGATGATAACGCTCCATCATTTTACGGACCCAATCTGGTTCACCAAAATGGGCGGCTGGGAAAACGAGGAATCACCGGACCTTTTTCTGAAATATTCCCAAAAAATAGTCCCCGCGCTGAAATCGCTTGTGAAAGACTGGGTGACGATCAATGAACCCAACGTCTATGTTTATTCCGGATTCATCACCGGCGATTTTCCGCCCGGGAAAAGCATGTCCGTAAAAAAAGCGCACCGGGTGCTCGTCAATATGATTAAAGCCCATGCTGCCGCCTATCACTTCATCCATGAGCAGCAGCCGGATGCTTTGGTCAGCACCGCCATCAATTTCCGCGATTTTTTCCCAAAAACCAAATCGCCAGTCGATCGGCTGACGGTTAACGCAGCACATCAGCTTTTTAACAATTCTTTCATCCAGGTCGCCGCAAAAGGAAGTTTTCGCTGCGGTCCTTATCATATTGCTATTCCGTCTGCTAAAAACACACTGGATTTTGTCGGGTTGAATTTTTATACCGGTAGTCAGGTTCATTTTTCGCCAAATTTGGCTGAACTGCTGTCATTTCCAGCCGGCGCAGCACTCAGCGATACCGGATTTATCGCCAACGAACCGGAATCTTTCTACCAGGCTCTTAAATGGGCAGGAGGATTCCATCTGCCTGTGATTGTGACCGAAAACGGCGTTGAAAACGAGGAGGACACTTTTCGCCGCGAATACCTCGCTGCCCACATCCATCAGCTGTGGCGTGCCTGGTCGACCGGTATTCCGGTGAAAGGTTATTATCACTGGTCACTGATCGATAATTTCGAGTGGGAACGCGGCTGGAGCCAGCGATTTGGGCTTTGGCGGCTGATTCTTGAAACACAGGAGCGCACTCGCCGCCCATCAGTCGACTTTTACAGCGCAATCTGCCGCAAAAACAGTCTCGACTCCGAAGACGTTAATGAATATGCCCCGGCGACCGGGCGGATCATTTACCCAAACTGATATGATTCTGAACCATCTGACGCTCTCGAATTTTCGCTCTTACACCCGGCTGGACCTTGATTTCCAGCCAGGCATCACGATTTTATCTGGCGGGAATGCGCAGGGCAAAACCAGCCTGCTCGAAAGCCTTTTTTATTGCGCCACTTTTTCACCGCTGCTTGCCAAAAATGACAGCCAGCTGATCAATTTCGAAGCGCTGAACGAGTCCTTGGCAGTTGCCCGCATCGTCGCGTCTTTCACGCGTGAAAACCGCAATGACCAGATTGAGATTCGCATTATCCAAGAGCCGACAGCGAACGGTTGCCGTACACGCAAAGAGATCCTGCTCAACACGCAAAAGATCAGCGCTCAAAAAGCGGTTGGCAGTTTTCCGGCTGTGCTGTTTATCCCTCAGATGACCTCGATTTTGGAAGGTCCGCCGCAGGAGCGCCGGCGCTATCTCAATATTCTGCTTTCCCAGTCATTCCCCGGCTATGCGCAGACACTCACGGACTACCAGAAAGTTCTGCTCCAGCGGAATGCGCTGCTCAAGCAGATAGCGGAAAGACGTGCGGATCCGGCTCAACTCGATTATTGGGACGAAATGCTGGCAGAAAAAGGAGCCGCTCTGATCGCAGACCGCGCTCAGGCGCTGATCACGCTGAACAACCATGCGGATGAGATTCACCTGCAGCTGACCGATCAGCTGGAGAGAATCAAAATGAACTACCTGCCGTCTTTTGATCCGAATCACAACGAAAAAGAAGAAGGCAATTTTCCCGCGCCCGCAGAACTGCCAGAACCCTCCGAAATTGCTGCTGCCTTCAAACAGCACCTTCACAGCATCCGCCAGCGCGAGATTGAGCGGGGCGTGACAACGTCCGGACCGCATCGCGACGATTTCCAGATTTGCGCGAATGACATCGATTTAGGCGCATTCGGTTCGCGCGGTCAAATTCGCACCGCGCTGCTGACCCTCAAATTTGCTGAAATTGACTTAATCAAGGAGAAAACCGGCACTGATCCGCTGCTGCTGCTCGATGAAACGCTGGCAGAGCTAGATGAACGCCGCAGGCTGGACTTACTGAACAGGCTGAACCAGACCGCGCAAGGCATCCTGACAACTACTGATTTAACCCATTTTTCAGATAAATTCACCCAAAAGCATCGCGTGCTGAACGTTTCGCAAGGCGTGCTTTCCGCGCGTTAACTCAAAGGTACTTTTCGGATTTGATCAGGACGGCGCGGATAGGTTGCCGGAGTTTTTTTCACTTTCTGAACCGTGATGATAAAACGTTTTTCCTCAATTTCAGGGATCTCTACAGCATGAATCTCCGGCTGGCTCCCGCCCAGAATAGCCAGCGAATGCATGGCAGCTGCGGCTTCTTCACCAGCAGTGTCGCCCTTTTGGGCGACCATCATGCCGCCGGTCTTCACCAATGGCAGCAGCAATTCTGCCAGAGCCGGCAGGCCCGTCACCGCTCGGGCAGCTGCAACGTCGAACTGCTCACGAAATTCCTTGTCCTGCCCAAGATCTTCCGCTCTGCCATGAACTGTCTGAAAGTCTGTAAACCCTAAGGTTTCGCAGACATGTTGACAGAATTTAATCTTCTTTCCGACTGAATCGACCAGTGTCAGCCCCATCGCCGGGAAGGCAATCTTCAATGCGATTCCCGGAAAGCCAGCCCCGGTGCCGACATCGATCAGTGATTTTCCATTCAAATCGCCCGTTGCAGCTGCACAGGAAAGTGAATCCAAAAAATGTTTGATCCGGATAGCCTCAGGCTCTCGAATCGCAGTCAGATTAAATCGGCTGTTCCATTCAATCAGAGTTTCCTCATAAAGCTCAAAGCGTTTGAGCTGCTGATCGGTCAGTGAAAATCCGAGAAATTTGGCTGCGTGCGTTTCCCATGAATTCATGCGTAAGATTATAGTTGAAGACCGCTCATTAATCATTCTTTCGAGCCATTTCTTTTTTTCCGGATTATATTAAGAGCTGAAATTATTAGAAAAGAGCAGAAACATGAACCAATTTGACGCATCCGCTCTGCGCGCCGTCGCAGAAAAAGCCGCTCAGGCATTTCAAACTCCCGCAATTTCCATCGCCGTCATTCAGGATGGGAAAGTGATCTTTTCCGAAGGAATTGGCACGCGGACGATGGGGAAAACCGAAACGGTCGACAGCGACACTTCCTATGCCATCGCCTCGATGTCCAAATCGACAGTTTCCACTGTCTTGGCGATGCTGCATGAACAGGCTCTTTTCAACTGGGATGACAAAGTGACCAAGTTTTTGCCCGATTTCCGGCTTTATGATGCCTTCGCCAGCCAGGAAATTACGGTGATTGACCTGCTCAAGCACAATTGCGGCTTGAACAGCGAGAGCGCCGG
>DHPK01000003.1:3727-3980 GCA_002407845.1 Leptolinea sp. UBA5366 | reverse complement strand
CGGCTTGAACAGCGAGAGCGCCGGAACGCTTTGGTACGGGTCAGATTATTCCCGGGAAGAAGTCGTGCGGCGCCTGCGATTCCTGCGTCCAGTCACCAGTTTTCGCAGCGCCTATGCTTATCAGAATGTCTGTTTTCTGGTCGCAGGACTGATTATCGAAAAAATATCCGGGCTGTCCTGGGATGATTTTGTTACCAAGAACATTTTTAAACCGCTGCGGATGGCACGCACATTTCCTACGATCGCAGCCCGT
>DHPK01000003.1:0-3589 GCA_002407845.1 Leptolinea sp. UBA5366 | reverse complement strand
GCCCGTGACGCTGCCGGCATCCAAAACATCGCGACACCGCACACGCAAATCGATAGCAGCCTGACGATCATTCCTTATCGCAACCATGACAATGTCGGACCAGCAGCTTCCGTCCATTCAACTGCAAATGATTTGGCAAACTACCTGACGCTCTTCCTGCAAGAGGGAGAATTTGGTGGGAAAGTTCTCCTCAAACCAGAATCAGCCGCCTTTGTGCACCAGCTTCATCATGCGATCCCTCCGAACACCGATGATTTTTTGATTCATCCAAGACTGAAAACCATGTTCACCAGTTACGGATTGGGCTGGTATATCCAGGATTATAAGGGGCACCTCCGTGTCGGTCATTCCGGCGGCGTCGATGGCATGCGATGCCGGATGGATTTCTTCCCCGATCAGCAATGCGGATTAGTAGTCCTAACCAACAGCGAAGACCGCCGGGCATATTCCAGCGTTCTTTACACCGCAATGGATCAGCTTTTCGGCTATGAACAAGCAGATTGGGTTGAAGCCTGGAAAAACGCACCAGGATCGGACACGGCAAGACGAACCCCGAGCCGCATTGAAAACACAACTCCCTCCTTGTCACTTGAGTCTTATACGGGAACATATATCGACAGCGCTTATGGAGATATCCGGATTTCGGAGGAAGGCGAGAAGCTGGTTCTGCGGTTCACGCATACGCCTGCGTTTACCGCTGACCTCGAACATTGGCATTTCGACACATTCGCACTGCGCTGGCGCGACCGCTATATTCCCACCGGGCTGGTTACTTTTTCACTATCCAGTGCCGGCAGAGTGAAGGCGCTCCATCTTGATCAACCGCGGTTGCTAGATGTTGATTTCGACGAACTGGACGATCAAATTTTAAAAGTTGAGTAAGTCCCTTTCCCAAATTAAATAAATTTCCGCTCAGGAGAATCAAGCTTCCTGAGCGGATTTTATATCCAGTTGAATTTGAATTTTTATCTTATACCAAAACAAGCAGAAGTGTGCGGTAAACGAGGAACGAGATCAGCCAGGCAGTTGCGATTTCACTGATCACTGCAAAAACAGTCCATTTCAAACCGATTTCTTTTCTGATCGTCGCAATTGCGGCGATACAGGGCGGGTATAACAGCACAAACACCAGAAAGGCATAGGCAGCCGCCGGAGTGAAAATTGATTGAAGCACTTCCGCCATGCTGCTGTCAGGCGTCTTGTAGAGCACTGCCATCGTGCTGACAACGCTCTCCTTGGCAGTCAGCCCCGCGACCAACGAGGTCACAGCCTGCCAGTTGCCAAATCCAAGCGGCTTGAAAATTGGCGCCAGCAGCCCCCCAAGCGCAGCCAGCAGACTGTTGGCTGAATCATGGGTCCAATAAAATTTGGGGTCAAATGATCCGAGAAACCAGATCGCAACGGTCGCAACCAGAATGATTGTGACCGCGCGTTCAATAAAATCTTTGGCTTTTTCCCAAACCTGCAAGCTGACATTTTTAAAAGACGGAAAGCGGTATGGCGGCAGTTCAATGATAAATGGAGCCGGTTCGCCGCGAAAAGCAGTGTTGTTAAGAATTAAGCCAGTCAGCACTGCAACCAGAATTCCCAAGATATACAGGGAAAACATGATCAAAATCTGACCTTTCGAGAAAAAGGCAGCGATGAACAAGGTATAAACTGGCACTTTTGCCCCGCAGGACATAAAAGGAGCCAGCAAGACTGTCAGATAACGGATGCGCTTATTTTCTAGCGTGCGCGCGCTCATGACAGCGGGAACGGTGCAGCCGAACCCCATGATGAATGGGATAAATGACCGCCCCGACAGTCCGATTTTTCGCAGCAGCCGATCCATGATGAAAGCAGCCCGCGCCATATAACCGCAATCCTCCATGATTGAGAGGCAGATAAACAGCACCAGGATGATCGGCAGAAAGCTCAGGACGCTTCCGACCCCCGCCAAAATGCCGTCCACGACTAGGCTGTGTAGCCATTCTGCCATGCCAGCCTCAGTCAGTGCGGCATCCACCAGACCGGTTCCCCACTCGATCGCAAAGGAAAGCATGCCCGTCAGCCAGCTGCCGATTGGACCGAATGTCAGCCAGAAAACGAGCAGCATGATCAGGAAAAAGATCGGAAGCGCGGCATATTTGTGGGTCAGAACCTTATCAATTTTTTCAGAGGAGGACGGTTCTCCCAATTTTCTTTTACGTTTGAAATTCGCTGCGCTAACTCGTCCGATAAATTGGTAACGCGAATCAGCTATCGCTGCTTCGCGATCTAAACCGGTTGCCGTTTCCATTTCAGCAACAATCGATTCAACAATCTTTGCTTCCTGTGTTGAAAGACCGATTGACCGCTTGATCGGCTCTTCCCCTTCAATCAGCTTCGTCGAAACAAACCGCGCTGAATAGCCGAATGCATTTGCCTTCGATTCGATGATATGTCCGATGGCATGGACTGCCCGGTGGACTTCTCCCTCGCAAATGTCCCGAATGGGCGGCTGTTCCCGATGCAGCGCCACGCCGATCGCGCGCAGCATCAAATCCGTCACACCGCTCCCGTTTCTGGCAATGATTGGTACAACCGGGATGCCGAGGTCATTTTCAAGCCCAGCGACATTGATCACATCGCCGTTCTCCTCGATCTCATCCATCATATTAAGCGCGATCACCATCGGAATCCCGACTTCCGCCAGCTGCAGCGTCAAATAGAGGTTGCGCTCAAGATTATTCGCGTCGATGATGTTAATGATCGCATCCGGTTTTTCGTCGATAATAAAATTTCTGGAGATGATCTCCTCATCCGAATAAGGGGATAGCGAGTAAATTCCTGGCAGGTCAACCAGTTCTACCCCTGGATATTTCTTGATTTTCCCGACCTTGCGTTCGACCGTCACGCCCGGCCAGTTGCCGACATGCTGATTTGATCCGGTCAGGTAATTGAACAGCGTTGTTTTCCCGCTGTTCTGATTGCCTGCAAGTGCAAAGGTTAAATGGAGTCCCTTCGGATTATTAATATTGCGCAAATCATCAATTGTTCCATCATGTGAATGGTCGATTTCTGGAATGAATTCATCTTTTTCTAAAGTTTGCTGCGGGTTCTGATCCATGGCATTCACTCACTCTGCTGCCATGTCGATATAGGCAGCGTCATCTTTTCGAATACTCAGATTAAACCCGCGCAGCGTTATTTCAAGCGGGTCTCCCATCGGAGCTGTTTTTACCAGACAAATTCGGGTGCCGGGAATGATTCCCATGTCAAGCAAACGTCGTCGAATCGCTCCCTGTCCGCCGACTTTGAGAACGGTTCCCTGTTCCCCGGGAATAAACTGATCTAACGCCTTATTCATATTCGTTCGTCCAGCTTCGAAGTGTCGAAGAACTGGACGCCTTTCTTCAACCGCTATTTTATCATCGTCAGTCCATTTTTTCATTCAGAGACTCAGGATTGGCACATTCGATTTCCCCCCCCTGCGGGAGCGATCCGACGACAAAGATGAAGTTCAAAATACACATTAACATTAAATAGGCGTCCTGTTATTTTTAGGAGGTTCCTATTCCACTCCGTGGAAGTCTTTTCAGACGATTTGAATAAATTTTTATTTGAA
>DHPK01000027.1:13989-14657 GCA_002407845.1 Leptolinea sp. UBA5366 | reverse complement strand
AGCCAGCGGATCCATCATGCTGCCTGTGTAATTGAGCCGGTTCATGTTGACAGCGATGAAGTCGGCACATTTCCCGGCTTCAAGTGATCCGATGTCTTGACGACCGAGGACTGCAGCACCACCCCGGGTTGCAATTTCAAGCGCTTCGCGGGCTGTGATCAGCGGAGGCGCGTCCTCGCCGCTCAGCGATGCTCCCATCAATCCGGCGCGCAGCCGAGCCATCAGCAGCGCCTGCCGAACTTCGGCAAGCATGTGTGATCCGTCGTTGCTGGCAGATCCATCGACGCCCAGCCCGACGTTGATCCCTTCCCGCATGTATTCCATCAGCGGGGCGAAACCAGAGCCGAGGCGCATGTTGGAAGTCGGGCAGTGAGCCACACCGCAGCCGTGCTTTTTATAAGTCTGAATGTCCTTTTCGCCGACATGGACTGAGTGGGCAAACCAGACATCGCTTCCTAACCAGTCTACAGATTCCATGTAGTCGACCGGTTTCAAGCCAAATTTTTCGAGCGTGAACGCTTCTTCGTCTTCCGTCTCCGCCAGGTGGGTGTGCAGGTGCACGCCATACTGTCTGGCAAGTTTTGCGCTGTCGCGCATCAGTTCTGTCGAAACGCTGAACGGAGAGCAAGGCGCGAAAACAACGCGCAGCATGCTGCCCGCATTCGGGT
>DHPK01000027.1:13031-13869 GCA_002407845.1 Leptolinea sp. UBA5366 | reverse complement strand
GCAGCATGCTGCCCGCATTCGGGTCATGGAACTTCTCAACGACCCGGACACAGTCTTCGAGGATGTGTTCTTCCGTATCAACGACGTGATCCGGCGGCAGTCCGCCCTTCGATTCGCCCAGGCTCATTGAGCCGCGCGCAGCATGAAAACGCAGTCCAACCTGCTTAGCGCCTGCGATTTCATCATCTAACTTCGATCCGTTCGGGAAAAGATAGAGGTGGTCGGAAGAAGTCGTGCAGCCGGAGAGCGCCAGCTCTGCCATCGCCGTCTGGGTCGAGATATAGATGTCTTCCGGCGTCATGCGTCCCCAAATCGGGTAGAGTGTTTTCAACCAATTGAAAAGGTTGGAATTTTGGGCGCCCGGGATGGCGCGGGTCAGCGTTTGATAATAGTGATGATGTGTGTTCACCAGTCCCGGCAGAACGACACAGCCATTTAAATCGAGGACCTCATCTGCCTCAGCTGGCAGGTCGGCAGTCTTCCCGACTTTTTCGATAAAACCATCGCGAATGAACATTCCGCCGTTGGGGATTTCCTGACGGTTCTCATCCATGGTGGCGAGTAAAAGTGCATTCTTAATCAGTAAAGTCGTCATTGGATTTATCCTGTCCTTCGTTTATTTGGAACGGTCTATACAACAACCATCCTATTATGGTTATACCTCATGTTCCATTGTCTGACAATATGATAAACATCATAACTCACTTAAGGTTATGCGGTGCTTATTTGCTTAAAATGAGGACAGAAGGAGTCGAAATTTTAGCGGATTGGTTACTCGGAAAACTTCGTGGCGGCTAAGAGTGTGTTTTGCATCAGCATCGCGATGGTCATCGGTCCG
>DHPK01000027.1:0-12925 GCA_002407845.1 Leptolinea sp. UBA5366 | reverse complement strand
CATCGCGATGGTCATCGGTCCGACACCGCCAGGAACGGGCGTGATGGCGCGAGCTTTTTTCATGATCGCACCAAAATCTGTATCTCCGGTCAGAACATAGCCTTTTTCAGCGGTTGGATCTTCAATCCGGTTGATCCCAACGTCAATCACGATCGCACCCGGTTTGATCCAGTCAGCTTTGACCATGCGGCTTTGCCCAACTGCGACCACCAGCAGATCAGCCCGGCGGCAAATTTCAGGCAAATGCTGCGTTTTGGTATGACAGATCGTGACTGTTGCATCGTTTCGGCAGAGAAGCTGAGCGGTGGGCATGCCAACGATGGATGACCGCCCGATGACGACTGCATCCAGTCCGGCAATTTCCGGCTGAACGCTTTGAATCAGCCGCAGAATCCCGGCGGGCGTGCAAGGCACGAAACAAGGCTCGCTTTCCTTACGGGAAAGCATGCCGGCATTGATCGGCTGGAATCCGTCAACGTCTTTCTGAGGATTGATCATCGACAGGACCCGGTACTCATCAATCTGCTCGGGCAGCGGCAGCTGAACCAGGATGCCGTGGATTTCCGGGGCGTGATTGAGCTCGTCAATCAGAGCTGAAAGTGTCTCGATAGATGTATCTGCGGGCAGCGTGTAGGACGCTGAATGGATGCCCAGCTGTTCACAAACTCGAATCTTGTTGCGCACATAAATTTGGGAGGCAGGGTCATCGCCTACCAGCACGGTTGCCAAACCTGGAACCGGCAACCCGATTGCGTTCCGGGCTTTGATCTCTTGAGCGATTTCCAGCCGAATTCCTTCGGCAATTTTTTTCCCATCAATAATTTGTGCGGTCATGTTGCCGGTTTTTCCTTTTAGTCGAAAATCAAAGCTTTCCAGATTTCCCAGTTTTCATAAACAACGGGCTGAACGGTCGGCACTGGCGTTGGAACAGGTGTCGGTCCATGAACCGGCAGCGGGATGATGACATTGTCGTCCTCCTGCATCATCAGTCCCTGCTGGCGTGCCCAGCTTTCAACGGCTGTGTCCGAGTCGGCATACAGGATTTCCTCTGAGATGACGTCAAGCGTCGCCTGCAGACTGACAACATCGGTCTCGAGCAGTTCTTTTTGTTCTCTGAGATATGTCAGCGTGCTGATCCGGGTGTTTAAATCGATCAACAGCCCGACGATGATTAAAACCAGAATGACAAACCAAATCTGTTTTTTTGTCAGTAGCCAGCGTTTCATGGCTTAAGTTTACCAGCGAATGATTTTCACCCGGTTGATCAAGGTTCATTTCAGGAACAGGAGATGGGTTGGAATGGCTGGTTTCAGATTCTATTTTTGATCGCCGCTTCTCGACCGAACCTTTTCTAAAAAAGGGCTTTTGGGTCTCTTTTTTTGTTTTTGGAAAAAGAAAAATCTGCATGATCCGGGATTGAAGACTGATATATCCAAGAATGAGTTAATCAGTCCCTCAGATGAAAATTAGTCATCTCAGGATCCCGCCTGCAGTCTGGCGTGTAAACTTTTTTAGTGGGGAAAATAGCAAAGAAAGTCGAGGAAATTCTTCGACAGCCGGTAAAATTGGAATGGGCAGAGGTGAAAAGGTGAATGAACAGACGCGGGCAGTTCAACGCATTCAGGATTATATTGAAGCAAATCTGAATCATGACATCACGATGGCAGATCTGGCACGAGTGTCGCTGTTTTCGCCCTGGCACGCTTACCGGCTGTTCAAAACCTATACCGGCTTGACTCCTGTCGAATACCTGCGGCGCATGCGTTTGAGTCAATCCGCCATGCGGCTGAAGAATGAAAACTGCCGGGTGATTGATGTCGCCTTTGATTTGGGGTTTGGCAGTGTAGATGGGTATCAGCGCGCGTTTAATAAAGAATTTGGCTGTAATCCCAAAGAATACGCAAAACAACCGGTTCCAATTAAACTTTTCATTCCTTATGGCGTAAAGTTCAAAGAACTGAGAAAGGATTCGATCGATATGAAACAAGCGCAAAGCGTCTTTGTTCAGGTGATTAAGAAGCCGGAAAGAAAGGCGATCATCAAACGCGGTCTCAATGCAGAGGATTATTTTTCATATTGCGAAGAGGTCGGATGCGATATTTGGGGATTGCTGACCAGCATGGATTCACTATCTGGCGAGCCCGTCTGCTTGTGGCTGCCTCAAAAATATCGGTTGCCGAATACCTCGGTCTACGTGCAGGGAGTCGAAGTCTCTCCGGATTATGCCGGAAAAATTCCTGACGGGATGGATGAAATTTTATTGCCTGCCTCCGACTATCTTTCTTTTCAGGGTGAGCCATTCAATGAGGAAGATTACTGCGAAGCCATCATCGGAGTTCAGGAAGCAATGAATCGGTACGATCCAACCCTGATTGGATATACCTGGGACGACGAAAACCCCCGGATACAGCTGGAGCCCCGCGGAGAGCGCGGCTATGTTGAGCTGCGGGCGGTGAAAGTTCAGAGCGTGCAATGAGCGAGGTTCAACAGCTTTCGCCCATGGGATGGAAAAAGCGGACAATTCTTTTTCTGACGAGTCAAAGCATCACGCTGTTTGGTTCGACGCTGGTGCAGATGGTAATCGTCTGGTATGTAACGCTGCAAACTTCCAGTGGCGCCTGGGTCGCCGCTTTTACAGTCTGTTCTTATCTACCTCAGTTCCTGATCTCGTTTGTTGGCGGTGTCTGGGCGGATCGGACGGACCGGAAAAAGCTGATCATCGGCGCTGATCTGGTGATTGCGGGGGCGACCCTGATCATGATTCTGCTGATGCCCACGTTCACGGCTGAGCCTGCGCTGCTGACAGCGCTGCTTGGGATGTCTGTCGTTCGCTCGCTTGGGGCTGGTGTCCAAATGCCGGCGGTGAACGCAGTGATTCCGCAGCTTGTGCCTGAAGATCAATTGATGCGTTATAACGGCATCAGTGCGACAATGCAGTCCGTTGTTCAATTTGCCGCGCCGGCAGCAGCTGGACTGATTCTGACCATCAGCACGCTTCGCATGACGCTGCTGATCGACATTCTTACAGCTGCTTTAGGGATCGGCTTATTAGCGTGCGTGTTGATTCCGCCGCATGCGTCATCGCAGAACGAGAGCTCTGTGTTGGCTGATATGAAAATTGGGATCAATTATGCTTTTTCCCATCGGTTGGTAGGCAGACTGCTGATCATTTATGGCCTGTTCATTTTCCTTTCTGTGCCGGCGGGATTTTTGGCGCAGCTGCTGGTCAGCCGGGTTTTCGGTGACACGTACTGGTATCTGACTGCGATGGAGCTGGTCGGTTTTGCCGGCATGGCAGCCGGCGGAATGCTGATGAGCATTTGGGGCGGATTCAAGAGCCGGGTGAAAACGCTCTTGATCGGACTTGCCATTTTCGGTGCATTGGCAATCGGGATGGGCGGAGCAACCAGTTTTATTCTGTATCTGGGATTAATGCTTTTTTATGGCGTTGCATTGACCATGGTGCAGACTGCCGTGACGACGCTCATCCAAGAAGAAGCTGAAGCGGCGATGCAGGGACGAGTTTTCGGGCTGCTCGGTTCGATGTATGCCGGATTCTTGCCGTTCGGCATGATTGTCTTTGGACCGCTGGCGGACATCCTCCCGCTGCAATGGATCATGATCGGTTCAGGCGCAGCCTTAATTCTGATCGCTGCAGCAGCTGCAAAATCAGGGCTTAAAACTTAAAGAATGCCCTGATTTTTGACAGCGGATTGATTCTGGAAGGCAGAAATTCTCTTCGAATGAATGCAGCATTCCGGTCATTTGCCCCGTGGCTCGCTGGCTGAATCGTCTTACAGCCAATCCCCAAACTTCTTGATGTACATATGCTTGACCAGCTGCGTGGACAAAAAGTAACTCCCGAGGATTAAGATCAGCCAGGGGATGTAAGCGAAAGGCAGCGGATGCATGTCAATGCCGATTGCCAGATCGCTGAACCCGACGATAACTGCCACGATTCCGACAGTAAGGGTCGAGATCAGGAGCGGCAAGGAGGGCCGGCTTTGGATAAATGGCACCTTGCCTGTTCGGATCATATGAATGACCAGCACCTGTGACAGCGTCCCGAAGACAAACCAGCCGCATTGAAAAAGCGGGGCTAGCTCAGGGCGGTTTGCCCCTATCTTCCACCATAAAACTGCGAAGCACAGCAAGTCAAAAAGCGAGCTCAGAGGACCCATACAGACCATGAATGATTTAATTGTGTGGGTGTCCCATTTACGGGGCTTTCGGATGTATTCTTCGTCCAATGTGTCGAACGGGATGCCCATCTGAGAAAAATCACACAGCAGGTTTTGGGTCAGAAACTGAACTGGCAGCATCGGTAAAAATGGCAGGAAAATGCTGGCTGCCAGGACTGAGATCATGTTGCCGAAATTCCCGCTTGCGGACATTTTGATATATTTGATGATATTTCCAAACGTCTTACGGCCTTCGATAACACCTTCCTCCAGCACCATCAAATCTTTTTCCATCAAAATAATGTCTGCAGTTTCCTTTGCGATATCAACTGCGCTGTCAACCGAGATGCCGACGTCCGCCTGACGCAGCGCCTGGGCGTCATTAATGCCGTCCCCCATGAAGCCAACCGTGTGTCCGACTTCCTGAAAAGCGGAAACAACTCGTTCCTTTTGAGCGGGCGACATCTTTGCAAATAAATCGCAGTATTTCACAGCCTCATGCAAGGCTGCATCATCCATTTTCTCAAGGTCGCTGCCGACAATCAGCCGCGAAGGATCGACGCCGACCTTGCTGCACACTTTCGCAGCAACGCCTTCGCTGTCACCGGTGAGAACCACCGTTCGCACGCCATGTTCTCGCAGGGCGGTGATGGCTGATGCAGCGCTTTCTTTAGGCGGGTCAAGAAACCCTACGAAACCGATCAGGATCATGTCTTTTTCATCGGCTGTGCTGAAAACATCGCTGCCGGGAACCTCGTCCTTTCGCGCAATGGCGACCATCCGTAATCCGTCGGAATTGTACTGATTGTAGGTGGACAGCGCTATTTGCCGGCTTTCCTCGTCCAAGTCCACAGTCTGCCCGTGAATCTCAATCGAAGAGCAGATTTCAATAATCTCTTCAACTGCCCCTTTTGTGATCAGCTGTGTCTTGCCGTTCTCGTCTGATAAAACCACGCTCATCCTGCGGCGTGAAAAGTCAAATGGAATTTCGTCAATACAGGTGAAATCCTTCAAAACCGACTCCATCCCTTTTTTCGCACCGCGATTGATGATTGCGAGATCGATCAGATTTTTTCTCCCAGTCTGAAACGAACTATTTAGATAAGCAAGCTCTAAAATTCGCATGTCATCGTTTCCTTGAACGTCGATATACTTTTCAAGGACGATCTTATCTTCGGTCAGCGTGCCGGTTTTATCTGTGCAGAGAATGTCCATCTCTCCAAAAGTCTGAATCGCGCTCAGCGTCCGCACGATCACCTTGTGCTTGGACATGGTAACGGCGCCGTGAGCGAGGGTGGAAGTCAGGATGACCGGCAGCATCTCCGGGGTCATGCCGACTGCAACAGTGACCGCGAAAAGAAATGCATTCGGCCAATCCTGCTTAGTCAATCCGTTTACCAGAAACACAATTGGAACCATCACCAGCATCATCCGAATTAAAAGCTGGCTGACTGAATCAACGCCGCGCTCAAAACTGGTTTTTGCCCGATCTCCTGAAAGAGATTTCGCCATTGATCCAATATAGGTGTTATTGCCGGTCAGCAGCACCAATGCAGTCGCGCTACCGCTGATGACATTGGATCCGGTGAATCCGAGATTGGAGATATCCGTCAGCGCCTCGTCTTGATTTTCCGGAATGCTGCTGAATTTTTCGACAGGGTTCGATTCGCCGGTCAAGGCAGCCTGTCCGACGAATGTGTCTTTTGTTGATAAAAAGCGCACATCTGCGGGGATCATGTCCCCAGCCGAAAGGCGCACAACGTCTCCGGGAACGATTTCCTCCATCAGGATGCTGATCAGCTCCCCATCGCGCCAGACATCGGCTTTGTTGGAAATCAACTTCGATAAGTTTTCCGCGGCGGAGTTCGAACGCTGGCTCTGAATGAAAGCCACCATACTGGAAATTAGAATCAGTGATACCAGAATTGCAACCGTGACATAATCAGGCTGTTTTGAAAGCACAACATCGGTAATAAACGTGACAACCGCGATCAGCATCAAAATGAGATTGAAAGGGTTGATGACGGCTTCTTTCAGCCGGTGCAGCGGTGTGTTTTTCACGCCGACCGTGATTACGTTCTTTCCGGAATCCGCCAGTCTGTTCATGGCTTCTGTGCCCGTAAGTCCGGTTTGTGCAGCAGACAGGCGTGTAAATAATTCTTCGCCTGGCATGGCTGCAAACGTACGAAATGTTTTCTCTATTTCGTTACTGCGATTTAAGTTTTGCTTGGCAGGTCTTTTCCTGTTGAAGATGTTCATGGGAATCCCCCCTTTTTTTCTGTAGTTCCCCGGCGAAAAACCTCAATCAGGCAAAAAAAATACCCCATTGGGGCAGTGTCAGTTCGTGAAAGCGCTGTCTCATCGCGTACAGCGGCTGCTGGATAGCAATCTGCGAACAGCATCAGCCCATTGGTTTTTGGTTCTTAGTGGGGATTGGATGCAATTGTCAGGACCTGAAGGGTCGCTATCCATCATATTTCTTCCTTTCGTTCATCTGATGGTTTCATCATAACAGGTCGTACTTGAAAGTTCAAGCGGCAAACTAGGATTGCGCATAGGCGAATGAAGGTCCAACTGTTAATTAATAAATCAATAATTGACCATCAGATTGGTTATTTTTAATAATCCCAGCCATATATCCGAGAAAATCATCATATCCTAAAGTCCAACGATAAATATTGTCAAGAAGAATTGGTGTTTGAAATACATCGAGCTTGTATTTTGAGATTTGGACCGACACTTTCTGCAGTTTCTGCCAGTCGATCTTGCCTGACTGGATTTCTGAAGCGATCTCGCTGTCAATAACTGTTAACCTGGTATCGGAGTCGATGACTTTAAATTCATTTTCAACATCTATAAAGTTTTGGTTTACTTCGGAATCAACGAGAGTTTTATTTTTTCTGTTTTTCCCATTCCTTCTAATTTCTTCTGAAATTGAAGTTGTAGTTAATGCTGGCGAAATCACTTTGTTTTGTTCAAAGTAGTCCTTGAGGATTTCTCCGGCATCACTTAATCCGGGATTGAGCTTAAGCTTCCCGTCTTCGTATATTCTAAAAGTCCACACGTCAGAATTTATGTATTCGCCCTCGCGATTTACTCTTCCAGCAAGTTGGAGCAGGGATGCCAGAGAACTAAGCTCCCGAAACCCGATCTTGAATGAGAAGTCAACTCCTGCTTCCACACAAGAAGTCGCAACTAAGGTCCAATCTGAATCTGATTTATTTTTTAATCTGGATTTAATTCTTTCAAGGGTTTTTTCTCGATCCTGCGAAGTGAGTGCTGTGGATAGATGTTCCACCTTGTCTCTTCCAAACAATTGTGCACATTTGTCGGCAAGATAAGCGGCGCTTTGAATAGTGTTCAAAATGACAAGACGCGGTCCGGGGAATGAACTTACCCATTTTGCGAGGGCTTCAATGTCTTTTGCTTTTGGATCATAACGATAAGTGATTCTGTTTATTTCATATGCAGCTAATTTACTGCGAACGGTATCGTCAGTAATTTCTGGTACATCAATTTGACCCGTCTCTCCAGCAATTTCATTGATAGTCCAAAAGCGGCATAACGATCCAGACGCGAGCACCCAATAACATCCCCATTCCTGGGAAAAGACCTTCATCCATTGCCATGCAATGGGTAAAAGATATGAAGGTAGAGCAGCATGAGACTCATCAACAAAAATCGCACTGCCTGGCAGTTCATGTAAGCGTCGCAACGTCGCTGGAGAATTTGATGCGAGCGTTTCAAAAAATGCGACAGCCGTTGTTACGACAATAGGCGCCCGCCAAAGGGCAGTCAGTGCTCTGGCTTCCAGACTTTCAAAATCAGCCCGATGATGGAGCTCAGCTACGACTTCTTCAGGGTTCTCTCCCGGGAGGGTCAACATTTTTCTGTAGGTCTTAACAGACTGTTGGATGATATTTGTGAAAGGGAGAATAATAAATATTCTGCGTAAGCCTCTTTTTTTTGCTATTGAGAGTAAATGTGCCATTACAGCTGTCGTTTTCCCAGAACCGACAGGACTGTCACATGAACTAATTCCTCCGTTGGCATCAGCTTCCCGGCATGACAAATACATTTGATTGCGCAGGATGTTTCTGTCAGAATTTTCACTATTCTTTTGGATGTTTGAAATGCAATGATCTAACTTTGAGAGCCTTTCTTCAGCACGCAAAGGAAGATATTTTATTTCTTTTGGGTATTTGCCATAATGTTGGGCAGTATTAGTGTGGTCAGCGTCAGCGATACAAGATAAAGCTACCCGAAGGAAAATGGATTGGTCTCCGGAAATTATTGCCTGTTCTTTTGACGTTCCCTTCAGGGGAAAAAGGCTATGATGGGTTCTCAATAAACTTGGAAGTTCCCTGTCAATAGTTTTGGCAATCTTGGCGTCCCTGAAAGCCAGCTCTCCACGATTTGATTCTGCTGAAAAATTCGGGAATCCGACATGATGAGCCTGAATTACAATAGCAGAAAAGGTTGATGGATAATCAGATCCCCAACAGTAGGCTGCCCCAGCATCTACATGATTCACCGAAAGTGATCTTTTCTTAAGCTCCCCGGAAAGAACCTTCTGATTGTCTTCATCAAGCTTGCCAAGATCATGATGTTCAGCAGCAGTCTCGGTTATCTGTTCCAGGATTGCGCCGTCATGTTTCGAATATTCAGCGACCTCTTTTGCGAATTGCTTCGCGAGGTGACTTACACCAGCGATGTGGTCGGCGTAAGTCTGTGCAGGAATTCCATCTTTTGGGCTGTGGGCATAATATTTCATAGTTGCATCAAATCAACAAGCGAACCAATCTTTGCCATTATTTGATCGGGCAAATTTGTTACATCCTGATAATCGGCCCAGCTTGTTGATGGATCGTTGGCATTCCCGAGCCGTGAAGGAGTCAGAGTTTCAAAAATTTCATAGTCTGGACAGCTTCCCAACGGGTTCAAATGTTCAGCGTACCAAGCATGTTTGATGCGAACATCTGTGCGGATAAGGGAACGAGATAAATCATAAGAATTTGGAATAAGTAATTTTAATAATTCAATATCGTCTTGTGTACAACCTGACTTTCGCGCAAAGTTTGGATTGATGAAATAAGGCATACAATAAACCCCGTGTTCAACGATTCGGTATGCGAGTGGAGCCATACCAGCATTCTTTTTTTCCTGAACCCCAGGTTTGTTTGTAAACGTAGCCCTAATAATATTTATCGGTGAGATTGAAGTTCCGACTCCGAATTGAACCACACCGGTTTTTATATATCCTTTATGTCCGCCTTCTTTAAGGAATGTGTTCCCAAACACACGCGCATCCCAATATTTTTTTACAAACGTACTTTCAAGAAAATCATTCTCGTTAAACGTTTTAATGTTTTTGGACATTTCATCTTGAATTGTATTCCTGTTACGACCACGTGATTCTAGGATGTGAAATCGGTCAGGATTGCTTTTATAAAGTTCTGGCAAACTATTAAAAAACAAGCTTTCGTGATCCTCAATTAAATCGCGAAGCTTCCGTTTGAATGAAACTGGCGATATTTCACCAATACCGCTCGGCCTTTGCCGCGGATCGGATTCCCTGTCAGGATCTCCGTTGGGATTCGAGTTTACGACTTCAATAACTAAAAGACCGGTGACGCGTTTAATCTCATTATTCATCATTAGATTCTCCTTGTTCTATATATTCAATATTGGTTGTCAATTCATTAGCACCTTTTAATTTTGGAAGAGAAGCCATGAACCCAATAAAAAGTTGGGCTTTCTCGTAATCATTGAGACGGACTTCTTGATCCATTGCTGGCTTTATTTTGTCCATAAGTTTCTCGTAAAGCCCAAGCAGCCATTTTGCACGCCAGCTTTCTTTGTATTCCTCGTTTCTATCTTGATATTGGTATTGTTTTGCCCATGAAATGTATGGATTCATTCTGACTGACAGCTGCGCGATCGCCCTATAAGGCATTTCTCCGGCCGTGATAAATAAAGCGCTGCCAACCAATTGTGGCGGGATGTCACCATTCCTTTTGACTTTGCAATAGAGCGTGTGGAGATCATCGGATATGTGCAATAATTGCCCAAACAGAAACGCGAATTCTTCCATGTAACTTTCCTTTCTTTTTTGACTTTTATGTAATAACAATCCCAGCATGGAAAAAACCGGAGCACCTGATTTCTTCAGTACTTTTAATTTTTTGTTTTCTATTATTTCGCCTGTATTTTTGTTTTTTTCCTTGCCGCGATGCATTTGGTTCCCTAAGTGATATATGAGTCCCGAACTGTTTTGAAGAAGAATATGTAAGAAATTATCAATCGCACTCTGAGAGAGAATGTCCAGAAATAATTCCATCCCCTGATAGTACTTCATTCGTTCTACAGGTTTATTTCCATCGGCTCGACTCCCATCTTGTTTCCAAACGGCGTTGATAACATCAGCGGTCCGGAGAGGAAATGGAGTAAATTGGGTGCTAAAATCGAGCATAGGAAAATTGTTGCAGCCGTTTGACCAATCACCTGCTGCTTGGGATATTTTTTCAGGTGTCGTGTTGTGTGTAAAAATTATTCGACCTCTTTTTGAGGCAGCGTTGTCATCTGTTTTTTTTAGAATGAAAATACTAATAAATTCTGGTTTCGATTCCAGAGGGATACCTCTAAGTGAACTAGTAAATTTCTTCGCCATATCTTTAAAGCGAGAATGATTATCTGTTGATACAAAAACGTTTGTCCAACTTATTGGTTTTTCTGGAAGCTTATTGGGAAAACTAAACAGAATTTCATTTTTAGTGAGAGTATCCCAAGTCACTCCTCTCTGTTCAGGACTAGCAATATAGTTTGTAGCTCCCGCTAGGCGTCTTCGATTTTTTGCTGAAACAGGGAAAGAGCTATCTTTTATTTTCTGATATCGGTATTGGCAAGAATGATCATCAAACATTGTCCGTAATGAAATCTGTTTATTGTTTATTAGCACCTGAGGCATGGGACCTTTCGTATTTCCCATTTCCATTCCAAATGCATCTAAATATCCTTTTTGTTCTGTTAGGGTTTCATTCTTTCGTAAATTGTCCAAAAGTTTTTGATTGACCCACTCCGTCATTTTTTCACTTGCAACAGGATATAAGTAGTCGCGCCAATTTTCCACATCAATAATTATTGGCAAACCCTTCCCCATATCTTTTTCGTGTGCTTTTGTAGGATTTCCTTCATGAAAAAGTATTTCAAGCAAGAGGTTTCTAGGCTCGCCAGCTTCTAGTGCCTGAAAGATAAACTCTTGTAACTTGTTTCGAAAAATCGATTTGCCATTACCACTAAGCAATAGAGAAATTTCTATGGCTTTTCCAATAGCTGTGTTTTTGCATAGAGCGTCATCTCCTAAAGCGGTAAACAGATCCTGAGATATTTTAGCTAAACTATTTTCCACTTTATTTGAAGAATTCTTGATCCAATTATCTTCTGTGCACCATGATCGGATTTTATCAATTTCTAAAGGTCGACGTCCTATTTTAATATCACTTAATTGTTCGATCGTGCCTTTATCGGTTAAACGAAATAATTTTCGGATGTTGAAAACCGGAAAACTATTATGGTCATTTCCATATGTTTTAATCTTTCTTACCAATTCTTTATTTAATTGTTCTATGCCGCGAATATTCCCATTATTTGATACCCATACTCGAATGCAATTATTCCCACGGAGAGGTAAATAGTTGCTGACAGACTCGTCTGTAAATATATTGTGGCGTTCTAATGTTTTTGATAACTCGTATAGTTCATTTATCATGAGTTGTGCTCCAGAAAGGATATTCCAATACGCCGTTTTTAATTACGATGTCCGTGTCATAAACAAACGAAACCGGTGAACAATACCCTTTTGAAAAAACCTGTCTGAGCATCGAAGGAATCGAGATTACAGGTAAACCTCCGATAACTCTTGTAGAATCCCTCAATGGACCAAAATACGATGGGGTAAACTCACGCCATCCTAATGCCGGAATTGAAAAACATTGACCCCGCTTTAGACGTCTTTGAAAGATGTTTTGGTAGGCATGCCCGGGCGAAGTTGTCTTTTTATCCCAATTCAAGGCATTTTCCGGTAGACATTTTTTGTTATGATTCGGAATCACATTTGCATAAAGTTTGTAGCAAACATCAATCAGGACGGTCGCGAACAATTGATAAGAGCCCCCATTTTTTATAACTGATAGATTTCTTAAAGGACCTTTGTAATTGGTCGTATATGAATGATATTGAATTGGCATGCAAATCTCAACTTTGTTTGGGATGATCTCTATATTAGGACCCCAGAGAATTGACTCAAAAATTGCTTTGACCGCGGAATAAGTTGGAGCAGGATAACTGACTGGACAATCACCGGTGTCTGGTCGCGTCCACATCGCAGTGCAGCCAGCAATTTCCATTTCAATCGGATAAGACAATCGTGTCAAAACAACCTCCTTTTTGAATTCTGTTCGACCTGATGAAAAATGTTCAACTCAGATCTTTCTGAACTATTGACCATTATGAAAATGGCTCTGCAATAAATTAGTTCTGTTGTTTTATAAAAGTTTATACCTGTGTTGATTGTTTGTCAAGGGGTCAATGAGGGTGATATAATCGGAATGTCTTCTGCAAGATGCAGATGTGGGTTGAAATTGTTGATTTATTATAGGTAATGTTATGATTAAGACAACAGCCTCTGTTTTTTCAGAGGCTGTTGTCTTTAGGACATTCGAAATTTTGCAAAATTTCGAATGTCC
>DHPK01000024.1:29059-41758 GCA_002407845.1 Leptolinea sp. UBA5366 | reverse complement strand
CTGCCAGTTCCGCCACTTCGGCTAAGGTGCTTTTGTATTTTAATCTTTTAGCTGTTTTTGTCAAGCTCAGGCGGCGCACTTGTGATGCCTGATAATTTTCAGCGTATTCTTTGAATGCTTGTATAATTGGATTATTGCAATGCAATAAAAAAATATCAAGAGGAGTTAGGTATTTGTCCTAAAGAGTAAAAATGGACACCTCATTTTCTGAATTCATCTATCTGATTTCTCAAAGCATGCCGCTGCTGATCACGCTACTGCTGACATTTGCCCTGATTTTTATCAACGGCTGGGCAGATGCGCGGAATGCGATGGATGTCTGCATTTCAACCCGAGCGCTTCGGCCTAAGCCAGCGGTCGCCATGGCTGTGACATTCAATTTTCTCGGCATGATGATCTTCACACTGCTGAACACATCCGTTGCTCAAACGATTTTCAGGCTGGTTGATTTTAACTTGCAGCCGGAAGATGCGTTGTGGGCATTGTGCGGAGCGATGGTTGCGGTGGTTCTCTGGTCAGCGGCATCGCCTTATTTGGGGATTCCTACCAGTGAAAACCACGCCCTGATCGCCGGATTTATCGGTGCATCCGCCGCGCTGAATAATGGTTTTAATGGAGTGAACCCTGCCGAAGGGCAAAAAGTCATTTTAGGCCTGGCGGTATCAACTGCCGGTGCATATTTTATGGCTTATTTGATCGTAAAGGCGATTCATCTGATTTTTCGCAATATTGACCGGCGTAAATCGCTCCCCTTCTTTCAGAGAGGACAAGTTGCTGGCAGTGCCGGTATGGCTTTCATGCATGGCGCACAAAATGGTCAGAAATTTATGGCAGTACTGCTGCTAGGGACAATTTTTTCGAAAGGAATTAACGGTTCGACTTCGTTTGTGATCCCGATTTGGCTGCTGGTGACCGGTTCGCTGGTGATGGCAGCCGGGACGCTCGTCGGCGGAATTCGCTTTATTAAATCGATCGGGATTGACAAAGTCAAATTCGAATCGTATCAGGGATTCGCGGCAGATTTCGCTGGAACTGCCACGTTGTTGGCAGCCTCTCTGCTTGGGATTCCAGTCAGTTCAACCCACACGAAAATGTCGGCGATCATGGGCGTCGGTGCAGCGAGACGCTTTTCATCGGTACGCTGGCGGGCTGCCAAAGAAATAATATGGACGTGGCTGCTGACCTATCCGGGTTGTGGATTTGCCGGGTTCCTGATGGTAAAACTGGTTCAGCAATTATTTTAGGTTTGAAAGAAGGCAAAATGGCTTCGAATAACGATAATTATTATTTTGATGGATTCATCGAACAAGCAGAGTTTTCTTACCAGATTGTTGAGAAATTGAACTATATATTTGCAAATTATGAAAAAATCAATCTGCGGACTGCCATGGATGAGCTGCATCTGCTGGAGCACACGGCAGATATCAAACATCACGAAATAATGGAGAAGCTTTCTAAGGAATTTCTGCCGCCGATTGAACGTGAAGATATTGCGAATTTAACCCAACAGCTGGATGATCTGACAGATTATCTCGAGGACATTCTGATATTGCTTTACACCTATCATGTCGACGGAGTGAATGAGACGATTCTGCAGATGATGGAGATCATTGACAAGTCCGTTTCGCAGCTGATTAAAATGCTGACGATTTTCAGAAACTACAAACACGACCGCACGATTTATAAGTACATTATCGAAATTAATCGTCTTGAAGAGAATGGCGATATTCTATTTCATGAATTCATGCATAAAGTTTTCGAAGAAGAGCATGACGCACGCTATTTGATCAGTCAAAAAGAGGTTTTTACAAAACTCGAGGAGATTTTGGATACAGCGGAAGATATTGCGAATGAAGTCGCGAATATCATGATGAAGAATCCTTGATGATGATGCCCATGCTGGATATCTGGTCTTAATCGTTGTATCAAAGATTTTCGTTTCAATCTCTGACAAGATAATATTTTGATAAAATTAGCGAGGTTTGACACGCCTGTGAAGAGCGTGTATAATCAAGTGTCTTAATCTGGTGAAAAACCAGAGAGAAAACCCCTGCTTATGAGGGGAGGTGAGAGTCATGGCAAGTGTTGTTTTAAGAGCAAACGAATCACAAGATCAACTGCTTAAACGCTTTCGGAAGAAGGTTGTCAAGAGCGGTGTTTTGAGCACCGTGCGCCGCAAGCGCTGGTTCGTTTCGAAAAGCGAAGTCGACCGAGTTGAACGGAAAAAATCATTACGTCGTCTGAAGAGACGACAAACAGAGCATCGCGATTCGTGATGTTTTGTAGAAACAGGATAGAGAATGGCGAAGGAAGAAGACAGTAAGATCAGTGTAGAAGGGACAATTGTGGAAGCATTACCCGCAACGCAGTTTCGGGTAAGACTGGATAACGGTCACGAAGTGCTGGCATATCTTTCAGGACGGATGCGCAAGTTTTATATCCGGATTCTGTTGGGTGACCGCGTCCGGGTGGAAATGTCTCCATACGATTTGACACGCGGTCGAATTGTCTACCGTCAACGAAAATCAGGTGAAAGCGGTCCAGCGTTATAAGCTGACCGGTTTGCTGAAAGTATAAGATGAAAGGCGTCTCGTTTATCGGGACGTCTTTTTATTCTGATTTGGATCTGGTTGAAAATCCCTGCTTTGGCTTGCTTAGAGCGTGCTCGGATCGGATCATGCCTGGAGACTGAAAAGGCTGTTAAGGTATGATGTACGTGAGAGGTTTTCCAGAATCTATTAATCATTGAAAATGAATCCATTCAGTCTGCTGTCAGCAGCGGGATCGCAGGCTTGTTTAACAGTCAGGCTTTTGGAGTTTCAACTCAACAATATGGTAAGATATCCATAGAGAAATTATGAACAATAAGATCACGATTATTGAAGGTCCGACCCCAACTTTTGAGATCGCCAGCACGGACTGGTCCAGCGCGATGGTCGAAGCACCGGATAGTTATGAGGTTGTTTTAACCAACTTGAGAACGATGAACGGGCCTGGATTGATTGAACGCTGCCAGCAGACCTGGAACCAACAGGACACCATGTATCTTCAGTATCGCAACACAATCGGGATGGAACAGGAAGTCCCGATCGTCGCTGCCCGCTGCATGGACACCGATGAAGGGCAAAAGCTGGTGTTATGGGTGCGGATTAAACCTGAGCAGATCAAACTGGAAGTCCGCAGAGATGATGAAGAAGATTAATCAACACGCCTGAATCCGCTGGAGTTGGATTTTAGTTTGAACAACCCAATGCAATTTATTCCATTGATACAATTATTCTATGAAATCTGACAGGGATTATCGCCCTATCATCCTTTTTATCGCCATTATTCTGATTATCTTGTTTGTCGGCTTGTTTACGCCCATTCAGGGAAAGATTTCTTTTCGCATCGAAACACTGAAAAATAAGTTGTATGCGCTGAGCAATCCGCCAGAGGAAGCTGTTTTCGTGCCGCAGGAAATTAAACCTCTTGAAACAACCATAGTCCCGATTGAACTGACCAGCACGCCTGTTGCACCAGTTTTGGTCATGATCGCGACGCAAACACCGATTATACAGCCCACAGCAACACCGACAGCGCTACCAACAGCGACAGCAATCCCGCTGCCTGTCCGGGCAAATATCACAGGCATCAAATATGAGGATCAGCATGGAATCTGGAATTATTGCGCGCCGACCAATCTCTCGATGGCATTGACTTTTTGGGGCTGGGACGGTAATCGCATAAAGGCTGGCGACTGGCTGAAACCCTTTGACAAAGATAAAAATGTCATGCTCTACGAGATGCAGGAATTCGTAGCGGAAGAAACGAATTTACGTTCGCTGGTGCGCAGCGGCGGGACGGCAGATTTGCTGAAAAAAATGATCTCCGCCGGATTCCCCGTTTTGATCGAAAAAGGCTCATACATGCAAGAAGTCAGCGGCGCTTACAGCTGGATGGGTCATTACAATGTTGTCAGCGGTTATGACGATGAAAAACAGATCTGGATTGTCCAGGACTCTTATTACGAACGGAATTATGAAATTTCTTATGAGACGTTAGCCTCAGAATGGCGGTCTTTTAACTTCGATTTCATGATCGTGTATCCTGGGGATAAGGAAGCAGAGCTTTATCAGCTGCTCGGTCAGTACACCAATGATGACTGGGCTAACCAAAATGCGTTCGCGATGGCGGATGAGCAGGTGGCGGCTGCGGAAGATGACGAGTCCAGATTTTTCGCTTATTTCAATCGCGGAACCTCTCAGATTTCTCTGAATGACTTTTTTGGGGCGGCGCAATCTTATGACATGGCTTTCAGCTTTTACGCCAATTTAGAACCCAAAACGCGCCCATATCGGATCGTCTGGTATCAGACCGGTCCCTATTTTGCCTATTACTATTCCAACAGATATCAGGACGTGATTTCCCTAGCAGACATTACGCTTGCCAGCACCAATGAACCGTTCCTGGAAGAATCCTATTATTGGCGGGCGCTGGCACGGGTTGCGCTTGGCGAATATGAGAACGCTCAGAATGATGTGCGCTCCTGCCTGGAAGTTCATCCGGGATTCCCGTCCTGTACTGCGCTGGCAGCCAAGATCGGCATGGAGGACTCAGGCTCATGAGCGTGAAAGTGCTGCATTTTGCCGATGCCCATATCGATATTGCAACCGGCGGCAGGCGTGATTCAAAAAGCGGTTTGTCCATCCGCACGCTTGATTTTCTGAAAGCACTCGACACGATTGTTGATTCTGCAATCGATGAAAAGGTTGATCTGGTATTGTTTGCAGGGGATGCTTATCGAGATTCTGTGCCGGGACCGACCTTCCAGCGCGAGTGGGGGCGGAGGATGATGCGGCTGGCCGCAGCCCAAATTCCAACATTGATGATCGCCGGCAACCATGACTCATCCAATTCAATGGGCAAAGCCAGTGCCTTGCAGGAATATGATACTTTACTGGTGCCTTATTTGAATCTTGCCCGGAAGATCGAACTGTGGACGCCTGACAGGTTGGATGGTGTGCCGGTGCAGGTGCTCACTGTGCCTTGGATCGCGCGCGCGCGTTTTGTCGCTATGATTCAATCGCAAGGAAAAGAAGTTGAAGATTTGAATCGAGAGATTCTGCATGAAATAGAAGTAGAAATTGAAAATGCGTTGAAGCTCATGCATCCAGATTTGCCGCTGATTCTGCTGGCGCATTACCCGGTTGTCGGCGCGGTGATGGCAAATCAGCAGATGGTATCGCTTGGTTCAGAAGTCACACTGTCTAAAAATCTGGTGCAGGATCCGCGCATCACTTATACCGCGCTCGGGCATATTCATAAATTTCAGGACTTAAATAAAGGAAATCAACCGCCGGTCATCTATCCGGGGTCTATTGAACGGGTAAATTTAGGCGAAATTGAAGACGACAAAGGGTTTGTAATTGCAACGCTGGAAAATGGAACAGCGTCCTATCGTTTTCGAAAAATGGAAGGGCGAAAATTTTTCAGCCGAGAGATTGCTCTGATCGATCAGGAAAGTTTTAATAGATTGGGACAGCAGGATCGGAAAAACAAGCCTTATCAGGTCTGTGAACCGCAGCAAATGCAGGAGCTGGTGCTGGCACAGCTGCCAAATTCTGATCAGTTAAAGGATTCGATCACGCGGTTGATCGTTCACTTTCCGCAGGAATGGCAGAGCTTTCTCGATGAACGCGAGATCAGAAAAGCGGCTGCTGACGCATTGGAGTTTCATCTGGTGCTGAAACCGATCGTTTCACCGCGGATTCGATTAGGGGTGGACTCGTCAATCAACACGCTTTCGCATATTGAGCTGCTCAAGCGCTATTGCGAATCGGTGAATTATGAATCAAGTGCGCTGCCGGGTCTGCTTGAGACTGCAGCGGAAGTTATGAAGCAAGTCGAAAACGCCAACACTGACGGACTGGTCTAAATTTTGGTTAATTATTTTGAGATTGGAAAACTATGTCAAATAGCTTAAATGGATTGTTGATGCTTATCCTTTTGATCCTGATCAACGGGGTCTTCTCGATGACTGAAATGGCAGTCGTTTCTGTCAGGCGGGCGCGTCTGCAGAGCGAGATGGAAAAGGGCAATAAAAAAGCGAAGAAAGCGCTTGAACTGTATGATAACCAGAATGATTTTTTCTCGACCATCCAGATTGTCATTTCGCTGGTCGGAGTCATTACCGGTGCTTTCGGAGCCTCCTTTTTTTCCGGACCAGTTGCTGACCAGCTGCGAAAAATTCCTTTTTTGGCACCGGCAGCCGATACGCTGGCGCTGCTGTTGGTCTCAATTGTGATCACCTATTTCAGTCTGGTGATTGGAGAACTGGCTCCAAAACATCTAGCGATCAATTATCCGGAAAAGATTTCAATGCAGATGGCAGGCGTGATGCAGTTCATTTCAAAAATCACGAAGCCGTTGGTTAATTTCCTGAGCTGGTCAACCAAGATCGTGGTCAAATTCTTGGGCATAAAAGAAAATGAAGAAGCCCCAATTTCAGAAGATGAAGTGAAAGTGATGATCGAACAGGGCAAGATGGTCGGCGTTTTTGAGGAGACAGAGCAGGAAATCGTCGAAAGCGTTTTCCGGATGAGCGACAAAACTGTTGACAGCATGATGACACCGCGCACCGAACTGTGCTGGATTGATCTTGAAGAGCCGGTTGAAGAAAACTTGAATGAAATCATGGAATATGACGATGCGTATTTCCCGCTAGTGCGCGGATCAACGGATAACGTTGTCGGCATCGTTTCTGCAAAGGCGATCCTGAACGCTTTTATTCAGGGAAAGACGATCGATCTGGAAGAGCTATCTGAATCACCGCTGTTTATTCCCGAAAGCAAACCGGCATTGTCTGTGTTGGACGATTTGCGCGAGTCCGGGAAACAGATTGCGATTATCCTGGATGAATATGGCGGATTTTCCGGAATGGTAACGCTGGTGGACATCCTCGAAGAACTGGTTGGCGATGTGCCGGGTTCAAACAGTTCATTCGATCCTGAATTGGTTGTGCGCGCGGACGGCTCCTGGCTGGTCGATGGGCAGATGGGCATTGACGAGTTCAAAGATGAGCTGGGAATTAAAGAACTGGAAGATGAGTCGCGCGTTGGATTCCAGACGCTGGCGGGGTTTATGTTGAGCCATTTTGGCTTTATTCCGAAATCGGGCGACCTCTTTGAGGCGGATGGATTCCGCTTTGAAATCGTCGATATGGATAGCCGCCGGATTGATAAAGTGCTGGTTTCAAAAATCAATTCAGATGAAGCTGACGGAACCGACCCCGATTCAGCGCAAGCGGATTGATCTAAAACAGGAAACGGATCGAAATGATTCCAATTCAGCTGCAGATTGAAGGATTTCTATCCTATCGCAAGCGAACCACGATTGATTTTACTCAAATTCGGGTCGCTTGTATTTCCGGATCGAATGGAGCTGGAAAATCTGCATTGCTGGACGCAATGACATGGGCGCTGTTCGGCGAGGCGCGGAAAAATGACGATGCGCTGATCAATGATTCTCAATCGGTTGATAAAGCTGAAGTGGTTTTTGATTTTGAATACGAATCGAACACCTATCGCGTCGTGCGAGGAAAAGAAAAGGGGAAAACGTCCACCGCTGATTTGCTGGTCTGGCAAGCGGACGATGCTTATTGGAAACCGCTTTCTGAAAAAACTGTGCGGCTGACTAATAAATATATCGTTGACCTGCTGCATTTGGATTATGAAACTTTCATCAACGCCTCTTTTTTTCTGCAGGGAAAAGCAGATCAATTCACCAGCCAGAACGCATCCAACCGCAAGCAGATTCTGAGTAATATTTTGGAACTGGATGTCTGGGAAAGCTATCAAAAGGCGGCTGCCGAAAAAAGAAGAGAGCAGACAAGCCGGATGGTGTTTCTTGAGGCACGGCGGGATGAATTAGAACGCGAGCTGGCGCAGGAACCGGAGCGATTGCAGACGTTGAAAGAGCTTGAGGAAAGGCTCGAAACTGTCATCCAATCGCTGAATCAAAAACAGCAGGATTGGCAGAATGCGAAAGCTGCTGAGACGCTGCTGGATGCCCGAAACGCTGCCTTTCAGACCCTCAAGGAGAATCTTTCCAGAAGCGGACGGCAGCTTGAATCCGAGCAGAAACGATTGAGTGAGCGAAAATTGGAAGCCGAAGGGCTGGAGCAGCTGCTCGATGAGACGGATAAGATCGAAAAAAAATATCAGGAATTGCTTCGAATCCGCACTGAATTAGCCCAATCCAACGAAAAAGCGTCGAAAAACTTCAAACTGGCAGTGCAGATCAATGAGCTGACCGGCTTGATTGGTCAGGCACAAACACGGCTGGAGTCAGAACGTCAGTCGCTGCTGCAGGAACAGAAGCGACTGGAATCCGCATGCTTGAATATCTCTAACCTTCAGCATGAACAAACACAATTACAGCAGAAACTCGATCAGCTGCAGCAGATCCTGGATGTAAAAGAGGAGCTAAATGCTGCGGTAAAGCGTGTTTCAGACGCATTGCTTGAGAAGGGCAGCGAAAATAAACATCTCAAGGAGCGGATGACCGAAATTAAGGGTCGGATTGTTCAGCTTGAACAGGCTGAAATTGCAGCTCCTTGTCCATTTTGTGGTCAGGAGTTGGATGAAGTGCACACGCACGCTTATCTTGACGATATGAACGCGGAAGGCAAGTCGCTCGGCGATCAGTTTCGGCACAATACAGAGGAAGTTGAACGGCTCAAGCAGGAAAAGAGCGCGCTTGAAGAAAAGAATATCAATTTGCAGCGAGCCGAGACTCAGACACTTGAGCTGACACGCAGGCTTGCCCCAATTACTGCAGAGCTGCAAACGATTGAAGCCGGTGAACCGCGCCGGGTAGAAATTGCTGAACGGCTCAAGGGACTGGAGACCGCGCTTCAAGAAAAACGATATGCGGAATCGGAACAAAAACAACTGGCAGCGCTGCAGACTGAGCAAACAGCACTTGCGTATGATCAGGACATGCATGCAAAGCTAAAACAGCAGGAAGAAGCGCTGGCTGACAGCGAACAAAAATGGCAGGAAGTCCAGCGGGCCAAGGCAGCGCTGCAGCCGATTCAGCGAGAAACTGCCGAACTTGAACTGCGAATTGAACAAGGGATGCGCGATTTGGAGCAGCTCAACGCTCAGGCGGATCAGCTGCAGGCTGAACTCGAGAACCTGACCACGACGCTGCCGGATGCGCGGCTTGCCAAGCAGGCTTATGACGTGGTGCAAGCGGAATCCAACCGCATCCGTTTGGATTACGGAGCTGCAAAACAGCAAGTTGCCGTTTTGGACACGCTTAAAAGCCAGCGAAAGGAAACTGGTGCGGAAATTGAAAAAGTTAATCTGAACATTTCTCGCCTGCGTTACCTTGAGCAAGCTTTTTCTAAGAATGGCATTCCGGCGGTGCTGATTGAACAGGCTTTGCCTGAAATTCAGGAACACGCTAACACGATTCTCGGCAGATTGACGGAAGAGCGCATGTCTGTGCGCTTTGCGACTCAGGAAGATTACAAGGATAAATCGCGCGAGGACAAGAAAGAAACGCTTGCGATTTTTATCAGCGATGAGACCGGCACACGGGAATATGAGATGTTCTCGGGCGGGGAAGCCTTCCGGGTCAATTTTGCAATCCGGCTGGCACTCTCCCGGATTCTGACACGCCGAGCGGGCTCCCGGCTGCAGATGCTGGTCATTGATGAGGGATTCGGCAGTCAGGATGCCGAAGGACGCCAGCGGCTGATCGAGGCTATTACAGCAGTCCAGGACGATTACGAAAAAATTCTGGTGATCACGCACCTTGATGAGTTAAAGGACATTTTCCCTTCCAGAATCAAAGTTGAAAAGACGCTGGACGGATCCCAGGTGAAAGTGCTGCCATGAGAATCGGGCTGATCCAGCGGGTTCTGGCAGGGTATCGCGTTCCCTTTTTTGATCTGTTAGCGGAGCGATTTGACGGTCAGCTGTCGATTTTTGCCGGCAGCCCGCGACCAGAAGAGATGATCGACACATCGGTTCGCCCAGCGATCGCAAAGATCTATCCCGCAGATAACCTGCACTTGATGCATGGGAAGTCTTATTTGTGCTTTCAGCGCAAGATTACTGCCTGGCTGCGGGAGTGGGATCCGGAAGCCTTGATTGTCGAAGCAAACCTGCGCTACCCGCTGACATGGCAGGCATTGCGATGGATGCAACAGCGCGGCCGTCCGTTGGTTGGCTGGGGACTTGGAACCGGTGCTTCAATCAATTGGTACAAGCGGAGCTTTCTTCAGAAGTTTGACACACTGATCACATACAGCCAGACCGGCGCTGAAAGTTATCGTGCGGCTGGCATTCCTGAACAGCGAATATTCATCGCCAAAAATGCAGTCACGCGCCGGCCGCTCGAAAGCCAGCTGCCTGCCCGCTCCAACCATTTTTCGGACAAGCCGATTGTGATGTTCGCCGGCAGGCTGCAGGAACGCAAACGCGTAGATTTACTGCTTGAGGCTTGCGCTGCGCTTGATCCTGCGATCCAGCCTTTGCTGTGGATTGTCGGGGATGGACCGGATCGGGAGCGGCTGATTCAATATGCACAGACCTGTTACCCCGCAGCTGTTTTCTGGGGCGCTCTGTATGGTGAAACGCTCGCGGAAAAATTCAGGAGCGCTGATCTTTTCGTGCTGCCGGGCACTGGCGGTTTGGCGCTGCAGCAGGCGATGTCCTACGGTCTGCCGGTGATCGCAGCTGAGGCGGACGGCACGCAGCAGGATCTGATTCGACCAGGCAATGGAATCATGGTTTCGCCCGGTAACCGGCAGGATCTGATTGATGCAATGAGCCTGCTTCTGTCTGATCCGGTGCGGCTGCGGGAGATGGGAAAGGCGTCGTTTGAGATTGTGCGAAATGAGATCAATCTTGAAGCGATGGCTGACGTTTTTGTTCAGGCTCTGGATGCAGCTCGTTTTGCGAAGAAAACTGGGAAACGGGCGAGAGAATGAAGGTCATGATCCTTGCGGATGGACGCAGCCCGATTACAAAAAACTGGTTGAAAAGCCTGAAACAGCTTGGACATCAGATTGTGCTGGTTTCCAGCTATGATTGTCAGATCCCGGAAGAATGTGACGATTTTTTCTTTCTGCCGGTTGCTTTTTCAGGGTTTTCCGGCTCCGCAACTGCGGGATTGGCGAAAGGAAATCAGCGCGGCGGCTTGAGCAAATCGCTGATTCGGCGTTTCCGCGCATATTTTATGCAGTTTCGCTATGTTTTTGGTCCTTTGTCCCTCTCGTCAACGGGCAGAAAATTGAACCGGATCATTGCCGATACAAACCCTGATCTGATTCATGCCCTGCGAATCCCTTATGAAGGCATGGCGCTTTCTTACTATAAAGGTTCTATCCCAACCGCTGTCTCAATTTGGGGCAACGATCTGACGCTTCACGCCCGCGGATCGGGTTTAATGCGCCGTCTGACGGTCAAGACGCTCAAGCAAATGTCCGGGCTGGCGGCTGACGCTGCTAGGGATATCCGCCTGGGCATCAATTCAGGGTTCAGCCCCGAAAAACCGACGCTGATTGTTCCGGGGAGCGGCGGGATTGATTTTACGCATGTACGGCTGACGTCCGAAAAACTGCAGCCGACGCTGGACTGGATTCCGGCGGGTTGGAACATTGTGATCAATCCCCGCGGATTTCGCCCCGGCAGCGTGCGGAACGACACTTTTTTTCAGAGCATCCCGCTGATTCTGCGCCAATTTCCGAACACACTTTTCCTGTGCTGTTCAATGGCAGGACAGCCGGAAGCCGAAGCCTGGGTTGAATCGCTGCAAATTCAACGTTTTGCCTTGCTGCTGCCGACAATCCCGCAGGAACATCTGTGGGCATTGTTCCGCAGAGCTGACCTGTCAGTCAGCGTCAGCGAGCATGACGGCACGCCCAATTCGCTTTTGGAGGCGATGACCTGCGGCTGTTTCCCAATTGCAGGTGACATCGAGTCGATCCGGGAATGGATCACACCCGGAGTAAATGGGCTGCTGGTAGACCCGGATCAACCCGAGCAGCTGGCATCTGCAGTGATCAGCGCTTTGTTGAATGATGTGCTGCGCCGCGAGGCTGCAGTTTACAACCGTACCTTGATTCAAGAACGGGCGGATGCCGGAATTGTTCAGACCAGAATAGAAGTTTTTTATGATCAGCTCACCGGCGGCTAATACTTTCCTGAAAAATTTCAATATTTTATTCTGCTCTGATTCGGCTGCAATCCGCGAATGATGCAGAGGAATGCATGCGCCTTAATTCTTCGAATGTATTTTTTACAATCCGTCAAAGCGAAAGTGAAAGAAATTAGATTCTACTCCTTAATTGTAAAAAAATGTTTTTCTGACCAGTTTCCGGAAATAGGTAAGAACTAGAGGATAACCGAGGGACAAGGCTGAAGTGGTCTGAAAAAGGGTTTGGATTAGAATAAAGAAGAGAACCCGACTTATGTACGTTTATCGTGTTTTGGGTCACCCAAGGGATCAATGGATTGAAATTGGAGATCATGGAAAAAGACAGCCAAAAAACTGCAAAATCTTTTTCTAAGCATGTGGAAGAAGTTGTCGAATCTTTCATCGCTTCTTTTCTGTTTGTTCTGTTATTTGCAATTTATCGGGCTTACCGCGGTATTCCTCTTCTGACCGTTCGAAAAGAAATCACCGCTGGATACCTCAAATTTG
>DHPK01000024.1:27223-28924 GCA_002407845.1 Leptolinea sp. UBA5366 | reverse complement strand
TCACCGCTGGATACCTCAAATTTGTCATTGTCTTTGTACTCATCGGGCTGGCGCTTTACTTGTTGACATTTAAAGTTTTACGCTGCCGGATCTGGCTGGACTATTTACTGGGCGCCTTATCGCTGGCTTGTTTGATTGGCTTTACTGCATTCGGCGGAAATCAGCCAGAAATCAGAATGATCGCTTTTTTGTTTTCGATTCTATTGGTTCACTATCTCTTCAATGTCCGCGGGCTGGGGATTGAACGGGATTTATCTCGGCGCGGTGCAGTCATTGCGTTGGTGCTAATCGCCAGCCTCTCTGTATTATTGTTGACCGCAATCGCAGTCATGCGCCATCGGGTTTTTCTGACTTCCGGTTTCGATCTGGGTGTTTTTGACCAAATGTTTTATCATATGGCTCAGGGCAAGCCACCAACCTCAACCTCAGAGGGTTTTCTAATGAATAATATGCTTGAGGTTCATTTTTCGCCGATCCTTTTTCTATTACTTCCAGCGTATAAGGTTTGGCCTCGTCCTGAGACATTGATGATTCTGCAATGCCTTTTTGCAGCCGCAGCGATCATTCCGCTTTATAAAATTGCGCGCCTGTTTAATCTCAACCGTAAAACTGCTGCGGCGCTCGGCTTGATTTTTCTGCTGCAACCGGGCATTTTTGGCGGTCAGACGCGTGATTTTCATGAAGTCAAACTTTTACCATTTTTCCTGCTGTGGTTTATCTACTTTTTCGAAAGAAATAAAGAAAGGTTTGATTTCCCGACTGTTCTATTTCTGATTCTGACGCTGATGGTTAAAGAGGACGCAGCGGTTTATCTGCTGGCTTATGGGATGAGCGGTCTGTTTCGTGATCCTGCCATCCGTAAAAAGTCACTGATATTATGCCTGGTTTCGCTGGTTTATTTTGGAATTGTCTCTGGACTGATCGTTAAGACAAACACTGAATTCAGTTATAGGTATTCAAAATTGTTGCCCGGAATCTCAGACGCTTCTTTGTTTGATCTACTGAAAGTGCTTTTTACGAGTCCTTTCTCAATCTTGATCCGGGTAGCTGATACTGCAAAAATAAACCTGTACAGCTTATTGCTGCTGCCGCTCGCTTTAATACCGCTGAAGGGCTTCTTGAGTCTTAAGAAAGTATTTCTGTTAATCCCGTTCGTCGTTTTTAACGTGCTGCAAGACATTGAGTGGCAGGCGATCGAATCTCAATACTTTTTTGGACCGGTTTCCTTTTTTCTGCTGCTCGTCATTTGGGAGCTGGCAGAGTCCCCTTCAGAAAAATCCCGCCGCACCCTGCTTGCGCTGATGCTGGTGACCTCGGCATTATTCAGCCTTTCTGTCCACCTGCCGAAGTTAGATTACTTCAAGAGTTATCAGAAAAATAAAAACGTCTATCAGGAACTTGAGACAATATTAGCAGCTGTTCCGGTTGAAAAATCAGTTTCTGCCAGCAATCATTTTTATTCCCATTTATCTCATCGGGACGAAATTTATCCAACTGCATTGCTGTATCAGACGGACATTGTAGCTTACGATCTCCGCGATGAAAAACTTGGCGTGAAACCTGCTGAAATTCTCGAACGGATCGTTGACGAAGGATATGGAGTTCAGGCATATGAGCCAGATTTTTATATCATGCTTGAAAAGGGACTCGAATCTGATCTGACAGGGGATGTGGTCGACACCATGCGCTATTTGGATGCGC
>DHPK01000024.1:26841-27096 GCA_002407845.1 Leptolinea sp. UBA5366 | reverse complement strand
CCAGCCGGTAAATTGATATTTAACTCCGAATCGCTTGAATCATAGCAGTCGAAAATGGCTAATCTTTGCAGTTAAATCTGAGAAAAAAGTCGGCGATCAGCGCCGACCCTCAATCAAAACTGAAATAAAAAAAGTAAAGTTAATAAATTTTCTTTTCTTGTTGGAATTCGTCTTCGATGTCAGCGAGAATCTCTTCAGCATCCTGCGAAAGCTTTTTCTGCTGGCGTAATACTGAAATTTGATGCAGATACCAGT
>DHPK01000024.1:25619-26671 GCA_002407845.1 Leptolinea sp. UBA5366 | reverse complement strand
TTTCAGCTGTGACCAAAGTTGCCCAACGCTCTGCCAGCTCAATCCGATCGGTAATCAGCGCCGCGAACAGGAATGATTTCATCTCGATCATGGTTGCAGGCTGCAGTCCGGCA
Organism: Leptolinea sp. UBA5366; assembly: GCA_002407845.1. Classification (GTDB taxonomy): domain Bacteria; phylum Chloroflexota; class Anaerolineae; order Anaerolineales; family Anaerolineaceae; genus Flexilinea. The sequence continues at coordinate 26,558 of DHPK01000024.1, read as the reverse complement.
GAATCCGCTGCTTCCCCGAGAGCGAGCACCATTTCCCAGTCGCCTTGTTGTGCGGCTAACTCCGCCTTTTCGTAAGAATAGCACCAATTGTGAGCCGGCTCTTTCCCCATAAACGGTTGAAATTTGATCGTCCGCTCGGCAGCTGCGATGACCTGCTCCGGATTTGATCGCCATAAATTGCGTTTGAGCTCGACACCCAGAAACGGCAGTTCGAGATCATCCTCGGTCAGCAGCTTGAGACAGGTGCTGGGCGTCCCGTAGAGGATCAGTGCATCCGATGCGCTGCCTTTGAAATTGTTATGGGTGATCTGCGAAGCTGCGGGCGCATTGTCCAAAGTGCCGATACGGTTCGATGCTTGAAAGAATTTGTAAGCTTCACGCTCCGGATCGCCTTCCTGTTCATAATTCCAATTTAATAGCGCGGTCAAAGAGTTGTCGGTCAGCGTATTGAACGGGAAATTGTCTCCAATAATCAGGGTGTCAGCTGCAATGTCGGGAGCACGCCAGGATAATTGCCAAAAGTAATTCTGAATCAGTGTCCATTCGCGTTTGAATTGATTCTGAATTTGGAACTGATTTCCCGCAAGGACGGCGATCAGCAGCGCCAACAGCAGCGACTGATATTTAGGACGAGCGAGAATCACGATCAGCGCTGCCAGCATCAGGCAGGCTCCCCACATGAACGGCAGCGTCAGCCGATCCCAAAACAATGTCAGCGTCGGAGTCAGCCCTGCGCCCCAGACCGGCAGTCCTCCGATGAATACAAAGCACACCCCGATCCAAAACAGAGTCCCTTTTTCGCTGCCGGAATCCTGATCATCAGTTTGGCTGTTTTTCAATAGACCAAACAGGAGCAAAAAGGTTCCGATAACGATGATGAGATAAAGTGCCAGCGTTAACCCGCCGGTTGGCATTCTGAAAGCAGTCAGCCAGGCATCG
>DHPK01000024.1:0-25506 GCA_002407845.1 Leptolinea sp. UBA5366 | reverse complement strand
ACAGCCAGGCATCGACAGCTGATAATTTGAATTCACGAACTGCCTGCGTCAATAAACTCAACAAATAGCCAGCCGGGTCGGCTGAAAAACGGTCGAGAGCGACGGATTCCATGTACGTGCTGGTTGACAAAGTCGCCCGCCAATAGATAAAGAAAACGAACAGCAGGAGGTGCGGAAGCCAAAGCAGGAGCGTCGTTTTGACTTTTTTGATTTTTTGCTGACGCTGATTCGGAAGTGTGCGGGTCAGTTCTTGCCAGATCAGAACCGGACGCAAGAGCGCTAGACCGATAAAGTATTCGCAGATGAAGATTCCGATGGTTTCCAGCAGCAGAGCTGGCAGAGCCGCCCACCAGCGTCTGCGGGGGTCTTGCGCCATGTACTGACTGACCAGCAATCCGCCGAAGATCAAGTTCAGTGATAAAAAATGCAGGATGAATTCAACAGGAATCGCCTGCTGGAGAAATCCGGGATATAGCAGGAATAAAAATCCAGCGGTGAAGATCAGGCGGGTCTGACTGGGAAAAGCCCGGCGCAGTGTCCGTTGAAATAAAAATGCAGCAGACCAGCGCAGGATCAGCGTACAGATGCGCCAGGGCAGAATTGTCTCGCCCAGTATTGGCGATAAATATTGATAGATCAAATAACCGAAATCCCTGATCCATCCCATGAACGCTTTGTATTCGGCAGCGCCGCCGCGATGATATGCCCAGAGAAAGTTCGGATCATCCCCATACATTCCGAGGACAGAAAGGTATAACCCGTAAGCCAGAATTGCAATCAACCCGGAACTCAGCAAAAAGGAAAGGTCCGGATGATCAGCGATCCAGCGGCGGATTTTCAGCATCTTCAGTCCTTGATGATCCGAGACTCTATATTGTCTCGACTTTTGTCCATTCGCCCTGATTTCTGGCAGATGCAAGCGCTGCTTCGATGAATGCCATGTTCTTGGCGGCTTCGCGTGCGTCGTAGCGCAGCGGTTTATTGTGAAGTACGCAATCAGAGAAATGTTCAATCATGCGGGTATATTCATTGGTGCTGTCGCGGAAGGTGGATTCAACGCCATCGATTTTCCGAGTCACTAACCCATTCGAAACGCCTAAATGATATCCAAAATGGGTATGAATGTAGCCGCGTTTGCCACTGATTGTATAGCCTGATGGATACTGCGAAACCAGACCGCTGCTGAGCACCGCTGATCGTCCGCTCTTGAAACGGGCGAGAATGTTAATCTGATCATCAACACCGTGCGCGTGGAAGTGTGCGACCGCCGAGACTGCCTCCGGTTCTTCGTTGAAAAGCGTCCGGACAGCGTTCACGCAGTAACAGCCAACATCCATCAGCGAACCGCCGTTGAGTTCCTTGCTGAGCCGGACATTCGTCTCATCCGTCAGCAGGAAAGAATGCACAGCCTGAATGGTCTCCATTCCGCCTAAAATCCCGGATTGGACTTCTTCGATAATCTTTTCTGTCAGCGGCTGGAAGCGGTACATGAAGGCTTCCATTAATAGTAGTTTTTTCTGTCTGGCAGTCTCGTCCATCTCAAGACAATCCGCCGCACTGACTGCCAGCGGTTTTTCACACAGGACGTGTTTGCCGGCGTCCAGCGCTTTCAGCGCCCATTCTTTATGCAGGCTGTTCGGCAGCGGAATATAAACTGCCTGAATTTTATCTGACTGAAGCATTTCTTCGTAAGAGCCGAATGCCAGAGGAATGTCGTATTTCGCAGCGAACTCATCTGCTTTTTCCTGCTTTCGGCTTGAGATTGCCGCCGCAGTTGCGTTGCCCGCTTTTTTGATTGCCGGCAGAAATTGTTTCCAGACGATTCCCCCACAGCCAAGGATTCCAAATTGAAGGTTTTCCATAGTTCCTCCGATTGATTAAGCCACTTTTTGATTACAGATCAATTCGATCTTTTCAGGACAGATTTCGGCGTAAAACTGATTTCCGGATGTGCACAGGATTTCGCCGTCCGCCTGACCATGGAGACCAGTGCCAGTAAATTCGGCTTTCAGCCAAGAAGTTTTGAACCTCAGAATGTCTGGGTGATCGATCTGCCCATTCAACAGCCTCGGTACTAGCGGCAGCAGCTGTTGCACCGGCTTGCCGTCCCCGATGATCGTGGCGATCAGTTTTCCGCTGGTAAGGTCGTAATCTGGAGCCAGCACAAAACCGCCGCCTTCTCGTTTCCCGTTCATCGTGACCAGAACCAGCACTTCCATGTCCAATTTGCCGTCTTCCCAACTGATTTTTGCCTGATTCTGTCGAAAATCCTTGAATACTGCTGAGATCAAGCCGGAAATGTAAGAGGGAAACCCGTTCAGCTTGGATTTGGTCGCATGGTAGTTAATCGCGGAATCGAAGCCCAATCCGGCGCCATTGCAGAAATAACGGCTGGAACCGCCGGCGTTGACATACCCGACGTCCAAATTTATTCGGCGATCCTGTTTAATTATACTGACTGCTTCATGTAAGTTTGCCGGAATTCCGGCTGCGTGCGCAAAGTCGTTTCCGCGCCCGTTCTGCAGAATTCCGAGCGATGCCTTGCCATATCCTTTTTTCTGTGCCTGAACCAAGCCGTTGATCGTCTCATTGACTGTGCCGTCTCCGCCGGAAAGGATGATGCGCGTGAACCCTTCTTTGACCGCATCTTCAACCAATTGCATAGCGTGCCCGCTGCGTTCAGGGGTGACAGTGTCTAACGCAATTCGCTCTTTTTCGAACAGCTGCTCGATTTCTTTTAATGAGTACTTGACTTTACCTTTATGCGCGAATTGGTTATAGACCAGCAGGGTTTTTTCCATATTTATGCTTGTCCTTCTCGAGTAGAATGTCTTTCTGTTTTTGTTTTTGAACGGGATCTTTTTCGACAAAGATATGTTCGCCCGTGAAAGGATCGGTTTCAGTTGCATACATTAAGGTTGACCAGGTGGAAGGGGTCGGTGTGAAAATCTGAGTTTGTTCGGGCGTAACGTGCAATTTGGTGCTCGCAAAAGTTTTCAGCCCGAGCATGTCTTTTCGGGTACAGCCAGGATGCGCAGCGATGAAATAATAAGTTAAAAACTGCTTGGGTTTGGAGGAGCCGCCGTTTTTGCTTAGCTGGTCAAACTTTTCTTTGAATTGAATCAGAGATTCCTTACCCGGTTTCCCCATCAATTGCAGGACTTTCGGACTGTCATGTTCTGGAGCAACTTTGAGCTGTCCTGAAACGTGGTGATCGCAAATTTCTTTCAGGTAAGCGTTCCCGCTGCCCGGGTCACGCAGGAGCATGTCATATCGGATACCGGAGGCGATGAAAACTTTCTTAACCCCTTCGATTTTTCTGGCTTTTTCCAGCAGCGACAGGTGCGGCTGATGATCAATGCGAAGCGTCAAACAAGGCTGCGGGGTCAAACAGCGCTTGTCACGGCAGGCGCCGGACGACAGTTTCTTCTGACATTCAAAGCCGTACATGTTTGCGGTCGGTCCGCTCAAATCATAGATGTTTCCCTTGAAATCCGGCAGTTTGCTGATCTGTTGAATTTCATGCAGAATCGATCTTTCTGAGCGCCATTGGACTGTGCGTCCCTCGTGAACAGCGATCGCACAAAAGTTGCATTCGCCATAACAGCCGCGATGAGTCACGACAGAAAAGCGGATGGTTTCCAGCGCTTTGACTTTCCCTTGTGCTTCATAATAGGGGTGCTGCTCCCGGGTGAAGGGCTGTGCATAGATTTCATCCATTTCCATGGTCGACAAAGTTCTGGCAGGCGGATTGACAACGATCCAGCGCTCATCATGCCGCTGGGCGGTTCGTTGCCCGGTGACCGGATCACAGTTTTGATAAAAAAGGGTAAATGCTTTGATGAATGCGTTCGAATCAGCGCGGACTGCGTCCAGCGAAGGCAATTCGATCGCATTTAGCGGCAGGGTCTTGCTGGCGAAAACCAGACCGCGTATGGATTCCGGTGATTCGCCATTTTTTATCGCGGCGGCAAATTGCAGAACAGACTTGTCAGCCATGCCATATAGCAGATAATCAGCTTTGGCGTCGAGCAGCACTGATCCGCGAATTTTGTTTGTCCAAAAATCATAATGCGAAATCCGGCGCAGACTGGCTTCGATCCCCCCTAACAGGATCGGACAGGTGTTTTTGAAGGCACGCCGGATGAGGTTCGTGTAGACAATTGTGGCGCGATCGGGTCGCCGGTTATTGATTCCATTCGGGGTGAAATCATCCTGTTTGCGCGGTTTTTTCAGCGCGGTGTAATTGGATACCAGCGAATCGACAGCTCCGGCGGAAACGCCCCAGAACAGGGCAGGTTCCCCCAGCCTCGAGATATCTTTTGTGTCATTCGGATCCGGCTGTGCGATCACGCCGACTCGATATCCGGCTTTCTGCAGAACGCGCCCGATCAGAGCGATGCCGCTGTAAGGGGAATCGATATAGGAATCGCCGGAAACAAGGATAATATCCAGTTGATCCCAGCCGAGTTGATCCATTTCTTGTTTAGTTGTTGGCAGAAACATCAGCCGTTTGCGCTCCAAGATGTAAATAATCTGGTTAATTCTATCAGCCAAATGCCGAAAAGTCGCACCTTCTGTTGATTCTGTTGCAGGAATCGTTAGAGAAAAACGTTTCGGACGAGATGCAGATCGCTGCGGATGAATGGAAGCGAGGAAAATTAACGCGGAAAACACAGAACGGAATTAGGCAAGAATGACAAAAAGCTTCTGGAGATTAAAAAAATAAACACTCCTAAACAGCAGGAGTGTTTATTTGTGCGTCAAAATTATTACAGCTGGGATACCTGGATTCGAACCAAGATCCACAGATCCAAAGTCTGGTGTGCTGCCATTGCACCATATCCCAATGCCTGTGTCTTACCAAGCCCTTGGATTTTATCATGAATCTCTCATTAAGACAAAAAAATTGCCAGAACCTGCTGACTGAGCTGAGCTTTGATCTATAATTGGGAATCATGGATAAAGCGCAAAAGAAGACACTCTGGTTCCTGATCGCGGTTGGTCTGGTTTACTTTTGTCTGATGATTCCTGTCAATCTGACCGGAGCAAAAAATGCTGAGATGCTTTCGGTTTTTGAGATTGATGAATTTGCCCAATATGAACATGTACTGCGGATGGTGACGCCGGGCAGTTCGATTTATCAGTCACTGCGCAATTTTTTTGTTTATCTCCATTATTTCTATGGTTTCCCCTTTTATTTCTTTTCGGCGTTGAGCTTGCTTCCGCTGAAATTATTCAGTCCTGACTGGCCGGCGAACACGCAGCTGATCATCTGCTGGCTGCGGCAATTTATCAACGTTCTGCCGATGATTCTCTCAGCTGGTATCTTCACCTGGCTGATGACGCGTTTTAAGAAATGCATACTCAGTTTGGCGCTGTTCCTGTTACTTTTGACTGTTCCAGCTGTTCTGATTAATAATTTCTGGTGGCATCCGGACAGCCTTTCCCTCTTTTTTATCGGTTTGGTGTTCTATTTCCTCGATCGCGATGATCTGAGGTTTGGTAAAAATTTCTATCTGGCAGCGGCAGCCTGCGGCTATGCAACTGGAATTAAGTATCATGGATTGTTTTTCGGGCTGACGATTCCGGTCCTGTTGCTTTGGGGCTTACGGCTGAAACGCCTGAGCGTTCGCCAGATGCTTGGAAAAGGCTTTGTTTTTATCCTGATCATGGCACTTTTCTTCGTCCTTTCCAATCCCCTGCTTTTGCTGCCTCAGGAACGCGCAGAGATCATTCGAACCCAGCAGCTGCAGTTTGAGCAGACCGGCTTCGGCACTTTCACGGTCAACCGTAGTATGCTGCAGAACGGCAGCGCCGCGGTCGCCGTCACCCGCGAAAACTACGCTGAAATTTGGTTTTTTGTGCTGGCATTGGGCGGATTAATCTTTGGATTTCAGGGCAGCCGGCAGCAGCGGCTGGTTTCTGTGCTGATGCTGACTTACTTGACCGTTGCCTTGGGCGTCACGCTGAACGCTGCCACCAGCCGGTTGCATTATTTTCTCCCTGTCGCAGTTCCGTTGTTTGCGAACGCTGCGGCTCTGTTTCACATGCCGCGAAAGCGCATGCGCCGCGGACAATTGATGTTTCTCACACTGGCATTGATGCAGTTTGGGCGCAATCTGGCAGCGGATGTCCCGATCTATCAAGATCAGCTTAACCGAGAATCAACGTCTGCATCGATTCAGTTTTATTCTGTAATTGAGCGGGAGATTCTCCCCGATTTGCGTGCAGGAATCGGCGATAAGATACTGCGAGTCAGCAAGGATTGGAAAATCTATTTTCCGCAGCAGGAACAAACTGCGGTGCAAATGGATTGGGATATGTTAACGCTGGCTGCGATTGAAGAATGGAATCCTGATTTAATTCTGCTGGAAAATGAGAATGTTGAGCTGTTCAGCGAGCCAGACATTCTGACAGAAGCCGTTAATCCCGAAAAGATGGAAAAAATCCAGCAGTTCTATACATTAGCAGCCGAAAATCAGTTGCTCGGTTATTCTCTGGCCAGTCAGAATCGGTTTGGCTCAGCTTATATCCGAATAGAAAAAAGCAGCAACGAATAAAAATTTCAGCTATTCTTGCCAGAATTAGGCTTGATCAATCACTTTTTTCAGATCAAATCCGCAGGCTGGACAAACGAGGTCATTGAACAATCGGGTGCCGCATTTGCAAACTTTCCCAATTTCGCGTCCCGGATTGCCGACGACTAACGAATATGGAGCAACGTCGGTGACGATCACCGAACCGGCGCCGATCATGCAGTATTCGCCGAGGGTATGCCGGCAGACGATGGTTGCGTTGGCACCGATCGAAGCGCCTTTTTTGACGAACGTTTCTGAAATCTGCCAGTCAGGATTGAAGGCACGCGGGTAATAATCGTTGGTAAAAGCGACATTCGGACCGATGAACACATCTTCTTCGACAGTCACCCCGTTGAAAATCGAAACCCCGTTCTGAATTTTTACACGGTCGCCGATGATGACTGCGTGATCGATGTAGACGTCTTTTCCGATGATGCAGTTTTCACCGATCTCAGCGTTTTCTCTGATCTGAACATTGATCCAGATTTTTGTGCCTGAGCCGATTTTAGCCTGGTCGGATACATGAGCTGAGGGGTGAATGAATGGCTTTTCTGACATGTGCAAACTCCGGTTCAGATTTCAAACTGGTTGATTGTTTCGACGATTTCCCGCCGGTCTGCTTCTGACAGCGCCGGGTGGATCGGCAACGATAAAACCTGCTCTTTGACCTTGTCAGAAATCCCCCAGGACGTTTGGAAATTGAATTGCTCAAAGCATTTCTGCTCCGGGATGGTCAGCGGGTAGAAAATTCCGTAACCAATTCCCTTCTTGCTCAGCAAGTCCGCCAGCGCATCCCGTTTCCCGTTCAATACCCGGATTGTATATTGGTGAAAATTGGACCAGGCATCCGGGTTGATGACCGGAGCGATCACATTCGAATGATTGAGATGTTCAGTGAAATAAGCTGCGTTTTCACGCCGGGCTTGATTAAAACCATCCAGTTTCTTGAGCTGGCAGCGTCCGATGGCAGCCGCCATGTTCGTCAAGCGGTAGTTGTAGCCGATGCGGTCATGATGATAGCGAACCGCCATGCCATGGTTGATTAAGAGACGGCAGGCTTCGGCAGTTTCAGCGTTGTTCGTGACGACAGCGCCGCCTTCTCCGGTTGTCATATTTTTTGTGGGATAGAAGCTGAAACAGCCTGCGTCGCCAAAGGTTCCAACTTTTCTGCCTTTCCAGAGCGACCCATGCGCCTGGGCGCAGTCTTCGATCAGCAGCAGCTTATATTTTTTAACCAGCGCCATAACGCGATCCATGTCGCATGCCTGTCCGAACAGATGAACGATCAGCAGCGCTTTAATCGAGGGATCAGCTGCCAGCGCACTTTCCAATTTGTCCGGGTCAAGGTTGAAAGTCTGTTCGTCAATTTCAGCGAAAACCGGGGTTGCGCCGGTATAGATGATGGAATTGGTCGATGCGATGAAGGAAAACGGTGTCGTCAGCACTTTGTCCCCCGGACCGATCCCCAACGCCCGCAAGGCAACCTCGAGCGCGGTAGTGCCGGATGAGGCTGCTATACAATGCTCAGCGTTCAGATAAGCTGCAAATTCGTTTTCAAACTGCCGAACGATTTCTCCGCTTGCCAGCATTCCGCTGTCGAGCACTTGAAAGACGGCTTCTTTTTCTTCAGCGCCGATCATTGGTTTTGCGATTGGTATCATGAGAATTTCCTTTCATCCTTGCTGGATCAATCCACTACGCCAAAATTATATCAGTGTTCACGACGCTGTTATCCAGACAGGTTGAAAAAGCTGGCTAAGGCTGAGGCTGGGATAAGTGTTATCCAGTGCGGTGCAAGAAAATTGCTTATCAGAAGGTAAAATAGATTGAGAATGTAATAAATGTTTTGAAAGGAATCTGGATGTATATCAACGAATCAAATGTTCTGATCGCATTGGTCTTTATCTTCGCGATCGCGGCTATTCTTGCGATCCTTTTGTGGAAAGGCATGACTGCGGCGGAAGAGCACAATCGGAAAATCAATCAGTATCTCGCAATAATTCCGGATGAGCGCAGTGCGAAAGTGAGCAGCATTTATTTAAATTCAAAAAAGAACTTAGGAACCGCTCTGCTGCTGAGCTTGCTTTTGGGCGGGATCGGTGCGCATCATGTTTATCTCGGGAAAAAGACTGCTGCGCTGCTCAGCCTGATCTTTTGCTTCACTGGCATTCCGCTGATCATCAGCCTGTTCAATGCGGCTGTCATGCCCAAAACGATTGCTGAATATAATCTGAATTTGATCGCGTCTTTATATACTCAGTTTGCTGCTCCAGCGGTCAATTCGTAAGCAAGATGCTCGCTTCGGATACTGAAATGAATCATGCCTTTCTCAGCGGATTCCCGAGGTATGATAAAATTTTTTCGATTCAATTGCGATAATTAAAATGAAGGATTTGAAAATGACACAAGAAAACCAGGTAACACTTGAAAAAATTGCAGCATTGTCTAAACGGCGCGGATTTGTGTATCCAACTTCCGATATCTATGGCGGATTGACCAGTTCATACGATTATGGACCGCTGGGGACGGAATTGCTGCGTAATATCCGCAATTTGTGGTGGCGGGATATGGTTACCTGTCGAGAGGATATGGTTGGAATCGATTCACAAATTCTGCTCCATCCTGAAACATGGGTTGCATCCGGCCACGTGACCGCTTTTAATGATCCATTGGTTGAGGACAAGGTTACGCATAAACGCTATCGGGCGGATCATCTGATCGAACAATGGCTTGAAAAGCATCCGCTTGACGAAAAAGTCGTCGTCGAGGGAATGACCTTGGCTGACATTGCAGATTTTATTGAGAAGTACAAAGTCAAAACCGTCGATGGCAACGATGTATTTCCGCCAAAGGCGTTTAATATTATGTTTCAGACCGCGATTGGGGTGGTTGAAGGCGAAAAAATGCCGGTTTACCTGCGGGGAGAAACTGCTCAGGGGATTTTCACAAATTTTGCAAACATCCTGAACTCCACCCGGGTTCAGCTGCCTTTTGGCGTCGGACAGATCGGCAAAAGTTTCAGGAATGAAATCACGACCGGTCAGTTTGTTTTTCGCACGCTTGAATTTGAACAGGCAGAGATTGAATATTTCTTTGATCCGGAAGCTACCGACTGGCAGGTTTTGTTCAAGGATTGGCAGGATCAGATGTGGCGGTTTATCCATGAGACCATCGGCATCCGTGAAGACAAACTGCGCTGGCGCCGCCATTCGGATCAGGAAAGATCTTTCTACAGCAAAGAAACCTATGATCTTGAATACGAGTTTCCGTTCGGGTTTAAAGAACTGTGGGGAATCGCTTACCGCACGGATTACGATCTGCAGCGGCATGTTGACCACTCAGGAAAAGACCTGCGTTACCGTGACCCGCAGCTGCCGACGCGAACCTTTATCCCGCACGTTATCGAGCCGGCAGTCGGCGTAAACCGAATTCTGATGATGGCTCTATGTGACGCTTATTGGGAAGACACGGACAACAACCGCATTGTCATGAAATTCAAACCGAATATGGCGCCTTACAAGGCAGCAGTTTTCCCGCTGGTGAAAAACAAGCCGGAAATCGTTGGCAAAGCGCGTGATGTGTTCCATATGCTCGCGCGGCGCATGGGCACCAACTGGGATGACCGCGGCAATATCGGTAAACGATATTTCTATCAAGATGAAATCGGCACGCCATTCTGCGTAACGGTCGATTATCAGACGCTGGAAGACGACACTGTCACCGTCCGCGAACGTGACAGCATGCAGCAGGAACGTGTTCCGATCGCGGAACTGACTGCTAAATTGATGCAGGTCATCGAATCATAACTAATCGAGCCGCTGGCAACCCAGCGGCTCTTTTTTTGGGAATTCGGAGCTGAAACAGTCTATAATTGGTTTTATGTAGAGGCTGGTTAGGATATCACTGCGCCTCAATCAAAAACAGGGATGCAAAATTGAATCGACGTTGGAAGAAATGGTTAATCTTAATCCTGTTTGTTGCAGCGATTGTGCTGGTCAATCGGGATATATTTGAATTCAATGAACTCCACTTGATCAACCGATCGTTCGATGCTGAGCATGATGAAAAGGGAGATTATCCTCTGCCGCTGAGCGTTGTCCTGCCTAAGGGAGAGTACCAAATTCAATTTTCTGGGCAACTTGCCGGGCGCGGGAATGGCTATATTTTTTATTGCGGCGATGAAATTGTGCTGAAAGATGAATTTTCTGACAACGAGCTCGATGAAATAATTCCGCTGTCAGTTTCAACCAGGGGTTGTCCGCTGCGGATTAGTGCAAGCTATTCTCCCAATTCCGAGATATTTTTGATTGACACTGTATTAATTCGATCAAACCGCGTCTTTTTACGCGACTCGATCTTGAGACATCTCACAAAATCTTTTCTTATTGCATTCTTATTTGGGCTTTTACTGGTTCGCTTTTGTTTTTTCGATCGCTTGCCGAAAGCTATTCAAAGCTGCTGGCAGCCCGAGCGGGAGAAAACGTTTATGATTCTGCTCCTGCTGGCTTTTATCACAGCAATCCCCTATTATCAGAACAATTCCTATACGCTTGGGAATGATTTGCCCTATCATCTCTCTCGGATTGAAGGAATCAAAGTTGGACTTCAGAGCGGCTATTTTCCGGTCAGAATTCATCTGTTCCTGTTGCAAAATTATGGATATGGCAATGGGCTTTATTACCCTGATATCTTCCTGTATTTTCCGGCATTGCTCAGGCTGTTAGGGTTTGAAATTCTGACATCCTATAAAATCTTCATGGTCGTGATCAATTTCTTGACGATTTTTACCATGTATTGGGCAGCGAAGGAAATCGGACGTTCCCGCTTGGCTGGTTTTATTGCGGCATTTTTGTATGCTTTTGCGTCTTATCGTCTTTCTGCTTTTTATTTCCGCGCAGCCGTTGGCGAGCTGCAAGCGATGATCTTCCTGCCACTGATTATTCTTGGTTTCTTTCGCCTTTTTCGGGGTCAGCCGCGTCGCTGGCAGATGCTTGCTGCTGGTTTCACCGGTCTCGCATTATCCCACATCATTTCCTTGATGATTGCGGGTATTTTTTCGCTGATTTTTGTGCTCTTCTCAGCTAAAAAAATGATCCGAGACCGCAGGATTGTACGCTCAATCCTTACCGCTTTTTTCTGTGTGATCGGCGTTTATGCCTTCTTTTTCCTGCCAATGGGCGAACAACTGCTTACCGGAAACACGAAAGCGGATTTTCTGGTATCAGCTCCGGCAAATATCGCAGAAGATACGTTTGTGCTGCCATTTCATTCGCTGATAAGCCTGGTCATTGATTGGGATCATTTCGGGCAAAATCTTGGGCTTCCCTTGCTTCTAATTCCGCTCTTGCTGCTGTTGCTGCCACGAATTGATTCTTCACCGCAGAAAAAAGCAGCCGTCGGACTGCTGATTGTTGGCGTACTGGTCAGTTTGATGGCGACGGAACTGTTCCCATGGCAGCAAGTAGAGTGGATGCTAAAAAGAATTCAAACTTCATTTCGGCTGCTGGAATTCTCGACGATTTTCCTGATTCTTGGAGGCAGCATTCTGTCAGCAGAATTAATTAAAGGGCGAAATGAAAAGAGGTTTTTGGCAGTTCTGGCAGTTTTCTGCTTGGTTTGTGCATCGCCGATCTTTGCTGAAGCGATCAGGGACAGACAGACCTATTTGACGAAATTTAATTTGAATTCAATTTATATCGGTAAAGGCGAATACTTGCCGCTGGGTGCGGACTCCGAATTCATCGACAAGAACCGGGACACGGTCCTGTCAGAGAATGCGGAATTTGAAACGATCTCATTCAAGCGCAGAGGATTAAGCTTTACATTTGAATATCGACTCTTGAATGAATCTGGAACTCCAACACAGTTTGAAATCCCGCTGTTGTATTACAAGGGCTATCAGGCTGAATTTGTGGGCACTGACGGTGAAATAACGCCTATGGAAGTCTTCCGTAGCGCGCGGGGGCTGACCGCGGTGACGCTGCCGAAAAACGCAGACGGACGGATCACGGTATCGTATAAAACGACACTGATCCAGTCTGTTGGGAACTGGATCAGCGGTTTGACCATAATTCTTTTGGCGGTCGTTTTGATAAGAAAAAAGATCAGTGAAGGCAGGCGAACGGCAGCGGTTATTCCGTAGTCGTCACCTTTGATCCAAATTTCGGCAGACCCGTCCGCGGATTTTTCCCGCAGGCATAAGCGATCATCAGCGTCTGAAAGGTTGTCATTGTGCCGAGCGCGGCGATGATGTCATCACCAGCTGGACAAGCGATTGTGATTGCCTGCTCCAGGGGCGGCTGCCCGGATGTGTCAATCACGATCAGTTTGCAGCCGGTCTGCTGCTGCAGCGTTTCAAAAGATTTGCAGAGCTCGCCCAGCACGCCGCTCTGACGGAAAATGACCAAGGCAGTATCCGCATTTAATATTTCCATTGGCCCATGGCGAAAGGTGCCGGTTTCATCCCAGCGGACAGGACGGGTGCTCAATTCTTCGCAGCCGAGCGCAAACAAATGCGCTAGCGGAGCAAAAAGACTGCGTCCAGTAGCAACGATTGATGATTTGCTGAACAGCGTCCAAATTGCGCTTTCCATAGCGGCTGTCTGCCGCTGATCAAAATTGACTGCCGTTAAAACTGATTCAGGTGCGACCTGCCCGAGTTCGGCTGCAACAAACGCCAGAGCAGCCAGCGAAAGCGTCACGCTGCGCGTGCCGGCATAAGCGGTTTCGCCGCCGCCGGCGCAAAGGATCGCCTTCGTCTTGCGGGCAATGGTGCTGCCGGCTGTCAGCGTTATCCCAAAAACCTGGCTGCTGTTCAACATCGGCAGGCATTTTACAGTCTCGCCGGATTCGCCGCTTTGCGAATTCAGTAGGACAACTTTATCTTCGGTCGGGATCGGATCATAAAGGAACTCTGATGCAGTCAGCGCAAGGGCATCGATGCCGCTTTTTCTCAGCTGTAGTGCGAATATTTCGTTCACAAGATGGGATGCTCCCATCCCGAGCAGCAAGATGCGGGGGCAGGCGCGCAGTGCGTCCGCCAGCGCAAGGATCATGGATTTCTGAGAAGCTTGCGTTTTAATGATGTCAGCTGCTTGCCGCTCCATTTCCTTTTTAATCGCTTCAACGCCGCTCTGATCTGTCAGGAGCGTCTGATATCGGTTAATCAATTCATTCATTTCGTTTCCTCATTTGATTTCGCGCCAGGTTTGCTGCGCCCAAGCAGCCGGAAAGATAGTTCGGCTCAGTTTTAGCGAAGCGGGTTTTGCCATAAATAGGTTCAAGCTGATTGAATCGTTTCTGGCAATCTTCAATCAGATATTTTTCGAAGAATGAGCGCATTCCGCCAACGAGGAAGACCATTTCACAATTGAAAACCCCGACCAAACTGGTGATCGACTGGGTCAGCGCCTTGATCAGGTTTTCGCGGTAAGCTTGTTTGGCGGGCGTATCGCAGTGATCCAAAATCTCTTCAGGCGTCAGCCCGAACAGGTGTTTTGCATCGCGGTTGATAGCTGTGCCGGACAGGCTGTTTTCCATGCAGTTCGTCTTGCCGCAATAGCAGACAAATTCGGAGTCAATGCCTGTCGCGATGTGCCCGATTTCCGGATGAATTCCTCCCGGAATGTTGTAAAGTTCACCGCCGACCCGCAATGAGCAGCCTACACCGGTGCCGATTGTCATCAGTAAAGTGTTTTCCGGAATCTCCCCCGTCAACCCAGCTAGTTCTCCCAGATGAGCGGTATTCGCATCGTTCTCAAAGGCAACTGGGACACCGATCCGTTCCTCAAGCGCTTTGACTAATGCAAATCCATCCAGCCCGGGCAGCGTGTATGGATTCAGAATCACGCCGGTTTCAATATTGACCGGTCCTGTGCAGCCGATTCCGACCGCAATCAGGCGACCATCAGGAATTGTTTCCAGTTGATCCTGAATTGACTTGCATAAGTTTTCAAGGAATATTTCCGGGCCAGACTCTGAGTCAGTCGGAAAGCTGGCATTTGAAAGCACTGACTGCGCCTCATCGATCAGAATCGACTTGACGGAAGTCCCGCCGATATCAACACCGCAAATCAATTTCATCCTTTGACTCCTCCAGTGGTGAGCCCTTTTATCAAGGCTTTCTGGAAGATCATGCCCAGCAAGACCGGCGGCGCAGATGCCAGCACGCCGCTGGCAGCAATCAGGTTATAGTTTGACTGCCTGCCTGACGCAAGATTTGAAATGACAACTGGGAGTGTGGTGGCTGATTTGCTGTTAGTGAAAAGCATCGCGTAAAAGTATTCATCCCACGCCATGATCAACGCCATCAGTGCGACAGTTCCGAGGGTGGGCAGCAGCAGCGGCAGGACGATCGATTTGATGCGCTGAAAAATACCGGCGCCATCGATGATTGAGGCTTCTTCCAGCTCAAACGGGATGTTGTCCACGCCTTCTTTGATCAGCCATGCGCAAAACGGAATGATGAATGAGCAGTAAACAACTGCCAGCGCGAACGAATTGTCCATCAGGTTCATGCGCACCAAAATTTTGTACATGGGGATGCAGTATGCGACCGGCGGCAGCATAAACGTAAAAATCGCCAGCGATAAAATCAGATTGTTGCGCCGGTTTGCAAAGCGGGAAAAGACCCAGGCGGCTGGGATAGTGATCAGCATGGCGATCAGAACCGTTGTCAGCGCAGTGACCAAACTGTTGCGGAGCGCATACATGAACATCTCTCCGCGGCTGTTAATCCCCATCGTCAGCAGTTCTTTGAAAGCTGAGGTGTCGATTTTTTTAGGAATCCAGTTTAGCGGTTTGGTGGTCAGATCGGCTGTAGAACTGACTGACATGATCAAAAGCCATAAAAACGGGCTGATTATATAAACAAAGAGCAGAACCAACGCGATGTATTTCAGAAGAGTCGAAAAGGTGAATTTATTTTTCATCGTTTACCTTTTCTGACGGCTGAGGATTTTCATATAGGCAAGGATCAGGATCATGATGAACGCCACCATGATAATCGCGTAGGCGGAACCTGCCCCGATACGCGAATTGGTGAAAGCTTCCTGATAGACAAAAATACTGCCGGAGCGGGTCTTGTTCGCGGGTCCGCCTTTGGTCATCACGTAGATGATGTCAAAGACTTTGACCGCTTCAATAATGCGCAGCACAAGCGCGATCTGAATCGCGGGAATGATGTGCGGCATGGTGATGAAGAAAAACCGCTGCGGCGCATTTGCACCGTCAATTTTCGCCGCTTCAATCTGCACATCCGGCAGCGATTGCAGCGATGAGACAACGATCAGAGATACCAGAGAAAAATTTTTCCAGACATCGGCAAACATGATCGCCCACAGCGCGATATTGCCGTTGCCCAGCCAGCTTTCATACTTGCTGATGATTCCCAGCTGGTAAAGGAGTGAATTCAAGGCACCGTATTCCGGGTTGTAAATCAGACGCCACATGATTGCGTTGACAATGGTTGGAACAGCCCATGGCAGGATCAGGAAGACGCGCACGATCCGGCTGCCTTTCAGCGGCTCATTGACCAGCAGCGCTGCGGCAGTGCCTAGCAGCACCTCAGCCGAGACGACCACGACTGCAAATGTGCCCGAGACTTTTAAGGCGTTGACGAATCCGCGGTTGCTGAAAGCTCCGACGAAATTTTTAAGCCCTGTGAAGGTAGACCCTTTAATGCCGAGCAGATCAGCATCCGTAAAACTCATCATAAAGGTTTGAATCAAAGGCCAAGCAATGACCATTCCCATGATCAGAATCATGGGAATGGTTAAGTAAGCGTATTCTTTCTTAAAGCGGTAGAACATTCGCGTTATTGAATTTGATTGATTTCTGCGACAGCATCAGTCAAAGCGGCTTTGGCGTCAATTTCACCGTACATTGCGCTCTGGATATATTTCTGGAGAATTGAGCTGGCCTCCTGATAGTGGGGGTCGCTTGGGCGGACGTTCATGATGGTGAACGCCAGCTTCGAGGCTTTGACCAGATCTTCGCGGCCTTCGGCGACTGCCGGATCATCATAAGAGGCTGTCCAAACCGGCAGCTGCAGGTTGGAGTAAGTGTCCTGAACGCCCTTGCTTGACAGATAGAGGATATATTTCAGCGCTTCTTCCGGATGTTCCGTCTTAGTAAGCACACCGAGACCCATTGAGCCGCTCATTGCAGCGTTTTCACGGATGCCTTCGAATCCGGGCAGAACCATGATGCCGACGTCTTCTTTCGCAAGGCTGCTTTCTTCCGGATCGATTGCCAAGGCGTACATATAAGCCCAGTTCATGGTGAATGCCGCATCACCAGTTGAAAATACCCGGCGAACGTCTTCTTCGAGGTACTCGAGCGAGTTCGGATTGAGCAGACCCTGATCTTTCATGTCGATCAGCCATTGCAGCGGTTCGACGCCGCTGTCCTGCAAAATGTAATTGCTGTCGGCGTCCTGGAATGCTTTCCCATCCGCTTCCATAAAGTTTGAGAAGACACAGATCAGCGCTTCTGCCTGAGCCATACTGAAGACGAACGGATATTCAACGATTCCTTTTTCTTTCAGTGCTTTGCCCATTTCAACCATCTCTTCAATGGTCTTCGGAGCTTCGTTGAAACCGGCTTCTGCCAGCATTGCTTTGTTATAAAACAGGTACATGGTGTCCAGGAACCAGGGAACGCCGAGAACTTTATCATTCTTCGTGGTGACGTTCCAAGCGCCCGGCAGAACGCCGTCTCTGTATTCCTGCGGGATGTCGGCAGTTATGTCAACCAGCATGTCTTTTGATGCATATTCGGCAAACCAGATGTCGTCAACGAGGGCGGCGTCATAGGACTTGCTGGATCCATAGGCAAGCATGGTTTTGTTCCGAAGTTCTTCGTAAGGAACAAATTCAGTTGAAACGACAATGTTCGGGTTTTCTTTCATGAAGTCTGCGGTCATATCATTGACGTTTTGTTCGGAGTAGGCAGCCTGTGCCATTCCCAGAAAACGGATTTCGACCTTTTCATCTTGTGCTGCAACTGCGCCCGCAAGGGACAGGATCAGCACGAAGACAATTAACAGGGATAACTTTTTCATTCATCTCCTCCAATTTAACTATAGTGAATTTGAGTTGATTATAAGGGATCGTCTGATTTTGCGTCAAGCGCCATGGAATCTGTCTTCTCGATATGGAGGGACAGCAGTCAAGTGACCACGGAGAGATTTGTTGAATTTGGAATGAGTAGAGACTGAACAATGATGCTTGCTGGCATGCCGCGGCTGGCAAACGGCCGAAAGACATGGCAAAAAAACATGTTTGCAGCTTTCGCTGCTAGTTCCTTGTTAATGATTTCCTGATTTAGATCTCTGCCTGCCAGATAAAGGAGAAGAAAATCAGGTTCCGATATTAATCTTTTCAGCCAAAGAATCAATGGATTTGGAAGTAATAAATAATGATTTGAAATAAGGTAAGTTTGAGCGAAAAAACAAATATTAAAGTAAAATAAATATCGGTTGTTTAGCAAAATATTCGCATACGCCTCTTTCTCAAAGGAGACAATAGATTGAACGAAATATTTCCCCAAAAACTGCGGCTTCCTTTTTTAATAATAATCAGCTTATTTTTCCTCTCCCTGACAGGTGTAAGCGCTGCTCCGGGTGATGTCCGCTATTTGACTGTGAACGCAGGTGTGGCAATCGGTTACACCGATTCCTTTCAAGGGAACCCCCAGCCGGCTGATCCTCGATACGTGCTGATTCGAACCAGCCGTTCGGATGTTTTTCCAACAATCATAGACAACGGTACTACCCAGGATTTGTTTATGAAAGATCTGAATACAGGTGCTATTCAGCTGATCTCGCATAAATACAACAATCCAAATGTTACCGACGGTCTGGCAATAAAAGACAGCGCCTATTCTGTGACACCAGATGGCGCCTATGTGGTTTTCTCTTCTAATGGTTATGAGCTGGTTCCTCCTGGACAAGACCTGAATATCACTTACCCGGATGTTTTTCTTTGGGAAAGAGCAACCGGAAATGTGTCAATGGTTTCGAATGCTCCCGGCTACACCTTTTCAGCTTTAAATACGAATCAGGCGATCAGTGATGATGGAAATTTTATAGTTTTTGCAATGACATCAACGCTTCCGAAGCTAGACGCAATGACTCTCTGGCAAACTGATGTGTTTCTTTATGACCGATCGACAAAGATCTATACATTAATTTCGCATGCGTTGGGAGATCCCGCCAAACCGAACAACGGTGTAAATTCGAATCCCCGGATTTCCAGTGATGGACGATACATATTCTTCCTCTCGACTGCGTCTGATGCGGTCTCAAATAATTCAACCGTCACCTGTAATGAGACTGGACGCTGTATGGAGCTGATTCGTTATGACCGGACAGCAAAAACCCAAACCAGAGTATCGGTGCCAAACGCCGGTTTCACTCCTGTTGAACGATACAGCATCACAGATTTCTCAGTTTCCCGTAATGGTGAAATGGTTTCGTTCCATACAAAATCAGCGCTTTCTGCTGCTGACATCAATACAAATTCCGATGTCTACAAATTGGATATCCTGACCGGAATTAACGCGGCAGTCTCCGTGTATTCATATGGGACCGCATTCAATGTGGTAGACACCATCAAAGCAAATAATGCAGCGTCTTCGATCTCAAAGGACGGCAGGTATGTTGCTTTCACGAGTGATAGCATTAACATGGTTCCTGGGATTGTTTCTGGCCTATCCTCTTGTTTTGTTCGGGATACTTTATTAAACAAAACAATTCAGGTTAATTTACCTGCTCTAAACAAATTTGCTGGATTATGCTATTCTCCGATCTTATCAGAGGATAGCAAATATTTAACGTTCTCATCTGGGGCGGGTAACTTAGATCCGGAAGTGATCAATACAGAATATGCGCTCAATTTGTTCAGGGCTGAATTGGACTGGGGTGCACCGACTGTGGCTTCCGTATCGCTGAATAGCAGTTATGTGTATTATGGGCCTACAACGATTACAATCACTTTCAGTGAGCCAATGACCGATCAGGACAATTTTTCACCAGGTTCTGTTCTCAGGAATGTAGCGACAAAGAGCCTTGCAAACTACCGTCTTTTTTCTGCAGGTGCAAACGGCCAATTCGATATTAACGATTGCGTCCAGCCGTTCAGCGCTGTTGATGACGAAGACTATTTTCAAGGATATGTTCTATATGATGAGGCGACATTTACCACAACGATGCGGTTAGACAGAACTCCAGTGGTTGGAAATTATCGTTTAATTGCCTGCGGTACCAATGACTACCCGCCGCCTGCATTGCATGACCGGTTTGGGAACAAAATGGCGCAAGATTATATTTTCGATTTTGTCGTCGTGCCGTGGCCGACAAATACTCCCACGAGCACCAATTCAATTACACCGACCGTAACACCGACTGGAACTATAACACCGACTGGGACAATAACACCGACCGGGACAATAACGCCGACCGGGACAATAACGCCGACAGGGGTTTCCACGCTGACACCGGCAGCAACGCCAACGAAGTGGGAACAATTTTTGCCAGATACCGGATTCCCTGTTGGTCAGAATCCCTAATGAATTTCGAATTTCTATGATCAAGAACGCCCTTCAATAGAAGGGCGTTCTCATTTTATGTTCTATGGGAGTTTCAGACGCGCTATTTTATTTGACTACGTCAGCCGGGATGACAAACTCCGGATTTCCCATTGAGCCGGGACCTGCCTCGTATGGGTCGAACGTGATCACGATCTCCCCGTCTTCGTTCAGATAAAAATGATGGCGTTCCTCTGCGCTGCGCAGGATCATTTCAAGTTCAGCCGCAAACGGATCGCTCTCGCTGCCGTCCTGAACCCAATAGGAAGCCCCTTCTGTCCGATTTGCTGTCAACATTTCTCCGAGCAGATAATCCCGGATGGGAGTGATATAGTCGATGCCGTCAAACAGCTCAGAGAGCGTAACCAGGTTGCCATTCTCTTTGCCGATTGTGTAATATTCGGCAAATATTTCGCTTGAGGCGCCGATCATGGAAGTGTAGACTGCGATTACCAATTGGTCCTCATCGTCCTGTAACAGATCATAGCCGAAGGCTGAAAATTCGAAACCGCCTTCAGTTTCTGAGTCGAGCTGGTCTGACTCAAACGCGCGGATCATGGATTCTGCCTGTGCAGAAAATGCTTCATTCAATTGATTTTCCAGTTCGCTGTCAGCCAGTCCGCTGAGTTCCGGAGTCTGGACATCGATTGCTGCCTGACCGATTGTTCGGCTATAATCCCAGCTTGATTGGACTGTTGGTCCTGATTCGGCAGCAACTTCATCGACCATCCAGTCGGATTCGGATGCGGGGTCGATCTCACCGCTCATCCAGTCGGATTCGGACGCGGTGTCAAACTCATCGCTGATCCAATCGGACTCGGTTGTGTAGTCGAACTCATCGCTCATCCAGTCGGATTCATATGCTGGGTCAAACTCATCGTTCATCCAATCGGATTCGGTTGCGGGGTCAAACTCATCGCTCATCAAGTCGGACTCGGTTGTGTAGTCGAATTTGTCGTTCATCCACTCAGACTCGTAAGTGGGGTCAAACTCATCGTTCATCCAATCGGTTTCATACGCGTTATCAAACCCATCTTCCATCCAATCGGACTCGTAAGCGGGGTCAAACTCATCTTCCATCCAGCCGTAAAAATCATCTTCTGTTTTTGAAAAATCACAATCACAGGTGCACATACAATTCCCAGATTTTTGATTTCCTTGGGTGGAGCCATATTCAAAGTTCTGTAGCCGATGGGGTCCACGGTCAGCTGAGACAGAGCTGAAAGCGCTCAAAATAACCAGACTTCCAAGTAAAATAATGCTAATAATTTTCCTATTCATTCTATTCATACCTTTCATAACGTTCTTAATTTCTTTTCAAAATTTTAGAGGCCTCCACAGCTGGAACGCCTGCCCATTCGCTGAAGTTTCAGGTTTTCCGCCTCGTAAAGGTATTCTTAATGTAAGCATGTCGGGAAATTTGAATCAGTATTGAAAATAGGATGAACCGGAAATGAACCTTTTCTGTTTTTGAACCTTTAGAGTCCGATGAGGTGTTTTCAAGAAATGAAAAAGAAAAAACAGGCTGCCCGTCATAAGAATGGCAGCCTGTTTAGAAAAAAATCAACGATTAAATTTATTTGAATAAATCAGCAGGAATTACAAATTCAGGCGTTCCCATCGCTCCGGGCGCAACATCATATTTGTTGAATGTTATGACGACATCCCCATCCTGATTGAGGTAATATTGCCGGTTCTCTTCGATCTTGCTGAAGACCTGATCCAATGAAACCTTGGGGTCTGTTGCTCCGGGTGCTTCATCAATCCAATATTTCATCTCATTCGACTGGTTGTACGCGCGCATGCTGGATTCAATTTCCTGCCGGATAGCGGTCATATAGTCCGGATGCTGGCTGTAATGGTCGGCAAGTGTGACCAGTTTTTTCCCGGCTTTATCAATCGTGAAATATTGAGCTGAATAATTTGAGCTGCCAGCCGCACTGAATTCAAACTTGCGAAAAACCAGCCGCTCGGCATTATCGTAGAGGACTTCGAATTTATACTGCATGGCGTAATGCGGTCCATCAACGGGGTATTCCTTACGGATCGCTTTCGCCTCAGAGACAAAATTTGCCATGAGTTCAGCGCCGTGGTCACTGAACGACTGGTTGATTTCAGTCATTTCAGCGCTGTCTGCCAGCCCGCTCATCTCCGGGATCAAGATTTCTGCTTCGTAATTTCCAATAGTGATTTTGTAGGATTCGGATTCAAGCACTTTAATCTCCGAAGTGTCTTGCGCCGCCGCTGTTGAAAAAGCGCTCAGCGTCAAGAGAAGTACCGATAAAAATAACACAAACGATTTTCTGTTCATAATATTTCCTTTCGTACCGTATACGCTCTTGAGCGGCTGGAAGTTCCTTGGCACTGATAACTTGGTCCCTGTGGCAGGATCAACGCAGGGGCTATTCCCGTCTGATCGGCACCCAAAGCTCCATTTGGTAATCCGGGCTGCTCATGTCGCCTTCCGAATACACCTCAAAATCCGGCGTTCCGGCGTGTTGGAAGCCGGTTTCCGGGAAAAATGACTTCATGATATATTGCCAGCCTTGGTGGATGCAATCCGGCACCGGTCCGACCAGTTTCACGATCGCATACTCGGCCGCTGGGACGGTCTGAATTTCGAGCCCCAGCGCTTCTGCCCGTTTGATGTCAGTCACATCATACCCTGCCATATAGCTGAAAGCGCCGTTTGGCTTCATTTCCAGGCAGGCGCCGTAACTCGTGCCATCGCCAAGGTTCTCTAAATCCTGCCACCCAACTTTTTCGAACAAACTGTCCCAAATTTTCGGAAAATTCGTCGAGCTGCTGGCAGGTTCTTTAATGCCCGCAATCGTGAAAGAAGCTTTCTTTTCAATTTTAATTTCCATTTTGTCCCCTCCATCAATTGTAAGAGATAACCTGAGCGGAGAATAATGCTTGAACTCATACCCGTTCCTGATTTCTGTCGGCGTATGCTGATGAAATTTTTTGAAAGCTGCCGTAAAAGAATCAGAAGACGCATACCCGTAAGCAAATGCAATATCAATGACCTTTTTCTTTGTCCCTTGCAATTCGATTGCAGCGCGGGTCAGTTTTCTCGATCTCAGATATTCATTCAATGGAATATCCGCTAAAATTGAGAAAATCCTGCTGAACATGGCAAGCTAATACCCTGATAATCTAACGATTTCTTTTTCATCGACCGCTTGGTCTCCAACCTCTTCCAGATATTCAAGTGTTTGATTAAAGGCTTTGATTGAGTTCATCCTTTTCTCCTGATGATTCAATGATACGGCAAAAGCGACTGCGCTGCCCGACATTTTTCGAACGAACATTCTCGGCAGAACAACCTGATTCCGCTAGATGCGGCGTGCCTTGGAGCAAGATCATAAAATAGCAAATTGAAATCTGTAACGATGCAGCGGTATACTGGAAACAGGAGGAGGACATGAAAACGATTCGTTTGCATTGGCTGGCAGTCATGATGGTTGTCCTATTTCTTTGTCTGGGTAACGATCAAGCCGAAGTAATCATGACCGGCGATCGAACCGGATCATGGAATCAAATTAATCAAAATATCAGACGCCCAGAAAACTGGGTTCAGATTTCTACGACAGATGCTTTCAAGCTTGGAGAGGAAAGGCTGGCAGGCACCTGGCTAACAACCGAAGGAAAGCAGGATTATTATGAGCGGGATTTCGGGACTTATCCTTCCTTGGACGGCTCAACCGTTTCAGTCCCGATGGCAATGGAGTTTGCGCGTCAGCTGCTGGGACTTTCCGATGAAAATGCTGCTGGTTTTGTAAAATTTTCAACAACCCATAAAGCCTATCTGCATCTCATTCATTCAGAACCAAATCCAGGCAGCCTGATTCGTTCTGATCTCTCTTTCCTCAATGAGAATCAACCGGTCGATCTGGTCATTGCCACAGAACCATCGGCAGAAGAATTAGCGCTTGCGGAAAGCGAAGGCGTTGCGCTGATCAAGAAACCGGTTTGTTTTGACGCATTTGTTTTCATCACCGGTGATGAGAATCCGGTGAACAGCCTGACTGCTGACCAGATTCGCGGAATTTACAGCGGGGAAATCGTCAATTGGAAACAGGTTGGCGGCGATGATCTGGCGATCAAGGCTTTTCAGCGGGAAGCAAATTCGGGTTCTCAGACAGCCATGGAAAATCTGGTGATGAAAGGCATTCCGATGCTGCCTGCGCAACAAATTAAGATGGTTGGCAGTATGGGAGAATTGATTGAAGTTGTCCAGGAGTTCCAGAACAATTCAGCCAGTATCGGCTATACCTATAAATATTATCTTGACATGCTCTACGCTCATGACCGGATCAAGGTGCTCAAGGTTGACGGCATCAGCCCTGAGCCGGAAAATCTGAGAAACCAGTCTTACCCGTTTACGGTAAATTATTTTGGCGTGATCCGCGCTGTGGACAGCGAAAAAACCGGCGGGAAATTCCTCGACTGGATGCTTTCGGATGAAGGTCAGCGCAGTATCGAGCAAGCTGGCTATATCCCGATGCGAGACGATTGAAAGACTATCGGACTTTGGATCGCACCTTTCAGTGTTTACAATAATTCCAATCAGAAAGTAAAAAAAAGACTGAGCCGCTAAAAAGGCTCAGTCTTTTACAAATCAGAACTTCGGACACACCGACCAGTTCATCGGGTTAGACTTTACTTGTCTTCTTTCCCGACTTCGGTGACACCGACTTTGTAGTTGAGTTCAGCCAGCTGTTTGTAGAGTTCCCAGCGGCGTTTGCCTTCAACTTCGGCTGACTTCATCAGCATTTCCGCGCGTGCTTCGTCGCTCTTCAGCAGCATCTTGTAGCGGTTTTCGCCGTAAGCATATTCGGTCAGCGGAATTGACGGTTCCTTGGAGTCAATCGTCAGCGGATTTTCGCCGGCAGCGATCTTTTCCGGGTTGTAGCGGAACAGCGGCCAGTGACCGGATTCAACTGCCTTCTTCTGCTGCAGCAGACCGTTGCGCATGTTGATGCCGTGGTTGATGCAGGGGCTGTAGGCGATGATGAGCGAGGGGCCGTTGTAGGCTTCGGCCTCGTTCATGGCCTTGAGCAGCTGCACGGGGTTGGCGCTCATGGCGACCTGCGCCACGTACACGTAGCCGTAGCTCATGGCCATCATGCCCAGGTCCTTCTTCTTGGTACGCTTGCCGGCGGCCGCGAACTTGGCAACCGAGCCGGTGGGCGTGGACTTGGAGGCCTGGCCGCCGGTGTTGGAGTACACTTCGGTATCCAGCACCAGGATATTGACATCCTGGTTCTGCGCGATGACGTGATCCAGTCCGCCGTACCCGATGTCGTACGCCCAGCCGTCGCCGCCGAAGATC
>DHPK01000007.1:145687-162459 GCA_002407845.1 Leptolinea sp. UBA5366 | reverse complement strand
ATAGCCTTGGTACAAACCACCCGCTGTGCGGGTGGTAGTGATTTCCCTGCAACTGATGAACAAAAAATTAGCATCGACAGGTCAATCGAATCTAAATATGGGACAATTCAAGTATTACGAACTGGAGGAAAACATGGATATTTTTGAATGCATCAATTCACGCCGCAGCGTCCGCTCTTACGAGGATCGCCCGGTGAGCACGGAGGACATGGACAAGCTGCTGAAATTTGGAACAATGGCAGCAACCGGATCCGCTCTTGAGCCCTGGGCATTTGTTGTGATCAATAAAAAGAGGAACTAGATGTCCTGTCTGAGGAAATAAAGGCGTTCCTTGCTGACAACGTGGATCAGTTTCCGGGACTTGCTCAGTATGAAAGCTGGTTTCAAAAGCCGCGTTTTCATGTCTTTAATCGCGCACATACCTTGCTCATCATTTATGGAAATACCAGTTCCTACTTCAGGCAGTACGACGGGACGCTTGCCGCAGCAAATATCATGCTGAGCGCTTATGCGATGGGGATTGGCACCTGTTGGATCGGGTTTTCGCATTACACGCTCGACACGCCTGAGTTCAAGCGGAAACACAACGTCCCGGAAAATTATGATTTGGTTTGTCCAATGAGCATCGGCTACATGAAGTCGACACCGAACCCGCCGACTCGGAAGGAGCCGCTGATTTTTTATCGCGATTGAACGCTGCCGATTTCGAAGGTCTCCGCGAACCAGATCACAATCAAAGAGCCTTTCCTGACTGAAACACTGGCAGCGCTGCGCGTGAACTCATTGCTGATGCCGAGGGTGCTGTCATTTTTCAATACTGCATCCTTCAACGGGTATTTCAGCCCCTGCAGCGTCACGCCTTCCGCTGTACTGCCAAAGCTGATTACGGAGATTGTCCCGCTCATGCCTGCGTTGAAATGCAAAGCGCCATCGCGAATGACCGTGAGAACGGTTCCATCTCCGGCAAGAAATCCGCGTGCGTTGCGGTTAGCGAGATATGCCAAACATTGGATATTCGCCAGCGAATGATCAAATCTGCCCCCCAATCCGCCATACAGGATGAACTGTGAAAATCCCGCCTCCAGTCCGGATTTGATCGCCAGCATCATATCGGTATCGTCTTTTTCAACAGGGTAGCGGATTGCCTCAGGCTGCTGAGGAACGCGTCCGAGGCTGTCAAAATCCCCGATGATGATATCAGGGGTGATATGCAGGTTCTGCAGGTGGAGCAGCCCGCCGTCCGCCGCGATGACTAAATCATCCGGTTCAGGCGAAAAGGTTTCCGACATGACAGAAGCTCCGATGATGTAACAAGTTGGCTGACGCATGAATTACTCGTCCTTTCGTTTGAAAACAATCCCAATTTCATCTTGGTCGACCCGAATTGAAAATGTTTTTTCAAAATCAGGAAAAGATGCCTGAGCGGACGTCTTGTCGTCGCGGCTGAAGAGGATATAGTCCGCGTTTTCAGACTCATACACCAGATCGAGCCGGTTGCGATCTGCTTCGGGCAGGAGTCCGCGGTTGATGCTGCCTGAGATGGTGTAGGCATGGTTGACAGTGATCAGGGTGCGGCTGTCCGTTTCGGCAATGTGTTCAAGCATGGCGCGACTGGCGATTCCCCAGGTGTCACCAGAAAATAACGGCGCGTACTGTCGAAAAATCGGCGCGAAATAGGCGAACTGATAAGGGTGGTTTTGCACAATCCAATAAAGATTTCCCAGCATAACCAGCGCGATTCCGGCTAAAGTCAGTGTGCGTCTGACTTTCGGGAAAAAAGAAAGGCTGGAATTCTGCCCCCAAAGCGCTTGAATTCCAAGGCAAGCGAGGTAGATTAAGGACGGATATACAAAATAGCAATGGCGCCAGCCGTTATAGACCGTGACCCGGAAGAGGATGATGATCGCCAGCGGCAGCAAGCCGCCGGCTGTCAGAAGGAAATCAATTGAGCGATGCTCATTTTC
The DNA here is from genome assembly GCA_002407845.1 of Leptolinea sp. UBA5366. Classification (GTDB taxonomy): domain Bacteria; phylum Chloroflexota; class Anaerolineae; order Anaerolineales; family Anaerolineaceae; genus Flexilinea. The sequence goes on along the minus strand of DHPK01000007.1, from coordinate 160,495 downwards.
GGCGCTGCTTTTTGCAGCCCTGATAGATTTAACAATCATGCGAAAGAAGCCGGCTGCTGCAAAAAAAAGATAAAGCGTCGGAACAGTCAGCACAATCCAAACCGGCAGGTAATACCAAACTTTGGTTGAGTCAACCAGCTGACCCATGAATAAATTTCCATCCGAGCCATGGTTGGGATGACTGAGGTTGAAGGCGAGCGCTTCCTGAAAGGAGCGCAGCGGATGCTCCCAATAGACTGGCGTGATCAGCCAAAAAGTGACCGCGAACGCCCCAAGCAAGATTAGCCCGCTTTTCAGCGTGATCTTTGACACGACGGCGCGGTGTTCATGCTGAAAAGCTTGAACGAGCACGATCAGCCCAGCAATTGGCAGCAGCGCGATGCCGTTCATGCGAGTGTTGACCGTGAAGGCGAGGACAACTCCGGCTGCCAGTGCATTTACAGCCGTGCGTTTTTCAAGCCAGCGCAGCAGGAAAAAATAGGAGAAGATGTACCAGGAGAGAAACAGAATATCCTTGTTGTTATAAAAGCTTTCAGCAAAAAATCGCGGGGTCAGGATCAGCATGGCAGTGCCGGTGAGCGCCAGTCCGCGATGATTGATGCGTTTTTTCAGAATCAAATAAAAGCAGATCATCGCACAATAAAAAATGACAAAATTATAGAGGTGGCGCAGCCCGTAATACTGAGCTGGTTCAAGCTTGAACATTGCGGCGCTTTCGATCAACACCATCGGCAGCTGAACAGCAGTGCCATAAAAGCGGTCGCGATACTCAAGCAGCGGCGGAAGGTATCCCAGCCAGGTCGTGACCTCGGGTTTTACCGACAGCCGGAGCGTCTCAAGCACATATTTATAATTGACGAGCGAGGTCTGCCGTTCCATTCCCTCATCCGGTCCACACCCGAAATCTGAATAGATCAGAATACCGATCATCGCGTAAAAAACAAAAAAAAGCGGAACGCCGAATTTGATTAGGAGGCTTTTCGGGCTAATTTTCATGCGTAGAATTATACCGCCCCTGCTTTCCAGGGGACTTGTTCCGAGAGGCTGAATGCCAGGATGACAGGTATAATTGAACCAGGAGAAAAGAAAATGGAAGCAGAGCTGTCAGATTTACATTCAGTTGTGAAATCTTACGAAAAGTATGATGAGGACTCGCGTTTATCAGCGGACAACATTCGCAGGCTCGAGTTTTTGACCGCGCTGGTTTACATGAACAAATACCTTGAAAAAGGAATGTCGATTTTGGACGTGGCAGCGGGCACCGGCGCTTACGCGCTGTATTATGCCGCGCTCGGAATGCAGGTGACAGCGCTTGATCTGACGCCTTCTTACATCGATATTTTGAAGAAAAAAGCCGGTGACCAGCATTTGCCGGTAAACGCATTTGTCAATGACGCGCGCGACTTGTCTGCGTTTGAAGCCGAAACGTTTGATTGTGTTTTCTGTATGGGTCCGATTTATCATCTGCCAAATGCCGCGGATAGGGAGTTGGTCATGAGCGAATGCCTGCGTGTGCTGAAACCCGGGGGATTGCTGTTCCTGGCTTATATCAATAAATTTTTCATCTTTTCTCAGCTGGCATCCCAGAACAAACAATTTCTGCAGGAGAAATGGTACCAGCGCATTATTGAACAGGGCGTGATGTATGCAGCGGACGAGGACTGTTTTTGGACAGACACCTGGTTTACCACCCCGGGCGAAATTGAAACATTGGCCGAAAAATACGACCTTGACCGATTGAATCATGTCGCGCAGGACGGCGTTGGCAGGCTGCTGGCGGAAGATGTGAATTCGATGCGTTCAGAAGAATTCAAACTTTGGGCAGAATACCATGTGCGCACGTGTGAGGAGCCTTCGATTCTGGGCATCAGCAATCATGGGCTGTTTATCGGTCGAAAAAAAGCTGGCTGAGTAAATAAAAAATTTTCAGACTGAAATCAGTTTCAGTTTCCATGGACTTACAACTTTTTCTATCGTATAATATTGTTATTCACAGCCGATTGATAGCAACCGGAGACGTCGGGTTAAAGGATGATATAGGTCGGATTTGATCCAAATTTCAGGAGGAAATCTATGAAGAAGATGGTTTTCATTTTGTCCCTTGTATTGATGCTTACAGTTCTGATGACTGGGCTGGTTTCTGCTCAGGATGTCAAGCGCGTTGCAGTGATCCTGGATCCGGTTGGGGTGAACCCGTTTCTGACTCAGGTCGTTGAAAAATTGGCTGAGATTAAAGAATCCGGAAAATATCCGCTCGAATTTTCAGTCATTGAATGTGCCGACAACGCCGCCTGGGCTGAAAACATCCGCGCATCCGTTGAAGAAGGGTTCGATCTGCTGCTGGTCGTTGGCTGGCAGGGGGCTGATCCGCTCAATGAAGTTGCTGCACAATTTCCAGATCGTGCACAATACGCTTTGATAGACACGGTCTGCGACAATCCGAACGTAAAATCATACATTTTCAAGCCGCAGGAAGCTGCCTATCTGATCGGCATCATCGCTGGCGAAGTCAGCAAAAATGCCGGGAAACCGCAGGGTCCATATGGCGGCGTTCACGCAAACCCCGGTCAGGGATCTTTCGAATGGCGCTATGGCTACATGGAAGGCATCAAGTCGGTTAATCCTGAAGTGACCAATGAAGATTTTATCTTCAATTACACCAAGTCCTACACCGATGCTCCGCTGGCAAAAGAACTCGCGCTTCAGCAGGCTGCCCAAGGCTGCGTTTTCATTAACGCCGCATCAGCAGTGGCTGACTTCGGCACGTTTGAAGCAGCGCTTGAGAAAAAATTCTACACATCGGGGCAGGATTTTGACCGAACCTCTCCTGATAATCCGTATGTCATCACGACTCAGGTGAAATACACCGGGATTGTGACCGACATGATCATTGACGAATTCTTCACCACCGGTATTCAGCCGAGAGTCGTTTCCCTCGGACTGAAAGAAGGCGTGGTCGGTGCGACATATGTTACAGATGAAGGCGTGAATCCGCGCAATACAGAAGTGCTGACGGATGAGATTATTGCCGAAGCCCGCGCTGCGGCTGACAAGATCATCAGCGGTGAAATTGTGCTGGATGTTCCGCTTGAAGAGGACTATTACAAGAATCCGTAAGAAGTTTTTGTAATAAAGATTAAAAAAATCGAAAGACGTCAAACAACCCTGCCCTGCTGTTTATGCAGGGCAGGGTTGGTAACAGCGTTCCCGGCTGCGGTTGCGGGAAGCACAGTGATGACCCAAATTACGGAGCGATGCCTATGAAAGACCCATCCGGCGATGTCATTCTCGAGATGGAAGGAATTGTAAAGACCTATGACACGCTGGTGGCAAACGATCAAATCGATTTGCACCTCCGCCATGGCGAAATTCTGGCAGTAATCGGCGAGAACGGCGCAGGCAAGACTACCCTCATGAAAGTGTTATATGGACTGGAACAGGCTGATTCAGGCACAATCCGGCTCAGAGGTGAACCCGTCCAGATTCGAAATACCGGTCAGGCGATCGACCGCGGTATCGGCATGGTTCAGCAGCACTTCATGCTTTTTGATCCTTTCACAGTTGCGGAAAACATTGTTTACGGGAAAGAGCCGCGCAAAGGACTTTTCTTTGACCTTGATCAGGCGAACAAGTTAATTTCTGAGATTTCCAGAAGTTATGAACTGCCGCTCAATCCGACGGATAAAATTCAGGGGATGCCAGTCGGGCTGCGGCAGCGGGTCGAGATCTTGAAAGTTCTCTATCAAAACACGGAAATCATCATTTTCGATGAACCGACTGCAGTGCTCACCCCGCAAGAAGTTCATGAGCTGCTGAAAACGCTCAAAAAACTGGCAGCGGACGGCAAGAGCATCATCATAGTCACGCACAAATTGAATGAAGTGATGGAAGTCGCTGATCGGGTGATGGTGATGCGCGCGGGAAAACTGGTCGCGGAAATGGCAGTGTCTGACACAACAATCGAGGAACTCTCCTTTTTAATGGTCGGGCGCCATCTGGTTGAGACAGAAATCCCTGCAATGAACGCAGCCGAAAAAGTTCTTGCGGTTCAAAATCTGAAGCTCTTAAGCGAGGAAGGCGCGCTGTCATTGGATGATGTTTCACTTCATGTCCGCGCAGGTGAAATCGTCGGCATCGCCGGCGTTTCAGGCAACGGGCAGAGCGAACTGGCTCAAGCATTGTTTGGGTTGAAGCATGCTACCAGCGGGCAGATTCTGGTCAACGGACAGGACGTTTTCAATCAATCCGTCAAGACAATTCGGAATGCGGGTGTTGCGATGATCCCGGAAGATCGTTATCTCTGGGGGTCGGCGACGCAGGCAACCCTCAGCGAGACTGCGATTATGGGACATTACGCCAATCCCTCATATTCGAAACACGGCATGCTGAACATTCGCAATATCAACAGTTTCGCGCAGCGCATTATTCGCGAATTTAATGTTAAGGCGGATTCGATTCGTCAGAAAACCAGTTCGCTTTCAGGCGGGAACGCTCAAAAACTGATCGTTGCCCGTGAAATTGTGCAGGGCACTCCGCTGCTGCTGGCTTGCGAACCAACACGTGGGATTGACGTTGGCGCAATCAACTTCATTCATGATCAACTGATCGACAAACGCTCGAAGGGAGCGGCAATTTTGCTGATTTCAAGCGATCTGTCGGAGATTCTGAAGCTCTCTGACCGGATTTACGTCATTTATGAAGGAAAAATAAACAGCGAATTCCAACGCGGAAACGTCACCGAAGAAGAACTGGGTCTGATGATGGCCGGAGGTAAACATGAAAACCAGCTGGTCTAAAAAGCTCGGCAGCATCCTTGCGCCGTTCGGACAGCCGTTTTTGGCGATATTTCTGGCGCTGCTGGTCGGCGCTGTGGCAATCATGATTTCCGGTGAAAATCCTTTTAAGATTTACCGGATCATGTTCAATGGCGCTTTTGGCAGCGAATATTACCTGTTGACAACGCTGACGCGTGCCACGCCAATCATTGTCACAGGTCTGGCTGCGGCATTATGCTGGAGCTCAAATTATATGGGGATTGGCGGCGAAGGGCAGATGATCGTCGGCGGATTTATCTGTGCAGTGGTCAGCTACCATTTTCCGGGTCCGGTTTGGTTCAAACTGCTCTCGGGAATTGTGCTGGCAATTGCCGGCAGCGGGCTTTACTCCCTGTTCTCCGCCTGGCTGTTGGACAAGTTTAAAATGTCGCTCGCAATATCGACGCTGATGCTGAATTATTCTGCCGCGTTCATCACGATGCACTTTGTGCAAAATGTGTTTCTGGATAAAACCGTTGATGCAAAGCTGGTTCAGACTCACTTGATCGCAGAGAGCATCCGGCTGCCGAAGATTATTGAAGGACAGCGGCTGCATTGGGGGTTCATTATTGCGGTCGTACTCGTGATCCTGACTTGGATTTTGATGAACCGCACAACATTTGGCTATGAATCGCGCATGAATGGGTACAACAGCCATTTTTGTGACTATGGCGGGATCAACAGCAAGAAAATCATGTACGGCATGCTGATGCTCAGCGGGATGGTCTGCGGCATTGCCGGAATCATCGAGGTGCTGGGCGTCAACTTCCGCTACGTGCATAACACTTATGTATCGGCAAGTTTCGCTTGGATCGGGTTGAATGCAGCGCTGATCTCCGGTTACAATCCGATCGGCATTCTGATCACTTCCATTTTTCTGGCAGGAATCTCAACGGGCGGCAGCGCACTGGCGCGCTCAACCACAGTTCCGCTGGAGATCTCGAGCATCATTCAGGGCTTTATCACGCTGTTCATCTCAGCGAAGATCGTGATTCAATTCCGAAAAAGACAGGTGAAAACTGATCCCCGTCCTTTGGAGCCGCCTCAGCATTCGAACGGTGAAATCCCGGCGGAAGGAGGGCTGACATCATGAATTTTGATGCGAATTACCTCGCGGTGGTGTTCAACTCTACGCTGCGGATGATGACCCCGATCCTGTATGTTTCGCTTGGCTCTGCGCTCTGCAATCGGGTTTTCATCTTTAATATTGGGCTGGAAGGCACGATGCTGACTGGCGCGTTCACTTCGATTGTCGTCAATTACTACACAGGTTCCGTCCTGCTTTCGCTGCTCGGAGCGATGATTTCCGCCATGATTGTCTCATGGGTTGCCGGAATTTTCATGGTCAAGTTTCAAGGAGCGATGCTGGTTGTCGGTGTTTCAATCAATATGATCATTTCAGGATTGACGACCTTTCTGATGCAGCTGATCTTCGGCATGAAAGGCGCTTATGTCAGCACAGATCTGGTCGCGCTCGACAAAATTGACATCAGCTTTTTGAGCCGCTGGCCGATTCTGACGACCATGTTCGGGTCGCTGACCTATGTCGATCTGTTTGCCTTTGTGCTGGCGTTCCTGCTTTATCTGTTTCTGTTCAGAACGGTCACCGGATTTCACATGCGCTCCGTCGGGATCAATAAGACCGCGGCGAAAAGCCTTGGCGTCAACGCTGACCGGCTGCAAATCGGAACCGTCGCATTCTCCGGACTGTTGTCCGGCATTGGCGGCTGTCTGCTGACAATGGGCGGCGTCACCATGTTTGCGCAGAACATCACAGCCGGGCGCGGTTTCATCGCGATGGCTGCCGCAACGCTGGGGGGCGCGCATCCGCTGGGCGTGGTCGCTGCCAGCGCCTTCTTCGGTCTGGCACAATCGATGGCGAACATGCTGCAAAACTCGTCCATCAGCAGTGAACTGACGATGGCGCTGCCTTATCTTTCGACCATCTTCGCGCTGGCTTTCTATAACTTCGTTCAGATCAGACGTTCAAAACCTTCAAAAAATTAGGAGAGACCATGCAACACGATTTCGCATATTACAAAAAAAGTGCTGATTACGTGAAAAGCAAGATCGATTTTATTCCGGAAATCGGAATTATCCTCGGAACGGCGCTCGGGAAACTGGCAGACGACATTGAGAATAAAGTCGAAATTCCATATCCCGACATCCCGAATTTTCTCGTTTCAACCGCACCGACGCACGCTGGAAAGCTGATCCTTGGGACATTGGCGGGCAAGCGGGTCGTGTGCATGTCCGGCCGATTTCATTATTATGAGGGGTACAGCTTTGAGGAACTTGCAATGCCGGTGCGGCTGTTCAAGAATCTCGGCGTTCAAAAAATAATTTTGACCAATGCTGCCGGTGCGGTTAATACCGGTTACAAGCCCGGCGATGTGATGCTGATTGCTGATCATCTGAATCTGGTAGGCGCCAGCCCGACCCGCGGCACGAATCTGCCGGAATTCGGCAAACGCTTCTTCGATATTTCGGACATGTATTCCCGCGCGCTGCGCCAAATTGCCCTGGGATGCGCCAAGGACAGCGGACTGACCGTCCATGAAGGCGTTTACATGTTCTTCACCGGACCGCATTTTGAATCGCCTGCGGAAATTCGCGCTGCGCGCATTCTTGGCGCGGATGCGGTCGGCATGTCAACCGTGACAGAGGGGCTGACCGCGGCTCAATGCGGGATTCCAGTGCTGGGAATCTCACTGATGACGAATATGGCTGCTGGCATTCTCAACAAGCCTGTCGGCGGCGGCGAAGTGGAGGAAACTGCGGAAAGTGTGTCGGACCGATTCGTCCAATACGTCAAGAAAATCCTGACAGAAATCTGATGGATATCCTTTTTGAACATGCAGCGATTCTGACTCGGAACGATCAGGGCTGGCAGGTTCTGCCGGACGCCTGGCTAGGCATTCGGGGCGATCGGATCGCTTATCTGGACAATTTGCCCCCGCAGGACGAATACGCGGTTCGGAAAAATCTCGTCGGTCATGCGATTCTGCCGGGATTGTTCAACTTGCATTCGCACACGCCAATGGCGCTGCTCAGAGGACTGGGTTCCAACTTACCGCTTGATCGCTGGCTGTTTGAGAAAATTCAGCCGGTCGAATATAAAATGACTGCAGCGGACGAAAGCGTCGGGGCGCGCATCTCAATGATGGAGATGATCGCCGGCGGGGTGGTCAGTTTTTCTGACATGTACATGGCTCCTGCGCACTACGCTGAAGAGGTTGTCCAGTCAGGCATGAGAGCGAATATCGCTACGCCGACGCGGGCGGTTGTCGACGGCATTCGGGTCAGCAGCGTACCGGACGCGCTCGCTTTTTTTGATCGATATCATCAGGCAGCCAATGGCAGAATTTGTGCCGATTTTGCGCTGCATGCCGAATATACGTCAACGATTCCGGAAGTCGAGCAGATCACTGAAATCTGCCTGGAGCGCGGCGCGATCCTGCAGCTGCATCTCTCAGAAACGATCAAAGAACACACGGCGTGCAAACAGCGTCACGGAAAGACCCCGGCAAAGTTTTTCTATGATCTCGGCACGTTTGACAACCCGACAATCGCTGCCCACTGTGTGGTGGTCGAGCCTGAAGATATTGAGATTCTGTTTGAAAAGCGGGTGACCGCGGTGCACAACCCATCCAGCAATATGAAACTCGGCAGCGGATTCATGCCGCTGGCGCAGCTGCGCCAGCGCGGAGTGAACCTGGCGCTCGGTACGGATGGCAGCGCGAGTAACAATAATCAGAACTTTTTTGAGGAAATGCACTTGGCAGCGCTGATTCATTGCGGTTATCGGAATGACCCGCTGGCAGTCATGGCTGAGGAGGTCTTGACGATGGCGACGCTGAACGGAGCGATTGCTCAGCGGCGTCCGGATTGCGGCGCGATAGCGGTGGGGAATCAAGCCGATCTCGCAATCATTGATCTTGATAAACCGCACCTGATGCCTAATCATGATCTGATTTCGCTGCTGGTTTACAGCGCACAGGCGTCGGATGTAGTGATGACGATTGTTGCCGGGGAACTGCTCTATGACCATGGAGAATTCCTGACCATTGATCGGGATCGGGTTCAGGCTGATCTGAAAAAATCGCTTGCCCGCCTGTTCTGAGACTGAAGGAAAATAGGAAGAGAGAGGATTTTATGGAACGCCAAGATAAAGATCTCGCATTTATGCTTCAATATGAAAATGTTGCCTGGTATGAAAAAGGGAAAGTGAGGATTCTCGACCGCCGCATTTACCCTTCGCGGGTTGAGTTCGTGGTCTGCGAAAACCATCATGAAGTGACGAAAGCGATCACTGATATGGTCACGCAGAGCGCGGGGCCTTATACCGCGGCTGCGATGGGCATGGCGCTCGCTGCCTGGGAGTGCCGAGACATGTCGGCTGATCTCAGGCGTGAATACCTGAAAACCGCAGCGGATGAAATTGCTCATGCCCGCCCCACGACGGTTAATCGCATGCTGTTGATTGTCAGTGCCTGCCTGAACGTAGCTGAAGCAGCGCTTCAGGCTGGCGAAGATGTCAGCCAGGCAATCGTCAATCACACGGTAGAAAGCAATAATTTACGCTATGAAAAGATTGGACGGATGGCGCGCTATCTGGTGGATATGTTTCCGCAGAACGGGCGCATTCTGACCCAATGTTTTGGAGAAACCATCGTCGGGCAAATGCTCAAAGAAGCCCGCCGGCGCGGCAATGACCTGAAGATTTTCTGCGCGGAAACGCGGCCTTATTTTCAGGGTGCGCGGCTGACGGCAAGCGTTGCTAAAGACATGGGGTTTGATGTTACAGTCATCACGGATAACATGCCGGCATTTGCGATTCAGCATGAAAAGATCGATGTTTTCACTTCCGCGGCGGATGTTGTCTGCCAGGATGGCTATATTGTTAATAAAGTGGGGACTTTCCAGATTGCGATTGTCGCCAAGTATTTTGGCATTCCCTATTTTGCGTCCGGTTCGCCGGATAAGGGTCATCCGGATGTCAGCACGGTCAAAATCGAGATGCGCGATCCGGAATTTGTGCTGCAGGCGATGGGCGTGCGCACTGCCATGAAAGGCGTCAAAGGTTATTATCCGTCCTTTGATATCACGCCGCCGGAACTTGTCAGCGGAGTTGTGACTGAAATTGGTATTTACAGTCCGTATGACCTGAAACGCTATTATCAGGACGGTCATCCTGGCGAGTATTAAACTATTCGTTCAGCGTGTAATCAATTTCTCATAAGGGCTGTGATCAGACCATTGGACAAAGGAACTGTCCAGTGGTCTGATCTTTTTGCCCCTCATGGTTTAGTCCTTCGTCATCAGGCGCATAAACGGCGGGACATCCAACGTGCTCTTCTTCAAGAATTCGGGGATATCCTCGTTCTTCTTGCTTGAAAATGAAATCTGAGGTTCTTTTTTCTCTGACAACGGTGTTGCAGTTGTGCGGAAGGATTCTGCAGGCCGTTTGGCAAACAGCGCATCGCTATAGCTGTATTTACCACCGGACTGCGCTATGGTAGGGTTTGGCAGTGTCTGATCATACCCCGTAGCCACGACGGTGACTCTGATCTCGTCTTTCAGGCTCGGATCTACGACCGCGCCAAAGATGAAGTTGACATCCGGGTGTGCGCTTTCTTTGATGATTGCAGCTGCTTCGTTCACCTCGAACAGGGTCAGGTCGTCGCCGCCGGTGACATTGAAGAGGATACCGCGTGCGCCGTCAATTGTGATGTCCAACAGTTTGCTGGAGATCGCCATTTCGGCTGCCGCTCTGGCACGATCTTCGCCCTTGCCGGTGCCGATTGCCATCAGGGCTGCGCCGCCCTCTGACATGATCGCGCGCACGTCTGCGAAGTCGAGGTTGATCAGACCTGGGATGGTGATCAGTTCGGAAATACCCTGAATGCCCTGGCGCAGCACATCATCAGCCTGCGAGAATGCGTTTTTCAGGGAAACTTTCTTGTCAACGATCTGCAGCAGGCGGTCATTCGGGATCACGATCAGCGTATCAGCGTGACCTTTCAAATTGTTGATGCCCTCACCGGCTGACTTTTCACGTCGCGGTCCTTCAAAGGAGAAGGGTTTCGTGACAACACCGATGGTCAGCGCACCGAGGTCGCGGCAGATTTCCGCCACGATCGGGGCTGCGCCGGTTCCGGTTCCGCCGCCCATGCCTGCCGTGATGAAAACCATATCTGCACCGGCAAGCGCTTCTTTCAGCTCATCGCGTGATTCTTCAGCTGCCAGCTGGCCAACCTCAGGATTTCCGCCTGCGCCCAAACCGCGGGTCGCCTTGTCGCCGATGCGGACGCGCTGACTGGCTTTGGATGCCAGCAGGGCTTGTGAATCCGTGTTGACAGCGATGAATTCAAGATTCTGCATGCCTTCATCAATCATGCGATTAATTGCATTACAACCGGCTCCACCAACGCCTACGACCTTGATTCTTGCAAAACTTTCACCGTAACTTGTATAGCTGTTTTCCATGTTTTCCTCTTCTTTCATTTTTCAATACCATTGCATAGTATTTTTTATAAGATTTTTGCTTTAATCCGCCTCGAAACCCCTTCCAAAAGTCCCGGAGCGGTGATTGCCTTCATTAGGGCAGGAGATACCGAGCAAACTTTTTGATTTTGTCCATGGTGTCCTGCATGTCCTTCTTTTTCGGCTGTCCCTCGACCGTTTCCTGCATCATCAATGCCCAGTAAAGCAGTCCGACACTGGTTGAATAGGCTGGGCTGTCAAGCTGGTCGATCATGCCGGTGATGTTCTCTGGTTTGGCAAGGCGCACCGGCATTTTCAGCTCACTTGAAGCCAGCTGGTCAATCCCTGGCAGCAGACTGCTCCCGCCTGTCAGAACCATGCCCGCGGGCAGCAGGTTGTCATAGCCGGAGCGTTTTACTTCCTGCATCACCAGCTGGAAAATCTCCTCAGTCCGCATTTTGATGATCTTTGCAAGTTCTTTGCGGCTGAATTTTGCGGCTTCCTCGCGCCCAAACGTGCGGCTGTAGAAATATTCTTCTTCGCCGATATAATCCGGCAGCGCGTGTCCATGAATTTTCTTGACCTCTTCCGCCTGCGCAAGAGGCAGGTGGAATGCCTGAGCAATATCGTTCGAAATATGGCTGCCGCCGACGGGCAGAATGTTGCTGTGCCAGACGTCCCCGTTGATGTAAATCGCCAGATCGGTGGTGCCGCCCCCGATATCACAGACGAGCACGCCCATCTGCTTTTCAATATCGGTCAAAACCGCTTCTCCATCCGCTAGCGGGTTCAGCACCCACTGATTAACATCGATCTCGGCAGTCATGATGCATTGCCGCAGGTTTTCGACTGATGACGCGGAACTCGTGATGATATGCGCCTCAACGTCCAGTCGTGAGCCGTACATGCCGAGCGGTGATCGGATCCCGTCCACGCCGTCCACACTGAATGTGCGCTGCAGCAAGTGGATGATGATGCGGTTGTGCGGAATCGGGATGGCGCGCACGCCTTCGATAACGCGAGCGATGTCATATTGGTCGATGACGCCGCCGACCACGCCGGCAGTTGCCTTGTTATTGATCGAGCTGATATGCGTGCCGGCGACGCTGACAATCGCATTGGTGATCTCGAGTCCGGAAGTGCGCTCGGCTTTTTTGACCGATTTTGCGATTGCATTGGCTGCCAGCGGAATGTCAACCACTGTCCCTTTGCGAATGCCCTGCGAAGGTTCGATCCCGACGCCGAGAATGCGAATGTTTTCTTCGCTCTCGATCTGAGCGATCAGCGTACAAATTTTTGTGGTTCCGACATCAATTGCGACAACGATAGATTTTTCCATTTATTTACTCCGCGTACCGAAAATAAGGCGCATCGGGGAATTCGAGGCTCAACATCTCCGGTTCAATCTCATTTTCTTTAAAGTACATGCCAAGGCTTTCTGCCATCCGCATTTTTTCTGTCAGGTTTGAATTATCGATTCCGATCCAAAGGGTGTATCCCTGATCCGTCTGCCAGCCATAGCCGTTATCATAGGTGTAAAAAAGGGTCTTCCCCTGCGGTTTCGACTGGTTGATTTCAATCAGAGCTGTCAGCATTTTTTTGCTGAACTTCTCAGGAAATTTCCGGTCGTTCCTGTTCCGTGCTCCAGGAAAACTGTTTGAAAGCACATAGATCAAATCGCCGGGAATTGCCTGCTGTTCTCTCAGAATGGTGCCGTCTTCGTCAATCCAAATTTTGCTGCCGCCAAAATCCCATTCAATGAGGGGCACACGTTGAACCAAATTGATGGTGACCCGGCTGGGTAGTTCAACTTTGACGTCAATCGCGCGTGCTTCCGGATAGCGTTTCAGCAGCACATTGCTGATTTCATCAGGATTTGCCATATAAATCGGAATGTTGCGCAGTCCGGTGTAATAATTAATCTCGTCCAAATTGACGTTTTCTGACCCGGTGACAATCGGGGCAGTGACCCTGAATTGCGGCAGCAGCGTGAATGCGGCAGCTGCGCAGCCCAGCAGGACAGTTAACACCATTGACACGATCCGCGTGCTGCGCTTCTTTTTCAAAGCAGGTTGAAGAAAGTCGCTCTGCACCGGCGCTGGATAGGATTTTCGGGACTGCATCGCAGGCAGGGGTTGCCCTTGGTCTCTCAGTCTGTTCCGATTAGTCTTAAAAATTCCAGCCATTCTTTCCGATCCTGTCAGTCACTCAAAATTTCAATTTCAGTCGTCAGGTCAATCCCGAACTGCTGTTTGACAGCTTCCCGGACTTCCTGAATCAATGCGGCAAATTCGCTGCTCTTCACGCCTGGATAGGTGATGAAGATATTTCCATGCTGATCAAGCACCTGCACATTGCCAATGCGTCTGCCGCGGTAACCGCAGGCTGTGATCAGTCTGCCGGCGTAATCCCCTTCAGGGTTGCGGAAAACAGAACCAAGCGATCCGTTCCCTTTGAAGTTGAATTTTTTGCGTTTCTCTTCAATCTCTTCCATTTTTTCATGGATCAAGTGTTCATCGCCCGTGGCGAGCTCGAAAGTGCCGGACAGAATTGTCCCGCCAAATTCTCCTCGTTTTAGCTGGCTGGAGCGGTATCCGAAGCCCATCTCATCAGCCGTCAGCGTTACAATTTCGCCGTCAGAATTCAGCAGCTTCACTGACTGCAGCACTTTTGCGATTTCTCCGCCGTAAGCGCCGGCATTTCCATAGATCGCTCCGCCGACTGTGCCGGGAATTCTGGCTGCCCATTCCATGCCGGTCAGAATCTGATCGGCGCAGGCATGCACAAAGGCGTCCAGCTTCATGCCGGATGAAACTTCTATCCGGGTCAGATCGCCTTTTTTCTCGAAAGAAAGATCGTGCGTGCGGTTGATAATTATCAATCCGTCAAATCCGAGGTCGCTGAAAAGAATGTTGGACAGCCCGCCGACCACCTTGAAAGACGCTTGTTCCGCCTGACGCGCGCGGATCAATGAAACAAGGCTTTCTGTTGATTCGACAATCACAAGTTCATTTGCCGGTCCGCCGCACATAGCGAAGGAATACTTTGAAATCGGCTCATCTTTCAGAATTGTCAGCGTTTCCGCTGCTGTTGCCAACTTCATTTCTTCAAGCGCTTGGATGCCGATCTTGTTTGCATCGCCGGCGGAAAGCGTGACCACGACATCCCCGGGCTGCAAGGAAGTTTTCAACGTTGCAGCCGCGTCAGCGTGCGTGTCAGCGAATTGAACATTCTGATAATTTTCCAGCATGGCTTTTTTCAAATCCGCAAATCCGAAATCTCCCGGTTTTTCGCGTGAGGCGTAAATGTCAGTTACCAGCACGATATCTGCGTCCGAAAAAGAGTTGCAGAATTCGTTCAGCAGTGACTGCGTGCGGCTGTAGGTATGTGGCTGCCAGATTGCCCAGATGCGATTGGCTGCATAGACTTCGCGGGCGCCGCGCAGCGTAGCTTGAATTTCAGTCGGATGATGCGCATAGTCATCTATAATGGTGATGTCATTCCATTG
>DHPK01000007.1:142416-145591 GCA_002407845.1 Leptolinea sp. UBA5366 | reverse complement strand
ATGGTGATGTCATTCCATTCTGCAATTTTTTCAAAGCGGCGGCGAATTCCGTTGAATCTGTGGAGCGCTGCAGCGGCACGTTCGACATTCAGTCCGTTGACCGCACAGCAGGCAAGCACTGCGCTGCTGTTCAAAACGTTATGCGTTCCGGGTACGGAAAGTTCAACAACCGTGCGCGCCTCAGTCTGCGCGACGACGAAATCATAGCGATAACAGCCATTTTCCATTTTCCACAAGTTTTCCGCTCGAAAATCTGCGTTTTCGGATCGTCCATAGGTAAACAGAGAGCGATCTGATCCTGCCTGTGATTTCAGGACATCCTGATTTCTGTCGTCTGCGTTGAATAAAATTGAACCGTCCGGTTTGACCTGATTTAGGAATGACTGAAATGCTGCAAAATAAGATTCCTCAGTCGGGAAACAATCGGGGTGATCGTGTTCAATCCGTGTCAGAATGGCAGTTTTCGGGAACAGACCGAGGAACATGTTGTCATATTCGTCAGCTTCGATCACGAAGGATCGGTTCTCACCCAGTCTGGCATTCGTATGCAGATTGACCGGGACGGAACCAATGATGAACCCGGGTTTTTCACCCAGTTCGGTCAGCACCCAGCTCAGCATACTGGTGGTTGTAGTTTTACCGTGGGTGCCAACGACTGCGATCACATCGCGGTCATTCAGAAGCTCACGCAGAAATTCATTCCGGCGCATCGCCGGCAAGTTGCGTTTTTCGGCTTCAACCCTTTCCGGATTGTCCTGCGGGATGGCGGAAGAAAAGAGCACCAGGTCAGCTTCTCCGATATTTTCAGCCTGGTGACCGATTTGAACACTGATTCCGGCTGCTTCAAGATTGGGGATGATTTCTGAATAGGAACGATCAGAACCGGTCACGATTGCGCCTGCCTCTTTCAGCACGAACGCAATCGGCGACATTCCAGTCCCGCCGATCCCGATGATATGAATTCTTTTCCCGAAAAATTCTGTCATTTCAGCCATCATCCTCAATTTGAAGCCAATTCGTCCAATAAAACTGCGATATTTTTTGCCGCGTCCGGTGCTGCCAGTTCCGTCATGGACGCTTTCATTGATGTCAATTTCTCCCGATTCTGCATCAGGTCTGTAACAGTCGGAACCAGCTTTTCAGCGAGAGCAGCGTCTTCAATCAACAGCGCAGCGCCTTTTTCGACCAGATAATCCGCGTTCACCTTCTGATAACGCCAGGCATACGGATAAGGGACGAGGATTGCCGGCAGTCCGAACAGCGGGAATTCCCCAAGCGTTGACGCGCCAGCGCGCGAAACAACCAGATCTGCAGCGCGCAAAGCAGCGCCCATCTCCTCATGCAGATAAGGGGTGATGTGATAATCCGCCTGCTGTACCGGGTCCAGCTCTTTGCGGGCATTCTCAACATTTTCCCAGTCCAACTCTCCGGTGACATGAATGATCTGGCAGTGCTGCAGCAGTGTGCTGAGATTGGCAGTGACCGCCTGATTGATCGAACGCGCGCCTTTGCTGCCTCCAAAGACAAACAGCACTGGTTTTAAGCTGTTGAGACCAAAAGTCTCCCGCGCCTGCTCTTTGGTCCATTTTCCGAGTTCGGAACGGACGGGGTAGCCGGTGACTGCAACACGTTTGTCCGCCGGCAGGTAGCGGCGGCTTTCTTCGCAGACAACTGTGATGATGCTGGCGAACTTCGCCAGCACTTTCAGCATCATTCCCGGCTCAATGTCAGGGACAAAAATCAGCTGCGGACGGCGGATAGCTGCGACCGCCATCGGAAAACCGACATAACCGCCAGTGAAAAACAACACATCCGGATTGAATTCCTTCAAGATTTTGCGCGAATCGAAGAACCCTCTGATGATTTTCACCAGATTGTCGGGGATTTTCTTCAGACTGATGCCATGAATCGGCGCGGCGGAAATACCGCGGAAATTCAAACCGGCATGTTCTACCAAAGTTCGTTCCATCCCAGTCTCCGATCCGACCCAAAGGAGTTCATTTGCGTGACGCTCAGCGCTTTCCTGAACCACGGCTAAGGCTGGATATACGCCACCGCCCGTTCCACCCGCGCATATTAATAATCGCATCCGGATTCGTCCTTTCTTTTTTTAGTGCTTCAATTGCCGAGTTTCTGGAAACGCTCATCAGTAAACCGATGCCAGCTAAAGTGCAGATCATGCTCGATCCGCCTGCGCTGATAAAGGGCAGCGCGTTTCCGGCGAAGGGAATGATGTTGACCAAAACGCCGATGTTGATAAATGCCTCAATTCCGATCCAGAGTGTTACACCAGCAGCCAGCAATTTTCCAAATGCATCGGGAGCGTTTTTCGAAATTTCATAGCCCCGCCAAATAACCATCAGGTAGAGCAAAATGATGAATGATCCGCCCAGCAGTCCGGTTTCTTCGAGAATAACGGTGTAAATGCTGTCTGTCCAAGCGACCGGCAGACCGGTCAGCTTGACTACGCCTTTGCCGAGACCGACTCCGGTCCAGCCGCCCCGCAGAATTGCTTCAGTGGAACGCTGAATATGATAGGAAGCCAGCGCCGGATCTCTCAGCCCGTTTGCGAAGTCGTTGATCCGCGTGCTGACTTTGTCAAACAGGAAGTAGCCGCAGAAAAAGATAAACAATGCCAGCAGGATGATCAGTGCAATATGGCGCATATTGCCGCCGGCGATGAAAAACATGACTCCGCCAAGGAAAATGACCGTGATGGTCGCGCTGACATCCGGTTGCAGCAGGATCAGAAATGCGATCAAGCCGATGATTGAAAAGACCGGAATAAATCCCCAAACCAGCGTTGACAGTTTTTCTTGCTTGCTGCTCAGCCAATGTGCCAGATAGACCAGCAGCGCGATTTTCGCCAGTTCAGACGGCTGAATCGAGCCGCTCACCACCGTTCGGGTGGCGCCCTGAATGCTGGACGGGATGAACAGCACAATGGTCAGCATGCCGATCGTGCTAAGGATGATCAGCTGGGCAAAGTGCTGAATCAGGTGATAATCCGTGAATGCCAGCAGCGCTGCGATGACTGATCCGATCACAACCCAAATGACCTGGCGCAGCACTACGTAACTGCCGCTGCCATGAGCCTGCAGCGCATAGTTCCAGCTGGCGGAATAGAGAAACAAAAGTCCGACGATGATCAGGATGACCACCGTGACCAGCAGCG
>DHPK01000007.1:135220-142267 GCA_002407845.1 Leptolinea sp. UBA5366 | reverse complement strand
CCACCGTGACCAGCAGCGGCACATCGATCAGCAGTTTGGTCGATACGCGCGTCTGTTTAGTTTTCAGAATATCTACACCAGCTGCATTACCCATTCTGTAAAAGCCTTTCCTCGTTGTTCAAAATCGTTGAATGCGTCATAACTTGTTCCGCCCGGTGAGAGCAGCACCACATCGCCCGGATGAGCATTTTCAGCCGCCGCTTGAACGGCTTCCTGCAGGGTCTCAACTTGGATGATTTCTAATTTGGAATTCTCCGGTTTGTTGACCTCAAGCGCTTTGCGGATCAATGGCGCCGCTTCGCCAAAAAGAACTGCGGCGTAGCCATGCTGATGAATCGCGACTGCGAGTTCGTCCCATGGGAGTTTCTTATCGCGTCCGCCGAGCAGCAGAATCAAGGGCTCTTCAAAGCTTCTGACTGCTGCCAGCGTGCGTTCCGGAGCCGTTGCGATTGAATCGTTGTACCAGCGCGCGCCTTTGAACTGCCGGACGAACTGCAGCCGGTGCGGAACACCGGAAAAACTGCTGATTGCGGCGCGCATTGCGTCGATTGAGAATCCGGCTGCGGTCGCAATTGCGCAGGCTGCCATCACGTTGTAAATGTTGTGCCGGCCGCGCAGCTGAATATGATCCATGACGATGATGTCTTCGCTTACCCCGTCACAAATCCGTTTGATCTCATTGTTCGCCATGTAAATTGCGGTCAGATCCGCGTCTTCGGCGGGCTTATTGAACCCAAAACTGATCAGGCTTCCCTTGGCTTCAGTTCGCAGCGGCCAGGAGGTGGGATCATCTCGGTTGAGGATCAGAACGCCGTCCGGCTGCTGGAATTTTAAAATATCGCGCTTGGCGTTGATGTATGCCTGCATTGTGCCGTGGCGGTCAAGGTGATTTGGCGTGATGTTCAGAATCGCAGCGATTTTCGGGCTGATCGTTGCCAGTTCCAATTGGAAACTCGACAGTTCGAGGATCACAATATCCTGCGGCTGGATGTCTTCGACGATGGTCAGCAGTGGGTTGCCGATATTTCCGCCGACCCAGACTTTTTGATCCTGTCTGGCTGCTTCTTTGGCAATCAGACCGACCAGCGTGGTGGTGGTCGTTTTTCCGGAGGATCCGGTGATGCCGATGACCGGCGCGTTGACTTCCATCAGGAAGACCATCGTATCGTTCAAAACCGGCAGTCCGCGTTCCAGCGCTTCGCGCAGGATCGGCTGCTGTAAATCTGCACCGCCGGTGACACACACGAAATCGATGTCTTCCAACAAAGAAAGCGGATGTCCGCCGGTGATCCAGTGGATCGGCAGATGGGAGAGGTTGGCATATGCGGCGCTGAGTTTGTCAAATGGCAAGCTGTCGCTCAGTGTCATTTCAGCGCCATGCCTGACCATGAATTGAACCAGCGCCTGACCCTGACGGCCAGCTCCGATCATCAATCCTTTTTTGCCTTCCCAGTTGTTTTTTGTCGTCATAATCTCTTGCCCCTATATCATCGCAATGGAAATGCCGAGAATCCCGCCCAGCAGCCCAATCAGCCAGAAGCGCTGGACGATTTGAACTTCACTCCAGCCGAGCATTTCGAAATGGTGGTGGAGCGGTGCCATGCGGAAAAAGCGTTTCCCATGCGTTTTCTTGAAATAAGCGACCTGAATAATGTCTGATAATGCCTCAGAAACCGGAATAATCGCGACGATCGGCAGAACCAGCAGATGACCGGTGATCAGCGCTACGACTGCGAGCGTAGCTCCTAATGCGAGTGAGCCGCAGTCCCCCATGAACAACTCAGCTGGGTGAACGTTGAACCAAAGGAAGCCGAACAGCGCGCCGACCAGGATGAAGCAAAAGCGTCCGATGTAAGTCTGACCGACCATCAGGGAGATCACACCGTACACAGCGAAGGCAGTGGCGGCGATCAGCCCAGCGAGACCGTCCAGACCATCGGTCAGGTTGATTGCGTTGGACATGCCGACGATCAAAAAGACTGCAACCGGCATGAAGAACGGACCCAGATCGATCGGCTCAGGATAGTTTGGCCAATAAAAATGAGAGACCATCAGGAAATGCTTTGCCATCCAAGCGATGATGGTCGCAAAAATAATCTGGAGGATGAACTTTGTGCGTGCGCGCATGCCCAGACCGCGCCGCGAGCCGCGGATACCTTCCCAGTCATCTAACGCACCGAGCATGCCAAAAAGAATCATCGTCAGCATCGGCAGAACGAATGACTGACCGATGATGCGGACGCCGAAAAGCGAAGCTGCGTTCAACAGTGCGGTGATTAATAAAGTCGGGATTATGAACATGATCCCGCCCATTGTCGGTGTGCCGATTTTGGAAAAATGGGTGTCCGGACCGTCGATGCGCACCAGTTTGCCGATGTGGAAACGATGCAGCAGACGTATCAAGGGTTTTCCCCAGATGATCGTCATCATAAAACCTAAAACAGATAAGGCAAGCGTGATCGGAGCATCACTCATGATTTTTTCTCCATCGCGTCAACAATTCTTTCCATCTGTAATCCTCTTGATCCTTTGATCAGCACGACTTCTCCGCGTTTGAAGCCCCGGCTTTTAGAAAAATCGAGCGCTTCTGAAACGGTTGCGAACCACTGAACGCGATTGCGGTTTAGCCCACCGCGCAGTGCGCTAATAATCATTGGTTTTGTCTTTTCGCCGATACCGATCAGCTCATCGCAGACTTCTGCAGCGCGTGCGCCGACTAGAATGTGACCTTTTTCCTCATACTGACCCAGCTCCCGCATCTCGCCCAAAATTGCCAGTTTGTATCCGTCCATTTCGTGGAGCAAATTCAAGGCTGCCATGACGGATTCAGGCGATGCGTTATAGGTGTCATCAATGATCATGGCGCCCTCTTCCGAATGCATTACGGCCATCCGCAGCTGCGACTGACCCTGATTCAGCCCTTTGAAAATTGCTTCCCAATTGAGCCCCATGACTTTCCCGACCGCGGCTGCGCGCAGCGCAGTATGAACCGAGTGCCGGCCGATCAGCGGGATTTTCACAAAGAAACTTTCCTTCTTGTAATGGAAACAGAAACGAATGCCGTCCAGCCCATAGCTTTCAATCTGGTCAGCCCATAAGTCGGCTTTCGGATCCAGACCGTAATAGAAAACCTGTGCCTGCGTCTTGGATGCCATCGGGCGAACCCATTCGTCATCGTAATTCAGGATCGCAATACCGTCCTTCGGCAGCTCCTGAACCAATTCGCTTTTCCCCTCGGCAATTACTTCGATTGAACCGGCACGTTCGGCGTGAACAGTGCCAATGTTGGTGATGACGCCGATTTCGGGTTTGGCGATGTCGCATAAGAGCTTGATTTCTCCAGGGACATAGAAGCCCATTTCGAGCACGGCTACCTGATGCCCTTTTCCAGCTCTCAGGAGAGTCAGCGGCAATCCGATTTCATTGTTCAGATTCCCGGTGTTTTTCAGCGTGTGGAACTGTTGCGACAACACCTCAGCGATCAGCTCTTTCGTGGTCGATTTTCCGACTGTGCCGGTGATTCCGATCACTTTCAAATCCAGCTGGCTGCGATGAAAAGCAGCGATCGATTGCAGCGCTTCAACGGTGTTATCAACTCGGATGCAGAAAGGGAAATCCGGAATTGGGTTGGGAATGACAGGCTCGGCAGCTGCTGCGCGGAAGTCAAGTGTGGTGAATTTTTCGGTTGTATCCTGCTGAACGAGTGCAGCCAAAGCGCCGCGCCTGAATGCTTCAGCGATGTAATCATGACCGTCAGCATTCTCACCGGCGATCGCGACAAACATCGAACCGTTGATCGACTGACGGCTGTCAACGACCGCTTCACTGAAGAAACGGTTTCTGTCCAGCAGCATCTGACCGGTTAGGGCTTGTACGATTTCACTTAATGAAAACACTTTTACCTTTTTCCAATTCTCGGTTAATCCGTTTTCCGGTTACCAATAATATTGATTGATCGGCTCTGCCGTTGGGCAGACATCCGTGTAAATGCAGGCGCGCTGCCGGTCGTTCGGCAGGCGCAGGTAAGGACCAATTGCGTTCATTACTTCGCCAAAGAGTGGCGCGGAAACTTCCGAACCCCAGATATTGTGCAAGGGCTCCTGAAGCCAGATGTAGGTCAAAAACTGAGGATCGTCCGCAGGACCCCAGCCGATGAAGGAAGCGTTGGTGACGCTCAGAACGTAACCTACGCCTTCTTTTGCAATTTCTCCAGTTCCGGTCTTGCCGGCGATCTTCACGCCGTCCATCAGCGCGTCAGAGGCTTCCACTTCGAGAGAAGTGGCGAGCAGATCTGTGACCGTTGCGGCTGTCTGGGCAGAAACCGGCTGACCGATCGCCTCCGGCTCGGTGACTTCGATGTGATCATCGTAATAAATGGCTTTGACGATGTGCGGTTTCATCATGACGCCTTCATTCGCGAGCGCGCCTGCCGCAGTCACCATCTGGATCGACGTGGTCATCAGTCCCTGTCCAAATGAATTTGTCGGCAGGCTGATCGGTGTCCAGGAGTTGTCGCCGGGTTCGATGATCGGATAATAATCTTCGAGCGCCAGCTCGATGCCGGTCGGTTTATCAAGCTTGAAAGCGCGCATATAGTCATAGAAACGGGCTGTCCCGACTTGTTCGGAGATCCAGGACAGGCAGGTGTTGAGTGAATGCTGCATGCAGCCGAGCATGGTTTGCGGACCCCAAGCGCCGCGATCCCAGTTATAAATGTCGACGCCCATGATGTTATAAGTGCCGGTATCGTTATAAACGGTTTCAGGTTTGATCACGCCGCTGTCAATGCCGGCTGCCAGCGTGAAAATCTTGAAAACTGATCCGACTTCGTAAGGCTGCATGATCGCCGGATTGAATTTGTTATCACGGGTGAAGGTCGTCGCGGATTCCCAGTACTCATTCAAGTCAACTCGGGGATAAGTTGCCATCGCCAAAATTTCCCCATTGGTTGGATTGCTGATAACGATCGTGCCGCTTTTGGCTTTCTGGAATTCAACCGCTTCCTGAATTTTTTCCTCGGCAATCTTTTGAACCTGGCGGTCGATCGTCAGCGCGATGGATGCCCCTTTTGGCAGCGAAGGGATGCTGTCCGGGACGTTCGGATCAAGCGAGAATCGTTTTTGAACCGTCACGCCCGAAAGAATTTCATCAAAATACTGCTCAATGCCATAAGAAGCGCCGATCGCCGGATTCAGGTAAGGATAGAAACCGATGATATTGGAAGCCAGATCGCCGTCCGGGTAATAGCGGTAAATGTTCGGGTAATAGACCACGGAATTCAAGTTTTCCAGCGTCCGGGTCTTGCTCTCAAAACTGGTCGTAACCCGCTCCTGCAGCGATTTTTTAGCCTGTTCGATTTTATCGACCTGATCTTTGGTCGCGAAATTGGTCAGGGGGATTTCGACTGCTTTTTTCTCAACATATGGAATTTCAGCGGCGTTGATGATTTCTTTTCGGTCAAGTCCGAGGATCGGCGAAAGGTAGTTCGCGATGAACTCACCGTGACCGTTTGAAGCTTGCAGCCGCAAAGAAATTGTGTAAGAAATTGAATTGCCAGCCAAAAGATATCCGGCTCGGTCATAAATGTTGCCTCGTTCAGAATTGACCGAAAGCGTCCGATATTCAAATGCCTGTCCGATTTCATCTTTCAATGCAATGGCGCTGGCATTTGACTGCAGCGAAATGATGCGCGCGAGGACGAGGATGGCAAATACGCCCAGACCTATGGCAAGAAAACGGAAGCGGGGTTCAATCGATGATTTCATTGCGTTGTCCTCAGCGGAGGCAGTTTGTTCAGCAGATAATGCTGAAGGCTTTCAGAATATTCCGGTTTCATCGGAGACGCAGGCAGCGGCTGGCGTTGAGTCGTGCGGTCCAGTCCCAATGCGCTCTCTTGAACGTACCCGTCCACCAGAACATACGCATAGATATCTTCATTGGTGAAGTCGATTTTGGTAAATCCCGCCTGCAACGATTTCTTTTCCATGGCTTCATAGGAATTCAGCACGCCCTGGCGCGTGACGTAATCCGCAATGTTGCGGGTCAGCTCATTTCGATCGTCGTGCAGAACTTGGATCTGAAGTTTCATGTCAGTCATTTGGGCTGAGTAGTACAGATAGACAAGCGCCAGGCAGGCAGCGAAAGAAAGCACCAGCAAAATATTGATAATATTGTGCAGTTGCTTTCTCCATGGAGCCAATCGATAAGCGTGTTGTTCTGTCTTCATTTTCCCTTATTCAATCTTCTCTGCTACTCTCAGTTTCGCGCTTCTGGAGCGCGGATTTTTCAAAATTTCAGCTTCGCTTGCTTTGATGGGCTGGCGCGGTGCCAATTTCAATGCTGCTTTGTGCCCGCAGGTGCAGATCATTTGTTTTGGCGGACAGATGCAGCCGGTGCTTTCGAGCCGGAAGTAATTTTTCACGATCCGGTCTTCCAGCGAGTGGAAGGAGATGACTGCCAACCTGCCGCCGGGTTTCAGCAATTTCGTCAGAACCGGCAGCGCGTTCTGGATCGTCATCAGTTCATCATTGACCGCGATTCGCAGCGCTTGAAAGCTGCGGGTGGCGGGGTGATTTCTGCCTGAAGGACGAACAGCGCTGGCGATGACGGCTGCGAGTTCGGTTGTCGTCCGGATCGGTGCAGTCTGGCGGGCTTTGCAGATTGCCCCGGCGATCCTTCGGCTCTGGCGTTCTTCCCCATACTCCCATAAAATGCGGGCAATTTCCTGTTCATCCGCCTGATTTACAATCTCGAAGGCTGTCAATGACTGCTTGTAGCTGAATCGCATGTCCAGCGGACCTTCTTTTAAGAAGGAAAAGCCCTTTTCCGCACGATCAACCTGCATGGATGAAACGCCCAAATCCAGCAGAATTCCATCAAAGTATTCGAAGTTTTTAAAGTGCTTACCGGCGTAAAGGCCGGCAGAAGCATATGAATCCAAAATGATGTTGACCCGATCGCCGAACCTGGCGAGCCTGTCGGCGGCTATTGCCGCCGCCTCCGGATCAAGGTCAAATCCTGTCAATGTGCCATCCGGGCTGGAGGCTT
>DHPK01000007.1:124396-135103 GCA_002407845.1 Leptolinea sp. UBA5366 | reverse complement strand
ATCCGGGCTGGAGGCTTCCAACAGCGCTTCGCTGTGTCCGCCGGCGCCCAGCGTTCCGTCTAAAAAATTCTTTCCCGCTCCCGGCTGTAACGCAGCAATAACCTCGTTCAGCATTACCGGCAAATGCGGTGCCGGCGTTCCCGTCATGTGTGCGGACTCATCAGCCGCGCGAATTCGGTCGTAATTTGATCATTGTAGAAGACCATTTCTTCAGCCTTCTTCCATTCTTCCTGCGTCCAGAGTTCGATGTATTCGTCGGAGCCGGCGAAAATGATCTTGTCCCCGTCTGCTAAGTTGAACTCGTCCCTCAGAAATGGCGGGATCAGAAAACGGCCGTTGGCGTCAAACTCGATCGGTTCGGCTTTGTTGAACATGCGCCGGCGATACATTCTGGCAATTGGATCTGCCAAATTTAAGGCGCTAATTTCGGCACCGAGCTTTTCGAAGTACTGAGTCGGGTAAATGACCAGGTTTTTATCGATTCCCACGGATATATAAGCGCCGGTCACAAGGTCAGCGCGGAAGCGTGCCGGGAGAGAGGTTCTGCCTTTCTTATCGATGGTGTGCTCGTGTATGCCAGTGAACATAATTTCTAATTTGTCCTTTAAAAACAGAAGACTGGTACACCAGTCTGCCACTTTATGGGAATCTTTACCACTTTATGCCCTATTATAACAACCTGGCTTAAAAATTGCAAGTATTAATTCTTTAATCCCTGACCAATTTTGAGAATTGGTTTTTTGGGGTTAAAAAGGGAGGCGTGTGTAAAGTTTTTGGCAGTTTTTCGTCAAGGCAACAATTCCGATGTCTCTATTCAGTTCAATGGATAGATCTGACGAAGTTTGACCCAATTCGGACGCAAAGTATAATTAATCGGAATCTGGAAAAAAGGATGTGCTATGAAATCTCAAAGACCAACGAATAAGAATGACCGCGCTTTATTGAAGCGGATTGCGCGCGAGTCGATGATCGAAAGCGGGCTGGTGACTGAATTTTCGCAAAAGACGCTTGAAGAAGTCAGCCGTTTCAATTCTCCAGCGGAAGCGGATGATGAGAGTGAAATTCGCGACCTGAGGCATTTGCTCTGGTCATCGATTGACAATGATGATTCGCGCGATCTGGATCAGATCACCGTTGCAGAAGCGCTCGCAGATGGAAATATCCGCGTGATGGTCGCGATTGCCGATGTTGATTCTCTGGTGAAAAAAGGGTCTGCGATTGATGACCATGCCGGGCAGAATACAGCGACCGTCTATACGCCGGCCGAGATTTTTCCGATGTTGCCGGAGAAACTTTCCACTGATCTGACTTCGCTGAATCCTGACGAGGATCGGCTGGCGATGGTCACTGAGATGGTGATCTCCCCTACTGGTGAAGTTGTCCTGTCCGATATCTACCGCGCACTGGTTCGCAATCATGCAAAACTGGCTTATGACGGTCTGGCAGACTGGCTGGAGCATGACGCGCCGATGCCCGCAGCGCTGGAACGAGTGGCTGGACTGGCGGAAAACATTCGCATTCAGGATCAGGCTGCTCAGGCATTGCGAAAAAAGCGGTATGAACATGGCGCGCTAACGCTTGAGACGATTCAGTCAAAACCAATTTTCGATGGCGATGAGGTTGTTGAATTGAAAATTGAACAGCGCAACCGCACCAAAGAGCTGATTGAAGATTTCATGATCGCTGTTAACAGCGTTACGGCGCGATTCCTGAACGCCAAAAAATTCCCATCGATCCGCAGAGTGGTGCAGATTCCAAAGCGCTGGGATCGAATTGTGGATGTGGCAGCACAATATAACTTTGAACTGCCTAAAAAACCGGATTCGATTGCGCTGAATGAGTTTCTGATGAAGGAAAAAGAGGATGATGCAGCGCGTTTCCCCGATTTGTCTCTGACGATCATCAAACTGCTCGGCTCGGGCGAATACCTGGCAGAAAAACCCGGACGTCGCGCTCCAGGGCATTTCAGCTTGTCCGTCAAGGAATATACCCATTCAACTGCCCCGAACCGGCGCTACCCAGATCTGGTCACCCAGCGTCTGCTGAAAGCGGCACTGAAAGAGGAGCCAGCCCCCTATTCATTTGAAAATTTAGAAAAACTGGCGAAACATATCACTGATCAGGAAGACATTGCGACAAAAGTTGAGCGGAAAACCGGTAAAGCCGCCGCCGCGCTGGTGCTCGAAAATCGAATCGGTGAGGTCTTTAATGGCTTCGTCACCGGCGCCTCACCGAAAGGATATTGGGTGCGGATCATTGAACTGCCGGTCGAAGGAAAGCTGGTGTCTGGCACTTCTGGGCTGGATGTCGGCGATTCGATTCAAGTCGAATTGAGCGGCGTTGATGTTGAACGCGGATACATAGACTTCAAGCGGCTGAAGAAAGTTAGACGCTGATCAGAGTTTCCCGGAGCGTGCAGGTTTAGTCTGCACGAGATTCGGCCGGATAATTTTTTAGAAAAATCACAGCTATTTTAAATACTTTTCCGATCCCCTCATGGTTTCATAAATGAGGGGATTGGCTTTTTATTATCGCTATTCAGTTGGATCAAAGTAATTTGCGCGAAGAGGCGGCGATCTGTATTTCATGAGACAAATGTCAAATGTTTGGCACTTTTGTTGATAGCGCACAGTTCTATTGCCAACTGGTATCCGAAGGGATGGAGAACGGGCGGGTCGGATCATCCTAAGTCATCGAGACGACCATTTAAATTGGAAAAAATATCCGATAGATGATGAAGATTGAAGGGTTTGCCCAAAATCAGCAGCAGCTCCAGTTTTCAAACGGGAAAGGGCAAATCCGTTCATGATCACGCCGATAGGTTCAGGCGGATAAGGACGGCAAAATATCAGTGAAATTTACAATTTGAAACAATCGTGGAGCGTGCCAATAACGCGGCTTCCTGGCAGCTGCCGGGGCAAAGTCACGCAGACAGGCTGATTCTCAGGATTACTATTGCTGACCGCTCAGCGCCAGCGCGATTTTATCCATCGGCGGGTTGGCACCGTCAAATTCCCCGATCATTCGCCCTTCATACATCACCGAAATCCGATCCGAAATCAGCAACACTTCTGCTAAGTCGGTCGAAATCAGCAGGATCGCGCAACCAGCATCTCTGGCTTGGATCAGTTGGTCATGGATGAACTGCGCCGCGCCGATATCCAGCCCGCGGATGGGGTGGACTGCAATCAAAAGATCGGGTTTGCGTTCCATTTCGCGCGCCAGAATGACTTTCTGTTGGTTCCCGCCTGAAAGCTGCGAAACCAGCTGGTCAGTCGTGCGGCAGCGGATGTCATATTTAATACGCATCTTGTTCGAATGATTCTTGATTGCCTTTTGGTCCAGTTTCCAGCCGTGGAGCTGGGAGAATTCAGGACTCGTCTCCGCCTTCAGAATCAGGTTTTCTTTGATCGTCATATCGCACACCAGTCCCATTTTGTTCCGATCTTCCGGAATATGAGAGACATTTTGGGCGATAAAATTGCCTGGATCAAAGAGTCCGACGTGCAGCCCTTTCAGATCCAGTTCGCCATCATCCGGTTGGATCAGCCCGGTCACCAGCGCCGCGAGTTCTGACTGGCCATTGCCGTCAACACCCGCCACGCCGTAAATTTCCCCCCGGCGGATTTCGAACGAGACATTGTTCAATCCGTTGTGTTTGGAGGACTTGTTGTAATTGACATTCTTGCTAACCAAAATCGGAACGTCCGCAGACTTGACTTTCTCATAAGTGCTTTCGACCATCTGACGTCCGACCATTGTATTGGCGAGCGTTTGTTCATCAGCCGCGCCGCGCTCAAAATTCTCAACAACCTTCCCGGCGCGTAAAACGGTAATCTTGTCGCTGATTTCCATCACTTCACGCATTTTATGCGAGATAAAGATGACGGATTTCCCTTCGGCGGTCAGTTTCCGGATGATCTGGAAAAGTCCGACTGTTTCCTCGTCCGTTAGGACGGCTGTCGGTTCGTCCAAAATCAGAATCTCTGCACCGCGCCATAGGATTTTTAAAATCTCAACCCGCTGCTGAGCGCCGACTGAAATCTCGGTGATCTTTTTATCAAACTCGATGTTCAATCCATATTTATCGGATAATTCTTGAATTTCTTTGCGCAGCTTCTTCTCGTCGATGACAAACGAACGGTCAGCAGTGGTCCCCATCACGATGTTCTGAAAAACTGTGAACGCCTCAACCAGCATAAAATGCTGGTGAACCATGCCAATGCCGTTACTGACCGCGGAGGCGGGGGAGCTAATGGCTGCTTCACTTCCATTGATGAAAATTTTTCCGTGCGTTGGATGATAAAGCCCACAGAGCACATTCATCAAAGTGCTCTTTCCGGCGCCATTTTCACCCAACAGCGTTAAAACTTCACCTTTTTTCAAATTAATGCTGACTGAGTCAACAGCGGTAAAAGCGCCAAACTGTTTCGTGATATCAACCATTTGAAGGACGTATTCAGCCATAATTAATCCTTTTTCAGTGACCGGCTTTGACCTTTCATGGATCAAAGCCGGTCTGTCATCAGAAGCCTTATTTCTTTAACTCATAATCAATTTCGATATTGCCGGCAACCAAATCGTCATAGATCTTCATGAACTCCTCTTTGACGTCATCCATCGATTTACCGATTTCGCCCAAATAGAGGACTTTCTCTTTAACGCCGCCTTCTACAACTTCATTCCCGAACGTGCCATCCTTCAATTTCTCCATTGCCAAGCCGATCAGCGCGGTGTTATCCGTCACGATGCTGGTCATGATGATATCCGGATTTTGAGCCAGGAAATCGCCCGGCTGAGCAATTGCCCAGCGGTTTTCGGATTCGACGACACCTTCGCGGACGCCCACATCAACCGCGCTGGCGGTACCGAAAAAGACATCGACATCGCTGGCTGCGATCATTGATTTAGCAATTTCTTTCCCTTTTGCGGTGTCATCCCAGGAATTTGCCCATGAGACATGAACTTTCGCATCCGGATTCGTATAGGCAGTGCCCTGATTGTAACCATTGACGCATTGCAGCGCTGTTGTGATTTCCATTCCGCCCACAAAGCCGACGTTCTTGGTTTTGGTTTTCAGCCCGGCAAGCGCACCCGCCAGGAAACCCATCTGCGTATTGTCCGCTTTGATCGAAATCACGTTTTCAGCTTTCGCATCCCCGTTCAGAATGACAAATCCGACTTTGGGGAAACTTGGTGCGACTTCCATGACTGCGTCCGTGAATTCATTCCCGGGGGCGAAGACCAGATCGAAGCCCATGTTTGCATATTCGGTAAACATGGTGACATAGTCAGTCTGAGCGACGTTTTCCGAGTAAGCGGTTTCAAAATTATGAACTTCGGCAGCTGCGACCATACCGTCATAACAGGCACTGTTCCAACCGCCGTCAGCGATTGGTGCGTTCGCGATCATGGCGATTTTTAAGACCTTGCCGTCTTCTGCTGGGGCGGCAGCTTTTTCTTCTGCAGCGGGAGCAGCTTCTTCGCTTTTCGGTTCCTCAACGGCTGGTGCCGCTTCGGTTGGTTCAAGAACGGGAACCGCGGTGGGTTCAGCTTTTTTGCCGCAGCCAGTGACTGCCAGTGCAAGAACGATCATAAGCAAAACAATGAAAATACTTTTTTTAGTCATAAAATTTCCTCCTAAATTGCTGTTTGGGAGGTTGCCTGTTTGATGAGGCAGCCTCGTCTGAACTTTTTATTTTCCCTCACGAATGTAAGGCTGTCCATTTGCTTTCGGCTGATTGGATCGGTTACTGAACAGAATCAGCGCGAAAATTGTCGCCGCGTAGGGCAGCATCGCCAACAGCTGATAAGGGATAACCGGATACAAAACTTGAAATCGCAGCTGGATTGCATCAGCCAGCCCGAACAAGAGCGTTGCAGCAAGCACGCCCCATGAAGTCCAGCCGCCGAAGATGACCGCTGAAAGAGCGATGAACCCACGGCCGGCAACCACGCCCTCAGCATAAGCGCCGATATAGCAGGTCGTCAGAAACGCGCCGCCAACCCCGGCTAACGCGCCGCAGATCATGCAAGCGATATATTTCTTTTGATTGACGTTGATCCCCATTGTTTCAGCCGCACGCGGATTCTCTCCAACTGCCATATAGTTCAAACCGGGTTTCGTCTTCGCGAAGAACCAGGCGGTGAAAATGACCAGGAAGATGCCGATGAATGTCAGCGGGCTATGGCTGAAAAGAATTTTCCCAATGAAAGGGATCTCGGATAGGACCGGGATGCTGAAATTCTTGATCGTCGGTCCTTGTTTTAAGGTGGTGGTGACGCCAAAGTACATTCTGAAAATGAAAGTCGCCAGACCAGGTGCCAGAATGTTGAGCGCCATCCCATTGATGGTGTGCCCGGCTGCCAGCGTGACGGTCGAAAACGCATAAATCATGTTCAGCAACGCCCCGGCAAGCGCACCTGCCAGAATTCCCAGCCAGGGATTCCCGGTCGCGAAACTTGCGATAAACCCGATACAGGCGCCGATCGTCATCAATCCGTCCAGCCCGATGTTTACCATGCCGGCTCTTTCGGAGTATAGCTCGCCGAGCGCAACCAGCAGCAGCGGGGTCGCCATCCGGATCATCGAAATCAATAAATCTTGGATAAATATCGGAGAAAAAATTGTTTCCATATCGGCGCTATCTTTCTCTCTTTTCGATTTTTGCCATCACTTTTTGGAACGAAGGCAATTGCACGTAAGCCGTTGCAGCGATGGCGAAGATGATAATGACCGCCTGAATGATGTCGACAATTGCAGTGGGAATTTTCGCCCCAACCTGCATGGTGTTTGCACCAACGCGCAGAACTGCAAATAAATAGGCGATGAAGGCAGTGCCGATCGGGTTCAGTTGTCCGATCAAGGCGATCGCGACGCCGTCAAAACCGAAGCCGGCTGCGAATCCCGCCATCAGCCGATAGGAGACACCCAGCACTTCAACCGCTCCGCCCAATCCGGCAATTGCGCCGGAAATGATGAATGACATAACCATCAGCCGTTTTACCGGAAGCCCGTTGACGCGGGCGGCGATTGGGTTAAACCCGACGGCTCTCATTTCATACCCTTTGGCTGTAGAATACAGGAAATAATAAATCAGGAGCGTCAGCCCGACCGCGATAAACAAGCCGGTATGGACGCGAGTCGGAGGCATGAAGCGCGTCAGCCGGTTGGCTTGCGCGATGGCAGCGGTCTGCGGAATGTTTGCTTCCATGAGCGGGCCTGAGTACAGGTATGCCATGAAAAAGGTAGCGATGTAGTTCAGCAGGATGCTGATGATCATTTCGTTAAGATTGCGCCAGGATTTCAGGATGCCGGGAATCGCGCCCCATAAGCCGCCGGCGACGATCCCTAATAGCAGGCTGATCAAGATGTTCGGGACGCCTTCTATGGCAGAAAAGCGGGTCGAAAACCAATTAGCGGCGATAGCGCCCATGATAAACTGCCCTTCACCGCCCAGGTTGAACATCCCGCACTGATAAGAGAAAACTGCTGCGAGTCCGGTAAACAAAAGCGGGGTGGCTTTCACCAGCGTTTCGCCGATTGAATGTGCGCTGCCGAAGGCTCCTTTGAATAAGTAGCCATAAGCAACGAATGGAGATTTTCCGACAATCAGGATAATAAACGCGCCGAAAACCAGCGCCAACAGGACTGACAATGCTGAAATACTTGCTTTGAGCAGAGACCGCCGTAATCCCATTTTTCCCCTCTCAGATGATTTCTAAACGGTAGGAGTGCTTTCGTCCGAATTGATGATAATTGCTGATAATCGTATCATGGATTATTGGATAATACAATATTTTCCTCATGCCGTCTGAGAAGGATCCATCCCTTGATGCCTGTTGGCCTGCCATCCCCTCCCAAGAGGGGAAAACAGCGATGATCAGCTTAAGTTTCGAACCGTAAAAGCTGAACACAGATGCGAATCAATGTCTTTTATCTGTCCCTTTCCAGCAAAAGGAAAATCTACCTATTCGATAGATTAAAGTTTTATTCTGCCTATGGGAAATGAGTAATTCGAATTGTTTTAAAATGAATGGCATTCTGCAGCGCATGAATCACAGAGTGTAATTAATCCTGAAAGAATTTTTATAAATAGCGTACCCAAATTGCAATGATAAAGAAACGAAGTTGCAGGCAGAACAGATAATAAAAATGAATAGCGCGCGAGCGCTATTCATTAATGAAATCAGTTGACGATTCAGAAACCAGATTGTTCAGGATAAATCAATCCGACGCTGCCCAAAAAAGTGTTGCCAGCTTAGGCAGGCTGCAGTTTCTCATCCTTCACGCCGGACATCAGTTTCCCGAGTTCTTCGCGCGTGGCTTCCTGTTGCGGGATGATCCCCATGATCTGCCCTTCAAACATCGGCATGATCTGATCGGACATGTCCATCACCTCATAAAGCTCGGTGGAGACCATCAGCACTGCAGCCCCTTTGTCGCGCGCTTCAATCAGGCAGCGCTGAATAAAGTTGGTGGCGCCGACATCCAGCCCGCGGCAGGGATGCACAGCGATGATCAGTTTGGGGTTCTCAGATAATTCGCGTCCGACAACCAATTTTTGCTGGTTCCCGCCCGAAAGATGTTCAATGGTTTCTTTTGTGCCGGGTGTTTTCACATTATATTTTTCGCAGATATTGCTGCAGTAATTGTCCACCCGCTTCCATTTCATAAAGCCATTCTTGGAGAAAAATGGCATACAAAAATGCGTCAGCGTGGAATTTTCCGTCAAGGTCATTTTCCCGATCATGCCCATCTTGTGGCGGTCTTCGGGGATATGGGCAACTGAATGATTCAGGATTTCGCGCGCTGATGCATGGGAGCAGTCCGCACCGCAAATCGTGATCGTGCCTTCTTTTTTTGAAATCAAACCCGTAATACAGCGGATTAATTCGGATTGACCGTTTCCATCCACGCCGCAAATCCCAACGATTTCACCAGCCCGGACGTCAAAGCTGATATTTTTCAGCCGCTGGATCCCTTGCGGATCGGTATAGGACAAATTTTTGACTGAGAGAATTGGTTCTCCGGGGGTGGCTAACGGTTTTTCGGCGACCAGTTCTACGCCTTTTCCAACCATCAGCTCAGCAAGCAGATCGATGCTCTCGATCTCGCTGATCGGCAGCCCTTCAGCAACGACTTTGCCCTGGCGCAGCACTGTGCAGCGGTCGCACATATCCATGATTTCCAGCATTTTGTGGCTGATAAAGATCACGGATTTGTTTTCGCTGGTCAGTTTGACCATCATTTTATGCAGGTTCTCGACTTCGTTTGGAGTCAGGACGGCGGTTGGTTCGTCCAGAATCAGCAGTTCTGCATCGCGATAGAGTGCTTTCAGGATTTCAACGCGCTGCTGTTGCCCGACTGAGAGGTTTTCAATCATTTCCCAAGGGTCAATTTCCATCTCGTAACGGGCTGCCAGCTTTGAGAACTCTTCCGCAGCTGCTTTTAAATCGAGGACTGGTTTATTCCCTTTATATCCAAGAACGACATTCTCAATGACTGTCAGCGCGTTGATCAACATAAAATGCTGGTGAACCATGCCTATCCCGGCCTCAATCGCTTTTTGAGGATTTGAGATGCGGATTTTTTCGTCATTGAAAAAGATTTCTCCTTCTGATTGGGAATACATCCCGTACAGAATGTTCATCAGGGTTGATTTCCCGGCGCCGTTTTCCCCTAAAAGAGCGTGCACTTCACCGCGTTCAACGCTGAACGACACATCGTCATTTGCCACAACCGAGCCAAAGCGCTTGGTGACATGTTTCATTTCTAATAAAGCCATCGTTCTCTCCTTTTATTCTTTAATGTAGGGGACTGTGCTGGCAGCAGGCTGATTGCTCCGGCGGCGGAAACCGCACAGCGCAATAATTGTGATGACATAGGGAAGCATCAGCAGGAAATAGTTCGATACTCCGATGTTCATCGCTTGCAGGCGGTACATCAGCGCGGTACTTGCGCCAAAGATGATCGATGCCCACATAATTCCAGCCGGTTTGTAATTGCCGAAGACGACGGCTGCCAGTGCCATAAAACCGACGCCAGAGGTCATGTTCTCAGTGAAGAAGCTCATTTTACCCATGGATAAGTAAGCTCCGGCGATGCCCGCCATCAGACCGCTGAACAGAACTGTCATGAAGCGGATGAAATTGACTTTGATGCCCATTGTGTCAGCTGCGCGCGGATTTTCACCGACAGCGCGGATTTTCAACCCGATATTCATGCGGAATAAAACGAATCCGAAGATGGGGACCAGGATGAAAGCCAGATAAACCGGGAATGCGTGAGAGAAAAAGGCCGGACCGATGACCGGAATTTTGCTGAGCACCGGAATGGCGATGTTATCAAACGTGTCAATTTGAGTAACCGTGCTTGAGCCAAACATGGCACGGTTGATGGTCGTAGTCAGACCGACTGCAAGGATGTTCATTGCGGTACCGATGACGGTCTGGTCTGCTTTAATCGTGACTGTGAAGTAAGCGAAAATCGCAGCGAAGAGAACGGTGCTCACGATTGCGACGAGTAAGCCGCCCCAGACTGAGCCGGTCAGATAGGAACCGACAACGCCTGCGAATGCGCCGATCAACATCATCCCTTCTGTCCCGATGTTCACAATGCCTGCCCGCTCACTGAATAAAATGCCCAAGCCCGCAAGCAGAATCGGTGTCGCTGTCCGAATGTCAGATGCTAAAAAACTAGTCAGT
>DHPK01000007.1:86717-124284 GCA_002407845.1 Leptolinea sp. UBA5366 | reverse complement strand
GATGCTAAAAAACTAGTCAGAGCGTCCATTATCTTTCTCCTTCATTGATTGCTGCATCGCTACTAAAGCGATCTGGCGATTGAACCATCCTGATTGATGTGCTGTTTATCTTTTTCATAGGACACATCACGCTTTCTTGATCCTGAACATATCGCGTCCGGTGAAAAACAGGATGACAAATGCCTGAATAACCTGCGACATTGAGGAACTGATGCCGGTCAGAATCTGCATCCGCAGCGCACCGGCCTGCAGCCCGCCGAAAAAGATGCCTGACAGCAGGATTCCCAAAGGCGTGTTGTTCCCAACCAGCGCGACCGCGATTCCGGTAAACCCATACTGGATCGAGAAAGAAGTGTTCATCAAGCGTCCCTGGACAGCGATGATCTCAATGCAGCCGCCCAATCCGGCGAAGCCGCCGGCAATGAACATTGACAATAAAATCATGCGGTTCTTGTTAATGCCTGCGTATTCCCCGGCAGATGGATTGATTCCGACAACGCGCAACTGATACCCAACGGATGATCTCCAGATCAGGATATAAAAGAAGATCAAAGCGATGATGGCGATGAAAATGCCATAGTGCAGCGTAAATTTTGTGGCGGGGAAAAGCCTTCCAATCGAAGCGCTCGGGGGAATTAATTCGGTTTGCGGGTTGACCAGCACAGCTGATTTCTCCTGCATCGGTCCGGTCAATGCCCAGCCGATGATGTTCGCGGCAATGTAGTTCAACATAATTGACGTGATCAATTCGCTCGCGCCGAATTTGATTTTCAGCAGCGCGACGATCATGCCAAAGATGGCGCCGAACAGGAATCCGGCGATGAGTGTCAGCGGCAGATGCAGGTAAATCGGCAAGCCATTCAGCCGAATGCCGATCAGAGCGCCGCCCAGTGCGCCGATCATAAACTGACCGTCAGCACCCAGGTTGACGATTCCGCAGCGTTTCGCAGCCGCAAAACTCAAGCCGGTGAAGATGAACGGAATCGCTTTTACCAGCGAGGAATCCCAACTCTTCAGACTGCCGAAAGCACTTTTGATCAAGACGCTGTAGACATCGATCGGGTTTTTGGTTGAGATAAGCAGAATCAAAATGCTGCCAGCGATGAAGGCAGCCAAGATCGCCAGGATTGGATAGAACAATCCACCAAGTTTGTATTTTTCGATAATTGAGTTGCTCTTTCTCATATTTGGTTCCTTGTTCTCTCCCATTCAGGTGATTGGGGAATCAGCCTAAAAAATTGTAAATCCCCGATAAAAGGAAAAGAACAGTCCCCTTTTGACCTTCTTCAGGGAACTGTTCTTTTTGATGATTAGTCGATTGAAATTTCGATTTCTCCAGCTGCCAGTTTCGCCATGATGTCTTCCATCTCGGCTTTGACTTCTTCCGGAATATCAGCGAAGTAGTCGCTCATATAGATGACGCCGTAATTCACACCCATGTACAGAATTTCATCGGTGATGTTTCCTTCAAGGAAGGATTTGTAAGCAGCTTCATAAGCGATCGAGGTATCTTTTACAATTTCAACGATGGTCGCGTTCGGAGCAATTTTCTGCATACCTTCGCCGGATGCAATCGCGCTGATTGAGGATTCTTCAGCGGCCTGCATGACACCCAGGGATGCCTGGTCAGCCATCGGGCTGATCACGTCAACACCCTGGCTGATCATCGCCAGCGCCAGTTCTTTTGCTGCGTCAACGTCGTCACCGCTGCCGGTCATGTTGATGATGGTTTTGACTTCGGGATTGACATAGGCTGCGCCTTGTTCGAAACCTTTACCGCCGTTGATGATCGGGGTAATGTTGAGGCCGCCGACAAAACCGATGGTTCCGCTTTTGGTCATCAGTGCGGAAAGAGCGCCCATCAGGAAACCCTGTTCAGCGTCGGCAACACGGATCGAGTTGACGTTGTCCATCACGAGGGTTGAGTTGATGATGAAGAACTGAACTTCAGGATAGTCCGGGGCAACTGCTTTGACAGAATCCATGAACGTGTAGCCTGAGCAGAAGATCACATCATAACCTTCGTCAGCGAATGCGCGCAGTGCGTCTGCGGCGTCTGAAATGGCGATGTTTTCAACATATGCAACTTCCGCGCCGAGCTCTTCACATTTCATCAGACCGAGATAAGCGGTGTAGTTCCAGCTCATGTCATTGATGGCGCCTTCGTTAATCAGAGCAACTTTATATGACTTTTCGCTTGATTCCGCGGCAACGATGCTGGTAATTGCAAAGACTGCAAGAACCACTAAGACAAAAACAGCAATACGATTAAGTTTTTTCATTTTCATTCTCTCTCTTTTGCATTTTGAAACCGAAAAATCGGTTTGAGTACCCTGCAAAGCTTTGATTAATTCCAAAAGCCTTTATGGGATTCCAGCGCCTGTTCCATCAGTTCGGGATAAGGGCCGTTGACCACAATTGCTTTTTGTCCGGTGCTCAGGATATCGCGGCAGTTGTGATTGAAGGTCGGGTTTTTTTCATCGGAACCCGTGGTGGCTAAAAGGTCGCTCTCGCTGACAGCGAAGACGATCCGGCCGATGTTTGTCCAATAAATTGCCCCGGTGCACATGCAGCAGGGTTCGAAATTGGTATAGAGGCTGCAGTCCCAAAGTTCTTCAGGGCTGAATTTCTTGGATGCTGCCCGGGCGAGCGAAGTTTCTGCATGAGCTGTCCGGTCATGTTCCATGACTTCGATGTTCGGCTGTTCAAGGATAATTTTTCCTTCTTTATTGACCAGCAGTGCGCCGAAGGGGTTGTTTCCCGCTTCTCGAGCTTCCATGGCGATTTCGAAGGTCCGAATCAGGTATTCCTTATCTTTTTCGGGCGTGAAATATGCAAATCGCTCGTCATATTCTTTTGTTTTCATGATTGTCTCCAATGATGCTTATCTGATCTTTTTGTTAAGTAAAAAACGATCCTGCTTTACCGTTTGTTTCAGCGGTAAAGCAGGAAGATTCGGTTTAGATAATCGGCAGACCCCATTCAATGGCTTCGGCTCTGACTTCCTCATAGAGGTTCAGCCATTCTTCTTTCGGCTGAATGGTATCGACATCATAGATTTCCCAGAACGGTTTGCCATAAGGCTTCTTGTCAAGGTCGTCCTTGTATTTCGCGTAGGCTTTCTGGACAATTTCTTCTGCTTTTTCGCGGTCAATTTTGACAGCGGCATGCAGGACTTCGCCCTGGAAGCGGGCTTCGAGACCGGTGCAAGCACCTTCGATAGCGCCGGTTGCGCCTCTCGGACCTTGCAGTCTTGCCAGACCTGATTTGGTG
Source organism: Leptolinea sp. UBA5366 (assembly GCA_002407845.1). GTDB lineage: Bacteria > Chloroflexota > Anaerolineae > Anaerolineales > Anaerolineaceae > Flexilinea. The sequence continues at coordinate 121,011 of DHPK01000007.1, read as the reverse complement.
GCGACCAAGCAGGAAGCGATAATTTCGTAGAGGAATGTCTTGGTTGCAGGACCGCCCACCATGGTGTGGGTCAAGCGGGTCATGATATGGGAATTCCGTGAAATCGCCTGGAATGCAACGCTGACCATCTGTAAAATTTCTTTGGTTGTTGAGGAGAAGAAACTCGGATGGGTCGGGGTTGTGCCGACAGTCGTTCCCATGAAGACCACGCTCAGCGCGATCATTTCAGCGGTGAGCAGCACCAGCTGGGTGTCCAAACCGCCGCCCAGTCCGCCGTAAATCGGGTTCGCGTAAGGCGTGCACTGCCCGTCTAACAAGACTGTTTGGGTGATCTTATTCATGATCGAGTTGTCAGCCTTGAGTTCGGAAATGATTCCGACGCAATGGCTGTCATAAGGTCTCATCAGGTGAGCTGCGGATAACTGGCCAACATCGCTGACGCTGATGCCGACGCCGTTATAGCAGATGCCGGGTCTTCCAGCCATTTTTGCGACGTGGCGATAGAGTTCAACCTCTTCCCATGAAGCAAGAATTTCGAGCGGAGTGCGGGTGCGCAGTTCCATGCCGTTGATGGTCGTCAAGTTGGTGGTCGGGCAATGGATGTCGACCAGCGGTTCCTGGAGGTAGCTCAGCATGATGGGCACAAAGTATTTGTTTTCGCAGGGGACGTTGACCGAGCTGCCCATGCTGATGCACGGGTTCGGGTCATCGGCTGTCCGGGCGCGTTCGATCACTTTGTCGTTTCCTTCACCATATTGCGCTTCTTTCGGCGCATACTGAATCCGATTGCGGATTTCATCTTCGGTGAACTGGATGATTCTGCCGGTGTCTTTGTAGTAAATGCCGCTGTTTGCCAGAAATTCGATGGCAGCATTCCAGACTTTGTCAGCTAATTCATCGTCAAAGTTGATGATGCTGTTTGATTCCAGATGGATGTTGTATTTCTTGACCGTCTTCTTGAGATTCTTGTAAATATGGTTCATATCGAAGTCTTGTTCGGCAACGATCGGACCTTCAATACTGCGGCGGATCACATCAAATAATAATGCTCGTTGGTTCATTCCATTCTCCTCTAAACCTTAGTTGGAAATTCCTAATAATTCATGCGCCAGCCGAACTGCGCCGATTGCGTCATCGGCATATCCGTCAGCGCCATGGCTCTTTGCCCAGGTTTCAGTAACTGGACCGCCGCCTACCATAATCAAGGTGTGGTCTTTTAACTTAGCGTTATTCTTGATCAGGTCAATGGTTTCCTTCATATAGGGAAGGGAGGGCAGCATCAGTGCTGAAAGGCAGACGAAGTCAGCGTTGATTTCTTCAGCTTTCTTCACAATTGCCATCGGAGCAACGTCAACACCCAGGTCTGACATCTGGAAGCCGTTGATGTCGAGCATCAGCGAAACCATGTTTTTCCCAATGTCATGCAGGTCGCCAAAGACTGTTGCGATGATCCCTTTGCCTTTTTCGCGTCCGGAAATGTTCAATTCTTTCATGATTGGCAGAAGTTTTTCCTGCAGCGCAGTGACAACGTCGCCGGCAATGATCAAGTCAGGAAGAAAAACTTCCAAACGGGAAAATTGTTCTCCGAGCTCATTTATTGTCGGTTCGACACAATCAGTGAAAATGTTCAGCGGATTGACTCCCTGATCCAGCAAACCTTGCGATTCATTAAGCGCGTCGTCAACTTCTCCGTCAATGATCGCTTCCTTCAGCGGTAGATATAAATCTTCCATTTGACCCTCTCTTTTATGTGTGTAAGTAATACTTAGTTCAGTATAATCTAAATTTTACGCCATATTGTTATTGTTTAGTATTATCTGGTTGTTGAAAATAATTGTATTCTCTCGACAATCAGGAAAATAGTGACAATAATCACAAAAGATTTATTACTAATATCATGTGCTGAAAACTTATTGACATGGATTTGAAAGACCTTTATACTCATTTATACGTTACGATAGTATTACTAATGGAAAGAGCAGGAGCGCTGCAAATTAATGGAATCATACGAGGATTCATATACCAGATTGTTCAAGTTGATTCAAGCCGGTGCTGCCACGGAGGATCGGCTGCCGCCCGAAGAAGTGCTGGCAGGCCAGATGGGGATATCGCGGGTAAAACTGCGTGATATTTTGGCAGAACTTGAGACAAAAGGGTATATCACCCGAAAAAAAGGGGTTGGGACAAAAATCAACCACCATATCTTCAAAGAAAAAGGCCGACTGGATATTGACAACATCTACAGCGAAGTCATTGAAGAATCTGGTTTTAAATCAACGGTCTTTGTTCGTAAGATTACGACGATGACGGATGTGCCGGAGCTTGTTCGGGAAAAACTGTCGCTGGAGCCTGATGAGAAAGCGATCCGGATCGAGAAGTTGGTGCATGCTGACGATATCCCGGTGATCCTGATTTCTGACTACGTGACCTCCAAATACTTTAATGATGTTGATTTGGATGTCAGCCTGATTGCGATGAGCACGTTCTGCTTTGTGCAGCGTTATTGTGATGAAATTCTGGATAATATCATTGTCCATTTTGACGCCTGTGCAGTGGATGAGGACATCTCCGGGACGATGAAGCTGCCGGTCGGCACGCCGATCATGAAGCTCGATTCAGTCTGCTACAGCATCGATCTGAAACCGATCATGTTCTCGATTGAATATTTTAATACCAAGATTATCCCGTTCTCTTTCCACAAAAAAGTCCTCCGCAGCAAGTTCTTTCGCTCCTGAAGGCAAGCACTGAGAGCAACCAAGAAAAGGTTTTAAACCGAAAGATACGTGCTGAGGCAGAAACCGAAGCAAATTAAAAAAATCGTTTAGCTGAATAAAAAAAGAGGGTGCCGTTCACAGAGAGGCACCCTCTTTCAACTATTTTAATAAAAACCTTTATCAGCGGACAGCCCGCCTGCGGGGTTTATTTTCCGGCAGGGGTTTCTCGCTTGACAGGGTCCGTTTCTTGGGCAGGGTTTTCCCGGCGTTGGGCGCTAAAATCAGGTTGAGGTTCATCATTGCCTGAGAATCCCAAGTTCTTCGTCCGCAGACATCGCAGACCCAGCAGGGAAAGTTCGGCACGGTGATTAATTCGTCTTCTATCCAGGTGAAATAAGTCGCCGCTTCGATGCGCGGAATTCCGACCTGGCATTCTTCACAATATTCGATGCTTTCCATATCAATTTCCTTTGTTTGACGCGGAAATTTGCTCGTTTTGCAAGGCAATCTTGCTGTTGACAACCCGAATGTGGTTCAAAGGCCAATAGCAGAAGAAGGCGTTTCCAATTAAATTTTCACGCGGGACAAAGCCCCAGCTGTGCGAATCGGAAGAATGGTTGCGGTTGTCCCCTAAGACAAAATACTGATTTTCAGGGACAAGCCATTCGCCGCTGTAAGCGATCGGCTCATGAATCCACTCTTCTGCAATTAATTCCTGATTGATATAAAGCTGACCATCTTTAACCGCGACTTCGTCGCCAGGCAATCCGATCATGCGTTTGATATAGTCTTTCCCCGGCGCAGTCGGCGCTTCAAAAATGACAACATCGCCCCGTTCCGGTTCACTAAACTTGTAATTCAATTTGTTTACCATCAGCAGTTCGCCTTCGGTGAATGTTGTTTCCATGCTGATGTTTTCAACGCGCACGCGGGCGATGCAAAAATCGATCGCGAAATAAAGGGCAGCTGCCATCAGCAGCGTCTGAACCAATTCCCAGATCATGCCTGCAGTCGTTTTCTTTTTTGGGTCCTTAGCGGCTTGTTTTTTTGCCATTCAGTCATATACTCCCGGTATTGCTTTCCATTTCATTTCTATCACTCTAAATAATACACCCTTTTCATAAGAAGAATCTTAATAAGGGATAGATCCGCCGGTTAAATTCACGGTTCAGCGGCGGGCTTTATAGACAATTCGGATCGGTGTGCCGATGAAGCCAAATTCTTTCCGGATCTGATTTTCAAGATAGCGGGTGTAGGAGAAATGAGCTAACTTCGGATCATTGACGTAGATCATGAAGGTCGGCGGATCGCTGCGCACCTGTGTCGCGTAATACATCTGCAGCGATCGTCCGGTCTTGGAGGTCGCATGGTGCTTATCCTGCGCATCATGGATGACGTCATTGAGTTTCGAAGTGGTGATCCGCGCCAGCCGCTCTTCCTGAACGGTTAACGCTGTCGGCAGAACCTGATCGACGCGCTGCCCATTTTTTGCGGAAATGAAAAGAATCGGCACGTAAGCCATGAAGTTCAATTCATTTCGAATTTTTTCGATGTAGGACTGCATCGTAAAACTGTCTTTTTCGATCGCATCCCATTTGTTGACGACCACGACAACGCTTTTCCATTCATCCAGAATATAACCGGCAATGTGGGCGTCCTGTGTGGATATGCCGTCTACGGCATCGATCACCAGCAGGGAAACATCCGCGTCTTCAATCGCACGCATCGACCGCAGCACAGAAAACTTTTCGACGCCGGGGATGATTTTCCCGCGCCGCCGGATTCCGGCAGTGTCAATCAGCGTGATCGGTGTGTCTTCAAAGACGAGATGGGTGTCGATTGCGTCCCGCGTCGTGCCAGCGATGTCGCTGACAATCACGCGTTCTTCGCCAACCAGCCGGTTCAGCAGGCTGGATTTGCCGACATTTGGCTTGCCGACAATCGCGATTTTGATGGAGTCATCCGTTTCTTCAACAGTCTGAGGCGGGAATTTCTCAACCAGCGCATCGAGCATGTCGCCGGTTTCTGTGCCATGGATGGCTGAAAGCGGGTAAGGATCTCCGAGTCCGAGCTCATAAAACTCATGCACATTCTGCCGCTGGCGATCTGAATCGGCTTTATTGGCGACCAGCAGGACGGGCGGTATGCGTTTCCCGTCTACGATTTTCTGGCTTTTGCGCAGAATGGAGCCAATTTCGCGGTCCGCAGGGGTGATGCCGGACATGGCGTCTACCAGAAACAGCACAACGTCCGCTTCCTGAACAGCGAGCATCGCCTGATCCCGGATTTCGTCCACAAAATCGGCTGACCCGATCGAAAGCGGACTCTTCTGACCGGAGGGATCCGGATCTATGCCGCCGGTATCAATGATGTCAAATTCAACGCCGGTCCATTCAGCACGGCCATACAGTCGATCCCGCGTGGTTCCGGGAATATCATCAACGATCGCGTCCCGTGTTCCGGAGAGACGATTATAAAGTGTGCTTTTTCCAACATTCGGTCTGCCCACCAGGGCGACGATCGGTCTTTTCATTTAATTTCCTGCCTTCTCAACATTTCCTGCATAATTTTACCATTGCTGACCATTTTGCTCATCGAATGAGGAGCCGGTCGAGCGCGCGTACCTTGATCCTGTTCACGCACTTATCCATATAAAAACCGCATTTCTGGCTGTCAAAAACGCGGTTTGCTCAATTTCCTTTGCGATGATTGAATCCGATTTTCGGCTTATTGCACAGCCACCCCTGACCAGATAAAGGTCCGGTTGTCGCTTCGCGATCCTGCTGGAGAATAAATCGGGGTTCCGTCTGCCTGGCTGTTGGTCTGACGCACCGGCTGAACGTGCCATTTGATGACGTGCGGAGAGGGGTCGCTCGGGCGGAAGGACATCGGGACAATGTATTTCGTATCCCGGACGTAGTCAACCAGCCGCCTGCCGGAATCTCCGGTGATGTCTTCGATGCTGACTTCATAGGCTTCGTTGGTCAGCAGCGTGCCGACGCCCGCCCATTGCAGCGTGATTGTTTCGCCGCTGGTGTTATAGGAGGAGCCGTCCGCCGGCAGCAGCAGATTTGGCGCTTCATAAGGCGGCGGATTGGTCGGGGTTGAGGTCGGTCCCGGCGTGACGCGCTCGCATAATGGGATATGGAGCGTGGATCCGGCAACGACGATATCATTCATCATGTTGTTGTACTGCCGAATAATGTCAGTCGAGACACCGAAATTCAGCGCGATACCGAACAGCGTATCCGTGTTCGCCACGACATAATCATAAGACCCGCAGGCTGCCAGCGTCGCATCCGCTCCGGACAAAGTCGCAGTCGGGAAAGATGTGGCGGTCGGCGTCGGCTGAGGCAAACTCAGAACCATACCAGGAGAAAGATAACAGTCAGAGGAGAGGTTGTTTGAGAGAACGATGCTCTGAACTGAAATGTTAAACAGAGCAGCGATCGAGGTGCAGAGGTCGCCGTCCTTGACAGTGTATTCGATTGGAGCCAGCGGTGTGGCTGACATAACCATGGTTGGCGTGAAGGTCGTTGTCGGCGTGAAGGTGATTGTCGGCGTGGATGTGTCTGTTGGGAGCGCGGTCGGCTCGACCACTCGGCCTGTGTTTTGCAGCAGGAAGAAAACCAGCCCTGCTCCGGCCAGAACCAGCAGAATAACAAGTCCGAGCGCAATCGGCAGGCTTAGCCTGACTTCAGGCAGCCGGGGTTTCTTTTTCAGCGGATCTTCTTGTGACGGTTTCATCTTTCGGGACTGCTGAGCTCCGTCCGTGCCGCTGGCGAATACTTTTCCGCATACGAGACAGCGCGTCGCGCTTTCATTCATGCGCGTTCCGCAGGTTGGACAGATTTTGGTCCTCGTTTGCTTTAAATTTTCAGGTGCCATACTTTTTTTTCTAAAAAGAATTAAATCCTTTTACCGTTATCCCTCATAAACTCGAAAAAATTATAACATGTTATCATAATCAAATGACAGAGCCGCTTTCTTTATATCTTCATATCCCATTTTGCAGAACACGCTGCAATTATTGTGATTTTAACTCAAGCGCGGGCATGGAAGAACTGATTCCGGATTACTTGGATGCCCTTAAAAAAGAAATCTCAAGCACAGCTGTCAGTCTGGAAGTTCGCAACCCGGTTCACAGCATTTATTTCGGAGGCGGAACTCCTTCGCTGCTGACGCCTGATCAGGTTGAAAGCATTTTGACGTCGATTCGGAAGAATTACTCTTTAACCCGCGACGCTGAAATAACGCTTGAAATGAATCCCGGCGACTTGGACTTGCAGAAACTCAGAGGGCTGCGCGCTGCCGGCATCAACCGCGCCAGTCTCGGGATGCAGTCCGGGATCGACAGCGAGCTTGTTCGAATGGGACGGCGCCATACCGTCGGGCAGGTCAAATCGCTGATTGATGTGCTGCATCAATCCGGATTCAATAACATCAGTCTGGATCTGATTTTTGGATATCCTGAACAAACGCTGGACAGTTGGCGGGAAACCTTGAACAAGACTGTTGCTCTAAAGCCCGACCATCTTTCCCTCTATTCGCTGAATGTTGAGGAAGGGACTCCATTGGAAAGCCAGATCGCGAGCGGGGTATTAACGGAGCATTCGGACGATGTTATCGCCGAAATGTATGAAATAGGGCGCACTGTTTTAAACGAAAATGGCTTCACTCATTATGAAATTTCAAATTGGAGCCGGACGCCGGAAGCTCAGAGCCGTCACAACATCCAGTATTGGCGCATCTTGCCCTATTTGGGCTTTGGCACAGCAGCACATGGCTTTTTCAGCCATACTCGCACGCGCAATGTCGACCGAATTGAGACTTACATCCGGAAAATAAACAGCTATCGCCCGTGGGACAAGACTTTCCCGGCAGCGGCTGAGGTGTTTCCGATTTCTGTCATTAACGAAATGAAGGATTTCATGATCTTCGGTCTGCGGATGCTTGAACGCGGGATCGATCCCAAGGAATTCAAAGAGCGGTTCGGGATCGAGATCGATAGCGTTTTCAATTATCCGTTGAAGAAATTAGCTCAGAAAAATTTGATACTGGTCAGTGATGATGGCACCATCCGGCTGAACCCGGAGTATGCTTTTGTCAGTAATCAGGTTTTTGTAGAATTTATCTGATCAGGAAACGACTACCGTCGTGCCGTATCCGATGGTCTCGATTCGTTTATCGATGACTTTCGGCAGCGCCCAGCGATAAAGCCATTTGGCAGTGTCGTTCGTCATGTTGATGCAGCCCCGGCTCATCGTCATTCCAAAATTTGTGTGCCAATACGTTCCATGAGTCGCGACGCCCGTCACCGGCTCGAAGAAACAAACCCAGGGGACTCCCGGCAGCTCGTAAGCTTCCAGGTCGCTGGTCATCTGCCCATCGCCCATGTGTTTGGAAGGCATTTTGTTTTGAATGTTAAAGGTGCCGGTCGGTGTTGCGGTCGGAATCTGACCTTCGATGCGCTGACGGTGGACGCCTGTTGAAACGGTCGTCTTAAGCACCTGTTTGTCATATTCATACGCTGTCAATTGCTGCATGGCGATCGAAATTTCAATCCGTTTATTCTGCCAGGGAACTTCCGGAGAGAGCGGCGAAATTTCATTATCGGGAATGAGCCGCATGTGTTCAGCCGGGATAAAATAATCGAGCCGGTCAACGTCAAACATCTCGTCTTTGATTCGGTACCAGGGTCTGCCGTCTGGTCCGGAATCGACGCCGACCACCCAATGAACAGATTGGTAATATAAGCGGAAGGCATCGCGCCAGCTGCCGTCGCTATTGCGCAGGCGCGACTGCGTGAAGGGGACGGTCACTTCTCCGATCATGCCTGGAAGCGGCGCGTAGTTTACGGAATAATCAACTTCATTCAATCGGGTTTCGACAATCTGCGTGTGCGCGGAGTGCACGTAGCCGCCCCAAATCCGATACCAAATCGGGTTATACCCCGGTCCGTGTTCAGAGTTGACCTCATAATAAACATTTAGCAGATCGTCGCGGAATTTTTGATAGAGGATCTGGCTTTCGTCCCAAGGCTCTTTGTAAACGCTCAGGCTCGTTATCGCCACGCGGGCAACTTTCCCGCTGCTGACACTTTTCTGCGTTTGATCAAAAAATGGCAAAAAAGCAGCTGCGCCGGCACCGCCTGCCACGAATTTAAGAAAATCCCGGCGGTCTGGTTTTCTGTCAAACCTGAAACTCATTTAGATCACCCACTTAACATAAGGACACGCACCCAGATCGCGATAAATTTGGTCGAGCTGTTCGCGGGATTCGGCTTCAAAGCTGTAAGACAGTGAACAGTATTTATTGCCGCTGCTGTCTTTGACGCTGAAATCGGACGCTTTGATGTCCGGAAAATATGCGCTCAAAATTCTGAGAACTTCCTTCTCAAAATCCTCATTGTTATCACCGATAATTTTGATCGGAAACGCGCAGGGAAACACCAGTCCCTGAGGAGAATCCGCTGAATCTGTCATTTCACTCATATTGGTCAGTATACCATGCGGCTGACTATGAAAGTCAATCATATAGAAAACTAATATCCCGTGCAAAATGACACACTCTGCATGGAATCTCAAGCGCTTTTTCGGCTGACAGGTGGCAAACCGGAAACTGGGTGGAAAGATTATAATTCTGCCATGCGAAAAACCATGCTGCTGTTCGTTTTGTTCATTTCCTTTTTGTTTCCTGCTGCTGCCGAAAGCTCGTGCACCGATTTGCCGGCGCCGCAGGAAGAGCAGATTGAATCACAGTTATTAGGAAAACCGCTTCATTTTTCGGTTTATCTGCCGCCCTGTTATGATGAACGGCTTCAAAAAAGATATCCGGTCATTTACCTTTTTCACGGGCAGAATATGGATGAAAATGTTTGGGAGCAGCTTGATTTGCGCGAAACGCTCAAGGCGGGCTGGCAGAACTGGACCTTGCCCTCTTTTTTGGTAGTCGCGGTTCGGGAAGAGGACTTTTTGCAGGATTTATATTTTTCGAATTTCGGCGATGCTGTGCTGGATGAACTGATCCCTTGGATTGACAGTAATTACCATACCTGTGCGGAGAGCAGCTGCCGGGCAGTGATGGGGATTTCGCGCGGTGCCTTATGGGCGGCGGACATTCTTCTGAGCAGTCCTAATCCAGCCGCTGCCGGGGCGCTGATCAGTCTGCCGGGGTCCCCGTTTGACCCTCAGACGCTTTATGCGCTGACCGAATCTTATCTGTCGGAGGAGCCGGGGACCTTGCCATTTCGGCTGTTGATTGACAGCGGCAGTGAGGACGCTTACCGCGTGAAAGCGCAGGAGCTGATCGATCAGCTCACTTTAGCAGGGCTGCCTTTTACGAACCAGCTGCATGCCGGCGCACACGATGAAGCGTTCTGGCGTTCCCGCTTGCCGGAGACGCTGGCTTGGCTGAGCGTGGATTGGTAAGCGCTCAGGGCGAATTACTCAATTGTTTGGAAAAATGCGGTTGCCCGTTCGGCATCCTTCTTGATCTGGTCAACCAGCTCCTGAGCGGAGTTGAATTTGAATTCCGGACGCAGGAACTGTAAGAATTCTACTTTTGCTTCTGCTGGAGCTGTTCCGGAGAAATCGGACAGAATGAAGGTCTCGACGATTATTTCACTATCCGTATAAAAAGTAGGGCGCATTCCGACGCTGGTGATCGCCCGATACCGAGTATTTCCGAACCAGATGTAGGTCGTATAAACGCCCAAGCGCGGGATCACTTTTTCAGCTGGAAATTTCATGTTGAGCGTTGGAATTCCGAGTTTTCGCCCCAGTGCGGCGCCATGCACGATCGGACTTTTCAGAAAATAAGGATAGCCGAGCAATTTCCAAGCTTTTTGGACTTCGCCGTTGCGAATTGAAACACGGATACGGGTGGACGATACCGGCTGCCCGTCGATCTGAAGTTTTTCCACCAGCTGAACGCGAAAATGGTAGATCGACGCCAGCTGAAGCAGCGGTTTCCAAGTGCCTTCCCGGTTTTTTCCTAGAGAAAAATCTTGACCGATCCACAGCGATTTCATGCCTAGATGGGTTGACAGCAGCTGGATAAACTCCGGCGCACTTAAATCCGCGACAGACTGGTCAAACGGGATCGTGATCAGGTAGTCAATCCCGAGAGCATTCGCCAGCTCTGCCCTTTCATTCGGCATGACAAGATTCATCGGATATTCAAATTGGCGAAAGAACAGGAAGGGCAGCGGGTCAAAAGAAATCATGACTGACGGCACACCCAATTCTTTAGCTTCGATCAGCATGTTTTTAACCAGCGACTGATGTCCTCTGTGAAGACCGTCAAAACCGCCAACGGCGACGACCGAGGCAGGCAGCGAAAGAGAGGTGAGCGACGAAAGTTGTTTGATCATCGAATTAGGGGTACAACACCTTTTTTGGTTTCCATTCGCGGGCTTCTTTGTCAAGTTCAAGGATTGCAATCAGCTCCCCCTGCTCAGAAACACCTTTTGCCAAATCGAATTCCAGCGAATCAGCTTCGATCCTGCGACCATGCCGAATGGCAGTTTCCTGCTCCATCGTCAGCACCAGTTCTTCAGCATTTTCCAGCGCTTCGGCGGCTGGAACGAGATATTGATACCAATTGCCTTCCTCAAAGCTTTCCTGCAGCTTTGGCAGCGGAACCGCATCGCGCAGAGAAAAATGGCCGCTCAGCGTGCGGCGCAGTGCGGAAAGATAAGCGCCGCAGCCCAGCCCTTTGCCGAGATCATTGGCGATCGAGCGGATATAGGTGCCCGAAGAACACAGGATGTCAACTGCAAGTTCAGGCGGGTTATATTCAATCAGGTCAAACGAATGGATGGTGACGTTTCGGCTCGGAATTTCAAAATCAACGCCTTTACGCGCCAGGTCATAAGCTTTCCTTCCGGCAATTTTCAAGGCTGAATATGCCGGCGGAACCTGTTCAATCTCGCCTACAAAACTTTCGATCGCGTCTAAAACGCGGTCTTCACTGATGTCACACGAGACGCCGGTAGATTCGATAACCCCGTCTCCGTCATAAGTGTCTGATACAGATCCTAGGCGGATCACAGCTTCATATCGTTTTTTATCAGTCTGCAGATATTCGCTGAGCCGGACGGCAGGCCCGATCAGAATCACGAGCACGCCGGACGCGCGCGGGTCGAGCGTCCCAGTGTGGCCAATCCGGCGGATGCCGGTGCCTTTCCGAATCACCTGAACGACGTCATGAGAGGTCATCCCGATTGGTTTATCCACAACGATGACGCCGGAAATTGCACTTTTATATCGTCTTGATTCTTCACTTCGCATAGTATTTCTCAATTAAACTGCGTTCGCTTCGGTCTGGCAGGAGACCTTGCGGATTTTCAAGCGACTGCCTGCTGAGTTACAGCTAAAACCTCTTGAATGACATCGTCCAGCCTGCCGGAAATTTCTGCGCCGGCTGCCTGAAGATGACCCCCGCCGCCAAATTTCGCAGCGATTTTCGCGACATCGATACCGGGTTTACTACGCCAGGATACTTTAATTCGGGCAGATGTCTTTTCATAAAACAGGATTGTGACTTTTGTGTTTTCAGTCGCTGCCATATAATCGATCAAACCGCCGTCGTCCTGCCCCAAATAGCCGGCATCGCTGCGATTTTTGCTGGTCAGATAACTCCAGAGGATCCCGTCTTTTTGGGCAAGGTTGTTTAGTCCATATGCCCAAAACTTGGCAGCTTCAAAGGTGTGGCCGAGCAGTACCTCCTGCATGCATGCGTAAAGATCTGCGCCGTTATCCATCAGATCTGCCGTTACCCGCAGTGCCTTTGCAGTCGTGTTCGAGGTCGCAAACCCCTGCGTGTCCATCACAATTCCGGAAATGAGTGCGTTGGCAATATCGCTCGAAATGGAAAGCCCCAGCTCAGGAATCAGCAGCGCGATGATCATCGCGGTTGCCGGAGCGGTGCTGTCAATCAGGTTGATGCGGGCGATCCCCGGATTTGAAATGTGATGATCAATGCAGATGTCAGGACGCGGGCTGTCAGGCTGATTGAAGAATTCGCCCGCCCGATCCAGCGAGCTGATGTCGAGCAGGATTGAGCAGTCGAAAGCCTCCGGCTGACGTTGGATCGTCGTCTTCCGCCCGAGTTTTTCGGGCGTCAGCATGCCCTGAATCGGCAGGTCGTCCGGCACAATGTACTGGACATTTTTCCCGATCGATTCCAACGCCCAGCCGAGCGAAAGCATTGAACCGACCGCGTCGCCATCGGGGCGGATATGACAAAATAAGGCAATTCTTTCTGCTGAATGAATAGCCTTATTGATCTCTGATATTGTCTGTCTAAATCTTTCGTCCATCTATTTCCCGACAGAATTCTGCTCAGGATTTTTCTGATCAAGCCTCCGCAGCCTGATCATCCTGTTTTGTGCCGGTTTTATTCTCATTTTGTTCCCGCTCGTCCTGAATCTGTTTCAACAGGAATTCAACTCTGTCCGCATTTTCAGGCGTAGGGTCCCAATAAAATCTCAATTTTGGGAAGGATCTCAGTTCGATCGTCTGAGAGAGGGAATAGCGGATATAACCGGATGCATTCTCAAGCCCTTCCAATACTTCCGCGCTGCGTTCCCGTCCTTCCGGGGCAGAAACGTAAATGCTGGCATAATAAAGCTCGCGGTCAACAGTAACATCCGTTACTGTGACGCCCAGCAGGCGCGGGTCGTCAATTTCATAGAGCAGCATCTCGGATAGATCATCCTTGATCCTGTCTGCAATTTTTTTCAATCGGATAGGAGTAGGCATTGTCAGTCTCCTCCCTTACAAACCAAATCGTTCCAAAGTGAACGCGACCAGAGTATCCCCGACCTCAAAACTGTCGAACCCTTTCAGTCCGATTCCGCAATCGAGACCGTTTTTGACCTCTTTCACGTCATCTTTCTCGTGTTTCAGCGAAGAGATATCTCCTGTGTAAATCGTTTCTCCTCCGCGGACAACATGAATTTTATTGCCCCGCCGGATTTCACCTTCTTTGACGCGGCTGCCGGCAATTGCGCCGACTTTCGAGATCGAGAAGACAGCCAGCACTTCGGCTTTGCCGTTGATTGTTTCTTTGAATTCAGGCTGAAGCATACCTTTCAGCGCTTTTTCGATATCCTCGATCATCCGATAGATGATGTTGTAAATCCGAATTGAAACGCCTTCATTTTCAGCTTTTTTCTTTGCAACAGGATCTGCCTGAACATTGAAGCCGATCACCACACCATGCGACGCAGCAGCAAGCGTGACATCATTCTCGCTGATGTTGCCAGCTTCTGCATGGAGGACATTGATTTTTATCTCGCCTTCTTTGCTGAGTTCGTTTAAGGAATTGACGATCGGTTCGAGTGAACCGTTCACATCAGTTTTGATGATCAGGTTCAGCTCTTTCGTCTCGCCGGTCTGGAACTTTGCGAAAAGTTCTTCGAGCGAAACCCGCTGGGTTGTGTGCGCAAGAGCTGCCTCATTTTTTGCAGCGTCTACCACTGCCCGCGCTTCTTTTTCCGTGTCATAAACTTGGAAGATATCACCGGCTGTCGGGACGTCTGCCATGCCCATAATCTGGACAGGTGTGGAAGGTCCGGCTTTCTGGATTTTCTTTCCATGGAAATCGAACATTGCCCGAATCTTGCCATAGGACGAGCCAGCCAGCACGACATTCCCCATCTTCAAAGTGCCATTTTGCACCAGCAGAGTTGCCATAACGCCTTTTTTCGGGTCCACAGACGCTTCAACGACTGTTCCGAAGACTTTTCCTTTTGGATTTGCCAAAATTTTTGTGGATTCAGCGGTGAGCAGAATCGCTTCCATCAGGTCGTCAATGCCCAGTTTTTGCTTTGCTGAAACCGGCACAACCATGGTGTTGCCTTCCCATTCATCCGGCACCAGACCCTGGTCTGAAAGTTGTTTTTTGACCAGTTCTTGGTTGGCGTCTGACCGGTCAATCTTGTTCAGCGCAACAATGATCGGAACCTGCGCCGCTTTGGCGTGGGAAATTGCTTCACGCGTCTGCGGCATGACGCCGTCATTTGCAGCGACGACCAGAATCACGATATCCGCCCCCTGAGCGCCGCGGGCGCGCATGGCGCTGAACGCCGCGTGACCGGGAGTGTCAAGGAAGGTGATTAATTTACCGTTGTTTTCAATTTGATAAGCACCGATGTGCTGGGTGATGCCGCCAGCTTCGCCAGTGGCGACGCTGGTATGCCGAATTGCGTCGAGCAGCGAAGTTTTTCCGTGGTCAACATGGCCTAAAATCGTAACAACCGGCGGCCGTTGAATCAGACTCTTGGGGTCTTCTTTGTTAATGATCTGACGCCAGAGCGGGACTTCTCCGCTTTCTTTCTTTTCTTCAACTTCGTCCGGGGAATCCGGCACTGCCTCGTAGCCGATTTCGCTGGCAACGATCGCTGCCGTGTCAAAATCAACCAACTGGTTGATATTCGCCATAACACCATTCGCCATCAGGATTTTCATCACCTGAATGCTGTTACTCTGAAGCAGCTTTGCCAAATCGCGGACGGTTATTGTATAAGGTATTTTAATTTTCTTTATTTCATCACTCAT
Organism: Leptolinea sp. UBA5366; assembly: GCA_002407845.1. Lineage (GTDB taxonomy): Bacteria > Chloroflexota > Anaerolineae > Anaerolineales > Anaerolineaceae > Flexilinea. The sequence goes on along the minus strand of DHPK01000007.1, from coordinate 105,731 downwards.
AGCCGCTCTCTTTCCATTATGGCAGAAGACTCTTCATTTAAGCGATGGGTTACGCGCTATCTGGAAGTTCTTCCATCCATAATCTCATGTTCTCTAAATCGGTCTCTGACAGCTCGGTTTTCAAGCTTCTCGCCAGAAGTCCGCGCTGCAGGGCTGTCTGCCAACACTCTTTTGTGTCATGCAGGTAAGCGCCCCGCCCGCTCACTTTTCCGCTCGGATCTTTTTTCAGACCGGATTCGGTCCTCACGAGGCGGATCAGCGACCGTTTTGCTAAAGTTTGCCGGCAGGCAATGCATGTCCGTTGCGGAATGTGTTTAACGTGTTGCTTCACCGGCTTTTTGTTCACTTACCAACCCCACTCTTCATCTTCGCCCCGCTTGTGTTTTTTGCGGATTACGGTAGCGTCATTATCAGGATCGTATTCGATCTCAGTGTTCTTTTTCTTCTTCTTCTTTTTGCCCTTTTTAGAAGGCTGACCATCTTTCATCTCATCGTCGTCTTCCGAATAATCAACCGGCACGGCGATTTCAGAGCGCATTGCATTGAACAATTCGTCAAATGAGGCTTCGTCGTATTCCACCTGCGGCGTTTCTTCAACGGGTTCGGTTTCGATGACCACCGGCAGCTGCGTCAGATCAACAAAGTCAGTCTCATCATCGGGTTCTTCCTGAACAGCCTCTTCTTCAACAATTTCATCAGCTGGTTCGGGTGTTTCAATTTCGAAAGTTTCCGGTTCCGGCGTTTCTTCCGCGACCGGCTGTTCGGTGCTTTTCTGTTCCATTGCGCCGATATATTTCACCAGTGAAGCGATATCGCTCATGGTTTTCGGGGTGACACCCTGAAGTTTGAAAATCTCTTCGGGATCCGCCATCATCTGCTGATATAAGTCGCCGAAAGTCCTGAAGCTGCCTGCTGCCAGGATGTTGGCAACATATTTTGGCAGACCGGTCTCACTGACCGGTTTCTCCAGCAGGTTTTCAAATGTCAGCTGCTGTTCCATGAACTTGTTGATCTGTTCCGTGACGAAGCTGTCATTGTAGCCGGCAACTTTCTGCCGTTCAATTCGGTCAACAAACCGGTTGAGCGTCTCGGTTTCGTCCTGAGAAATCGGGCGGGTCTCTGCTCTTTTCGCAAGGATGCCGCGAATTGTGTCGAGGTTGCTCTCTTCCTGAGCAAAAAGCTCTTTCCAGGACAGAATCGTGATTACTTCATTGGTGTCCTGATTCACTTCTTCGATGTCAAGTTTGTTGTCGATGTGCGCCAAAATTTCCGAAGCAGACTCGAGAACGCTCTTGATGTCAATCCGCCAGTTGGTGAGTTTGGCTGCCAGCCGTGCGTTCTGCCCATCACGGCCGATTGCCAGCGAAAGCTGGTCCTCGGGAACGATGACAGTTGCGCTTTTTCCGCTGCCTAGATAGACACCGATCACGCGTGCTGGGCTGATTGCCTTGGAAATAAACACGGCTGGATCGGGATTCCATTCGATCACGTCAATTTTTTCATCGTGCAGCTCTTTAACGATCGGCTGAATGCGCTTCCCCTGCATGCCGACGCAAGCGCCGACTGGGTCAATGCCCTGCTGGGTTGCGGAGACCGCGATTTTCGCCCGCATGCCAGGTTCACGGGCAATGGAACGAACTTCAACGATCCCATGATAAATTTCGGGGACGTCAATTTCAAGCAGCCTGAACAAGAATTTCCGATCAGTTCTTGAAAGCATGATCTGCGGGCTGCGGGTCGTATCTTTGATTTCTGTGATCAGCGCACGGACGTGCTGATGAAGACGGAAATGCTCTCCGCGAATCATGTCCTTGCGCAGCAGCATGCCTTCGGCTTTTCGGTCAAGCCCGATCGCGTAGCCTTCACTGCTGATGGACTGAACCGTTCCGTTGACGATTTCGCCGACCTTCTTTTCGTAATATTCGATCTGATCCTGACGTTCAGCATCGCGCAGACGCTGCTGAATCACCTGACGGGCGGTCTGGGCTGCAACGCGGCCGAAATCCTGAGGAGTCGTCTCAACGATGACCATGTCACCGATTTCCGCTTCCGGATTCACTTTTCTGGCTTCAGAAAGAATGACCTCAGTTCGGTCATCGATAACCTCGTCAACAACTTCCTTTTCCGCGTAAATAATGAAATTGCCGGTATCCATGTCTAATTTCGCTTCAACATGCTGGGCAGTTGAAGCCGTCACGGCTTTTCGATAAGCTGATACCATAGCTGATTCAAGCGCTTTGATCACTGTCTCACGCGGCAGTTGTTTTTCGTCAAGCATTTCATTGAATGCCAGGATAAATTCGTTCTTCATCCTAATTTAATCTCCCTAAAAAAATCCTGATAAATCAAGAAGTGGGGCCACCCCCACTCCTGTTCCTTCCATTTCCTACCTGTTCGATTTTAGCACAATCTACTTGACTTGGCAAGAAATATGACCGTTTGGGTCTAAGTTATTGATTAGATATGTTGGGTGAACGATCGGATGAAGAGGAACGGTTATTGGAAGATTAACATTTCTCATTTTCAGAAAAAATGATCAGAAAAAACAAATCTCCGATATTCGATTGCTTATTTCAGTTTTGGAGAGAAAAAGCAGGCTGATTTGAGCTTTATATCGTCTGACAATAAGGTTGGCATAAAACTTGCATAAATATTAAAGATAATGAAGGAACCGATACTTTCGCTTCCTATAATGTATGAATAAAAAAGAGTGATTTCAAATAGCTCACAAAGTGTTTCAAGCTGACAAGCTGCTATTTGCCTGCATGACCTGCGACAATCTCATCGAAAAAATAATTGCGGGAAATATCACTGAGATCTGTTTCAAAGGAGAAATACTCGTGAACAAGAAAACAAGAAAACTGTCTCGATTTTTGATCTTGACGATCATGCTTTTGACAGCAATCATTTTCCCTCAGTTCTCAGCCGCTGGGCAAAATTTGGTGGCAAAAGAAGTCATTGAGATCAATACCAAAGCTGACCTGATTGCTCTTTTGAATCGCGTCCATCCTTCCAGCTCAGGGGTTCCTGGAGACCAGAAACGATATGGAATAATCGATTCAACGATCAACCTGAACGCGGATATTGAGATTTCTTCTGATGATATCAACAGCCAAATACCAGAGAACACGCTTTACACGAAATATGAACACGCATTCAAGATGGAAAATTCGAGCTTTTTGGGTAACGGACACACAATTACGATCACTCAAGGAACAAGACGAATTTATCCTCTGTTTGGAGAGCTGCGCGTAAGCGGGGCGGACACCGGTTTTGTGGCTCAGGTTGAAAGACTGTCTTTGGTCTACAAAGGTAATGTCTACGGTTCGGGGTTTGCCCGCATGATCACCCAAGCTTGGTTCGGGAATACCAACCATCGGATCCAACAAATAAACATTACCGTAGAGGGCAGCATTCTGCCAATTTCAGAAAAGTTTTGGACCCAGAATTTAAACTCAGAAAATACTCAAGCGAAAGCTGCCGGATTCGCTGAATATGTCGACGGGGCGGAAATCAAGGACGTGAATATCACCGTCGCTGGGGACATCGGAACACTCACTCCAGAAAAGCAGGAGCACGCGCAGACAGAATTGATCTATGGCAGATCGTCTGGTTTCATTCTTGCAAGAAACTCCCGGGCATCGAACGCTGCCCTTCAACCCATAGATAATTTGAACATCAGCGTTGCCGGTTCAATCCTTGGGGGTAGCAAACATTTTAAGGCTGAAGCGCTGGGATTGGGATATGATCTGCAAGAAAAGAAATTTACGAATGTCACGCTGAATGTGGTCAAAGACATTAAAGTTGTTGCGGACGGCGATTCGCTTTTTACGACGCCGTACAGCTACCTCCATGACCCCCATATCGCGAGCGCGGTCGGGCATGACCTTCATCATATTGAAAATTCAACAATCCACATCGGCGGGGATATTTCCGCCGCCAACAATTCCAACGTCGGGATGAAAACGAATGCCACAGGGATTGGTGATTGGGACTATCTGAATGATCTGACTGATCCCGTCTTGCAGCAAAATCCGCTCACGATTAATAACCTGACTTTGACTGTTGGGGGGAGTGTGAAAGCCACTTCAACTGCGCCCCAATACGAAACCGACGCAACGGGGATCGTAACCCGGGCTTCCTCTGGTTTTTCAAACAATATAAACAGCGGCTTTGAAAACTATGAGTACTTTCAAGGCAACACCATCAAGATTCTGGGGGATGTGATTGCGGACAGTCAGGAAGGGTTTTCGGTCGCTGAGCTCTGGGGGTATTTTACAGGAGCCGGCAATGATTTTTCCGCAAAATCTGTGCGCGCGGTCAGCCAAAAAGGAACGACGATTGCGGCTCCCTTTTACCATTTTTTGAATGGAAAAAACAACACGGTCACGCTGACTGACGGTGTTTTCTCTCAGGGTGCAAAGGCATATGTCGGCGGTTGGGCATATATTGCAACGCAGATGGATAACTTAGTTGACAAGAACGTCATGAATGTAAAAAACGTTATTTCAGACGGAACTTATGGAGCGGGCGGGTTTGCATACCAAATTACTACCCATAAAAACCAGCCTGATGTCATTGCGGAGATCAAGAATACAAATATTGTGCTGGACAAATTCGAACAGGGCACCACGATAGAGAGTGCATACGTGGGTGGTTTTGTGGCGTACAATCGGGGAACGATTGCTGACAGTAGTACAAAAATTCCCGGTATTGCTTTGATCGGTGTGAAAAGTTTCGTCGGTGGTTTCGTAGGGTACAACCTGGGACCGATCACCAGCTCGACTGCGGACAGCGGTCCGATAACGATCACAGGTTTTGGAGATACAGGCGGTTTTGTCGGTTACAACGGTGCATTTCCGATTGAAAACAGTGTTGCAAATATCACCAGTATCAGTGTCAACGGAGATCCGCAAAGAATTGCGGAGAATCACCAAAACATCGGCGGTTTTGCAGGGCGCGTTTCGGGCGGGATGACGACCGGGTCAGCAGCCTTCGTCCGTGATTCCATCACTGCTTCCAGCGGTAACTACGTCAACCTGGGCGGATTTATCGGAATCGGCACTGATATCGCGCAAAGTGGCAACTCTGCACAGGTGGGCGAGAATTTAATCTCAATAGAAAATATCGGCGTTGTGAATATTGGCGGATATGCCGGCAGAATCATTGCGAGTGCAAACGGCAATGCATCGGTCGATACAGCAACTGCACTAATTTTCGGGAAAATCGAGGGCCGAACGGAAAAAACTGATTTTCCGAGCTTCTCAGCCGGAGGGATTGGCGTGCTGCAGGGGCAGCCGAATTCTGCTGGTGCGGCTGTTCTTAAAGACTCTGCTTCCTATGTGGGCGGAGAGATCATTGCTGGGAATTTCACGCCTTTTGGCGGGGAAAATCCAGTTGCCGGAGCAGTTGGGAACCTGATCTATGGAACATTGTTCGGATATACCGTTTTGTCAGACTATTTGGAAGCCGGAATTCCTAATCGCGTTTATCCGTTGACCTATGTTGCAAATGTCGTTGAACCAACAGATTTCACTAATAATTTCTTCGTTGAAGTAAATGGAGCTGCCCGGACGGTGGTGCCGGTCACACTGAATGCTGCTGGTGAATTCGAACAGGGTGCAATCTTGGGGACGATCGGCATCGCTCCAAGAGTTTTTCAGAACAATTATTGGGGTGCAAGCGCTGATGATCCGCTCAACACCTATCCTTACGCGAATTTTGATTATGTGAGCGTTAATGAAGCAGGAATCGCGTTTAATCTGATCTCAAGAGATTCGAATATCGCTGCAGCGGATGCAACACAAGCAACGCTGAACGACTTTGTGCATCGTCATCTGTCAATTTGGGCGGGAAACAATACCACTCCAGCTCCGATTTATGATATTCTCGGCATCAAGGCAGGAGACTTCTTCTCACTCACTTACGAATCCAACGGCGGTACGGTATATCCAGCTGAAATGTACTTGCAGGGGACTGAAGTAACGCTTGATAAAGTGCCAGTTCGCGATGGGTTCAATTTTGATGGCTGGTATGCGGAGTCGGAATTGACAACGAAACTCACGACGGTGATCATAAACGGTAACACAACCGTTTATGCAAAATGGTCATCGATCCCAAGTGCGACGGCTACACAGACTGCCACACAGACACCGACGGCCACACAGACCCCAACGTCTACACAGACTGCAACAGCCACACAGACTGCAACGGTTACTCAGATTCCAACGACTACTCAGATTCCAACGGATCCAGTAATTACACTCATACCGGTTACGAAACCAACAATGATTCCCGGGGTGCTCCCAAATACCGGTTTCCCGACCGGACGGAAACCATAAGCTCATCAGATAGTTTGTGAAAAAGTCATCCAGTAAAACGGATGACTTTTTTGAGTTTCCCATCATACTTTTGGAAGTGTGGATTGTTATTGCTGATTCAGGCTGAATTTTCTTTTTGTCAAAACTGCGATTAAGGGCTGACCGATCTGACCTTGCAGCCAATTCGTAACCAGTCCGATCTGATGAGCATTCGTAAGGATTAGTTCTTGGGTGTTCTACGCTTTTCTGCTGCATGGTCTGATTGTGCAGGCTGATCTGAATTTCATATCGTCAGACAGTACAAATGGTGTAAAACTTGCACCATAATAATTGTTAATAATGAATATAATGATTATTTTTTGCATTCAGTGAAAAGACAGGAACTGTCTTCAAATAATATACAAGCGTGCGCGAACTGGAAAGGATTATTTGAAGACGAAGAAAAAAACTCAAATAAAACGAATTGATCCAACTGTTTTATTTTTCCGCAAAGGATTTTTTCCAAAGGAGAAAAGCTCATGAACAAGAAAACAACATCTCTGTCTCAATTTGCAGTCCTGATGGTTTTGCTTTTATCATCAATACTTTTTCCTCAAATTTCAGCCGCTGGACAGACTGTGTCAGCCAAAGAAGTCATTGAGATCAATACAAAGGCTGACTTGGTCGCCCTTTTGAATCGTGTCCATCCTGTTGACTCAAGACTCGTTGGAGATCAGAAACGGTATGGAGTAGCGGACGTAACGATCAATCTGAATGCGGATATTGAGATTTCTTCTGACGATATCAACAGCCAGTTTCCCGAGAACACCCTTTACACGAAATATGAACATGCTTTTACAATGGACAATTCGAGCTTTTTGGGGAACGGTCACACGATCACGATTACTCAGGGAACCAGAAGAATCTACCCTCTGTTTGAGGATCTGCGCGTAAACGATCCAGGAACCGATTTTGTGGCTCAGGTTGAAGACCTCTCCTTGATCTATAAAGGAAATGTCTACGGTTCGGGGTTTGCCCGCGGGATCGCGACCGCCGCCTGGGATGGGAAGACCTATCATCGGATTCAGAAGGTGAATATTACTGTAGAGGGCAATATCCTGCCAATTTCCCAAAAATACTGGACGCTGTCTGAACCTGTACAATACACTTTGACCCGAGCCGCCGGCTTTGTACAATTTGTTGAAGGCACTGAAATCAGAGATATCAATATCCGGGTGACTGGTGACATTGGGACGCTGACTCCGGAAAAGGAGGAACACGCACAGTCAGAATTAATCTTTAGCAGCTCGTCCGGTTTCATAATCGAGTCAAGGTCTGGCTATGGGGATGCGCCTCCTCAAACAGTGGATAACCTGACCATCAACGTGGGGGGATCAATCCTTGCAGCCGGCAAGCACTATAGAGCGGTAGCGACAGGGTTGGGATCTAATCTTGGAGGAAAAAAGTTTACGAATGTCCAGCTGAAGGTAGCAAAAGACATCAAAGCGGTTGCGGAGGGTGATTCGGTTTTTACACGCATTTACCACATGTCTGATCCGAACCTCGCGAGCGCGGTGGGGCAATATCTTCTCTATATTGAAAATGGGGCGATCCATATCGGCGGCGATATTTCTGCCGCCAATAATACCAACGTAAGAATGCAAACGTATGCCGCAGGGATCGTTGATTGGGTCCCTTGGTATTCTAAGAATGAAGCTGATTTACAGCAAAATCCGCTCACGATTAAAAAACTTTCGTTAACCGTTGGTGGCAGCGTAAAAGCGGTGTCAGCAGCGCCTCAATATATAGACAGCTTTTTAAAGGTTGTTACCCGAGCCTCTCCCGGTTTTTCATACGGTCTGAATAGAGCCTTCAAATACGATCCAGATTTTCAGGACAACACCATCAAGATTCAAGGAGATGTGATTGCGGACAGTCAGGAGGGCTTAACGGTCGCAGAGCTCTGGGGCTATTTCACCGGAACCGGCAATGATTTATCCGCAAAGTCTCTCCGCGCGGTCAGCGTAAGAGGAACAACGATCGCGGCTCCTTTCTATCACTTCCTGAATGGAAAAAATAACACGGTCACGCTGACTGACGGCGTTTTTTCTCAAGGCACAGATGCATATGTGGGCGGATGGGCATACAAAGCGACGCAGATGGATAACTTGATTGACAAGAACGTCATGAATGTAAAAAGCGTCACTTCGGACGGAACAGCAGGGGCAGGCGGATTTGCTTATGAAATCGCAGCCCATGAGAAGCGGCCTGATGTCAATCCGGTCGTACTCAATACAGATATTGTGTTGGACACCTTCGACCTTGGCACTTCAACCGCTGAGATCTCTTCTATCGGCGGTTTTGTTGGGATAAATAATGGTGTGGTTCAAAGTTGCAGCACTGTGCTTCCTGCGATTGAGTTTGATGGAGTTAAGCCTTATTTAGGCGGATTTGCAGGGACAAATAGCGGAACGATCGCTGCCAGCTGGATGCGTGCTCCGAGCATGAAATTGAAAACGAACGCCTGGTCTTCTATTGGTGGATTCGTTGGGAATAATCCTGGAAACGTTGCAAGGTCAACAGCTGATATTGGTCCGATTACGATCAGCGGATTTGGTGATATTGGCGGATTTGTTGGATACACTGGTCCTTTGCCGGTTGAAACCTCTACCGCAAATATCGAAAGCTTGACCGTCAACGGTAATCCAACCTCCAGTTCCAATATTGGTGGTTTTGCCGGTCGTCAATTTGGCGGCATCATTAATGATTCGGTGTCATTTATTCGTGATTCGATCAGCGCTGCGAACAGCAACAACGTTAACCTGGGCGGATTTATCGGGATCGGCACAGATGTAATCCAGAATCGGAATTCTGCTCAGATTGGAGAGAATTTGACCTCAACTGGGAATACCGGGCTTGTGAACATTGGCGGTTATGCTGGCTATATCCAAAATATTAAAGAGGAAGCTGGACAGGAAAAAGTTGATGTTTCGATCAGCAATGTGACTTCTTTAGTTTTTGGAAACATCTTAGGACAAACGGATGAAGCAGATGAACCCAGTTTTTCCGCCGGCGGTATTGGCGTAATACTTGGAGAAACCGAATCACCTGTGTCGAATATTACTGTTCTGGATTCCGCATCCAATGTCGGCGGGAAGATTATCGCTGGAAATTTCACTCCTTTTGGCGGGAAAAATCCGGTTGCCGGAGCAGTCGGCCGTTTGATAAATGGAACCGTAACTGGATACACGGTGTTAGCGGACAAAGTTGAAGCGGGCACGGAAAACAGAGCGACGCCTTTCAACTATATTGCTTCATTCACCAATCCATATTTATTTTCTAACAATTACTTCGTCGAAGTCGATCTTGGCAGTCGAATTGCCACACCGATCAGTCTCAATGATCTTGGAAATTTCGAACAGGGTGCTTCTGTGGGAAAAATCGAAATTGCTCCAAGAGCTTTCCAATATAAATATTGGGATGCAAGCGCTGAAGATCCGCTCAACACCTATCCTTATGAGAATTTTGATTATGTGATTGGAAATGAAGCGGGCATCGCGCTGAATCGCATTTCCAAAGATTTCGATATTGTCAGCGCGGACGCTGCGACCGTGACGCTCCGTGACTTCACTCATCGGCATCTGGCAATTTGGGCGGGAAGCGGTCGGATGGCTGGCCCGGTTTATGATATTCTGGGCATCAAGTCAGGAAAATTCTTCTCACTCACTTACGTAACCAACGGCGGAACAGTATATCCTGCCATAATGCACCTGCAAGGGAGAGAGGCAGTTATAGATAAGGTGCCTGTTCGGAATGGGTTCATATTCGATGGCTGGTACGCGGAACCGGATTTCATCACGCAACTGACAACAGTGCTGATGGATGGAAATCAAACCGTTTATGCAAAATGGTCACCGGAGCCGAATAAGCCGGCTGATCCGGGCGAAATGGATTTCTTCCCCGTAATTTTGCCCGAAACTGGTTTCCCGGTAGGATCGAGTCATTAACTTCATTGAAATAATAAAGATGAAAAAACCGTCCTGAAAAGGACGGTTTTTTATGAACTTAATAATGATTGACCTGCTTTATTTTGAGCTATTCCGATCTTTGACTCGATGGATTAATTGCTTTGTTTGCCGGATGAAACCCTTAGTCAAATCCAAGGTACGGCTGAATTTGAACTTTGGATTGCGAGTGACGCATGATTCAATCTTGAAAATTAAACCAGGCGTGTGTCTGTTGCAGTGAAGCTTTAAGCGAAAAGATTTCCTTCGACTTTTATTTTCAGCACAATTTTTAAAACTTCGACAGGATTTTCGACCATCACATTCGCTCGGTGCGCATCGCTCGGGAATAAAATCATGAAAGTGCCAGCTGGCAAGGGATAATAGGTGACCGGACCTGCCATTTCATAAAAGTCTTTTTCCGGCTTGGCGCTGGCTTGTGTCAGCAAATTGCGCGGTGCCCAGCCGACCTGTTCACCGCCTTTCAGAACATACTGAATGTCGATGTATTCATTGTGCGCTTCTAAAACTGCATTTTCCGCTGGTTTCGTGAGGTATTGATTGATCATCACGTCAACATTCTCGTCCAGCTTATAGCGGCTGGCTGGTGCAGGAAATTTGTCGGTGTTCTCCAGCATGAATCGTACTGCGGTTTCAAATCCCGGCGCGAATGAACGATATTTTTCAACCTGAGTGATATGGTCGATGATCATAATTTTTCTCCTGAATGCTTCTGAAAATATCCAAATTGGATTATTGATTGATTATACATCGCTGCCCAGCGGATGAAGGGAAAGAAAATGATCGAAAATTTATTCGTTGAGAGTATTTCAAAGACTAAAAGATTTTTCTTGCTATAATCCAATATGCAGGCAGAATATTATGTGTAGATAATATAATGAAGCCCTTATTTGCAGTGTAACTATTGTTTGAATAAATCAAATAATGGCTGATTATTTATAGAATTCTATTATGAAAAAGGCAAAATGATAACTAAAAGTCTAAATAAATATATTTTCTTATCGTTCGTTTTCATTTTCTCTTTATTATTATTTCTTCCTTCAAACCCTCAATCGTTTGAACCGGGACAAGATAGCAGTGTTTTTTTATATACAGCGAAAATCATTTCTGAGGGGGGAGTGCCCTATGTGGATTCTTGGGATCACAAAGGACCCTTTATTTATTTTTTAAATCTATTAGCCTATAAAATACCCCCGAATTTTTTATGGGGTTTGTTTTTTCTAAATTGCATCTTGTTAATCATCTCAACAGTATTCCTTTTTCATGAGCTAAGTAATTATTTTTCAGTTTTTGAAATGAGTATTGGCTATGCAATATTCTTATCTTCATTGTCAAAAATACTAATTATTAATAGAACTGAACTATATACAGCTTTTTTCCTGATGATTTCTGTCGGTTTATTCTTAAAAGCTGAAAGACTGCGGAAACCAGCGATTTATTTCATAATTGGAGTTTTATGCAGTATTGTGCTATTGATGCGTCCGAACAATGCTGTTTTTTGGGCAATTCTATTCCTTATGTTGATGAGTGATTGTTATAAAAAACGGATGCTAACCAGACAAATTTTATTTTTTATTATAGGGGCTTTAGTAACATTCTTCGGCACAATGGTTTATTTATGGAAAATCGGTGCCTTTCCAGATTTCTTTGAACAATTTATTAATTACAATTTCTTTTATGCGACAGCCAGCAATAATATTATTTCTGTTTTTATTACAATAATCAATAATCTAAAAAATGGATTTGGCATACCACTGGTTCTGTTATCAGTAGCTGCATATTATTTTTCCACATTGTGGGTTGGGAATAGTAAAAATGAGAGTTTGGAAGCTACTCCACTCAGAAAGCTAGTAATAATATTGTTGTTTGCATTTCCCTTTGAAATCCTTTCTACAGGACTGGCGAGCAGAACGAATGTTTACTACTTGAGTATCCTTCCTGTATATTTCATGCTATTTGCAGTTGTGATGATTTCCGTACTTGTGAAAAATTCAGAATGGCTTCAGCCAGTTTCAACAATTCAGCAAACCGTTTTCTTAAGCTGTATGCTGATCGTTTTCTCTTTTGCCACACTTCGCTCTTTCAATATTTTGGAGACATTCAAAACTCGGATTTTTACAAAAGAATTTTATACATCAAGAAATTATTCTCCGGACATCCAATATATCAGAGACCATACAACTGCAGATGATACAGTATTAGTTTGGGGGGCAGCAGTTCAAAATAATGTGCTTAGCGACCGAAAAAGTCCTTCGCGATTCACATATGCATTTCCCTTGGTCCAATGTGGTTATGCGACTGAAAAAATGTGGAAAGAATTTAATGACGATTTGGTTGAAGCTAAGCCAAAATTAATCATTGAAATCAGAAATTTCCCAATACCAACTGATCTAGTGACAAATAAATATTGCACTCATATTTCTGGCGAACTTCAACGATTTCTAGATTTTATTGGCGATAATTATGGTATGGACAGCTATACCAGCTCAAACTTTTTAACAGTTTTTTCATTGAATGAATAAAATGCTTACCCAATCGAGTTGTAAAAATATGGAAAAGACTAAGCAGACCATGATTGGAGTCGGCCTTGCTGTTATCTTTTTTTTGTTAATAATAATATTGGGACTAAGCATTTATTCGGATTATGGAATTTCTGTTGACGAATACATAGAACGCGATACAGGTCTAATAACCTTAAAATATTTCCTCACAACGGTTCTTGGAAAAACTGACTTGCCAGAACAGTTAAAAAACATGCCGGATCTCCTGACATATAAAGACAAAGATTATGGCATGGTTTTGCAAATGCCATTGGTGCTTATCGAATATTTCAGCAATTTCTCATTGGATATGCGGACGGTCTTAAAAATCCGGCATCTTTGGGTGTATTTCAATTTTATTTTGGCATTGATTTTCTTTTACATGCTGATTTATAAACGGTATTCTAACTGGATTATTGCCCAAATCTCAGTAATCTTCTTGTTCTTTTCTCCAAGGATATTTGCAGACTCTTTTTATAACATTAAAGATTCCCTTTTCTTATCTTGGTTCATTATTGGAATTTTCTTTTATTTTCTATTCCTTTCAAATCCAAGCATTAAAAATTCAATTCTTGTGTCAATCGTTGGAGCGTTAGTAACGAATATTCGAATTATCGGTGGGATTCTCCCATTATTTGCTTGTTTGTATTGCTTTTATTTGTTGTCACAAAAAAGGATGGCGGGGAAAGAATGTCTATCAAGACTGATTGTAATAGGTTCGATCTCACTATTCTTGTATGCGTTATTTTTGCCTGCATCATGGGCAAATCCTTTTTTGTTTTTAAAAGAAGCCCTCAATCATTTCTCAAATTATGATCATTTTGAATATGCGCTTTATTTAGGAAATTTTGAACCAAGTGATAATTTGCCATGGCATTATCTTTTTGTGTGGATCGGGGTAACCACCCCTGTTCTATATGTTGCGTTGTTCCTTTTAGGCCTTGTCATCATTTTATTCCTTAAGAAAAAAACGGAGCCTTCGATTTTCTTTTTTGATACCAGCATGATCGCTTTATTTTTTATTCCAATTCTTGCAGCGATTATATTGAATTCAACAATTTATAATGGCTGGCGTCATTTTTATTTCCTTTACGCTCCATTTCTTATTGTTGCGATTTCAGCTCTTAACTTTTTATTATTTAGTCCCAGAAAAATAGTATCAATTCTGACAATAATTCTTTGCACTGGCTCAGTTTTCATGACGATGATTTGGATGAATAAGAATCACCCATTTCAAATGGTTTATTTTAACCAGTTAGTCAGGACCAGAGTTGATGAATTATTTATCAGAGATTATTGGAATATGTCATTCAAGAGTGGGTTGGATTATATTTTACAAAACGATGATCGGCAAAGCATTAACATCGGATATAAGAACGGGGGCTTCCGGTGGGCTGAATTTTATTTGCCAAAAAGCCAGAGAGACCGCATAAGAAAATCGCCTGTTGATGTAGGGACGAACGAGATAGATTACATTTTCTATAACTATCGGGATATCAAAGGGAACGATAAACATTTTGCATTTTTTCAGCCAATTCACGATTTTAGTGTTGATTCTTATAAAATTGCAACGATCTATGAGAGAGATCATGGGGACGAACTGCAAAGCTGGCAGGTGATAGATGATATTTCTGTTGAGAAAAATGAAACAGACGGTCATCTGATTTATGACGGAGATCTTTCAACTGGATGGGTGATTGACATGAATTCAGCCGGGTTCGAATCGATAGAAATAACGTTATCATCAGATTTTATACTTAACGGGATATCAATCTCTTCTGACCGTGAAATGAAAGGTTATCCGCGGAACTTGGAAATAAAGGTTTCTACTGATTCAATAACTTGGGATAATGTCGAATTTACTTACCAAACATATTCGGATTTTGAATTTCTGCCGGTCGCTGCGAAATATATAAGATTAGTAAATTCGCCTAATTCACCAGATGAAATCTGGGCAATGAATGAAATTACTTTTCACGGGTATCTACTTGATAGATAATTTTTCGAGGAGAAAACAGCATGAGTAAGATAAAAAACAATCAACACATTATTATTCCTTTAGTTGTATTTTTAATTATCTTCCTCGTTGGGCTTGTTATCTTTGATGATTATGGAATTTCAGTTGATGAAATGGCAGAGCGAAAAACAAGCCTGATCACATTTAAATATATTTTAACAAATGCTTTTGGTGTAGAGGAGTTTCATGAAGTGCTGGAGGTTGAGCCAGATTTAAAGGCTTTTAAAGACCAGTTTTATGGCGTAGCTCTTCAGCTTCCCACTATATTTATTGAATACTTATCTGGATTTACTATGGATATTCGAACTGTAACCAAGATGAGGCATTTGTGGGTTTTTACGAATTTTTATCTTTCTCTGATCGCGTTCTTTTTTTTACTCAAAAAAAGATTTGAAAATTGGAAAATAGGTTTGATTGGTGTTATTATTTTAGTTTTTTCCCCACGAATTTTCGCAGATTCTTTCTACAATATTAAGGATTTATTATTCCTTCCATGGTTTATTTTTGCTGTATTTTCTTTTTATCGCTTTATTAATAATCCAAATATACTTAATGCATTATTTTTTTCAATTGTCTCTGCTTTGTTAATAAATACGCGAATTGTTGGAGCTATTGTTCCTGGGTTTGCCGGTATTTATCTGATCGTTAAGTGGATCAGGCATGATATATCATTTAAACGAATGATAAGCATTTCAGCTCTAATTATTCTGTCCATTGGATGTTTGTGGACTTTATTTCTGCCAACTTCATGGGATAATCCTCTTGAGACTTTTAAGTTAACATTATCGATTTTTTCGAAATATTCTCTAAAAATTACAGAACTTTATTTTGGGAAATTGGTCCCAAGTCAAAATGTGCCATGGCACTATGTTCCTGTATGGATAAGTATCACAACCCCCATTTTTTATCAGCTCTTGTTTGTCATAGGAAATTTCTGTTTATTTAGAAATCTTAAAAAATCAGATTTCGAGAACCAATTTTTTGATATAAGTATGGTTTCTTTTTTCTTCCTGCCAATTATCACTGCGATTGTTTTGAATTCTACAATATATAACGGATGGCGTCATTTTTATTTTATCTATTTTCCGTTTGTTTATATTGCATGCTTTACTGTTTATTCAATACTTTCATCCGAAAAATTGAAATTTAAAAAAGTGTTTTCTATTACTGCCATATTATCTTTGATTTTTACTGGACAATGGATGATAAAGAACCATCCATATCAAATGGTCTATTTTCAACCGCTTGTCAGGAAAAGTGCTGCTGGGAACTTTTCATTGGATTATTGGCATTTGTCTACCAATGAGTGTTTACAATTTATATTAACAAGTGATAAAAGCCAGGGGATACAGATTGCATATCCCACAGCAGGACTGCCTTCTTTTTTGCATAGTTTTGTGAAAGAGGACCGGAATCGAATTACAGATGCTCCTCCGAATTCTTGGGTAAATACCGTTAAATATATAATATACAATTACACGAATAATTTCGATAATGAAATGGAATTCCCTTTCTATGACCGTATTTATAATGTAGAAACTGATGATTTTAAACTTGCATCCGTTTTTGAAAGAAGCCATCGTGACGAATTATGGGGAAATGATTATTTATCTGAAGTTACAACAAACATTTCTTCCGACGAAATCGCTAATGCATTTGATGGTGATTTCTCAACTGGTTGGACAACAAGCCAACCACAAAATTCTGAAGACTTCATTGAAATCGAACTCAGCAATACTTATAATATTTATGGAGTTTCTGTGTATTCTGACACAAATCTAAAACAGTTCCCACGTTCTTTAGAAATAAGTACTTCCATGGATGGCGTAATCTGGGAAGCTGCAAAATTGGGCTATCACACAAATTGGGACTATTCTTTTGAAAACGAAACCGCGAAATTTATTCGGTTAAGAAATGCTGAAAGTTTTAATAAAGAGAATTGGACAGTCAATGAAATAGTTATTTTTGGCCAAGTCGCACCTGAAAAAAACTAGTAAGGAATAAAAAATCGAAATACTTAAGTGTTCTTTGAAAAATGAGAAATCGAGGGTAGATGGAAAAGCGAAATATCATTTATGCCTATAAACGATCCGTGCAATATTACGAGACGGATCGGATGGCGATCATGCATAACTCAAATTATTACCGCTGGTTTGAAGAAGCGCGCGTCCATTTCATGTCGCAGGACACATATCCGTTGCTGGCAATCGAGGAGATGGGCATCTTCCTGCCGGTCGCGGCTTCGGACGCTGAATTTCTTAAGCCATCCTTTTTTGGCCAGACTTTTTACATCATCAGCATGATGTCTCATTTCACCGGTTACAAGATGACGATCGATTTTAAAATGGTCGAGGCTGAGACCCGGATTGTGCACGCAACCGGTCACATGAAGCATGGCGTCATCAGCCGGGATGGAAAACCGATCATGCTGCAAAAACAATATCCGGAAGTTTATGAACAATGGCAGTCGATGCTGAATGTTCCGTCAGTGATCGATGAAGGCAAGTGATTTGCTGAGGACAGCAACCGAAGCTGAAATTGAAGCGGCGTTGGCGGAAGCAGCTGCGGCGAACCCCGGCAAATGGATCACCCATTCAATCAACGCCGGCATTGCCTGCCGTGAAATCGCTGCCAAATGTCCGGGATTGGACAGCGAGCGGGCTTATTCGCTCGGCGCGCTGCACGACATCGGCCGATACGTCGGCATCGTGCGCGGCCGTCATCAGATTGAAGGCTATCGGTATTGCATGGCGAAAGGCTGGCTGGGCAATGCAAAAGTCTGCCTGACGCATTCGCAGGTTTTGAAAGATATCAATCGGTCATTGGATTACTGGGACATCTCCAAAACTGATTTTGACTTTTTTCTTGAGTATATCGAATCAGTTGTTTACGATGATTATGATTATCTGGTTCAGCTGGCTGATTGCCTGGCAACGTCCGAAGGATTCTGCATCATTGAAAAACGCATGATTGACGTTGCGCGCCGGTATGGCGTGGATCAGGACAGCGTAGCAAGATGGGAGCGGGTATTCGAATTGAAAGATTATTTCGATCAGAAAGCTGGCTGTAATATTTATACGCTGCTGCCTGATATCGAAAAAACGACACTCAACTGATTGCCCTGCCTCAACAATTTGGAGGAAAAATGAAAATACAAATTCGCCCTTATTATCACATCGCGCAATACTACGAAACTGATCAGATGGGAATCATTCACAATTCTAACTATTTCCGCTGGTTTGAAGAATGCCGGACAGATTTCATGAACCAGTTGGGTTTATCTTACGGGGAGATGGAAAAGCAGGGCGTGCGAGCTGTCGTGCTGGCGTCCTATTGCGAATACAAGCAACCGATGCGGTATGAGGATCAGGCACAAATTACCGCGAAAATCACCCACTTTTCCGGCTATAAGATGACGGTGGAATACGAGATTATCAATTCTCTCAGCGGCGTGCTATGCGTATCCGGATACACGCGGCACGGCTTACTGTTGAGCCAGATGAAACCGGTGCGGTTGGAACGCGAATTTCCTCAGATTTATCAGATTTTAAACAACCAGTGTGAACCAACCGAATGAGGTCAGTTAATAAAGTCTATGCTGGCGCGCTCCGCGGCAATTGCTGAAATCTGCTGACCAACTTTAACGTGTTCCGGATGATCCCGATAAATCAGAAAATCCTCGCGGGAGTCAAATTTGACTAACAGACCAAAATCGTAAGACGAGGGTGTATTTAGCACGTCCGACCCAGCGGCTAATTCCCTGATTTGTGGAATCAGTGCGGGCAGTGCCTGCACATTGGGCAGCAGCTGGCTGATAACTTCCTCTTTGCTTGTGGCGTCATCCGGCGTTCGAACTTTCCATAAAACGATGTGAATAAACATTTTTCCTCCTGCCCGCCCATTATAAGGACTTGGGCTTTCTACAATAATATGAGCTTGATTTAATTATAGATAAAGCAGGCGTCTTCCGTAATGATCAAGCCATTTTTGATTAGCACCGGCATTGCCGTCAACGTTGGCGCTGCGGAAAATTGGCGGGGTACCCCCTCTTTCGATCAGGATCTCAGCTGCCTCAACCATCACTGCATTAAACAAAGACGCAGCAACGATGGTGCTGGTTGATCCGGCTGGCC
>DHPK01000007.1:57017-86635 GCA_002407845.1 Leptolinea sp. UBA5366 | reverse complement strand
TGGTGCTGGTTGATCCGGCTGGCCCATTTCCACCGCCTAAATCGATGCAGGCGTCCCCGAAAGCGCCGCAATTGTCAATCACGATATCGGCAACGTCGATCAGTTTCAGTCCATGCGGGTGGAGCGATGGAGCGGCAGTGCATTGCGAAACATTGATCAGCGCGATGACTTTCAGCCCTAGCTCTTTTGCTTTTTCGCCCATCTCTACCACGACAGCATTGCGGCCGGAATTTGAGTGAAGGATCAGAACCGACTCTGGCTCAACCCTAAATTCGGAAAGGATCAGCGGACCTAACCCGCTGATCCTTTCCAATTGCGTTTCGATGGTAACCGGTCTTGCCATGGTTGTCAGTCCATCCGGAAAAATCGGCACAACTGGAACCAAGCCGCCAGCCCGATAACTGAGTTCTTCTGAGAGAATCCCAGCATGCCCAGCGCCAAATACGTAAACCAGATGGTCCGCTTGAACCGTGCCAGCGATCAGCTCCGCTGCAGCCAAAAGCTTTTCCCGCTGGGTTTCAATCGCTTTTTGCAAGATCGGCATCATTTCATCAAAGAAGCGCAATTGTTTTCTCATTATCAGATTATTTAGTAAATCTTGCGGCGGACATCGACGTAAGCTTGATAGACTTTTTCGTTGTGATCCGGCGTTTTTGCAACGTTCGGCGAAACAAATGTTGGAATTTCGATTCCGCGTTTTGCCAGATTGGCGGCTGTCTGCGCGACAAGAGCCATCGAGATTGTGAGGCAGGTCACCGTTGATGAAGCGGCTACTGGTGATTCCCAGCCATCGATCTCAATAATGCTGTCTTCCGGCGGTGCACCGTTGTCGATCACGATATCTGCGACATCCGCGAGCTTTTTCCCGGAGGAGTGTTTCGCGGGATTCATGTGGTAATTTTGCATGGAGGTCAGGGCAATCACAGTTGCGCCGTGTTCTTTTGCGATCATCGCGCATTCAATCGCCGCTGCGTTCAAGCCGCCGTGCGAAATGACGATAAATGTGTCTTCCGGTTTGATAACGTAATACTTCAACACATTTTGCAGATATCCTTCCTGCCGTTCGATCCAAAGCAGTTCTGGCGTTCCTCCAGGCCCGATCACGTTTTGCCACATCAGCGGTGTGTTGTGGATCGGCTGCAGTCCGCAAAATGATCCGTAGCGAGGGAAAACATCCAGACAAGGAATCACGGAATGGCCGGAGCCGAAATAATAAACAACTCTGTCTGCGGCGATTGAATTTGCCATCGCTTCTGCGGCTTTGAGAATGTCCGGCATTGAATTCTTGCCGAGCTGGTTCAGCTGCTTTTCAATTTTTTCAAAATATAGTTCTGCTGACATAAGTACTCTCCACGATAGATGTATTTAGTTCGATCGAAACAAATGTTTCGGTGCTTCAAATTATTAGATCACCCTTTGACTGATCCGGCAGTCAAGCCGGCAACAAGATAGCGCTGTAACAGAAAGGCGACAATCAGCGGCGGGATTGATCCGATAACGCCGCCGGTCGCCAGTAAACCATAATCCGTCCCGAACAAAGAAGCAAATTCTGTGATTGTGACGGTAATCGTTTTTGTGTTGGTCTGGGTGAGGGTCAGCGCCATGAAAAATTCATTCCAGGAATACAGAAAAGTGTAGGCGGTTACTGCGACCAGACCCGGTCCTGAAACCGGCAGCACGACTTTTAGGAAGGACTGCAGTTTTGTACAGCCGTCAATCATTGCTGCCTCCTCCATTTCCCGCGGGATTGACAGGAAATAACCATACATAATCCAGGTCACTGTCGGCAGCATTAATCCGCAATAAGGCAAAACCAGACCTTGGATTGTGTCGATCATATGGTATTTCTGCAAAAGGAGGTTGATCGGGATAATGATAACGATCGCGGGCAGCATCTGGGAGCCCAAAATGATCATCATTAAAGTTCTGCCATGCGGGATGCCCAATCGGGTCAGCGCAAAGGCAGCCATACAACCAGCAACCATGCAGATCAGGGTCGTCAGTCCGGCAACGGTGAAACTGTTCGAGAGCCCTCTGGTGAATTTTGCTGCAGGTGAATTGTCCGCGAAACCAGTCCGGAATCCTTCAAAAATCTGTTGATAGCGCGAAAAAGTCACCTCTTCTGGGAACCAGTGGGGCGGGCGCAGCGCCAGCTCAGCCTGATAGGAGATGCTGGAGACAACCATCCAATAAAAAGGAGCCAGGACACAAAACAGCAGGAACAGAATTGCCAGCCAAAAGAGGACTTTTTTCACGGCTTTCGAAAGCCTGACTTTTGTCGATTTCTTTGCGAGGTTCATCTATTCCTCCATGTACAGTGCGCGCTGGTATAAGACCGTCAGCCCGATCATCACCAATGTCATCAGCCAGGCAGCTGCGGATCCCCTGCCAAGGTTCATTGAGATAAAAGAACGGAGATAGGTGTAATAACCGATTGTGCTGGTTGCATTATCCGGTCCGCCGGAAGTCAGCGTGTAAATCAGGTCAAAGCTCTTAATTGCCCAGATGGTTCTCAATGTGATTGCCACAAATAACGTCGGGCGGATCATCGGCAGCGTGATCTTGAACAGCGTCTGGAAATATCGCGAACCGTCAACCTGCGCTGCTTCATACATTTCTTTTGGGATCGACTGCAGTGCAGCCAGGATCATCAGCATGATGAACGGTGTTTCCTTCCAGGCTTCCGCTAAGATCACCATGATCAGTGCAAGCCTTTTATCTCCGAGCCACACGATATAATGATCAATCAGCCCCAGTTGGCTCAGCAGTCCATTCAGCGCCCCATAGGACGGGTTCAGGATCCAGAGCCACATCAGCCCGTTTGCAACGTTCGGAATTGCCCAGGGGACGAGCATTAACGCCCGCACGATTCCGCGCCCTCGGAACTCGCAGTTCAGCAGCAGCGCTATTGCGGTGCTTAGGACAATCACAAAAGTGACGGAAATCACGACAAAAACAGCGGTCACTTTCACAGACTGCCAAAACCGTGCATCCGTCAGGACAAAACGGTAGTTTTCGAGACCAATATAGGGGGTGCCTAACCCGGGTTTGGTCAGATTGTAAAGCCGCAGGCTGATATCAAAGGAGCGAATCAGCGGATAGACAGAAACTGCCATTAAAATCACAAAAATTGGGGCAAGCATGATGATTGCCAGCCGAAGGTTTTCGCGTTTTATATGGGACATGCTGTGTCGTTTCTCTCGAATTCTAAGCGTCATCCGATTCTGATTTCCTGTCTTTTTTGACCTTTGTTCCGGATGGAGGTTCTGTCAGTTTTGGGCTGGCATAAGTCTCCATCCGGTTTGTTTTTTTTACTTAAGTAGAAACCGATTCATTGCCGGTTATTCGGCGTCTGCCTTAATTTGTTCGGTTTCTTTTGCGAGCCATGCTAATGCATCTTCAGCTGTCATCTCGCCTTTTACAACGTTCTGGATGGCAGTTGCTGCAACCATGCGCCATTCGTCAAACCACTCAATTTTCGGAGCAAATCCGCCGTAATTGAGCTGATCGCTGAGCACATCGTAGCCTTTCCAGGATTTTGCAATGTCTTCATCCGTGAATAAAGCTACGCGGGTCGGCAGGTTTCCGCCATAAAGCGCATGATCCTTTTGGGCATCGTCGCTGGTGATGAACTTGATAAACGCTTTGGCAGCATCTTTGTTCTCTGATGATTTGAGAATTCCAAATGCTCCGGCATAGAGATAAGTGTCACTGAGGAATTCCCCATTGCCCGGAACGAGCATTGCGAAGGAGTCTTCTGTCACGCTCGAAAGCTCTTTGTTAGTCATCGACTGGGTTGCTGACCAGGTTGAATTCAGCATGAAAGCGGTCTTGCCGGTTCCATATTCAATCAAGGTTTCGTAGTCACTCAAACCGATGCCAGCCGGGTTCAGATAGCCTAATTTTGCGCCGTCTTCATAGAACTTTGTCGCCTTCAAAGTAGCCGGGTCCTGATCAAACAGGATATTTGCTTCATCATCAAACAGTTTTCCGCCATGTGCTTTGGTGATGGAGCCCCACCCATAATAAAAGTTTCCGGGATATTTGATGGAAGGCGTCAGACAGAAGTCGCCTGCCTGGGTTTCTTTCACTTTCGCGCAAGCAGCCGTAATGTCGTCCCAGGTTTTCAGACCTGCCGGATCGACGCCCGCTTTATCCAAAATCGCTTTATTGTAAATCCAGTGGGATGCGCCGGAATACCACGGGAAACCGAGCAGATTGCCATCAGTATCAGAATAGAAATCAACGACAGTTTTCAGCCAGAGGTCTTCTTCTCCAGCAATCATGTCATTAATCGGTTCGAACCAGCCGCCTGCCATCAGTTTCGTCGCGTCAGCGGACGGGATCATAACGACGTCGTATCCGCCGCCGCCGCTGGCAAGCGTTGTCAGCGTTTTACTCGTGATGTCAGCCCAGCTGACGAAATCTACGACGACTTTCACGCCGGATTCCGCTTCGAAAAGAGGCACATACTTTTCAAACACGGCTCCTTCATCCGGGCGAACCAGCACCCGAACTTCCCCGCTCAGTTCCTTAGCAAAGGCTGTATTGAATAAGGCTGCGATTGCCACCAGGACAATCAGTAGAGCAATACTTTTCTTCATCTTTTCCTCCAAAATTTTTATTTGTTGTCAAACGATCTGATGATCGCAAATGCCGCACCAGCTAAACCAGCGTCAGTTCCCAGCTCCGACAGAACTAACTTGACTGAAGCTGCGGAAATGGGCTGCGCGTATAGATTGGCAGCGTGTTGTATTTCAGGCAGCAAAAATTCACATGCGCTGCCAACGCTGCCTCCCAGAATAATCATTTCTGGGTTCAACATGGATACAATATTTGAAATTCCGATTCCGAGCCATTCTGCAATTCGACTTGCCGCTTTCACTGCTGGAGCATAACCGTTTCTGGCTGCAGTGAACAGCATTTTCGAGTCTACCTTGCCTGATTGAGGGGAAATAAACCGCTTTTCTTCTTTAGTTAAGATTCGATTCGCGTAACGGGCAATTCCCGGACCAGCGGCGAGGTTCTCCCAATAGCCGAGACTGCTTGCGCCCGAACTGCTTCGGCTGACCGTTGTCAATGCCTGCCAGCCAATTGCGCCAGCCAATCGGTCATGGCCGCGGATAAGGCTGCCGTCGATAATTGCTCCCGAACCGATCCCGGTCCCGATGACAACGTCAACGATAGATTCCAGTCCTCTCCCTTTGCCAATCCACCATTCCCCCAGAACAGCAGTGTGCCCGTCATACTCAATTTTTACCGGCAGATTGAATTCTTTTTCAAGGTCTTTTCGCAAATCAACCTCGCGCCAGCCCTGAATGTTCGGCGCCCATAAAATCCTGTCCGTCTTCCTCTCCAAAGCGGCAGGAATTCCGATGCCAATCCCGCTGATTGGCAAAACAGGGTCGATCGCTTTCTCCTGATTGATCAGGGTGCAAATTTGTTCGAATCCGGACGGATATCCCTTTTGGCAGGTGGGAACTTCAAGACGCTGCAAGATGGTTCCTGCGTCACTGACCAAGGCTGCGGCTGTCTTTGTGCCGCCAATATCGATTCCGATAACTGTGCGTCCGCTCATTTCCGATCCTAAACGGGCAGCCCGAAGCGCTGCCTGCCCATATACAGCGAGACTTTATCGCCTCGATAGACAGTCTTGACCGATTCGATGATTTCAAACGTGTCGGTATAAGTGATGCCTTCGACCAGTAATACTGCATCTCCCGGCTGAATTTGCAGCAGCTCTGCAGTTTCCGCGTTTGCAATTTCTGCCCGAACTTTTGCCTCAGTCCAAGCTGGATAAATCCGATAGTCCTCCCGTAAAACTTTGAATAAGGATCCTGACAAGTCTTTGCTCTCGAGTCCGGGAACCAGCGCTGAAGACAGACAAGTGTTTTGGATGATCCAGGGCGTTTCTTCAACGAATCTCAGGCGGTTGATGCGGATCACTTTGGTGTGGTCGCTAATTTTCAGCCCGAATTGTTCCTCTTTGGTCGGTTTTGCCAGCTCCGATTTCAGGATTCTGGAGGAGGTCTCCAATCCGCGAGAACGCATGTCTTCAGTGAAGCTGCTGAAGCCGCGCACGCCCTGCATTTGCGGCTGGGCGATGTAAGTGCCACGTCCTTGTTCGCGATAGATATAGCCTTTGCCGATCAGCTCGTCCATTGCCAGCCGAACAGTCATGCGCGAAATATTCAGCGACCTCGCTAATTCCAGCTCGCCGGGCAGCTTTTCGCCGGTGTGGTATTCCCCGTTGACAATTCCTTTGGAAATCTGAGTTGCCAACTGTAAATAGAGCGGCATGAAGCTGTTGCGGTTCAAGGGTTGTTTGATGGGTATCGGGTCAGTTTTCATAATGTTATAACAACATACATTTTTACTTAGTATAGCCTTTTGTGAAATGGATTGCGAGCAGAAAAGGCATTTTCGGAAGAATGTCATAGAGTTTCATGACAAATGTTTTAATCAAAACTCTCTAGATGTACGCCTTTGTCACAATTAAACTGATCGTATTTGACATTGCCTGATTTAGTTAGTAAAATACTTTAGAAAAGTAATTAGAAATGAAAAACACACAGAAAAACATACCCGGAAATGCAGTACTGATCAAACAGATCAACACGCGCCTCGTCCGAAAAACGCTGAGAAAGCTTCGGAAGGGCACCGCTTCGCAATTGGCAAATTTGTCCGGATTGACAGCTGTCACTGTCGGCACGATTTTACAGGAATTGATTCGGTCGGGCGAAGTGTTTGAAGGGGGATTGTTGCCGTCCATGGGCGGACGCCCCTCCCGTGAGTACTGCTACAACCCTGATTTTTCCCACGTCGCATACATTTGTGCGTATGAAAAGGAAGAGCGCGATACTTTTGTGATCCGGGTCGCCAATCACTTCAAACAGACTTTGTTTGAACAGGAACGGCAAATTGAGCGGGTTACAAATGCTGATTTCAATAGCTTGCTGGATCAGGCGCTTGCTTCTTTTCCATCGATTCGCGCAATTGGGCTGAGTCTGCCCGGATTCATGTCCGGAGAGAATCTGCTCAGCGATTATTCTGATCTGAACGGAGATCAGTTTTTGAAAACGCTGCGGCAAAAATATCAAATACCGATTGTTTTTGAAAACGATGTCAACGCTGCCTGCCTCGGATTTTGCAGCAGCCAGGAAATCGATTCGGAGACGCCAGTTTTGTATGGATACTTTCCTAAAAAATATTTTCCCGGAATCGCGTTATATCTGGATGGTCAGCTCTATCGCGGATATCGCAATTTTGTCGGTGAAATCCGCCCTCAATATTTTGAGCTGGATTGGACAGACGCAGCGTTTTATGAGAATTCTGAAGTATTTTGCCCAATTTTTGCCCGTTTTCTCGCTCAGATCAGCAGCATTGTCAGCCCCGAACGCATTATTCTTGCAGGGGAGCAATTCACTGAAGCGCTGATGCAAAAAATCAACGATGCATTTATAAAGATTTATGATCCGCATGCCAGACCGGCGCTCACCGCAGCCGATTCCTTTTATCAGGACTGTGATAACGGTGCATTCATTGCTGCCTGGCAAACCCTCGAATTTGGAGAAGAAATTGTTCAAACAATATAAAACTTTGAAGCTGATCCTGTTGGGTCTGATCTATATTGCGTTTATCAGTCTGGGACTGCCGGATTCTCTGTTAGGCGGTTCGTGGCCGGTTATGCAGCCGGAAATCGGTGCACCAAAAGATCTTGCGGGTTATGTCTTCATGGTCATCAGCATTGGAACGATTATTTCCAGTCTGTTCAGCAGCCGCTTGATTAAGCATTTCGGAACCGGAAGAATAACAGCCTTCAGCGTCGTGATGACCGCAATGGCGCTTTTAGGCTTTCATTTCGCGACATCCCCTTCATGGCTGTTTGTTTGGGCGATTCCTTTGGGGCTTGGGGCGGGTTCGATTGACGCAGGCTTGAATGAATTTGTGGCTGAGCATTACGCTTCGCGCCATATGAACTGGCTTCATAGTTTTTGGGGACTCGGCGCGATGACCGGACCGCTGCTCCTCGCCGGGCTGATCACGGAGGGAAAAAGCTGGCGCGATGCTTATCTGGCGGTAGCAATTATCCAGTTTGTCTTGTCATTGATCTTGTTTATATCGCTGCCCCTTTGGCGTAAAGTTGAGAAACAGGATGCTGTTTATCAGCAGATGGAACAGCCTGTGCAGTCCGACTCTCAGGTGAAGGGCGGCATTCGCTCCGCGTTGAAGACCAAAGGCGTTCTGCAGGTTTTATTGTCAGTTTTTTTCTACACTGGAATCGAGCAAACCTTGATCCTGTGGGGCGCAACCTATCTGATCGCGTCCCATCAAATTAACGCTGCGACTGCCTCTGCCTGGATTTCATTCTATCTGATCGGAATCACAGCCGGAAGATTTCTCTCAGGGATATTAACCGTCAAGTTTTCAAATCAAATAATGATTCGAGCTGGCCAGCTTTTAATCCTGTTCGGACTGGTGCTTTTACTATTGCCGCTGCCGCCCGTCTTTCAATTGACGGGGATCCTCTTAGCCGGATTGGGCTGTGCGCCAGTTTTCCCCTGCATTCTGCACGAAACGCCGGTGCGGTTCGGCAAGGAAAATGCGCAGGAGATCATGGGGTTTCAAATGGCAGTTGCTTATTCCGGCTCAACGCTGATCCCGCCGATCATCGGTTCGATTGGCACCCGAACGACAATGTTTGTGATTCCGTTTGCTGCACTCATTTTCAGTGTTTTGATGCTTCTCGTCAGTGAGCAGGCGAACTCCATTTTCAGCGAACGAAAAACAGCAGAAATTCACCAGGTGTTTTAGTCTTCAGTTTTCAGTTCAGTTTTTCACGAATTGCCTTATCTGATCTGATTGATCAAGTCAGCTGGCAGCGCGGTCAGTTGACCTAGTCAGCTGGGGTGACGCTTTTATCCCTCATCTATACATTTAACGCTTTCATCCTTATATTTGTGATTTTTGTCACATTCTATCGGTTTTGGCCACATGATCCTGTCATTTCAACTATACTGATTTTGTCGGACGATCAGATTTGGTCGTTATTTAACCCAAAATATTGGAAGAAACAACCCAAATTTATCAACAGGCTCTCATAAGAGCAAAGGAATCTATTATGAAGAAAAGTGAAAAAACAACAGCCCCTGAGCCAGTCGATGTCAAAACGATGATTGACGGTCTTGTGGAGAATGCGCAGCAGGCGCTGATCGAATATCTGTCGATGACGCAGGAGCAGATCGATCACATCGTTCATGCGATGACGCTTGCCGGTCTTGATAACCATTTTAAATTGGCAAAGATGGCATATGAAGAGACGTCCCGCGGCGTTATGGAAGATAAGGATATCAAAAACATATTTGCCACGGAATATATTTGGCACGATATTAAAGGACAAAAAACGGTTGGCGTGGTTGAAAGAAATAAACTGGAAGGCTACATTGAAGTAGCGGAACCGGTCGGTGTGGTGGCGGGCGTTACGCCAGTGACCAATCCGACGTCGACGACCCTGTTCAAAAGCTTGATTTGTGCCAAGACACGCAATCCGATTATCTTTGGTTTCCACCCATCCGCGCAAAAGAGCTCGGTTGCGGCTGCTGATATTTTGAAAAAAGCCGGGATTCAGAATGGCGCACCGAAGCACTTCATCCAGTGGATCGAAATCCCTTCGATTGAGGCAACCAGCATGCTCATGAATCATCCGGGTGTTTCGCTGATTTTAGCAACCGGCGGTGCCGGAATGGTTAAATCCGCGTACAGCGCCGGGAAACCAGCGCTGGGTGTCGGGCCGGGGAACGTCCCCTGTTATATCAATAAGAATGTGAATCTGCGGCGGGCTTGTACCGACCTGATGATCTCGAAGACTTTCGACAACGGCATGATCTGTGCTTCGGAGCAGGCTGTCATCGTTGATCAGGAAATTCATGAGGAATTCGAAGCTTTTATGGCTGAGAACAGCTGCTATTTTCTGAATGACGAAGAGACGGAGAAGGTTTCCCGCTATGTGATCAATTACGAAAAAATGGCAGTGAACCCTGCCGTCGTCGGTCAGCCGGCTGCAAAAATTGCCAGGGATGCTGGGGTCATTGTTCCGGACAATACTAAAATATTGCTGGCGAAACTCCCTTATCCTTCACGCGAATTTCCGCTGTCACTGGAGAAATTGTCACCCGTGCTGGCTTATTTTGTTTCTGAATCAACCGAGCAGGGTTTTCAGTATGCGAAAGACATGCTCAATTTGGGCGGGCTGGGGCACTCTGCGGTGATCCACACGAATGATGAAGAATTGAGCATCCGCTATGGTCAGGAGATGAAAGTCGGCAGAATTATCGTCAACTCGCCATCCTCACAGGGCGCGATTGGGGATATCTACAATACCAATACCCCGTCGCTGACGCTGGGGTGCGGCTCATTCGGCAGCAATTCCACGACCGCAAATATTTCCAGCGTCAATCTGATCAACAAAAAGCGCGTTGCCCAAAGGAGAGTGAACATGCAGTGGTTTAAAGTCCCGCCGAAGATCTATTTTGAACACGATTCCGTTCAATATCTTGAAGTAATGCCCAATATTTCCCGCGCTTTTATCGTCACTGATCCAGTAATTTTGAAATTGGGGTATATCAATCAAATTGTTTATTATCTGAATAAACGTAAAAATTCTACCTATTTCCGAATCTTCTCCGAAGTTGAATCCGATCCGTCCGTCGAAACGATCGAACGCGGCGTCCGGGTCATGAACTTGTTCCAGCCGGATGTGATCATCGCGCTTGGTGGCGGTTCAGCGATTGACGCGGCAAAAGGAATGTGGCTGTTCTATGAAAATCCTGAAACTAATTTTGATGGACTGCGGTTGAAGTTCATGGACATCCGCAAACGCGCTTTCCACTTCCCAAATCTCGGGAAGAAAGCGCAGATGGTGGCGATTCCAACGACCAGCGGAACCGGTTCAGAAGTGACCTCTTTCTCGGTTATTACCGATAAGAAGAATGGCAATATTAAATACCCGCTGGCAGATTATGAATTGACCCCGGATGTTGCTATTATTGATCCGCAGTTCGTTACGACCATGCCGAAGTCCATCACGGCTGATACCGGGCTGGATGTGCTGACACACGCGATTGAAGCTTATGTCTCCGTTTTGGCATCCGATTATACGGACGGTTTGGCAATCAAGTCGATTGAGCTGGTATTCCAATACCTGTCCCGCAGCTGGGACAATGCTGAGGATTTTGAAGCTCGGGAAAAAATGCATAACGCGTCCTGCATCGCCGGGATGGCATTCACGAACGCATTTTTGGGCATCAATCACTCATTGGCTCACAAGCTGGGCAGTGAGTTCCACCTCTCCCATGGACGGGCAAATGCAATTCTGCAGCCGCATGTCATCCGCTATAATTCGCAAAAACCGACCAAGTTCACGATTTTCCCAAAATATGGCGAGTTTATCGCTGATCAGCGGTATGCCCAAATAGCGCGCATGCTTGACCTCCCCGGGACAACGCATCAGGAACAAATCGAATCCCTGATTACAGAAATCAGGAATCTCATGAAACGGATTAATGTTCCGCTGACGCTGCGGGAATGCGGGATCGAAGAAGACGCGTTCCTGGCAGCAGTGCCGAAGATGGCTGAGCACGCATTTGAAGATCAGTGCACCAATGCCAATCCGCGCTATCCGCTCGTTTCGGAGCTTGAGGAAATCTATCGTAAAGCCTATTACGGAACGGATTAAACCGAAAACTAATACCGTTAATTGAAAGAGAGGCTGTCTGATAAATCGAGACAGCCTCTCTCTATATAACTTACCCTAAAAAACCGGGGCAGATTTATTTTTAAATGAGGGGTTACCCCGCCATCACTTTCACATCTTCGTCAACGGTTGAGATTCCGCTGATGCCAAAGTTTTCAACCAAAACATTGATAACGTTCGGTGACAAGAATGCCGGCAGCGTCGGGCCGAGATGAATGTTTTTGATTCCGAGCGAGAGCAGCGCTAGCAGAACAATGACCGCTTTCTGTTCATACCAGGCAACGTTGAATTCGATTGGCAGATCATTAATGTCAGCGGCATTGAAGATTTCTTTCAGCTGCAGCGCGACCACTGCCCAAGAATAGGAGTCATTGCACTGTCCTGCGTCGAGAACTCTGGGAATACCGTTGATGTCTCCAAGACCCAGTTTAATATAGCGATATTTCGCACAGCCGGATGTCAGAATGACTGTGTCAGCGGGCAGCGCTTCTGCAAATTCAGTGTAATAGGAACGTGATTTCATCCTGCCATCGCAGCCGCTCATGACGATGAATTTCTTGATCGCACCGGTTTGAACCGCTTCAACAATCTTGTCTGCCAGAGCGATCACCTGATGGTGCGCGAAGCCGCCAACAATTTCACCGCTTTCAATTTCAGTCGGCGCCGGGCTGGTTTTTGCCAGAGCGATGATTTCTGAGAAATCTTTCTCTTCGCCGATTCCGCCCGGAATGTGCTTGCAGCCCGGATAGCCGGCTGCACCGGTGGTGAATAAACGGCTGATATAGTCGTTCTTTGTCGGAACGATGCAGTTTGTTGTCATCAGTATCGGACCATTGAAACTGGCGAAATCCGTGGTCTGCTTCCACCAGGAGCTGCCATAGTTGCCAGCGAAGTGCGGATATTTCTTGAAGAACGGATAATACTGCGCCGGAAGCATTTCTGAGTGCGTGTAGACGTCAACGCCGCTGCCTGCTGTTTGATCCAGCAGCATTTCAAGATCGCGCAGGTCATGGCCAGAAACAATAATTCCTGGATTTGAGCGGACGCCGATGTCAACCTTCGTGATTTCAGGATGTCCATAAGTTGCAGTATTCGCCTCGTCGAGCAGCGCCATTGCTTTCACGCCGAAACTGCCGGTTTCGAGGGTCAGCGCAACCAATTCGTCAACAGTCAAGGAATCGTCCAGCGTTTTTGCCAGCGTTGACTGGATAAATGCATCAATCTCTTCGTTTTCGTGCTTGAGGACATTGGCGTGCTTCATGTAGGCAGCCATCCCTTTCAGTCCATAAACGATCAGCTCTTTCAGGCTGCGTTTGTCTTCGTCTGCAATCTGGAGCACGCCGACCTGGCTTGCTTTTTCTGCCATAGCAGCATGATCATAGGATTCCCAGACGGCGGCTTCGGGGAGACTGCCAGTGGCTGACACTTTCTTTAATAAGTCAGCCTTGACTTTCAGCGTATCTTTGATGCGATCATAAAAATCGGCATCATCAAAATTCGCATTCGTAATTGTTGTAAAAAGATTGACCGTTACCAGATGATTGACTTCCGGGTCAACATTTTTCCCTTCAATTCGAAGCTGCACTGCAACAGCAGACAAACCTGCGGTCACATATCTTAATAAATCCTGTAGATTGGCAGTCGCCGGCTGCTTGCCGCAAACGCCCACCCGGGTACAGCCTTTGTTTCCGGCTGTTTCCTGACATTGAAAACAAAACATTGCATTCTCCATGGTTTCTCCAATTGTTTGATTAATCCCATTAAGCTTTAGGGATTTTTAAAATCTTCTCAATAAATCGAATTCTATCAGCAAATAAAAAAATATCCGTTGGTTTTCCAACGGATATTTGTGTTTATATGTAAATCTCTCGTTTATATCGGCTGGTTCAATGCAGCTTCGATGAACCCCTTAAACAGCGGGTGCGCCCGGTTTGGACGGCTTTTGAATTCAGGGTGGAACTGCACACCGACAAAGAAGTTGTTAGCGGGCAGCTCGACAGTCTCAATGATCTGTCCGTCCGGAGAGGTGCCGCTGACTTTCAGCCCGGCTTTCTCCATCTGGTCGCGAAAAGCGTTGTTAAATTCATAGCGATGGCGATGGCGTTCATTAATAAGATCAGTTCCGTAACATTTTTCCATCACAGTTTCCGGAACAATCTTGCAGGGATAACTGCCCAACCGCATGGTCCCGCCCTTTGCAATTTCATCGTTCTGATCATTCATGAAATCGATAACCGGATAATCCGTCTTTTCATTGAATTCACGCGAATTTGCCCCTTCCAGTCCGCAGACATTGCGGGCAAAATCAATCACTGCGACCTGCATCCCGAGGCAAAGTCCGAGGTAGGGGATGTTGTTTTCGCGAGCATATCTGGCAGCAAGGATTTTTCCTTCGACGCCGCGGTTGCCGAATCCACCGGGGATGATGATGCCGGTGACATCGGAAAGCATTTTTTCATAGTTGCCCGGCTTTAAGGTTTCAGAATCAATCCATTTTATTTTGATCTTCGCGCCCAGCTCATAACCGGCGTGCTGCAAGGCTTCTGTCACGGAAAGGTAGGCATCGTGCAGCTTGACATACTTGCCGACCAATGCGATCCGGACTGTCTTGTCGCAGAGACGAATGCGGTCAAGCATCTTATTCCAATCCGTCATGTTGATATTTGGGGCGTTGATGTTCAATTCCCGGCAGACAATTTCGGACAAATGGCTTTTCTCGAGCATGACTGGCGCTTCATAAAGCACTGGGATGGTCTGATTTTCAATCACGCAATCCGGTTTGACATTGCAGAACAGAGAGATTTTCTGGACAATGCCCGGTTCGATTGGTTCGTCACAGCGCAGCACAATTATTTTTGGGAAAATCCCCATGGACTGCAGCTCGCGGACGGAGTGCTGGGTAGGTTTCGATTTCTGTTCGCCTGAACTCTTCAAGTAAGGCACCAGCGTCACATGAATGAAAAGGCAGTTTTCTGCGCCGATCTCGAGCGAAATTTGGCGGATCGCCTCGAGGAATGGCTGGCTTTCGATGTCGCCGGCTGTCCCGCCGATTTCGGTGATCACGACATCTGCGTTCGTTTTCTGACCGACGGAATAAATGAACGATTTAATTTCGTTGGTGATGTGCGGGATGACCTGAATTGTTTCTCCGAGGTATTCCCCGTTTCTTTCCTTGTTGAGGACGTTCCAATAGATTTTTCCATTGGTCATGTTGGAATATTTATTAAGGTTCTCATCAATGAATCGTTCGTAATGGCCGAGGTCAAGGTCCGTTTCAGCGCCATCTTCGGTCACAAACACTTCACCATGCTGAAATGGGCTCATGGTGCCGGGGTCGACGTTGATATAGGGGTCGAGCTTTTGCGCCGCCACTTTTAATCCGCGGGATTTTAACAGCCTGCCGAGCGATGCAGCAGTAATCCCTTTTCCTAATCCAGAAACAACACCGCCAGTAACAAATACAAATTTCGTCATCGATCATCTCCCGATGCAAATTAATAGAATGTCCAATTGGTACAAATTGCCCTATTCAGTAAATCAGGCCAAAATCAGGGGTACCTTATTGATTGTACTCGAATTATGATTTGATTTTTTCTAAATCCCTGATTTGAATTATTCATTATTTTGTTTTTCCCTATTCGGTTCCGCGCTGTATTTTATATTGAGAATTGATAAAAAAATAAAAAGGGGTTTCTTTAATTGCGGTCAATATTCTTGCTTAAAAATTGAAAATAAAATAAGATTTTCTATAAATAGACCCTAAAGGAATCAGCATGTTAGCAACTGGAATCAAAGGCAGTAAAAAAGTGGTCGTAACAGAATCCGAGACAGCTCGCCACCTCGGCAGTGGGGACATGGCAGTTTTCGGAACACCGGCGATGATCGCGCTGATGGAAATGACAGCAATGGAAAGCGTTCAGCCGTATCTGGCCGATGGCCAGTCAACGGTTGGCGTTCATATCGCTGCGGATCATAAAGCGCCGACGCTGGTCGGCATGAAAGTCGAATGCAGCAGTGAGCTGATCGAGGTCGACCGAAAGATGCTGACTTTTCAAATTGAAGTGCGGGATGAATCGGGCGAGGTCGGCATTGCGCTTCACAAACGCTTTATTATCGAGCGCGAAAGTTATCTTGAAAAGGCGAAAAGCCGGAGCGGAAAAGCGGCTTAATTTGAGTGGAGTTTATCAGTGAGGGACAAGATCTCTTACGGAAATTTTACAAAAAAACAGAGCTTGCACGCCGGGGCTCTGATATAATCCGCCTGATTTGATATGGGAATTATGAAAAAAAAGACCTCCTGGTCAAAGCTTGTTCTGATTGTTATTTTACTAATTTGGACAATCTTCCCGATTTATTGGATGATCTCGCTCTCAGTGCGGAACAGCGATGAACTGCGCTCCGCGATTCCGCTTCTCCCGCAATCCTTCACTTTTGACCATTTCCTGCGGCTGTTTAAGGAAAAGGACATGGGCAATGCACTCAGCAACAGTCTGCAGGTTACTTTCATATCGCTGTTCTTCGCGCTGCTTTTCGGACTGGCTTCGGCATATGTTTTGTCGCGGAAACGGCTGCAGGTGAAAATCAGCAAACCTACGCTTTTTTGGATTTTGCTGATCCGCATCTTGCCGCCGATCGCTTTTGCGATCCCGCTTTATCTGATCATGACCCGGCTGGGTCTGATTCGGACGAAAATCCCGATTATTTCTGCTCATATCATGATCAATCTGGCATTTATCGTTTGGTTCATGATTACCTTTTATCTTTCTCTTCCGCAAGAGATCGAGGACAGCGCACGGATCGACGGCGCAACAGAACTTCAGCTTTTCAGCCGGATTGTGCTGCCATTGGTTGCACCGGGAATTGCATCGGTCGCGATCCTGTCCTTCATGACTTCCTGGAATGAATATCTGTATGGGGTAATTTTTGTCCAAAGCCCCAAAAACTACACGATTCCGCTGGTGCTGGCGACGCTTAATTCTGAGCAGGAACTGGCTGAATACGGGCTGATTGCAGCCGGCGGTGTCATCTCGCTTTTACCGATTATGCTGTTCGTCATCTTCGCTCAGAACTATCTGATCAGCGGATTGTCGAGCGGTGCGGTAAAGGAATAACTACGAGGATAACCAGCGGCAAGATCTGGCTGGTTTAATAAAAACTGAAAGGATTGATATGAATAAAAAGATTCTACTTTCAATAGGTATTTTGGCAGTTTTACTGCTCGCTGCTGGTTTCGCTCCGGCAGGGCAGGAAACCCTGACGATTGCTGCGCGCGGCGGATCCCATGTGGATGCCATGAACGCGGTAAAAGGCGAGTTCGAAGCCGCCAACAATGTGACAATCGAGATTCTCGGATTGGAAGCCGCAGACCTGAAACAAAAAATCGGGCTGGATTCCCTCAATTCGACTGGCGAACTGGATCTGATCATGATTGATGACCCGTGGATGCCCGAATTCGCAGAAAGCGGCGTCATGGCAAATTTGACCGAGATGGGCTATGTTGAAGACGAAGATTTTGCAGCAGCCTCCCGCGCAATTGGCAAGGATCCATATGGCGAAGGCGATGTTTATGCGCTGCCTTTTTCCGGCAATGTGATGCTGTTTTTCTACAACAAAGCGCTGTTCGATTCTTATGGCTTTGATGTCCCGACAGACTGGGCGACCGTGCTGAGTTACGCTGAAAAAGTCAAGGCGGACGGCAAGATCGGTTATGTCATCCGCGGGCAGCAGGGCAATCCTATCGTCAGCGACTACCTGCCGATTTTATGGTCTTATGGCGGAAACGTTTTTGATCAGGAAATGAATGTGATCATCAATTCCGCTGAAGCCAAATCCGCGCTCGAACTCTATATGAAACTGCTTGAAAATGGCGCGAATTTTGAAAAGAATGACATTGTTGCCTCCGTCTCTGATGGAAAAGCTGCGATGTCGCTCGGCTGGCCTTCCTGGTACATTTCAGGTGAGACTGCTGCAGCGGCTTACGCTCCGATTCCGGGCAAAGTGGATCAGACTGCTGAGACCAACGGCTCAGGGATGATCGGCAACTGGATGATGGCGGTTACTGCAAATTCAGGCAAAAAAGAACTTGCACTGCAATTCCTTGAATTCGTTACTTCGGCTGAAAGCCAGAAAATTGAAGCCTCCTTCGGCGGCGTTCCGACCCGCGCAAGTGTCTTGACTGACGCGGAACTGACTGCGAAATATCCTTATTTCCCGACACTGCTTGAGGCGACCAACAATTCAGTCGTCCGCCCGCGCACGCCACTCTGGAGCAATGTGGAAACTGCCCTCGGCACCGAACTATCCAGCGCAATCTCCGGCGTGAAAACCGTTGATCAGGCGCTTGCTGACGCAGTCGCGGCAATTGAAGCCGTGATGGAAGAATAACCAAACGATCTATTAAATCAGAGCGCGCCTGATCGCGCGCTCTGATTAAAGAAACCATGAAGCAAAATAAATCCTTTTCCTATCTGATGTCCTTGCCAACGATTGTTGTTCTGGCAATTCTGACGATTTTTCCATTGGGATACACGATTTATTACAGCTTTACAAATTTCAATATGCTCAAACCAAAGGCAATCAAGTTCATCGGTC
Organism: Leptolinea sp. UBA5366; assembly: GCA_002407845.1. Lineage (GTDB taxonomy): Bacteria > Chloroflexota > Anaerolineae > Anaerolineales > Anaerolineaceae > Flexilinea. Next base: position 68,292 of record DHPK01000007.1, on the reverse strand, counting down.
TGGGCAATTTTGAGAAGATTTTAGCTGATCCTTATTTCCATCAGGCACTCGGGAACACGCTGAAATTCATGGTTTTGGCTGTCATCATCGAAACTGTGCTTGGGTTATTGACTGCTCTGTTGATCAACAGTTTGGAAAGCGGTCAAAAACTGCTGCGCACGCTGGTATTGCTGCCGGTCGTGCTGCCGCCGGTCACGGTTGCGTTGATCTGGCGGATCATGCTTTCGAACAATTATGGCATCATCAATAAAATGCTGGAGGCGTTCGGCGCTGCGCCGGTCAATTGGCTGAACGACGTCCGGACTGCTTTCTACTGTATTTTGGTGATCGATGTCTGGCAATACATGCCTTTCGCCTTTCTGCTGATCTACGCATCGCTGCAAGCGGTGCCCAAGTCTCAATATGAAGCTGCCAAAATCGACGGCGCTTCTGCGCTCCAGCAGCTGTTTTTTATCACAATTCCGAACATCATGGGCGGCATTATTCTCGTTGTCCTGCTGCGCTCCATTGATTCGATCCGATTATTTGACAAAGTCAACATCCTGACGCGCGGCGGTCCGGCTAACACCACAGCGACCATTACCCAATATATTTATAACTACGGCGTCGGCAATTACCGCATCGGCTACAGTTCAGCCGGAGCGATCATCATGACGCTGATCGTGCTATTGATCTCATCGTTATACGTGTCCAGAGCCTTTAAAATCGAATAATTTTTCCTGACAGGTGATGGTAAAATAGTCCTGCCATGAAAAATGAAGCCTTTAAATTTGAAATCCAGGGGAAGGGCGGGAAAGCGCGCGCCGGAGTGTTCAGCACGCCGCATGGAGATATCCCTACTCCCGTTTTTGCACCCGTCGGCACGCAGGCAACCGTCAAATCTCTGACACCGGCACAAATTGCCGAGACCGGGGCATCGCTGGTGCTGTCGAACACCTACCATCTTTATCTGCGTCCGGGCGACGAATTGGTCGCTGAGATGGGCGGATTGCATCGCTTCATGAACTGGCAGCAGCCGATCCTGACGGACTCCGGCGGGTTTCAGGTCTTTTCGCTGAATGAAATGCGGAAAATTGATGAAGAAGGCGTCACATTCAAGAGCCACATTGACGGTTCCACTCATCGATTCACGCCTGAAAAATCGATTGCGATTCAAGAAAATCTGGGGGCTGACATCATCATGGCTTTTGATGAGTGCGCCGATCCCTCCAATTATGATTACAATGTTCAGTCGATGAACCGCACCCATCGCTGGCTGGAGCGCTGTGTCGCTGCCAAGAAACGACCGGATCAGGCGCTGTTTGGCATCGTTCAGGGAGGTATTTTCGCTGATCTGCGCGAACAATCCGCTGATTTTGTGTCATCCTTTGATCTGCCGGGGTATGCGATCGGCGGGCTTTCTGTCGGAGAGACCAAGGAAGAGATGAATGCGATGCTCGACATCGTTCCCGAGCGGCTGCCTGAAAATAAACCCCGCTATCTGATGGGGGTGGGGTCGCCGGAGGATCTTGTGAACGGCATTCTGCGCGGGGTGGACATTTTTGACTGTGTGCTGCCGACGCGGCTCGCCCGTCATGGCGCTGCCATGAGTTTTACCGGCCGTCTGAACTTGGTTAACAAACAGTATGCACGCGACTCACGTCCGATTGTGGAAGGCTGCGGCTGCTATGCCTGCCAGAATTTCACTCGCAGCTATATCCGCCACCTGTTGATGGTCAAAGAGATGTTGGGCGGGACGCTGGTCTCCATTCATAATATTTTCACGCTTGAGGAACTGACCCGGCAGGCGCGGAAGGCGATTCTCGCTGGAACCTACGCAGATTTCGCTGAAAAATTTCTGGCGGATTACCCCACAAATTAATCAGTCAGATCGTTCGTTTCCCATCCCAAAGTCTTTAGCTTTTTTAAATCTGAGTCGGATAATTGTGCAGCGGCCAGCAGATCCGGACGGCGTTCGAGCGTCCTTCGGAGCGCCTGTTCCCGCCGCCAATCGGCAATTTTAGCGTGGTTCCCGCTCAGCAGAATGTCGGGAACGTTCCAGCCGCGATATTCAGGCGGACGCGTGTAATGCGGATATTCGAGCAGCCCTTCGGCATGAGAATCTGTCATTGCCCCGTCCGGGTCCCCGAGCACACCGGAGATGTTGCGGCTGATCGCATCGATCAGAATCAGCGCCGGCAGCTCCCCGCCGGTCAGCACGTAATCACCGATTGAAATTTCATCTGTCACGAGATGTTCGCGGATACGCTCATCGAACCCTTCATAACGACCGCAAATCAGCGCGACATGGGGCAGCTTTGCCATCTCCTGAGCCATAGTTTGATTAAAAACTTTTCCCTGGGGAGTCAGCAGAATCACCGGACAGGCAGGCGGCTTGCCGAGGACATCTTCCACTGCGCTGAAAACCGGTTCCGGTTTCATCACCATTCCCCCGCCGCCGCCGTAAGGCGGCTCATCGGTGACATGGTGCTTGCCTTCAGCCCAGCCGCGGATGTCATGAACTGCCACGTCGATCAGGGCGTTTTCAGTTGCTTTCAGCAGGATGCTGCTGTTCAGATAATCATTAAAGACGAGCGGCAGGAGCGTAAAGACATCAAATTTCATTGCTTCATTTTATGCGCTAATCTGCGGATTGTAAATAATGCTGACAGCAGTGGCTTCCGCTCGTACCCGGGGGGCAGAATGAATTGCTCAGGCTGCTGCTGATTGGGCTGCCGCGATCTCAGCTTTATATTCTTTTGAAGCCGTTCTGATGCCGAACACGGACAGAATGAACAACGGCAGATGGAGCACGCCCATCCACCAGCTTTCTGGGATAAAAACAAACCATGTCATGAGATTGAAAATGGCAAAAATCGACCCGGTGAATGAAATGATTGAAAGGGTGGTCTTTTTTATTCCCTTGGAATAGAGCAGCAGCAGACCCTCAATGACCGGCGTGATAAAACAATAGGCTACGCCTGCGCCGTTGCTGAAAATGCTCCAATTCAGCGCAGGAATCATTGAGCCATCCCGAATTCCGAAAGGCATTAGGATTGCCAGACCCATCAGCGGGACAACCCATAATCGGTTGCGGTTCAAGTTTTCAGGCTTAAAAAAGGATTGTTTTTTGACCAAATCATTCAGACAAAAGAGTGCGGTGAAAACCATCAGCAGCGTGTTTCCGATCAGCCAGACAAAGCCATAATTTTCCGTGAACGCCATGTTTTGGAAGAATCCGACCAAAACCAGCATGATTGTGTAATAGATCAGGGGGATTCGGGTTCGGCTGGGTCGATAAAAAAGCAGCAATAGGCTGACTGCCAGCAACGCGAACTTCCCGGCTATCCGAACCCAGGGCAGCATCTCGATCAGCGGGCTGCCAAGCACTTCGCTGATAACGATCGCTGTCTGCGTTGGATCATAAGGTTTTTGACTGATCAGCGGTAAAAATGACAGCATCAGAAACAGGATTTTGAACCAGAGTCTGAACACGATCGGCCGTTTGATTTTTTCTTTTTTCTCAACGCTTTTGTTCATCGCGATATCCTTCAAAAAGTAAATTCTGCTCAATATAAATTATATTCATTACAGTAAAGCTTTACCTTGATTTTGCATTGTTTTTGCTTTTATGATGCTTTTATTTTGCCGGTAATTCCAGCCAAAAAACTGGATAGCAAGCTGCTGATCATGCCGATCCAGTCTGAGCGATTAAAACACGGCGGTTTTTCATAAGAGTTTTGTAAGAAACTTTAAATATCTCTTGACATTCATTTTCCAGTGCGTTAATATTGTTTTTGCATTAGCACTCAGTAAAAAAGAGTGCTAATTTACTGAAAAAGTAATCTAAAAGTCCGTAAATGGAGGAAAAAAATGAATTTGAAACCGTTAGGCAATCGATTAGTAGTTGAACCCATCGAAGAAGAAGAAATGACCGCTGGTGGCATCGTTCTTCCCGAAACCGCAAAAGAGAAACCCCAAAAAGGTAAAGTTCTCTCCGCTGGTCCTGGCGACCGCAATGACAAAGGCGCCCGTGTTGAAATGGATGTTAAAAAAGGCGATACGGTTCTTTATGCAAAGTATGCTGGCACAGAAATCAAGATTGACGGCAAGAAGCTGTTAATTCTGCGCGAAACTGACGTACTGGCAATTATCGACTAATAAAAGACAAGGACTCGAAGGAGATATACAATCATGGCAAAACAATTAGTATTTGGTGAAGATGCACGAAAAAACTTAAAAGCAGGAATTGACGTCGTCGCTTCTGCTGTAGCTACAACGCTTGGCCCGAAAGGCCGAAACGTTGCGATTGACCGCAAATACGGTTCCCCGACCGTCACCCATGATGGCGTTACCGTTGCGAAAGAAATTGAACTTCCAAACCCGTTTGAAAACATGGGCGCTCAGCTTCTGAAAGAAGCCGCCTCAAAGACAAATGACATTGCCGGTGACGGTACCACAACCTCCACCGTTTTAGCACACGCGATCGTTTCAGAAGGTCTCAAGACCCTTGCCGCCGGCGCAAATCCGATGCTCCTCAAGAGAGGGATCGAATCAGCCGCGAAGGTCGTTTCCGATGAAATCAAAGCACAATCAATCGATATCACAACGAAGAAAGACATCGCCAACGTCGCGACAATTTCAGCACAGGACGAAGTGATCGGTTCATTGATCGCTGACGTGATGGATAAAGTCGGCAAAGACGGCGTCATCACTGTTGAAGAATCAAAAGGTCTCGAATTCGAAACTGAATATGTTGAAGGTATGAAATTTGACCGCGGATACATCAGCTCCTACTTCATGACTGATACCGATAAAATGGAAGCCATCATCGCCGATCCTTATATCCTGATTTATGACAAGAAAATCTCAGCTGCCCAGGACATGGTTCCAGTGCTCGAAAAACTGGTTCAGACCGGCAAACGCGATCTGGTCATCATCGCTGAAGACATCGACGGCGAAGCACTGGCGACGCTCGTGCTGAATAAACTGCGCGGTATGCTGAACGTGCTGGCAATCAAAGCCCCGGGCTTTGGTGACCGCCGCAAGGCAATGCTGCAGGATATCGCAACCCTGACCGGTGCGTCCGTCATCTCAGAAGAAACCGGCCGCAAGCTGGATTCAACTCAGCTGTCAGACCTCGGCCGCTGCGAAAAAGTTATTTCTGACAAAGACAACACCACCATCGTCGGCGGTAAGGGCGATGTCAGCGAAATCAAAGCGCGTGTCGATCAGATCCGGGTCGAAATTGACAAGACCACTAGCGATTACGATCGCGAAAAACTGCAGGAAAGACTGGCGAAACTGTCAGGCGGCGTCGCGATTATCCGCGTCGGTGCAGCCACAGAAGTTGAGCTGAAAGAAAAGAAACACCGGGTTGAAGACGCTCTGTCAGCCACCCGTGCAGCAGTCGAAGAAGGGATCGTTCCAGGCGGCGGCGTTGCTCTGCTGAACGCACTTCCGAAAGTTGAAGCGCTGAAGTTCAAGGATGACGACATCCAGACTGGTGTCAACATCGTCCGCAAAGCGCTGACCGTTCCGATGCACAGAATCGTCGAGAACGCCGGTAAGGACGGCTCCGTCGTGGTCGCAAATATCCGCGCCCAGCAGAAGAGCAAGAAATCCAACCGCATCGGTTATGACGTCCTGAAAGACGAATATATCGACATGGTTTCCGGCGGCGTGATTGATCCCGCGAAAGTTACCCGCGGCGCACTCGAAAACGCAGCTTCCATCGCAGCGATGATCCTGACGACCGAAGCCCTCGTCACTGACATTCCGGAACCCGAAAAACCGGCTCCGGCACCGATGCCAGAGTACTAAACCGATAAATATGTGATGAAAAAGAGTCTCAGATTTCTGAGACTCTTTTTTTTTATCGTCAACTAGCCGGATGGAAGTCCAGGCTGAAAAAGAATCTTGATTGTGAATTAGTTGAAATTCAGTCGCGCCAAAAATGATTTTATTCCGTCAATCAACAGCTGGATACCCCAATGTCAGGGATATCTGACGGGCTGCTTCAACAATCAGGTCGCGCGCAGTACTGAACTCCTCATCCTGAATCCGGCGAAACATTCCGCTGACACCGACCGCATAGACGGCGCTGCCGCGCACGTCATAGACCGGTGCTGCGACGGCTCGCATGCCGACCCGCATCTCGCCGTTTTCGATCGCATAGCCGTTCGTTCGGACGCGTTCTAGTTCAACGTTCAATTCGCTGAACGAGGTGATCGTGTGAGGAGTGAATGCACGAAATTCAGTATCTTTCAGAATGCGTTTTGCCTGAGAAAAAGGCAAGGCTGCCAGCATCGCCTTGCCCAGCGCAGTACTGTACAAGGGGAGTCTGGTTCCGCTTTCCATCATCACCCGCAGCGGATTTCCGGAGTCAAGCTGTTCAATGATTAGAACTTCGTCGCGGTCGATGATTCCGAGCACGACGGACTCTCCCGTCTCCTGCATGATTTTGCGCATGGCGGGACGTGCCACTTCCAGCGCGTGCCAGTTGCTCACGACTACATTCCCGAGTTCAAAGAGATGCATGCCCAGGTGATATTTGCCGGTGAAAGAATCCTGCATGATCATTGAATAGTCAATCAGTGTTGAAAGCAGCGCATGAATTGTGCTCTTTGGCCAGCCGGTGCGCTGCGACAATTCCATCAGCGATAGGCTGCGCCGTTCCTTTGCCAGCAAGTCCAGCAGCTGCATAGCTTTCGCGACTGATTTGACCTTGGAATCCTGAACCTTCAAGTTTTGCCTTTCTGTGCCGAAATTTGACTTATTTCCGCACGAAACAGGTTTTTTTGAATCCTCAATATCTTATCATACGCGTTCTGATTTGCCAAACAAGACAACAGCCATGCCGAACGTGAGCAGGATTATCGAGGATGAAAATCAGGTTTGAATCAGAAATCTTTGGTTTTCTGATTCTTGAGACCGACTCACGTTCAATTACTGTGAAGAAATTGTAAAGGCTGCTCTCAAGGCGTTAGGATTGAAAAGAATAGCTGTTAACTTGTCCGTTCTTGCGGCATCACGCGCTGAATGGCTAAAATATTGGATCAATCGAGAGAAACATGAAATCAATCAAAACGACCTATTATCTTGGTTTGGGGCTCAGTTTAGCTGTCGCGATCTGGCATTTTTTCGTCCCGAGCATGTTTGGCTGGCATACCTACATTCCGGCTGAATACGAAGCGCTGCATGTCGCGATCGACTGGGTTAATGTCTGTTTCTCACTGCTGCTGGGAAGCCAAAGTCTTTTGCTGATCCTTTGGGGCGAAAAGTTTTTCTCCGGCAATCGAGAAGTGTTCACGGTCTATGGCGCCCTGACGTTTGTGTGGATCGTTCGTCTCGGATTGGCAATCTTTGATCCCTGGCCGCTAACCCCGCTTGCCTGGCCGGGATATCTTCAATTTGGTGTCACGGTTCTGATTCTGGGGCTGCTCCTGGTGCCTTTGATCAAAGGCTGGGCTGCCAATCGGGCGAAGTAACTCAATCAGCCGACTTCTCTCATCTCATCCATAAAAGGGTTGGTTTTTTCTGGAAAGGATTCGGAGCACAAGCGGGTTGCCGAAGCGGCATTTGAATCCTCCAATCACTCAAATCGCGGTTTTTCCTGCTGAATGAAAAACTTCCCCCATCGTTCACTGTCATGAACGCTTTCCTTCCAGTTGCCATGCAAGTTTGAAAATTGACCTGTCTTTGCTCGTGGCGAGGTTGCATTGAACATGGATTACCCTTAGTTTTCCGCTCGTCCGTGATAAAATCTTTTCAGTCTGTTGATCATTGCGAAGGCATGGAGGAGCAAATCGATGAAAGTATTGGTGCTGGCTGGCGGAAATTCGCCTGAAAGGGATGTTTCTTTCTCCTCAGGCTGCATGATCAGCAATGCCCTGGCGGACAAGGGGCACGAAGTTGCGCTGGTGGACGTGTTTTTAGGGATTGATGCCCCGGCTGACGGACTTTCGACTCTTTTTAAAAAACACCCTGACTATCAAAAGCAGGTCTTTGCAATTCCATCAACGCCGCCTGATCTGAATAAAATAATCTCCAGCCGCACGCCGGATACCGGTATGTTCTTTGGTCAGAATGTGCTGGATTGCTGCCGGCTGGCGGACGTTGTGTTTTTAGCGCTGCACGGGGCAGCCGGCGAGAACGGCCAGATCCAGGCAGCTTTTGACCTGCTTAATATCCGCTATACGGGGACTGATTTCCCCGGCTGTGTGCTGGCGATGGATAAGCTGGTGACGAAGGAAATCCTGTCAGCCAACGGATTGCCAACGCCGCCATCCGTGCTGATTCCGCGCGGCGGCGCAGTCAACTGGCAGGAAATCGAAGCGCTCGGTTATCCCTGCGTTATTAAGCCGCTGCGAGGCGGATCAAGCATTGGTGTCAGTATTCCAGTGAATAGCGAGGAATTTCTGACAGGTCTGCAGGAAGCACAGGCAGCGATGGATAAATATGACCGCGGTATCCTGGTTGAAAAATACATCGATGGCAGAGAATATTGTGTCGGCATTATCGATCGGACGGCGCTGCCGGTGATAGAAATTATCCCTAACGAAGGCTGGTTTGATTATGAAAAGAAATATCAGGCTGGCTTGACGAAAGAAGTCTGTCCGGCAGATTTGCCGATGAGCCTGATGCTTAAAATGCAGACGATCGCTTTTGATATTCATCTCGCTCTGCATCTTGGGTTCTATTCACGCATTGACTTCAAAGTGGATTCAGATGACAATATCTATTGTCTGGAGGCGAATACGCTGCCCGGCATGACCCCGACCAGCTTGTTTCCGCAGGAGGCAGCTGCAGCGGGAATAAACTATGCAGCGTTATGCGACAGAATCGTCAGATATGAAGCGGTTCGCTGACCGGCGAGGAGGAAAAGATGCTTGATTTTGATAACAGACCATGGGGTCGCTGGGAGGAATATATCTATGAACCCAGCTATCGTGTCAAACGGTTGGTCATATTCCCCGGCAAACGCTTATCGCTGCAGTTTCACAAACTGCGGGACGAAAATTGGGTCATCGTCTCCGGAATCGGAAAGATGACACTCGGAGACAAGGTGTTCACGGTCAAAACCGGAGATTTTATTCAAATCGGAAAAGAACAGGTTCACCGGGTGGAAAATGAGTCGGACGTGCCGCTGGTTATTATTGAAACCCAGATCGGCATCTGTCCGGAAGACGACATCATCCGGATTGAGGATGATTACGGGCGAATCTGACACAGGAATAAACCAAAAAAAGAACATCCAATTTTTCGGATGTTCTTTTTTTATCAGTAAGATTTCGTAACGGATGAAAAAAGCCGTGACTTTTCTTAGACAGAATTAATCTATTTCGGTCACGACCCCTCTTTCGTGTAGGGGATGCCGCTGGCTGCCGGACCGGAACTGTGTCCGCCGACCAAGCCTGCCAGTACAACCATGGTCAGGATGTAGGGCAGCATATTGATAAACTGTCCGGGAATTCCTGCTCCAAGGATCGAAACCGATGCCGCCAGCGCGTCTGCAAAACCGAAGAGAATGGCTGCAAGCATCGAGTTGATCGGGTTCCAGCCGCCGAAAATCATGGCTGCCATACCGATATACCCCTTGCCAGCGGTCATGCCTTCGTCAAACCGGCCGACCGATCCAAGTGAAAAATAGGCGCCGGCGAACCCTGCCAGCAATCCGCCCAGGATAACCGCGGTGTATTGGGTTTTATAGACATTGATGCCAAGCGTGTCAGCTGCTTTTGGATGTTCGCCGACGGATCGCAGCCGCAGTCCCCAGCGCGTTTTGAACAAAACGAACTGCAGGAAAAACACCAGAATCAGCATGGCAAACACGAAAAGACTGTTATTAAACAGAATTGGACCGATAAACGGGATGTCTGCCAGCAGTGGAATCGAGACGTTCGGAAAACGCGGTGTCTTGTTCAGCGACTGAATGTTTTGCAGATACATTGACGAGATATAGCTGGTCATGCCGGTCGAGAAAATGTTGATCACAGTACCGGAAATCGTTTGATTCACTTTATATTTGACGCACAGCCAGGCGTGAACCAAGGCAAGCGTGCCTCCGCCCAGCATCGCGGCTGCCAGCGCAAGCCAGATGTCTTTCGTGATTGAGCCGACGATTGAACCGACCATTGCGCCCATCAGCATCATGCCTTCAATTGCGATGTTGATGACACCCGCGCGCTCGCAGAGAATGCCAGCAAAGGAAGCCAGTGCGATCGGCACTGCCATCAGCAGCGCGGAATTGAACAAGCTTGCCAGATTCAGCCTTTTGCCGGCTGAAACGTAAATCAGGAAGGATGCCACGAACAGCAGGCTGGCGATTCCCAGCAATAAATTGACGCGGTTTCCCATGCCAAACAAAAATTGGTAGGCGCCGAGGAAAATCAAAATTCCTCCGATCGCCATCAGCACCAGGCGTGTCGGCAGCAGCCAATTACCGACTGCGCCGCGCGTGATGCCGCCTGGTGTCATCATGAAGGTCGAAATTGTTTCGGAAGTCTGTCCGCTGTTGAAGAAGAACAGCACGACCAGTCCAAGCAGGATAATCACTGCTCCGGTGATGCGGTCACGCCGCTTGACTGTTTTTCTGGGAGTTTCAATCATTTGAGCCGTTGTCATTTGTCACCTCCCCAGCCGGAAACGTTCACAAGCGTTCGATTATCATCTTTTTTGCCTTTCAGGCGGTAAACTGTGCGGATGATTGCCGGTGCCGCGATGAACATCAGGATAAAAGCTTGAATGATCGAGACAATGTCGATCGGGATGCCGGTGTTCGACATCATGTTGCGGGAACCGGTGCGCAGCAGCCCGAAGAGAAGTGCGGAGAGAATGCAGCCCAGCGGGTTGTTGTTCGCCAGCAGCGCCAGCGCGATTGCGTCAAACCCGTAACCGGATGAAACGCCGAGCCCCATTGAATAGGTCACGCCGAGCACCTGCGTGCTGCCGCAAAGACCGGCGAGGGCGCCGGAGAATGTCATGCCTAGAACGATCCAGAGATTGATATTCAGCCCGGCGTATTTCGCAGCGTGGCGGTTCGCGCCAGCCATCTGCAGGTTAAATCCCCAGGTCGTTTTGAACAGCATGAACCAGACCAGAATCGCAACGATGATCGAAAGGAAAAATCCCCAGTGCAGCGTCAGCGGTCTTGGAAAGACCAGCGGGATTCTGGCGGACTGCGGAATGGTGTTCGAAATCGGCATGCCGCCGCCGCCTGTCTTCGTCATCGGTCCGGTTAAAAGGTATTCAACCAGCCGCAGCGCGATATAGTTCATCATGATCGTGTTGATCA
>DHPK01000007.1:22143-56882 GCA_002407845.1 Leptolinea sp. UBA5366 | reverse complement strand
CATGATCGTGTTGATCACCTCGTGCGCTCCGGTTTTAGCCTTCAGCCAGCCGGGGATGAATCCCCAGAAGGCGCCGCCGAGCATGCCGGCGATCATTGCCAGCGGCATATGAATGTAAGCAGGCAGATCTTTGAATGCCAGCCCTACGAATGTTGCAGCTGCAGCCCCGATGTAAATCTGACCTTCGCCGCCGATGTTGAACATCCCAGCTCGAAATCCGAGTGCAAGCGCCAGCCCGGTGAACAGGTAAGGCGTAGTCTCAACGAGGCTCTGGAGAATGGGTCTGAACGCCCGGTCGATTTTCTCTCCGGTTCGCAGCGCCTCAGCAATTCTGGCAGGGCTGCCAAAAGCGCCGGCGAACAGCGCACTGTAAGCCTTGGTGACGATTGAGAACATGGTGCTAAAGCCTTCGCCAATGCCGCGTCCGAAAGCGGCATAGACGTCTGCAGAGGTCAGAACGATGATGACCGCGCCGAGCAGCAATCCGGAGATGATCGCCAGAAAAGGAATCTGGGCAGCGTTCCAGAAGCGGCTCCACACCCCAGTTTTTTTGGCTGGTTTCCGACCAATTTCTTCGAGGAAGATTTGACCGGCATCCTTCTTTTCATCGGAAGGGTCTGTTTTCCTGATATCCTGATCGCTCATTGGTTCATTTCCTCCTGTTGGCGGCTGGACTGCGGAGCTGAAACTTCAGCGTCACTGAAGCCTGCCATGTAGAGACCAATTTCTGATTTGGTCGTCTTATCTGAATCAACCAGATAGTTTGCCTTGCCTTTGTACATCACCAGAATCCGGTCAGAAAGTTCCATGATTTCATCCAGCTCAGACGAAATCAGTAATATTCCGCAGCCTTCATCCCGTTCCTGCAGCAATTGGTTATGGATATATTCGATTGAACCGACATCCAATCCGCGGGTCGGCTGAGACGCGACAATCAGCTTGTTTTCGCGGCTCAACTCACGGGCGACGATGACTTTCTGCTGATTCCCGCCGGATAATGAACCGACTGCCAGCAGCGATTCAGGCGGGCGAATGTCAAAAGCTTTCACCAGCTTCTCCGCATTGGAACGAATCGAATCGCGATCAAGAATCCCGTTCTTTGAAAACGGCTGCCGATAATAAGTGCATAGCATCAAATTATCTTCGACGGTAAAACTCAGGATCAGCCCGTCTCGCTGGCGGTCTTCCGGAATGTGCGCGCCATTGTTTTCAACAAATTCACGTGGCTTGATTTTCTTAACTTCACGATTTTTGATCTTGATGACCCCGCTTTCGGGATCACGCATGCCGGTAATTGCCTCTTCAAGTTCAGTTTGACCATTCCCCTGAACACCGGCAATCCCGAGAATTTCACTAGCCCGCAATTCAAAGGAAAGCCCGTGAACAGTCTCTTTCCGGGTGCTGTCCGCGACAACCAGATCATGCACTTCCAGCACGACCTCGCCCGGGTTTGCTTTCTTCTTGTCCAAATCCAGATCCACCGCTCGCCCGACCATCATCTCTGCCAGCGTTTGCTGGTCAGCTTCTTCCGGCAGCGTTTCTCCGACCACTTTCCCGCGCTGGATGACCATGATCCGATCCGAATATTCGAGCACTTCACGCAGCTTGTGCGTGATGAAAATGATCGATTTGCCCTGATCGGTCAGCGAGCGCATGATTTTGAACAGTTCATCCGCTTCCTGCGGCGTCAGCACAGCGGTCGGCTCATCGAAAATCAGAATGTTCGCATTGCGAAACAGCAGCTTGATAATCTCAACCCGCTGCTGAATGCCGACTGGCAGATCGCCGACTTTGGCATTTGGATCAAGCGTCAATCCGTATTGATCACCGATCGAGCGGATTTTTTCAGCAGCCTCTGCGGGATTCAAAATCCCGGCATACGTGACGGATTCTTCGCCTAGCATGACGTTTTCAGTGACAGTAAAGACAGGAATGAGCATAAAGTGCTGATGAACCATGCCGATTCCGGCACGGATAGCGTCGGTAGGTCCGCTGATATCGACCTTTTCTCCATTGATGAAAATTTCGCCTTCATCCGGTTTATATAGCCCGTAGAGGATATTCATCAGGGTGGATTTGCCGGCGCCATTTTCACCCAGCAATGCCAAAATTTCACCCTTTTCGAGTTTTAGATTGATATGGTCATTAGCCAGCACGCCCGGAAATTGCTTGGTTATTCCCTTTAATTCAAGAACTGGAGGCATTTTTTCTCCTTTTTGGGAAGTGATTTCAAAAAGGTTGGTTCAACCGCACGGATTTGGGGATCGAACACATTGTTTTAAACAAGCTTAGGTGGGGAAGACCCCCACCTAAGTTTCACTTCATTACTTTTGATTACTGAGCATAAACTTCATTGAGTTCGATTTCGCCCGAAATGAGTTTCGCGCGAACGTCTTCAAGCTCGGTCAGCAGATCGGCGGGGATTTTTGATTCAAGATCATGGAACGGAGCCAGATCTACACCGGTGTTTTCCAGCGTACCGACGACTTTTCCGCCAGCGAAGGAATTGTCCATCACGGATTCAATCACAGCCAGGGTGGTCGCATCCATCTTCTTCATGACGGAAGTCAGGATGACATCGCCGTTATCGGGGTAAGTCAGATACCAGTCTGAGTCAACGCCGATGACGAGACCGGTACCGCGGTCTTCGATTGCAGCGATCGTGCCGCCGCCGACAGGACCGGCAACCGGCATGATGATGTCAGCGCCCTGATCCATCATTGTGATTGAAACCTGCTTGCCTTTGTCAAGGTCATCGAATGAATCGACGCAGGTGCCTTCGAGGGTTTCAGTGTTCCAACCGAGAACTTCGACATCGGTGCCATGAATTTCGTTGTAATAGGCAGCGCCGCGGGCATAGCCGTCCATGAAAATGGTGACGGTCGGGATGCACATGCCGCCGAAAGTGCCGATCACGCCGGTTTCAGACATGCCAGCTGCAACATAACCAGCCATGAACGCTGCTTCGTCGGTCTGGAAGACCTGATCAACGACGTTCGGTTTGCCGACGGATGAGTCGATGATGGTGAATTTGTAATCCGGATAGTCTTCCGAAGCGGCGATGGTGGCGTCTGCAAGCATGAAACCGACCGTAACGATCAGATCGCATTCGTCGCTGATGAATTGATCAATATTGACAGCGTAGTCAGCGTCCGAGATTGACTCGAGCACGACCACATCCGCGCCGTATTGTTCTTTGGCAGCGAGCAGACCGTTCCAGGCTGTTTCGTTGAATGATTTGTCATCAACACCGCCGGTGTCGGTGACTTCACAAATTCGCAGGGTGTCCTGAGCAAAAACAGGAACGCAAAAAACAAGAATTGCAAGAATTGCTAAAATAATACTGGATTTTTTCATTCTTTTCTCCTTTGAATGTTTTTCATACCATAATCATTATAAAGGTTTCTGTCTAATATTTCCAGTTTTCGGCAAGGGGATTTATCAAAACTTTCCATTTTCAACCCAAGTTTCCTGTCGTTGTAAAAGCGGCGAACAGGCTGGCAGGAAGGGCTGCAGGCATGCCTTTTGATCGCCAGCCAAGGGAAGTCGCGTTAATTCCCCCGTGGGAATGTTAGCGCAGAGGTTCGGATCTTTTCTCTCTCTCCGCGATCGGCTTGTCCGATGATTTTTAAAGATAAATAGGGTTATTTGTTAAAATGCCACAGACGGGGAATAACCATTGCCGTGATCGGACGGCAGTCATAAGCAGCGACATGTATAATTAATCTCTTAGGGGCTTCTTCTCTGCAAAGCAAGAAGACGGAGGGATGGATGTACTTAAAAGGATCGAAGTATAGCTATAACAGCCGTAAACGGCGCTCAAATCCGTTTCGGGTTTTTGTGCTGCTGATTCTTGCTGCTGCCGGCTTGTATTTCAGCTTTGTGATTGTGCCTGAGACGCAACCGCTGTTTGTCCCCACGAGCACCCCGACCACCCCGCCGGAAGCCTATATTTCTGAAGCGGAACAGTTTGCGAACGAAGGCAGGAATGCGCGGGCAATCGAAATGTACCAGCAGGCGATCAGCTCCGATCCGAAAAACAGCACCGTTTACATCAACCTGGCGAAGCTGCAGGTTTTCGAAACAGATTATGCGGAAGCGCTAAAGAATGCTGAAAACGCAATCCTGCTGAACAGCAACAATGCAGTTGCTCATGCCATTCGCGGCTGGGCGCTGGGAAAAATGGGCAACTTCCTGGACGCTGAAACCGCATTCAACCGCGCTGCTGAAATCGATCCGAACAATGCGCTGACCTATGCGTACCGGACGGAAATTCTGGTCGACCAGATCAATCAGGGGCAGGACAGCCTGAACACGCTGGAACAAGCGACTGAAAACTCGCGGCTGGCGATTCAATATGGCGGCGGCATGATGGAAACGCACCGTGCCCGCGGACTGCTACTCGAAATCACCGGCAACTATCAAGAAGCCATCAACGAATTTCAAATTGCAATTTCGATCAATCCGAATATTTCTGACCTCTATCTGGCGCTAGGCAGAAACTTGCGAGCGGACGGCAAAGATTCAGATGCTATCACCGCTTTCGAAAGAGCGCGGTCCTTGAATCCTTATGACTCATGGGCGCCTTATTACATCTCGCGAACTTACAGCGGAAATGGGGAATATGCGAAGGCGATTCAGCAGGCTCAGGATGCGATTAATCTGGCGCCGACGAATACCATGTTCTACTGGAATCTTGGGACACAATACTACATGTCAAAAGATTATCCGAATGCGCTGATCTATTTCAGACTGGCGATTCAGGGCGGGACAACGCCCGAAGGCGAAATTATCGAGGGCATTCCGCTGTCTTATGACAATCGCGTTCCGGAGCTTTATTACATGTATGGCATCGTGCTGGCACGCAGCGGGCAATGTCAGGAAGCGGCTGAAATTGTGCGCCTGATCACGCAGGGGATTCCCAATGACGCGGTCGCTGTGGCAAATGCGACATACATGAGCGATACCTGCAAGTCCGGTGAATTTGATATTGTTCTTGAGACTGCCGTTCCGGAGATGTGATTTTTCGTTTTGTGGCTTATCCACAAACGACCCCGCGCAGTTTTTCACTTCTTTCCAAAATTAATCTAGAAATACCGACCCCCTGAATCCAGGAGTGGTTCGGAAAGCTGTGATATAATCGCGGTACATAAAAGGAAAAAGCGGTTTATTGGGAAGCAGGTGAGATTCCTGCACAGTTACCGCTGCTGTAATGAAGCGTTGAAAATCCGCACAAGGTCACTGGGTTGAAAAGCCTGGGAAGACGCGGATCGGAGCTTCTAAGTCAGAAGACCGGCTTTTTTCTTGCGCGTAGCATTTTCGGATAAAAGAGGCAGCGTGTGGAAATTTGGCGTCGGCGACGTTTTGCAATTTCTGAAACCTCATTTATCTTAATGAGGTTTTTTTTATGCAAGATGGTCTGAAACGAAAAATCGAACAGCAGCGAAAAATCAGGCTTTTAGGTGTGTTCATAAGCGCTTTGATCCTGGTGGTTGTGATCGCCACGATGCGCATGGGTGCGATGGATATTTCAATCAGCACCATTTTGAAGATTTTCGTCGGAAAACTCACAGGAAAATCCGAAATGCTGGAGGGGATTAAAGCCAGCCAGGTTGCTGTTGTCTGGGAAATCAGACTGCCGCGCATTCTTTGCGGCTTGTTTGTAGGAGCTGGTCTGGCAGTCGCAGGCGTGATCTTTCAGTCGCTGCTGCGCAATCCGCTGGCTGACCCGTACACGCTGGGTGTCTCAACCGGCGCAGCTTTTGGCGCTTCTCTGGCGATCCTGCTGAATATCACTTCCGGCCTTTTTTATTCAACCACCCTGTTTGCTTTCATTTTTGCCTTTTTGACCCTGATTTCTGTCATTCTAATCGCTCAAAAGGGCGGCGGTCTCCTTTCTTCGAATCTGATTATTTCCGGCATCATCGTCGGTTCTATCCTGTCATCTGCGATCAGCTTCATTAAGATGCTGGCTGGAGAGAGCGTCTCTGCGATTGTCTTTTGGATCATGGGCAGTCTGGCATCACGCCAATGGCAGAATGTCTTTACCCTTGTTCCGATCGTGACAATTTGCACCTTGATTGCCTGGCTGTTTGCTGATGATCTGAACATCATGGTGCTGGGCGATGACGCTGCCAAAACGCTGGGAGTCAACACTGAGCGGACGCGCTTCATTTTTCTGGTTCTCGGTTCTTGCATCACCGCTGCCTGTGTCGCGGTCAGCGGTGTGATTGGTTTTATCGGGCTGATCGTCCCGCACATGCTGCGATTCAGACTGACCGCGGATAACCGCATGCTGATCCCGCTTTCTGCGCTGACTGGCGCGCTCATGCTGAGCCTGGCGGATAACGCTACGCGCCTGTTGTCAGCCAGTGAAATTCCTGTCGGCGTTCTGACGACGCTGCTGGGTGGTCCCTTCTTCATCTATATCTTTCTCAAACGCCGGAGGCACACGGAATGACAGCTTCCGATTCGAACTTGATCTGCGCTGAAAATATCTTCGCCTCTTTCGATCGCAATCCGGTTCTGAAGGGATTGACGCTGACAGCTGAGCGCGGGCAATTCACCTCAATTATTGGACCGAATGGCAGCGGGAAGACCACGCTGCTGCGGATCATGAGCGGACTGCTGAAAGCCGATCAGGGCAGCGTGCGGTTTAGCGGGAAAAAAGTGACTGATTATTCCATGCGCGAACGGGCGAAAATATTCGCGGTTGTTCAGCAGCGGGAAAATAATCAATTTCCTTTTACCTGCTTCGAAACAGTATTAATGGGACTGCATCCGCATCAATCGCGCTTTGAACGCGTCAATGAAAGCCACATGGAAATTGTGATGGATGCGATGGCATTAACCGGCACGGATGCGCTTTCCTCGAAACTGATTTCTGAGATTTCCGGCGGCGAATTTCAGCGAGTTATTTTAGCCCGTGCAATCGTGCAGCAGCCGCAGGTGCTGTTTCTGGACGAAGCCATGTCTGAATTGGACCTGTCTGCCCGAATCAGGATCACGAAAAAGCTGAAGAAGCTGGCAGCTGAAAAGCAGATGACGATTATTTCAATCAACCATGATTTGAATCTTGTCTATCAATTCAGCGACGTTGTTTTTGCAATTTATGAAGGAAAATTGGCGGGTGCGGGAACGCCGCATGACGTGCTCAACCCCGATTTTTTTAAAAAGGTGTTTTCCGTGGACGTAGAAATTTACCCCGGGAAAGGATTTCTCATCCGCGATGAAGTTTGTCCAAAATAAAAGGAGTATCTTATGTCCAAATTTTTTAGCTTATTTTTAGGGGTTCTGATGATCGCATTGGCTTTTGGCAGTGCGGCGGCAGAAGCGCCCGAAGTGATTCTGGTGATCAGTTTCGGCACCAGCTACAATGACACCCGCGCTGTGACAATCGATGCAATTGAAAATACGATTCAGGAAGCTTTTCCGGATTCGGAAGTGCGCCGGGCTTTTACCAGCCAAATTATTATTGATAAGCTGGCAGATCGCGATAATCTGGTAATTGACACGGTTACGCAGGCGATGGAAAGACTGGTCGCGGACGGGGTTAAAACACTCGTCGTTCAGCCAACCCATGTGATCAACGGTTATGAATATGATGATCTGGCTGCAGAAGTCTATGCGTTTGCAGATCAATTCGATTCCATCAAAATGGGCGCGCCGCTGCTCAGCAGCACTGAAGATTATCTGAAAATCATCGACATCATCAAAGCTGAATATCCGCTTGAGAACGATGAAGCGCTGGTGCTGATGGGGCATGGCACGCATCATTTTGCGAACGCGGCTTATGCAGCGCTGGATTACATGTTCAAAGCCGGCGGCAGCCCGAACATCTTTATTGGCACGGTCGAAGGCTACCCTGAATTGGATATCGTGTTGCCTGCAGTTCAAGCCCTCAACCCAACAACGGTCTATTTGGCGCCGCTGATGGTTGTTGCTGGAGATCACGCCAACAATGATCTGGCTGGGGATGAAGCAGATTCCTGGAAAACGATCTTTAAGGCAGCCGGTCTGCGGACTGAACCGGTTTTGCGGGGGATGGGCGAATTTAAAGGCGTTCAGCAGCTTTATATTGAACATATCAAAGCTGTCATTTCCGAAAATTAAAGGAGAATTAAAATAATAGCCATGCATCTTACAAATCGAAAAAGTAACTTTTTCGCGCTGATGCTCACTATGGCAGTTTGTCTGGCTGCAGTCTTCGGACTGCAGCCGGCAGCTGCAGCGTCCAGCTTCGTGGATGATGACGGGCGAGAGGTCACTGTCAGTGCGCCTTTCGAACGGATCATCTCCATGTATTCAGCGCATACTGAAAACCTCTATGATCTGGGCGCAGGTGATACCCTGATTGGCGCTCACTCAACTTCGACATTCCCAGCGGCAGCCGCTTTTCTGCCGCGTTACGACTATAACGCCGATCCGGAAAAAGTGATTGCTGCTGATCCGGACCTGGTCATCATCCGGCCGTTCATTTCGAAGCGGAATCCAGAATTTGTTGAAGCGCTGGAAACTGCCGGCATTCAGGTCGTATCGCTTTATCCTGAAAAATTTGAGCTTTTTGATGATTATTTTCGCAAGCTGGCGCTGTTGACCGGCAACGAGGAAACTGCAGAGCAGATCCTGACTAACTTCCATCAGGAAATTCAGCATATTTCTGACGTGACTGCAGCGATTCCGGAGAAACAGCGAGTCTTCTTCGAGTCGACCGATACCAATCTGCGGACGGTTACGGACGATTCCATGGCGGGCCTTGCGATCCAGCTGGCTGGCGGGATTAATGTTGCCGCCGGTGCAGAACCGACGACGGCGGGAAGTTCTATCGCTTCGTTCGGTGCGGAACGAATTCTTGAGAATGCCGATGAAATCGACGTCTACATCTCTCAGCGCGGAGCAATGAACGCCGGTGGAAACCAGCACACGATCCGGATCCGCCCGGGCTTTCAAACCATCAAAGCGGTGCAGGATGGCCGGATTTATGTGATCAACGAGAAAATGGTTTCTTCTCCGAATTTGCGCTTTTTAACTGGCGTGCGGGAAATTGCTCGCTATCTTTATCCGGAAGTGATGGATGATCTGAGCAGCTGGCAGACGGACACTTCCGCGACCAGACGCGATTTGGCGAACATTATTTTCCACGCTGACCATTTGCCGATTTATACGCCGTCTTCATCGAAATACTATGAAGAAGATCACAGTGGCCACGTTTACGGCATGTTTGAGGATATCCCGTGGACGGACGCTGATTTTGATGCGATTGAGACCATAGTCGTGCGCGGGCTGATCGAACTGGATGAAACCGGAGAAGTTGAACGGTTCAATCCGGATGAACCGGTAACGCGTTATGACACCGCCCGGGCAATTTTCATCAGCCATACTTTCCCGGAACCGGATTCAGCAGCCGCGGTTTCAGACCTTTCTGCTGCAGATCACCCAGCATTTATTCAGGCGATGGCGGATTTCGGGATTATGGATTTGAACGACGGTGCATTTGAGCCGGATCGCGTCATGACATGCGGCGAAATTGTGGACGCATTCCTAAAGGCGCAGCCTTACCTGTCAAAAGAGGCTGAATAAACCATGCGAAGCGGCTTTTCAACCAGCGCCTGTGCTGCGGCAGCCGCTTGCGCCGCAATACGTGGGCTGACGAGCGGGACAGAGGTTGAGTCTGTTGAAATCAACCTGCCGCTGAGAGGCCGCTTTCGCTTTGACATCTCATTTTTCGAGAAAAAACCGGATCAATGCACCTGCGGGGTGATCAAAGACGCAGGTGACGATCCGGATGTCACGCACGGCATCGAGATTCGCGTCACTGCTGTCTGGAACCAAGTAATGGAAAACCGCTTGTTTGGCGGAACAGGTGTCGGCATCGTGACGCTGCCGGGACTGCCGGTCGAGGTTGGTCAGCCGGCAATCAATCCGGGACCGCGGCGCTTGATCCATCAGGTGCTGGCGGATTATTTTAAGGCAAATAAAATTTCTGGTACTTTCGACCTGACGATCAGCGTGCCAGACGGAGAGCGCATTGCGCAGGAAACCATGAATCCGCAGCTCGGCATTCTTCATGGCATTTCGATCCTTGGGACGGACGGCATCGTCCATCCTTATTCGATTCCGGCCTATCGCGCCAGCATCGGAATTAATTTAAACTTTGCAATCGAAAACGGTTACCACGAGGTTGGGCTGGTGACGGGAACTCGCTCGGAAGCCTATCTCAAACGTGATTTCCCGAATTGTTTCGTGATCAACGTCGGCGATAATATTGAATTCCCGCTTTCGCGTGTCTCGCGGACGCCGCTAAAAAAGGTGATCATCGGCGGGATGATCGGAAAAATGGCAAAACTTGCGCAGGGCAGGTTCAATACACATGTGGATCAGGGGCGGATCGACTTCGAATTTTTGGCATCCCTCGCTGCGGATCAAGGAGCATCGCCGGCGGCAGTTGAGCGGATTCGCACTGCGGTTACCGCTCATCAGGTTCAAAAAATCCTGCTTCCCGAAGGGGTTGCAATCGAAACGATTCTTGCGCAGCATGCTGCGCATCAGACATCTATCAGGCTGAAGGGAAGCAAAACTGTCCAAATCTGTATCTACACTTTGGACGGAAAGCTGCTCGGCTCGGCTTTATCAGAGGAAAAAGAATGAGATATCCGCTGACAATTGTTGGAATTGGAAAGACCCGGCGCGCAGGGCTCTGCACAGCCGCTCTGAACGCGATTCAGGAGGCGGACCAGCTTTGGGGGTCTGCTGCGCTGATTGATCTTTTCCCGGAAGTAGAAACCCAAAAAATCGTGATTGACCGCAATTTTCGAGAAAAGCTGCCTTCATTGCTCGATCGTGGATCCGATGAAAAAATCGTTGTGCTTGGGTCGGGAGACCCGCTTTTTCATGGCATCGGCGCAACGATCATGCAGCATTTCCCGGCTGAGCAAGTCAAACTGTACCTTCAGCCGACTTTCATTCAAGAGGCTTTCGCGATGGCAGGCATCCCTTGGTCGGATGCCGTGCTGTTATCAGCGCACGCTGATTTTCTGCCGTCTTTCCTCGGCTATGTAAGGCGCTATCGGAAAATCGGCATCCTGTGCGGGACAGAAAAAACCGAGTCCACACCCGCAAATCTGGCTGCCAGACTGCTGAAAGCCGGGCTGAATGATTTGATAGTCACAGTCTGTGGAAACATCGGATCAGCCGATTCTGAGGTTTTCTTTCAGGGAACTGTTGAAGCCTGCGCTGGAATGGATTTTCCAGTATTAAGCGTAATGCTGATTGAGCATGCCTCGGACTGGCAGCCTGCCGCGGAGGGGATTGTCCGCCCGGATGATGCTTTTGTTCATCGGCGGGGACTGATTACCAAGCGGGATATTCGGGCGCTGTGTTTTTCTCGGCTGGCAATTCAGCCGGAGGCGCTGGTTTGGGATATCGGTGCCGGCAGCGGTGCGGTTAGCGTTGAAGCAGCTGAACGCGCCTGGCGCGGACAGGTTATCGCCATCGAAAAAGAGCCCGATTTGATTGAATGCATCCAGCTGAATCAGCAGCGTTTTTCGATCGAGAACCTGAGGATCATCCAGGGATCTGCCCCGGATGCGCTGTCGGATCTGCCGCAGCCATCAGCTGTCTTTATCGGCGGCAGCGGCGGCAATCTGACAGGGATCCTTGATCACCTGCTGATGCGCCGCCAGACAGCGCCATTCAAGCTTGTGATGACTTTTGCACTGATTGAGAACCTGATCGATGCGCTGAATTGGGCCAAGGCACACGAAATTGCAGCAGATACGATCCAGGCTGGCATTCATGAGACGGTTCAAACCGGCAGCGGTACCCGGCTGGTGCCCAAAAATCCGATCTTTATTGTGGAGATGACTTTTTGATGAATCGCGTGACAAAACCGGGTTTCGTGATCGCGGCGCCTGCCAGCGGCAGCGGGAAAAGCATGCTGGCGAGCGGATTGATGCGCGCATTCAGCCGGCGCTATGCCGTTCAGCCATTCAAAGTCGGACCGGATTACATCGACCTGATGTATCACGGCGCGGCATGCGGAACCCCTTCTGTCAACCTTGACCCCTGGATGCTGCCGTCCGAAAAACTGCGTTCGGTTTACGCAAAAAGAGCTGCACAGGCAGACCTTTCAATTGTCGAAGGTGTCATGGGCATGTTCGATGGCATCAGCGGCGACCCGATGAATGGGAGCACTGCCGGAGTGGCTGAGCTGCTTGGGCTGCCGATCCTGCTAGTGGTCGACTGCGGCAAGATGGCGGGCAGCGCCGCTGCGCTGATTCACGGCTTTCACACTTTCGATTCGCGGGTTCAAATCGCCGGCATCATCGCGAACCGTGTCGGCAGCCTCAAGCACCAGACGATGCTGGAACAGGCGATTGCCCCATTAGGCATTCCGATCTTGGGCTTTATTCCGAAGAAGGACGGTTTGATCGTCCCCGAAAGGCATCTCGGACTGGTGACGCTGGATGATGACCGGGAAAAGACAGCTGCTTTTCTTGAAAGTGCTGCGGAGATCATTGAAGAGAATTTGGATCTGGCAGCTGTGCTCGAAATCGCACGGACTGCGAAACCGATCCAGCTTCCGCTAGTTGAACTGAAAAGCCGGGAAAAACCGGCAAACGTGCGGCTGGCAGTGGCGCGTGATGAGGCATTCTGTTTTTATTACGCTGAAAATCTGGCGCTTCTGGCAGAAGCTGGAGCTGAAATCGTTTATTTCAGCCCAATCCACGATCCAACCCTGCCTGACCGGATTGACGGCATCTATTTTGGCGGCGGTTATCCGGAGCTGCATGCGCCTGCGCTATCCATAAATGAAAGCATGCTTTCCGCGGTTCGCACATTTGCAGTCGCTGACCATCCGATTTTCGCCGAATGCGGCGGACTGATGTATTTGACAAATGTTTTTCAGGATTCTGACCGATCCTATCAAATGGCGGGCATCCTTTCAGGGAGCTGCCGAATGGGACGGCGGCTTATAATGGGATATCGAATGGCAACAGCGCTGACGCCCAACTGGCTGCTTGCCCCCGCGCAGACGCTGCGCAGTCATGAGTTCCATTATTCAATTTGGGATCGCGAAGACGATGATCAACCGCTTTTCAGTTACATGAATGCACTTGGCGAGGCGTGCGGGACGGATGGTGTCTGCCGCGGCAACACAATTGCTTCGTATAGTCATATAGATTTTGGTCAAGATGAAACGCTGGTAACTAATTTCATAACTGCAATGGAGAAAAAATGACTGCAAAAATGTTGATGCTGATGGGCAGCATGTCTTCAGTCGGCAAAAGTCTGCTGACTGCTGGATTTTGCCGCATTTTCACCCGCAAAGGACTGCGGGTGCTGCCGTTTAAAGCTCAAAACATGAGCAACAACGCGGCTGTATGTCTCAATGGCGGGGAAATTGGTCGCGCGCAGGCTGTGCAGGCTGCGGCTGCCGGCGTTCAGGCGACTGTGCAGATGAATCCGGTGCTGCTAAAACCCGAAGCGGATCACAAGAGTCAGCTGATCCTGCTGGGCAAGCTGCAGGGGTCTTTTTCCGGAACGGATTATTACGCCATGCGGAACCAGCTTTGGCAGCCGATCACAGAAAGTTTGGAGTCGCTGCGCAGCGAAGCTGATCTGGTTTTGATTGAGGGCGCGGGCAGTATTGCCGAACTAAACTTGCTGAAAAACGATGTGACCAATCTGGCGATTGCACGCTACGCGAAAGCGCCCTGCCTGCTGATCGGGGATATTGATCGCGGCGGAATCTTTGCCCAGCTTGCCGGCAGCTGGTGGCTGCTCTCGGAAGCTGACAGGAAATTTATAAGGGGCTTCATCGTCAATAAGTTCCGAGGTGAAATAAAACTATTTTCCGAAGGAACGCGCATTCTGTCCGAACGCAGCGACGGGACGCCGGTCGCGGGCGTGGTGCCTTATTTGCCGGATCATGGCATTGCTGACGAAGACGCTGCTGCCTTTTCCTCTGTCGGGATGAAAAGTCCGGCTGCCAGGAAAATTTGCGTGGTCAAACTGCCGCACATCAGCAATTTTGATGATTTTGACCCGCTCAAGTATGAACCGATGGTCAATTTGGTCTTTTGCGATCGCCCGGATGAAATGCGCGGTGCGGCTGCAATCCTGCTGCCCGGCACAAAAAACACTTTGGGCGACATGCAGTGGCTGGTGCAGAGCGGTATGGCAGATGCGATTCAGGACGCCAGCCGCCAAGGAGCGGCAGTAGTCGGCATTTGCGGCGGATTTCAGCTGATGGGGGAACAAATCCGCAATCCGCTGCGGCTGGAAAGCGGGATTGAAGCCTGCGCAGGATTGGGACTGTTGCCGGTTGAGACGGTTATGGCTGGCTCAAAGAAAGTTTCCCAGACAGAAATGCAGCTGATTTCAGTCAGCGGCTTTTTGAACTCGCTTCAGGGATTGACAGTCCAGGGATATGAGATTCACTATGGAGAGACCCAGAGCACACATCCGATTTTTAAAGTGAAACGCGCTGGGCAGGAAAAGTTTGATGGTTTTGACGGCGCGATTGCCGCAGACGGAAAGAGTTTCGGCACTTATTTGCATGGTCTGTTTGATAATGATGGCTTCCGTAGCGCCTGGTTGCGGGCGCTTGATATTGAACCCTCTGGCTTAAGTTTTCGCACGATGGTCTCGCAAAGTTTCGATCGGCTGGCTGATCACCTTGAAGAACACTTGGATATAGCCTTGATTGAGCAAATCATTGACCAGGGCATCTCATGAAAATTGTGTTAACTGCGCTGCTGACAGGCTTGCTGCTTGACCTGCTGTTTGCTGAATTGCCAGCCGCAGTTCATCCAGTAGTCTGGATGGGTAAATGGATTGACTTCTCGTCGAATCGCTGTCTCAGAATTCCCGCAAGGCAGCCACTGAACCGTTTCATCGGTGGATTGCTGCTGGTTATTACTGGACTGGCGCTCTTTTGTTTACCGATTGCTGCGATTGCGCGGGGTTTGTCAAAGCTTCCGTGGCTGCTGAATGGTATTGTGACCGGAATTCTACTGAAACCAGTTTTCACGCTCAAGGGACTGCTGCGTGCAGCAGGAGAAATTTATACTGCTTTGAACCAAGGGGATCTGGCTGAGGCGCGCCGGCTGACTGCCTGGCATCTGGTCAGCCGCGATACTTCGACGCTAAGCGTTGAAAAAATTGCATCAGCGGCGATTGAGTCCGTGGCAGAAAACCTGACGGACAGCTTCATCACGCCGCTGCTGGCGTTCATGATCGGCGGACTGCCGCTGGCATGGGGCTTTCGCTTTATTAATACAGCAGATGCCATGATTGGCTATCATTCTGAAAAATGGGAGATGATCGGCAAAGCTGCTGCCCGGCTGGATGATCTGCTGAATCTCATCCCCGCTCCGCTGTCAGGAGCGTTGATCTGTCTGGCAGCACCATTTTCAAAGGGAGATTTCATCAACGGCTGGCGGGTGATGCTTTTTCAGCGGTGTCAGTTTCAAAGCCCAAATGCCGGCTGGACAATTGGGGCAACGGCTGGGGCTTTGGATATTCAGCTGGAGAAACAAGGTGCTTACCGCGTCAACGCATCGGGAAAAGAACCCGGAGCAGCAGACATTCGGAAATCCTGCCGGATTGTCGGTATTGCGGGCATCATCGGATTTACGGTTGCAGTACTTTTGTTCGTCCTTCTTTTAAGTCTCAATCAAGCGTAAATATCGCGCACAAAATGTCAATGAGCGCTGGGCAAACCTGTGATAAATTTCCGTGTTTGAGCTGACGGTGAGTTTGAATATTGCCCAGCTGTACCACAGGATGGCAGCGCTGGCGCAGGACAGAAAAAGCCGGTTTGTCTCAGCGGGGGTCAGCTCCCGGCTGAAATAGGTTTCGGCGGTGAGGATACTGGATTCGGGTGAAAGATCGGCGTGATGGCAAATAGTTCCGATGTCTTCAAGCGGGTGTCCCATGGCAGCGAATTCCCAATCCAAAAGCAGCGCATGCCCATCAGGAAAACACAAAACATTTTCAGGCAGAAAATCACCATGCGACGGAACCCACTTTTCGGCTCCTGCCATCAATGCGATGCGATCAAGTATTTCATGGCGAAGCGGCTCGAACTCGGGGTCAAATGCAGCTTGATGCGCTTTGGCGATCCGGAAATAACGCTGGATTCGCGCTGCATGATCGTCATAATACGGGAACCGGATTGGCAGCTGGTGCAGCCGGGTCAGGAGCTGCATGGCAGCCTGAACATCCTGCGCCTTGTGCGGGTTGGCAGCATGGCAGTCCGGATAATAAACCGAAAGTTTCCAGCCACTTTCAGCATCCAGAAAAATGACTTCATCGCTAAGCTCAAAAGGACGAAGGATCGTATAGACTTTTGATTCGTTGCGCCGGCTGCAAAATAATTGAGTGCCGCGCCCGGGGATGCGGTAAAGCCAGCTGCCCTGCGCCGTTGAGAGGATCCAGTTCTCGTTGTTCAGCCCGGTATCATCTCTCCGGCAGTCCTGAATTTTCTCTGGCGAAATGCCAAGTGCGGCGCAGATTCGCTGCAGATGCGAAGGATCCAGCGTGTCCCTCACGTCGTGCTTCCTTTTAAGGCAGCGCGTTCAGCGCATTGATGATGGCTGCCGCGATCGGCGAGCCGCCTTTTCGTCCTAAGGAGGTGATGAAAGGCAGCTGACTGTTTGCCAGCGTGTCTTTTGATTCCGCCGCGTTCACAAATCCGACTGGAATGCCGATGATCAGTCCGGGGATCACAGCCTCTTCCCGCGCCAACCTCAGGAGCTCAAGCAACGCAGTCGGGGCGTTGCCGATTGCGACCACTGCCTTGGGCAGAATGTCCTTTTGCAAGCGCATTGAGGCTTCTGAGCGGGTTATTTCGTGATCGTTTGCGAATTGGATAACGCGCGGATCGTCGATCAGACAGCGCACCCGTTCATTTTTATCCGCCATAAATCGGGTGGAAATGCCAGCGGAAACCATTTTCACGTCAGTCACGATCGGGCAGCCACTCCGCAGCAGCTCCTTGCCGCGTTCGATGGCGTCAGTTGAGAAACGCAGGTTATCGGCAAATTCGAAATCTCCGGTCGTGTGAATAACGCGGGTGACAATTGCGAGTTCCTCTTGTGAAAATGAATTCGCTCCCAATTCTGATTGAATGATGCTGAAACTCAGCGATTCGATGTTTTTTCCAGCTTTATTGATCATATTTCCTCATTTAAATCGTGTAACCGCGCGGGGTCACCATCCAGCGTCCCAGCTGCCGGGTCGTTTTATTGCCGATAAGCAGGATGCAGTCCATCCCGATTTCTTCATCAGGAAGCTGTCCGAGTGTGATTGTGCGAATTGTCTGGCTGCTGCGATAAGCGCCTTGGACGATCGCAACCGGCGTTTCAGACGCTAAATTACGGTTGAGAATCTGGCAGCACTGATCATAGGGTTCAGTCCGGATCTTTGACTTTGGATTGTACAGACACAGGATAAAGCCGGCTTTGACTGCGTTTTCAACCCTCAGCATGATGGTCTCAATCGGAATCAGATAATCTGACAGGCTGATGGCTGCAAAATCGGTCATCAGCGGCGCGCCGACCAGCGATGCGGCAGCGTTCAATGCGGAAATGCCCGGCAGGACTTCCACTTCGGACAAGCCTTCCGGCCACAGTGCAGCGGTTTTTTCCAATATCAGACCTGCCATGCCGAAAATGCCGGCATCTCCGCCGGAAATGACAGCGACTTTTTTCCCTTCTTTTGCCAGCAGAACCGCGCGTTCAGCCCGGGCAGTCTCCTGTCGCATGCTGCTGGACTCGCGCGGGATGTCAGGGAAAAGCGATTCAATCTGCTTTAAATAGGTGGAATAGCCCAAAAACAGATCAGCTTTTTCCATGGCGGATAGCACAGCATCCGGAATCCATTCGACGCATCCAGGACCGGTACTAATTACAAAGATATGTCCATTCATTTTTAAATTTCCTCCTGCGCAAGCGCGGCAGTCACGTTTTCGGATTTCTGTTTTTGGATCAGCAGGTGGTCAGTGCCGGCTGCAATCAGGGCGCAAGGTTCAGCGACCCCTTCAATGCCAAACAGGTTGAGCGTATGGGCGGAGGGCGTGGGCATGCTGCCCGCCGCCCGAATTTCTTCATGCGGAATAATTCTGATTTCAAACTGATTGGACTTTGCAAATTCGATCAATCCAGGTTCATCAGCTTTTTCCGGGATGGTCGCAATGCCGCGGACGGCTGACCAGCTCCACCCGGCATTGGTTACAACTTTACGGCAGAAAGCGTCAATCTCATCTGCAGGTGTGCCTTTATTGCAGCCGACCCCCAGCCAGAGCGTCCGCGAATGCAGCAGCAGCAAAGCATCAAAGCGCTCAGTCAGCGCGGCTTCCAGCGATTTATTCGAGAAAATAACCGCCTTGTGGATCGTTTCCGGTACGCTGGCGATGTCTTTGAAAAACGCCATCGGAAAATCAGCGAGCGGGTTCGGTTCGGGAATTTGCTCCTCCCAGATCGCGGCGACCGGCTCATGGTTGACGAGCGCGCCCATCAAGGCGGTCAAGTTGCTGCCGGGGGCTATTTGCCAGCCTTTCTGTTTGATGAGCGTATCCAGCGGCGGAATCTGCTGCACATCGCTTGCAGTCGTGATGACAGCTTGTCCGCCAGTAATCGCTGCGACCCGTTGAGCCAGCTGATTTGCGCCGCCGCCATGGCCGCTCAGGAGACTGACTGCGAACTTGCCGCGACTGTCTATCACGACCACCGCAGGATCGACCTGCTTTGAACGCAGGATCGGCGCCAGCTCTCGCACGACAATGCCGGAAGCCATGATACAGATCAGCGCATCATATTTCTGGAAAGCTTCCTGCAATGCCTGCCGGATACCGAAGCCGAACGGTTGATATCGCGGCTCGGTCTCGAACGCTGGCTGCCAGTGTTTTTCTGGAACAAGGAGATTTGCCTCAGGCATGGCATCTGTGAGACGCATGCCAAGATCAATCGAGTCAGCGCTTAAAGTGATGACCACGCAAGGGCGGCGGTGGATTTTCGTTTCCTGCTGCCAGGTGCCATAAAGATGAGATGGAGCAACCAGGCGGGCGGTTTCGAGTGCAGGGCTGACGATGATCAGTGACTGATGGGTGATGAGAGCTTTTTCAGCCCGTTCTTCGATGTCAGCCAGCGTTCCAATAAGTTTTTTTTCATCCGGCCAGCTGGCATGGTAGACGATCGCTGCCGGAGTCTCCGGCGCGTAATCAGCTGCAATGAATTGATCAACGACTTTGCCGATCATGCCGCTGCTGAGATAAATTGCCAGGCTGCAGCGATGGCTTGCCATGGCGCTTAACTGCTCCGTGCTCGGAACCGGCGTTCTGCCTTCTGAGCGCGTCAGGATCAGCGACTGGCAGGCTTCCGCCAGCGTGTATTCGATGCCGAGCGAGGCAGCAGCGGCGAATGCCGCGGTCACGCCCGGGATGATCATGAAAGGAATTTGCAGTTTATTTAAAGCTTGGATCTGTTCGGTGATCGAGCCATAAACTGAAGGATCGCCGGTGTGCAGCCGAGCGATGACCTTCCCAGCGGCGGCAGCATTTTTCATCAGTTCGATTTGCTTTTCAAGCGGCAGCGATGCCGTGCTGAGCTTCTCAGCCGTCTTTTTCGCGGAAGCCAAGACTTCTGGATTAACCAGCGACCCTGCGTAAAGGATCAGGTCTGCCGCTCGAACCAACTCCGCAGCTTTGAGCGTCATCAGTTCGGGATCGCCCGGACCGGCGCCGGTAAAATATACAACTCCTGCTTTGAATTCCACATTTCCTCCAATGCGCAGACGTCAGAGAAAAAAGTTGACATCTCGCGGTTCGATAGTAATAACTGAAAATAGTCTCTGATTGGAGGAAAACAAAAACCGGTCGACAAAGACCGGACTTATGAGCTCGCGCGTCAAAAGCCCTCTTGCTCGAGAAGACGATTTCCAAAATAAGGCGGTTTCCTGACTTCTGATATTTTCTGATCAGTTACAGTTGCGGCACAGTGCTGGACTATTCACCAGCTTCCACCATTGTTGCCTGGCATCCGGGCTTTAGGCAACCTTATTTCTGTGATAACTATACCATAAGGTGCCCGAAATGACTATAAATAAGCCATAATTTTCCGAAAATTGCCGTAAGGTTTTTTTGGATAAAAAAGGCGGAAAAACATTTGAACAATTGATCATAAGGATTTACCATTAAGGTTGATTAAAAACTTTCAATAAAAAAATAAAACTGAATTCATCTGAAGGAGGATAGGGTATGAATCTTTTTCAGGCGCTTCTTGACGGAATCATCATCGGTACGATTTTCAACGCAGGCATATTTTATCTGATGCGGCTGATGCCGCGGGGCATTTTGCACATGCTGCCGCCGCGCTTTCGGGCAGGGGCGCCGGCGCAGCCGCGGGCAGAGATTGCTCGGTTTTACAAACTTTATCTGCCTCAGCTTGCCTTTCTTGCTTTCGTTATGGCAGTAAATGGCGTGCGTGTTTACCGCGGGATGCAGGTCGGTTTTTGGGACCTCTTCTGGCATGGGTATATTGTGGCGCTGTTTATGAATTTCGGCGATGCATTCCTGCTGGATTTATTGGAAATTCACACGAATCGAGCCTTTTACGCGGATGCGTTCGGAATTGAAGAAGAGCGCTTGCGCGCCGGGAACTTTTTTCGAAAAGTGACCTTCAGAGAGCATTTTTTGTTATGGCCGCTGATCATCTGCCCCATCATTGGCTGTTTATTCGCGATTGTGGTCGGCAGTCTGATCTGAAATCCATCAGGGGAGCTGCTTCGTGTGTCTT
Source organism: Leptolinea sp. UBA5366 (assembly GCA_002407845.1). Taxonomy (GTDB): domain Bacteria; phylum Chloroflexota; class Anaerolineae; order Anaerolineales; family Anaerolineaceae; genus Flexilinea. The sequence goes on along the minus strand of DHPK01000007.1, from coordinate 36,084 downwards.
TTGATCAGCCCTTCTTCCAGGTGCGGGGGATAAACAGAATCAGCAGCGGATAGAGTTCAAGACGGCCGGCGATCATGCCGAAAGACAAGATAATTTTTGACCAGGAAGAAAAGGATCCATAGTCATAAGCCGGACCGAGCAGGTCGAGTCCGTGACCGGTGTTGCTGACCGTTGAGAGAACAACGTTAAAAAGAGTGGAAAAGCTTGGGGTATCCCAGCTCAGCAGAACCATCAGCAGCGCAAAAACAAGCAGGTAGGTGATCAGGTACCGCACGATGCTGCGATGGGTCTGGTCATTGAGCTTCGCTCCGTCAAAACGCAGCACGGTTCGGCGATGCGGGTTGACGGTCAGCTGCAATTCGTTGAAAAACGTTTTAATGTAGATCGCAACCCGATAGATTTTTAAACCGCCGGCAGTTGAGCCTGCCATTGCGCCGCAGAACATCAGCAGCAGCAAAACGACCTGGCTGGGCACCGGCCAGATACTGATCTCGGTGACCTCGTATGCAGTGGTGGAGATCGTTGAAGTGACAGTGAAAAAGACGTCATGGATCAGCTTCTGAAAGCTTTGATAACGCGGAGCGAGATCGATGCTGATGATTGCAACTGAGAGGGCGATGATTCCCAGATACCAGCGCATTTCCTCGCTTTGAAACATTTTTTTTAAACGGCCGGTAGCCAGCAGAAAATACAACCCAAAGTTGATCCCGAACAACAGCATGAAGACTGCGATGACCGTTTCAGCTGCGGGATTTGCATAATAAGACAATCCGGTTTCCCGGATGCTGAATCCGCCGGTTCCTGCGATGCAAAATGTGAGCAGAAAAGCATCAAACAACGGAATTTTCAGAATGACCAGCAGGAGGAAAAGCAGAACTATCAGTCCGATGTAAATCAGGTAATGGATGCGGATGGAGGATGAGACCCGGCTGGTCAATTTAGAATTGGTCGGCCCGGGCAGTTCGGCTTTCATGACATAGACCCCCTCCGAACCGAGACGCGGCATGGCGACAATGACCACGATCAGCATTCCGAGACCGCCGAGGAAATTGCAGAAGCACCGCCAAAACAGAAGGGACGGAGGAAAATTGTAGGATGCGCTGAATACAGACGCGCCAGTGGTTGAAAAGCCGCTGCTGGACTCAAAAAAAGCGTCGGCAAACGGAATTCCGCGCCCGATCAGCAGGTAGGGCAGACTGCCTGCCAGGGAGGTGAAAATCCATCCCAGCGCGACCATCACAAATCCTTCTTTGATGAAATAGCGGTCGTTGGCAACCGGTTTGCGGATTGCCAGGATCCCGGCAACCAGCAGGACGAAAAAAGGGACAGCGAAAGCGATTTGGTTCTGGATCGGTTCGTGATAAAACAAGCCGACCCCTAAGGGAACAAGGAATGTAAAGGCGACTGCGAAGAACAATCTGCCGAGCAGCATGCGAATCATGCCGAAATTCATCTGCTAATCCTCTAAGATTTCTTCGATTTCAGTGATGTGAAGGTGGGTAGTCACAATCACGACATGATCATCAGGCAAAATCTCATCTTTCCCAGTTGGGATAATGTGCTGTTTACCGCGAATGATCAACCCAATCAGCACATTTTCAATCAGGTTCAATTCTTGCAGCGGAACATTTGTTAGCGGGCTGGATTTCTGAACCTTGAAATCGATGGCTTCAATGCGGTCGTCTGAAAAGCGGGTCAGATAAAGCATCTCGCTGCGTCCGCCGGCTGTCAGCGACCGGGAATAACGGATGATTTGATCGGAAACGATCGCATGCGGGGTGATGACGCTTTGGAGACCGGGATCTTTCAAAAGTTTAACCAGATTCAGCCGATTGACTTTCATGATTGTTTTGCGAACGCCTGAATGGGAACCGAAGATTGAGATGATCATGTTTTCTTCGTCGATGTTCGTCAGCGAAATCATCGCGTCATAATCCCCAATCCGCTCTTCTTTCAGAAAATCAAGATTGGTGCCGTCTCCAAAAATGACCTCAACTTTTGGAAAGTCGACTGCAAGCTCGTCACAAATCGTATGATTGACATCAATCACCTTGATGCGCAGGTTGTTTTTCAAAAGCATCGGCAGCAGATAACGGGTGATTCGCCCTCCGCCGACAATCAGAACTGAACGAATTTCGGGCTGATAGGCACCAGCTTCCATATAAAGAAATTTCAGGTCGTTCGCTGTGCCGATGCAGAATAACAGGTCATTTCCTTCAATGCGGGTGTCGCCTTTTGGAATTAATACCTGATTATCCCGTTCAATCGCGACCATCAGACCATTTTTCTCTGCCCATCGAAAGTCGCGAACATAAGTTCCGGCAAGTTCGGATTGCGGGTTTACGGTGACCGACACCAGACTGATGGCTGTGTGCAAAATCCGGTCTACGGTCAGTGCCGATGGGGATTGAATGATGCTGTGAATTTCCCGCGCAGCTTCCAGCTCGGGATTGAGAATCAGATCAATGCCGAGCTCGTCGCGGATAAAGTGAATTTGGGCGGAATATTCCGGATTGCGGACGCGTGCGATGCAGGTTTGAGCGCCGATACGCTTGGCAGTCAGCGCTGCAATGATGTTGATCTCATCTTTGGGAGTGACTGCGATGAACAGATCGCATTTATTCGTGTCCGCTTCGAGCTGCAGCGAGTAAACTGCGCCGTTTCCGAGCACACCTTTGATGTCATAAGTGCTGGATAGCTGCTCCAGCCGGTCGGGATCGGTGTCGATCAGGACGACGTTATGGTTTTCTGATGAAAGGTCGCGGCAAAGTTCCTCTCCGACTTTGCCACCGCCTGTAATGACAATATCCATCTGCACCCTCTGCCAGTTTTGTCAGGTTTTTGTACTTCAAAGGATGAAGCTGCCTGCTTTTTGCCTGAATGTTCTCTATATTTTCCTATCGTATTTTCAAGTGAGGTAATTGTATATGATTTCCGCTTTTTCGGTGTAAGGCAGCGGGTAAGTGAATCGTGAATAATACGATAACACTTGCGAGTTTTCATATCCTTTCATTCCTGTTTTCTATTCTAAAAACATTTCAACAGGATATATAAATATTTATTTGCTGCCAAATGAATAGAGATTTCGAACCATGGAGGTGGGTATGTTGAACATTCTATCTAATTTATAAATTTGGTTTAAGTATTACTAAAAGAAACTGAAGGGATATTATGACTTCGAAATTAAATGCTAACAATAATAGGATCAATCTTGATTGTTTGTAAAAGATCAATTAATTAGTTTGGAGCAATCTTTAATAGATTTCTTTGTTATTTGAATTAATTAAAAAAGGCAATGATTATTTCCATTGCTTTTAATCTTAATCTTCTGATCTATGAATTATTAACAATCTGATCAAGAATATTATGAATCCGTTTTGCTCCAAAGTTAAGGGCTGCTTTTCCAGCCTCAGCAGAATAATATTTTGGGTCACCGATGACTCCATTATTGGACAGATCTGAGGTTTTCCAGCCAAAGGGGAACTCTGGTATGTCCATTTTTTGGCTATAGTCTTCAGGCTTTTTCACTAATTCCGGATGCAAAAATGCAATTATTGATGTTTCGACCGATCCTGCGTGGCATTCTGGTATGGTCAGTTCAGGAAAGACTTTTGACGTAAAGTCTACGCCATCCCAGCCGTCAGGACCTCCAGTGTGTATACAATACGGAAAAAGATCATATTTATCTCTGATGTCATAGAGAATTGCTTTTAATAAATCAAGATTCCCACCATGTGTATTTAGAAAAACGACGGATTTAAAACCATGTTTTTGTAAGGAAAAACAAATATCATTCATTATAGAAATGATAGTAGTTGCTTGAAGAGAAATGGTCCCAAAAAAATCCAGGTGTTCTGGACTTTTTCCAAATGGAATTGAGGGTAAGAATAACACTGGATAATCAGGTCCAATCTCATTTTTAATAGCAGAAATAATCCCTTGAAGAATAAATGTGTCAGTGCCGATTGGTAAATGAGGTCCGTGTTGCTCGGTAGCTCCAATGGGAATGATAGCTGTTTTGGTATTCTTAGAAATTTCTTTACCTTCAACCCAGTTCAACCTAGCTAAATCCAAAGAAGAATTATTTATTTCCATATAGTTTTCCTTCAATACTTTCTTAATCGATACTATTCTTCACAAAAATTATTTAGAAATTCTTTCAGTTGTCTCCATGTCAAAGAGGTGCATTTCCCCATCTTTACAATTTAACCCTACTTCGGCACCAACGATGGCTTGGTTTTTATATTCCATCGGTAATCGAGCAATAATTTCTTTCTCGTTGCTCAAGATATGAATATAAAAATCTGAACCAAGATTTTCAATAAAATTAATATGACCTTTTATCATGCATGATTCTATGTCAGAAAAATGGATATTGAAATTTTCAGGACGGATTCCGATAACAACTTTTTGCCCTTCTTTAATTTGATCTGAAATATCCGCAGCAATCGAAATTTTTAATTGGTTTCTATCAAAAGGTTGTCCGTGAATATTCGAAAAGCTCAGTAGTCCAGAATTAAATTCAGCATCAAATAGATTAATTTGTGGTGAACCAATAAACGAAGCCACAAAGATGTCTCTAGGCTTATCAAATATCTCCTGGGGACTTCCTTCCTGTTTTATTGTTCCTTCATACATTAAAATAATTCGATCTCCCATTGTTAATGCTTCTGTTTGATCATGTGTGACTAAAATTGATGTCAACCCTAATTTTCGTTGAATCTGGGCAATTTCCACTCGAACGATAGCTCTAAGTTTCGCATCTAGATTAGACAACGGTTCATCAAGCAGCAGCAAGGATGGATTAAGAACCAGCGCCCTAGCTAATGCGACGCGTTGTTGCTGCCCTCCTGACATCTGTTTTGTTGAACGATTTTCCATTCCCTCAAGTCTGACTAAAGCAAGGACTTCTTTCACTCTGCGTTTGATTTCATTTTTCTCTACATGACGCATTTTCAGCCCATAAGCAACATTTTCAAAAACCGTCTTATGCGGAAACAATGCGTAGTTTTGAAATACCAAACCGATATCTCTCTTATAGGGCGGCTTATTTGTGACGTTTTCTCCTTGAATGAATAGTTCTCCTGTCTCGTGTGACAATAAACCAGCAATAATCTTCAATAAAGTTGTCTTTCCGCATCCTGAGGGACCTAGTAGAACTAGCATCTCCTTTTCAGCTACATCGACTGAAATATTATCTAAAACCTTGACTGATCCATATGATTTAGACACGTTTCTTACTGACAGCGCGATCGTATTTTCTTCACCCATCGGTAATTTCTCCATTTTTATCCAAGTCCTAATCCAGGATACCAATATTTTTTGTTTGCAGTTTTTTTTGCTTTATCCATTTGATTTAGTATAGCAATTCCGTTTAATCCGATTTCAATTGCCTGTTGGTGTCCAGCTCCATTTGAAAATCCTTCTCGGCTAACCACGTTGTCGCCAATAGATACAATTGAACCACCTCTTCTTCCGAATAATTGCGGCAAGAAAATTGAAGCCGAAGACTCTCTGTCAGCACATAAAACGCCAGCGCGATTATAGTAATCTATTATTTCGGTATGTTCCGGCTGTATGTAACCATCGACTGCTGGTTTACCCCATCCACAGAAATCACTGTCAGCTGAACGAATTACACCAACATGAAAAGGATAGTCAATACTTTCAGCAGCTTGAATTAAAGCAGTGACAACCTCATAATTCGCTACGGCAGGAAATTGTGGACATATGTAAGATTGCGTCATGCCATCGTCACGAACTGCTCCACTCGCAATGACAATATCCCCTGGATGAACATCTTCATTCCACGCTCCAGCACCGCCGATACGGACGAAAGTATTTGCTTTTGAGCACCGCATAAATTCAATTAGAGCCAACTCCGCTTCGGGAGCACCACTACCACTGCTCACTACACTAATTTTTGCGCCTTTGTACTCACCGGTATAAGTTAAAAAAATCCCGGACTTTCCTGCTAGCTCGTAATTATCCATTTTTTTTGCGATTTCAAGTGCTGGATCATCTGTATATGCACATAGTGGATCACGGACAGTCATTATGACATAATCACCGATTTTTGAAGGGTCCACGAGTGTTAGCCCTGGTTTCCCGTCTTTATCAAAAACTGGTAAATAATTTAAATGTTCATAAGTGTCGAGAATTTTTTTATTAACGCGTCTCAAAATATCCTCCGTTAAATATAGCGGGACCATTGAATTGTCTTCTCACAGATAAAAGAAACAATAACAAGGATGATGATTATTATTGCGCTCACAGCGACTGCGAGAGGATCAAGACCTTCCGACCGAATTTCACTGTACATTCGCACTGGAAATGTGATGTATTTCGAACCACCAATAAAGGAGGTGACAACAACATCAGTAAACGAAACCATGAATCCAAAAACTGCTCCAACAAGTACTCCCGGTGAAATTAAAGGAAAAGTAATGCCGAAAAAAGTCTTTATTGGATTTGCACCAAGGCTTAGTGATGCGCTTTCTAAATCCTTGTCCATATAAGAAAGACTGGTCATAACCATGCGAATTACATAAGGGAGAATAATAACTGTATGTGCGCTTATTAATCCGAAAAAAGTTCCCAAAATACTTGCATTTCCTATTCGGACAACATTCATATATTGAATCAAACCTAAAGCCCAAACGACAGAAGGGAGCATCAAGGGTGACAAGAAAAAAGTTTGCAATAAATTGCTTCCTTTAAAATTGTATCGTTTGATTGCATACGCGGCAGGTGTTCCGATTAGGATTCCGGAAAATGCTGAAACCGCAGCAATTTTTACACTTACCAAAAGCGATGCCTGATACTCTTTATTAACTAAAAATTTCTCAAACCATTGCAATGAAAATCCTGTTGGTGGAAATTCAAAGAATTTACTTTTATTGAAACTGTTTACAATCAGGACAATAATTGGCAACAATATATACAGGATGATTGCCCAGCAAATAACAAGAAAACTGATTCGCAAGATTTTTTCTTTCATGCTTCATTTCCTTTATATATTGATTTCTGAATGCTTTTTGTGATCCATGAGCTCAGAAATGCCGTTACTCCCATAATTAGCAGGAAGAATAAACTGAACGCAGAAGAAAAAGGCCAATTGCCTACTGAAATTGCTTGTTGATAAACAAAAGATCCAAATACTTGTATTTTTCCTTGTCCTAAAATCGAGGGTGTCACATACATTGTTAGATTTGCCATAAATGTCAAGACCATGCCCGAAACCGCGCCAGGTATGCTTAAAGGTAATATAATTTCGAAAAAAGTCCTCAATGGACTTGCCCCTAAAGATTTTGATGCATCCTCAAGAGTTGGATCAATCGCACCTAATGAAGCGATTAATGGAAGAGACATAAGCGGAATAAAGGATTGAACCAAGCCAATAAGGATTCCAGTTTCTGTCCCTAAAAAAGTCATTTTTTCCTTGATAATCCCCAAGCTTAATAAAATGCCATTTATTGCACCATAAGGCATCATCATCGTCATCCAACCCATTGCTTGAATCATTCCTCCGCCAATCATTGGCAAGGCGATCAATGTTGTAACAAGACCTTTTTTACCGGGAGGCATTCTTGAAATCATCCTGGAAATTGGATAAGCTAATATCATTGTTATCAATGTGGAAATTACACTGAGCCGAAAGGTCCTCCAGTAGATTCTCCAATAGTAAGGGTCGGAGAAGAGCTTTATATAGTTTTCGAGCGTGAAAACTTGTTTTGAAACATAACTGGTTTCGTAATGCCAAAAACTTTGAAAGATCAAATAAATGAATGGCGCAACGAAAATAAAAACAAAGATTAAAATTGCCGGTGCTAAGAGTAAAATGGGAGTAATTTTGGATCTTCTTTCCAATTCTTTTCTCCTATAACTTATGTAGAGCAAACTTTTTAGTCTGCTCTACATCAATATGTCATCACGTAATATCAAGTCAAATGCAATTCTTGATATCTTCAGAATATTTACAAATTAATCCTCAGCAATTTCACGATTAAATCGTTCGACAATTTCATCACGGTGATCTGTCATATAAGTGCTCATGCGGATCAATGAATTAGCTTGTTCTTCCCCGTAAATGACCTTGCTTGCGGCTTCTTCATCAAGTACTAGTTTAGAGTTTGTCGGTCCAAAATAAATTTCTCTGGCGAAGGCTTCCTGAACGATTGGACTAAGCGACATTTGAGCCCAAGCGATTGCCATATCTCGGTTTGGCGCATTATTAACAATGCAAAGAGTGTCCATCGTGACGATTGCACCAGGAGTCTTTGGATAAGAAAATTTCACATTTGCACCTTGTTCGATGTAAGTCCTGGTGTAGGAGTCAAATACAGCTGCTGCAACTACATCACCTTTGTCCATCATCATGAAAAGTTCATCAAGGTTGGCAAAAAACAGGGGTATTGGTTTTAGTTCAGCCAGTTTTGGAAATGCGAGATCAGGAGTTGTATCATCGCCACCAGCTAAATAACCAGCAATTGTAAGGAATCCTTCACTGTCAGATCCAGGGAAAGTCGACATCGCGATTTTCCCTTTGTACTCGGGTTTCCAAAGGTCTGGCCAATCTGGTTCACCCTCAAAAGCTTCGGGTTTGTAAGCAATTCCCAATGCTGCGAAACTCATACCGTATGCATCAATTTTTGCAACATCATATAAATCTGCATATGCTGGAACAGCATCCGCAGAAGGTACTTCAAAGACACCTTCTTTAATTCCCTTTGCTGATTCAAACATATTTGTGTAGGCGATATCCATGGTCGGATTTTCACGTTCAGCATACACTTTTGCCACGCGATCACTTGTACCACCTAGAAGCATTTCTACTTTCCCATTATGGGCTTCAATTTCAGGAATAATGTATTTTCGGTAGATTTCTTCAATCGTTCCGCCCCACACACCGACAACCATTGTCCGTCCACCGAAATCTGCCCCATCAAGAATTTCGCAGGTAGCTTCATCCCAGTTACAATCAGCAGCTTCTGCTGGTGAAGCAATGACAGTTGATGCTACACATAACAAAACGAATAACAACAAAAACATACTAAACTTTTTCATATGATCTCCTTTTTCTTATTCTATATATTGAATTGGAATATATAGAAGTTTACATATATTAATAAATTGTTTCAGATAATATCGAAATTGACTACAACAATAATATCCAAAAAGATCGTAAAAAAATCAAATCTGTGTAAAGGTTCAACAAAGCGAAACTTTTTGTGCTATTTTAACGATCGGTTATTGCTCTTGCTTAGAACACGATTCGATAAAATGTGTGTTTTGTTGGATTATTTCTTCGCATTGAGCATCCGATTTCGCCTTTAGCAATCAATTCCTGTCAAAAATAATAATGAAACATTTGATGTAATCAAACTTTATCAAATAAAAAGAGCGTTGAAAAGGTTACATTTGTAACATTGATGTAACAGAAGAAAATTTTTATTGTCTGAATGAACCACGCTTTTCCTGCGACTTTTGAATTATCTCGGACTCTGATCCCATAGTATAAATACTAGCATGGATTACGAGACCAGCTTAATATGTTAATATTAGATAAAGAATACATAAATAATATTTGGAAAATTGGACTTCCTTTAATTTTACAGAATCTGATTTCTTCATCTGTTAATCTTGCTGATAATTTCATGATTGGATCTTATGGAGATACAAATATTGCAGCAGCTGCATTAGCTAATCAATTTTTCTTTTTATACAATCTTTTGATTTTCGGCGCCGTTTCTGGCGGCATTGTTATAAAGGCTCAATTATGGGGAAAAAAAGACATTGAAAGAATTAAAGAAGTCCTAGGTACTGAGTTAGTCTGGTGTGGTATTATCGGAGCTTTTTTCTCTGTAATAACAATGGTCTTCCCTCATAGAATTATGCACTTTTATAGTGCTGATCTTGAAGTAGTAAACCTTGCATCAAAATACTTGCAATTTTTATCTCCTGGTTTCTTTTTCCTTTCATTAACACAGGTATTTTCGGGAACACATCGCAGTATTGGTAATGTGAGAGTCCCGACCATTATTACTTCTTCTACATTTATTTTGAAAATATTTTTAAACCTCCTTTTCATTTTTGGAAACCTTGGTTTTCCTCAAATGGGACTTGCAGGTGCGGGATTGGGATCAACTTTAGCACGTTTCATTGAGTGTTTAATCATTTTGCTATACACCTATCTATGCAAAACTCCCATAGCTGCTAAAGTTTCAGAAATTTTTACTATCAATAGGGAAATCGCTATTATCACGATGAAAAAGATTATTCCTATAACTGTAAATGAAGGTTTATATGGCCTTGGGTTAAATTGTTATACAGCTATTTATGCAGGTATTTCAACGCCTGCTATTGCTGCGGTAGGCGCTGTTTTACCCATTGATAATCTGATGTATACATACATTTTAGGTGTTTCTAGTGCCAGTGCTGTCATGATCGGTAATTTTCTTGGGGAAAATAAAAAGGAAAAAGCTGCTGATTACGCTAAAAAGACGATCATTCTTTCGTTTTTCATCGGCATTTGTATTGGAGGACTTGTTTTTATCCTAAGGTCTCGAATTCTCTCTTTTTATAGCCTTTCTCCTATCAGTTTTAGATACGCAAAGCGAATTCTTGGATATCTTTCGATATTCCTATGCACTCGATCTATAAACTATACAATTATGACAGGAATATTGCGTGCCGGTGGAGATGTAAAATATTGTTTTATTTCTGATACTGGCTCAATTTGGCTGGTTGGAATTCCGTTGGCATTCTTTTTATCGGTTGTTTTCCATCAACCAATTACAATCGTTTATCTTGCTGTATTAATAGAGCACTTTGTAAAACTCTTCTTGATGGTTAGAAGGTACTTTTCTGGAATGTGGCAAAATAATTTTGTATAAAGCTTTTAGAACTGTATGACTTGTGAGATTTAGCGAAGAATGCGGATTGTTGTTATTGACAAGTAGATGAGAGATTAAAAGATTATTTATTCACAGCAATTTTATGGTGATAAGATAAAATCAAAATGGATTGTACAGGAAAAAGTAAAAGAGGATATATGCCAAAAGTCGTTGTTGTCGGAGATACAGATGCTGATTTTTATTATCTTGTCGATCATATTCCTACCTGGGATGAAGGTGTTCTAGTTACTGAATGTTTTTATAAACCAGGAGGAAAAGGAGCAAATACTGCAAGTGTGCTTAGTACTTTAGGAATTGATACTGGGATTCTCAGTGTCATAGGAAATGACGAAAATGGCAAAAGAAGTTTGTTGGAACTCGAAAAAAATCGCGTAAATACCGATGGAATGATCATAGCAGATGGCTATGAAACTTATCATTGTATCGTAATGCTGGATAAGACTGGAGAGAAAGCCTATCTTGTTCGAACCACAGAAATTGTCTATCCACTTCCTGAGCATCTAATCCAAAAAGAAAAATTTCTCTGCAGCGCAAAACACGCTCATTTTATTGGAATTAATCCATCCCGTATGCTTCCATCAATCAAAGTTGCTAAAGAACACGGAATTACGGTTTCAGTAGATCTGGATGCTGCTTATCCTGGTTTGGATGAGTGTAGAGAAGTAATTGAAAACTCTGATATAGTCTTGCTCAATCGTCAAGGTGCCATGGGTTTCTTTCCAAGCATGGATCTGAAAGAAATGGTTCATGGATTGCTTGCTTTAGGCCCCTCTAATGTAATCATTACTTTGGGAAGTGATGGAGCTGTTGCGGGGAATATTATCGGTGAATACTATGAATTTCCAGCTTATAAAGTGGATGTTGTCGATACAGCAGGATCAGGGGATACATTTTCTGGTGCGATTGTATACTGTGTGTTAAATAATATGAATTTACAGGATTCACTTGAATTTGCAACAGCGGCTGCGGCTATTTCCATAGGTGAAATAGGAGCACAAGGAGCGATGCCGACAAGTGATGCGGTTCAACAATTCATTGAAAAAAGGAGAGGAAACAATGAACATTAAAGGGATTGCCTGGGCAGGGTTTAAGACAAAGGAATTTGAAAAAATGGTTTCTTTTTTTCGAGATATTATGGAGTTTGATATCAGTTTTGAAGATAAAGATGTCGTAACTTTTAAATTACCTAATGGGGATTTATTTGAAGTTCTCGGACCAACCCAGGCGACTGAGTTAGATGATATGCCCGGATTGAAGGTAGATTTTTTAGTCGATAATGTCGATGAATCAGTTGCTGAATTAAAAATGAAGGGTGTTGACATTTACGGTGATGTTTTTCATGCCAGCGATCAAAATTGGGTAAATTTTATAGGACCAAATGGAAGTTACTTTGGTCTCACTGAACTATTTGCCCATCCGGCACATCATGTTGATAAACGAATTTTATTTTATGGACCTGAAGGTGAAAATGGTTATTTAAGCAATTGGTATCTTTCGCCAATTTATTTGAATGGGAAGATTTGGCCTTCGACTGAACATTATTACCATGCTCAAAAATTTGCCGGGACTAATAATGAGGAGATCTGCAGACGCTTATCAACTCCTCGGGAAACACTAGAGTTTTCTCGACGACCTGATGTAGTCGTGGATTCTGAATGGGGTGAAAAAAAGATTGATGTTATGACAAAAGCAGTTGAAGCTAAGTTCGTTCAAAACCCTGATTTGGGTGAAAAACTTATTGCAACAGGGTGCAGAGAAATCGCAGAAAACTCTCCAATCGATCCATTTTGGGGTCTTGGTGAAGATGGCAGCGGGAATAATGAGCTGGGAAAAATTATTATGAATGTGCGGAAAAAGTTGATTGCGAAATAACGATTAACTAAAGTATTATTCCATGATTTGTACCTAGCTTGATTTTCGATTTGAGAAAAAAATAGAAATGTAGGTGGAGAGTTTGGCTAATTCTTAAAAAAAACTGTGTTGTTCTAATTCAAGGTGTTTGAGAAATAATCTTGAAAACACAATTGGAAATTATTTTAGTGACCCATCTGGGACTCGAACCCAGAACACATTGATTAAGAGTCAATTGCTCTGCCAAATTGAGCTAATGGGCCAGTACGGCTGGACAAAAAAGGATTATACCACAATAATTTATGAGCTAACCATTTTGCGCAGGGCAAAATCACAGGAGCCACTCTGCCTCGAAACACATTGATTAAGAGTCAATTGCTTGGGCACATTGTTGCATCATTTTTCGAGCTTATCATTGCGGAATTTGGCAGGAAAGAATGATAAGAAGCGTGGGATGTTCTCCTATTTTGAAAAGGAAGTGCTCCTCGTGATTTAGAAGGATTGGGGCAATTCGCTTTACGAAACGCGCAAATGTGGTAGAATAAACAGCGTCTTAGAGATGGGGACTCGTCTAATGGCAGGACNNCCAAATTGAGCTAATGGGCCAGTTCCGTTTAGAACAAAGCAGGATTATACCACAAACATCATGAAACCCAAAATTTTCTGATTGGCAGATTTCCTGCCAAAGAGTTGCGGCAAGCGGGATAAATCAGAAGAAAAAACGAACGGTCGCCCAAAAATATTATCCGCTCGCCTGAAAATAAGATCAGGAAATCCGGAAAACCATTGTAAAATAACGAGTTTTACATTCATCTCCGGTTGCGGATATACACCGGATGTGGTATATTATTTATTCGAAATTTCAGTCGGATTCCAACAAATATTGCCGACAATATTGGAAGGAGTAATTATCAGTACACAAGATTTTAGAGTTAACGAGACCATCAGGGTTCCGGAAGTTCGCGTAATTGATCATACGGGCAACAACATTGGGGTAATCACGACCAGAGAAGCCTTACAGATGGCTCACGAAGCTGAGCTGGATTTGGTTGAGGTCTCCCCTAATACGTCTCCGCCAGTCTGCCGGATCATGGATTTTGGAAAATTCCTTTATGAACGGACGAAGAAGGAAAAAGAAGCCCGAAAGGCCCAAACCAAAATTGAGATCAAAGAA
>DHPK01000007.1:14405-22052 GCA_002407845.1 Leptolinea sp. UBA5366 | reverse complement strand
ACCAAAATTGAGATCAAAGAAATCAGATTACGGCCAAAAACGAATGAACATCACCGGTCCTTTAAGACAAGAGATGCCAGAAGATGGCTTGACGATGGCATGAAGGTCAGAGTTACAGTCAGATTTCGTGGACGGGAAATTACTTATCCTGAATTCGCTTTGGAAGATTTGCGAGAAATTGCTGAGGAATTGGCAGACATCTCCGTCATTGAACAGCCGCCGAATATGGAAGGGCGTGTGATGAGTATGCTGCTGGCTCCCAATACTAAAAAAGTTGCCAAACCGAAACCGGCAGCCCCCCAGCCAGAGTCTCCGAAAAAGGCAAAAGCCGCTGCTAAATCCGCAGAGAAAGCAGCCAAACCTGAGAAAGCGGCTGTAAAAGAGGAAAAAAAGGCGGATGAGCCGGAAGAGACCGTCAGCGAGTAATAAACATTTCTTGTTAATCTAGAAATTAAGAGTATAATTAGCCCGCTAAATGGATGGTAGTGTAAAAATTGCCATTAAAATTTTGTAAGGAGTTTTTTGTGCCACGCAAGAAAACAGCAGGAAAAATCAAACTCAAGACCCATAAAGCAACTTCGAAACGTTTTCGGTTGACGGGGTCAGGCATTGTGGTTCGCACAAAGGGTGGAAAGAGCCATTTCCGCCGCCGCACGTCAAAACGAACCAAAGCGCTTTTGTCTGAGATGGTAGTCGTGCAGGGCAAGGGTTTTGTCCGCCGAGTTGCTCATCTTACTCCTTATATGGAGAAATAATCGATCATCATTTTAGTGCGGCTGTCGGGTGTAAACAACGGATCATGAGAGATCGACGCCCGGGGGTACGCAAAGGAGTTAGTTTATGGCACGTGTAAAAGGCGGTCCTTACGGACGCAGACGCCACAAGAGATTATTGAAAATGGCTGAGGGTTATTACTTAACCCGCAGTAAACTTTATCGCCGCGCAAGTGAAACACTGCTTTCAGGACTTGTTTATGCATTCCGCGACCGCAGAGTGCGCAAGCGAGATCTGCGCAAACTCTGGATCACCAGAATTAACGCAGCTGCACGCAGCAATGGGATTTCATACAGCCGCCTGATCGCGGGTCTGAAGAAAGCTGAAATTAACCTGAACCGCAAAATGCTGGCTGACATTGCCGTGCGCGATCCGCAGACATTTGCGAAAATTGCTGAACAGGCTAAAAGCGCGTAAGCATTTGACTAATAATTTGACCGCCTTAATCTGAGGCGGTTTTTTTATCTCAATCGGCGTAGAAATCTTCTGTTTCCAGCATTGTTTCTGGCAGCTCCCAATCTATATCAGGATCAGCGGCATCCTCAAGATCAAAAACGGTTTCTGGATAGCAAAACTTCTGATAGCGGCAATAGGAGCATTTTTGCCGGTCATCCGTCTCCAGGTAGTCTTCGGCTTGGTCTGAAGACAATTGCGCTGAAATTCGCTGCAGATAGCTTTCGTCCTGCTGCGCTTTTTCGTTCGAATAGGCAATTCTGACACTTGCAAGCGGTGCGTTGGGATACCAATAAATCATTTCCAGATTTTCCGCATTTAATCGGCTTCTCGTGAAACGGTTCAGATTTTTCAGCAGCAGGAATAGATAAAGACGAGTCTGCGGAGAATTTTTCAACCGCAGCGGGTCCCCAGGTTTTTCAGAGGTTTTCCAGTCAAAAATTTGAATTCGGTCCGGTTGAACTGCCAGCACATCAAAGTCGCCGATCCAGATCGTATCACCGAGCACTGTTGTAACTTCTTTTTCAGTGAAAATCTGAGCCTTAGCGGGCAGCGGATGATGCGCCTTGAAATTATCGACCCATTTTTGGATGGCAGGGTCAACGGGCTGCCCATTTTCCGGCAGGATATTTTGCAGATAGCGATGAACGAATAGATGGAAAGCCTTTCCCTGCCGCATGTTCTCTTCCATTTTTCGGAAGCTGGGCGTGATCGGCGCCGGCCATGCGAGCCGCCGGACGTGGGCAAGATAATATTTGCGATGGCAGAATTGGAAATCCTGAATTTGAGATTGGCTGATCTGTTTCATTCGGACTCGCTTTCTAAGAAGTCTACCAATGCCTGCATGGCGATTGCCATCGACTTTTTTCCGTTGTTCCCGGTGTTCCACGAGAGATAGAGTCCTTTTTTGGCACGCGTGATGCCGACATAAAAAAGGCGCAGTCTTTCTGAGACGTAAGCATCATAGGCTGACTGAGTTCCGCGGCCTTCAGTGTAAACTTCGGTTTCATCTGATTGAAACAAAACCCGCAGCTGTTCAAGCGCTTCTGCTTGAAGGTCCAGCCCGTCGCGAATGAAAAATTTCTGAGAGAGAAGCCCCTCTGAATATCCTTTCGGCTGATAGCCGCTGCCTGCCGGAAAATCAAAATTATTGCAGCTGGTGAGGTAAACCTGATCCCATTCCAGCCCTTTCGCTTTGTGGAAAGTCGTGATGACGACTTTGCCGCGATAAAGGTCTGGATCAAACTGGGCTTCGGAACGGTTCAATCCCGGGTAGAGTTTTGCATTTTTTGCGGCATCAGAAATTCGATCAGCAATTGTTTGTAAGGAGAGCTCAGGTTCAATCTGGAGCATTTGCAGTGCGATCCGCCCGAGCTGGTTGGCTATGCTCAGGTCGTCCGGTGCGTTGAAAAGATCCTGTGCGATTAAGAGAATCAGCTGATCGATGCGCAAAGGCCGTGCTTCCAGCCATTTTTTGAGCAGATGCCGGAAAGAAAAAAGCGTTAGGACCGCATTTTCTGATATTTCCCAGCTGTTTACTGTTTCTTCAAAACCTGTAGCCTCATCTGGATAGAAGAAGTTTTCAAGCGGACCAAGGCTGGAAAGCGCAGCTATTGCCGCTTTTGAATCTTCATTGGTCAGGAAAAAATCCTGGTCGGCTGCTGGATGGTACATGCTGCAAAACAACTCTTGGCAGCGCTTGATGCTGCCCGGCGTGGAGAGCCAAGAGAGAACTTTCGAGACCTGGTCTGCTGTGTAGCGCGTGTTACGCGTCGTGCTGAGCACTTCGATCACATCGACTTGATAGCGTTTCAGTTCATCGACAAATTTTACTCCCCTGAGGTTGCTGGGAACCAGAATCGCGATGGTTTCGCGCGGGAATGCTTGTGCATGTCGGGCAGCTTTCTCGCTGATCACAGCAACTTCCTCAGCCGAAGTATATTTTTTTTTGTCGAGCATGATTCGCCCTGGAACATCCTCGGGATTGCGCTGCGGGTCATTAGGCGGTGTCGGACGAATATAGGGCGGAACGAGCGCGTCCCGGCAGGCTTTCGTGGGATGCGATTCATTCGTCCAGCGGATTAAGGCATTCGCCAGCTGCTGAATCCCGACGCTTGAGCGTCCGGAATCATACAAATCGACGGTGTGGTCAGCTTCCTGTAAAAATTCCCTCAGATATTTCGGATTTGCAGTCGTAAACGTTTCATTGATTGCCTGATTGGTGTCCCCAACCCGGACCCAGTTATTGCTGCCGGCAGTCAGCATGCGGAGCACCCTCTCTTGGATCAGCGAACTGTCCTGCGCTTCATCTTCAAGGATGAACGGCCATTGAAACTGCAGCAGCTCGAGAAATTCTGGATCGGACTCCAGGATGCGGCTCGCATTAAACATCAGGTCTGCAAAATCGAGCGCAGGGTAAGCCTGCAGCAGCCGTTGATAGCGATCATAAATCGCAGTGACCATTTCCAGCAGAATAAATTCGTTTCCAGTTCGAACGGATGCAAGTTTACAGGAAATTATTTCGGGGGTGAGTTGATAGTCCTTTGCTTGAGAAATAACATTGGTGGCTATTGATAGAACGTAATCAAACCAATTTTCCGTGAGTGCTTTGGGATCTTTTTTCTCGTGGCAATAGGCTAAAAGGGTTTGTCCCTGATCTTCCGCCATCCAGCGTTCAACCGCCTGGTTCAGCAAAAGCCCGGCAGTTGGCGCATCAAGGATGACAAAATCCGGGTCAATTCCGACGGATTCTGCCCGCGACCGGACGATATCGCTTGCCATGCCGTGCAGGGTGCGAACGCGGTAGCCGATTCCCGGGATCAGCTTTCGCTCAGTGAGCATCCGGCTGATGCGGGCTGCGAAATTCGCAACCGCTGGATTGGAAAAGGTGACGACCAATATTTCCTGCTCTGGACCAAGCGGTGCACCGCCTTCAGTAATTGCCGGTTGATTTGACAAGTTTTTTTCAACCAAAACGGCTGCTAACGCGGAAAGCGTGTGCGTCTTTCCGCTGCCGGGAACGGCTGAAATGCCGAGCTTTCCGCCGGTGTAGCGCAGAATCTCTGCTTGTGAGGGGCGCGGAATAAATGTCATTCGGTTGGCTCCTGATCGATATCCGGCTCATCCAATGGCAGAGCTGCATCCAGCTCTGCTGAACTTGTACCAGTCTGCGCAGCCTCTTCAGCCTGCCAGACAGAAGAGTCCTGCCCAAAACGATAAGCGAGATTTGAGAAAACATACAGCAGATTGGATTTCTGATCCTGCCCGGATTCATTCAGTTCGCTGGCATAGGCAAGCACGCGGGTTCCACAGCGCGACAGCAGAGCCAGCACCAGCCGCACCATGTTCTCATTGTTGACCTCAGCGTTCTTTTGAATTGACCAAAGCTCGCCGGGTTGCCAGTCTTGTGAGAGGATGTAGTCATTGCTCAGCGCGCCGTAAATTCTTTCCCACCAGCGGGGCGATCCGGCATTGAGCCAAATCTGATATGCGGCTGGTTGATTGGCAATTGCGAACGCGGATGAAAGCGTAATCAGCACCTGGTCTTCAGCTAGAGATGCAGATTCCTCTTCATAGCGGGCTGAGACCATCCCTTCCCAGCAGAGCTGCAGATAGGTGTCCCAGCGAATGAGTCCGTCCTGACTGGTTTCCATTACCAGCCGGCATTTCCGCAGCGATTCAATCACAATCTGGGCGCCCTGGCTGAGACGGCTGATTTCACCTGAAGCATCGCCAAAAGTCTGACGCGCCAGAAATTCATGGAAAAAGCGTGCCAGTGTGATATCAGGCGCTTCTGTGATCGCGGTGTTCCTTTCGATCCAGAGCCGGAATTGTTCATAAGCGATCAGCAGATGCTGATTTATCCGCCGACCCAGACTTTTCTGAATCTCTTCTCTCGGTGAAAGAATGAATCGTCGGTTAAGTTGGCCGGTGTCAGCCGCTGACTTGAACGCTCTCCCCACCAGCGCCTGACTGCGAATCGGGTCAAGCCCGGGCACGAAACGCATCAGCATCTCGCAAAAATCAAGCATCCGGGGCACAACGCCCCATTCTGGATGGAGCAATGCCAGCAGGATCAAGAAACATTTTGTATAAGTGCCTTCAATCAGCGGCTTGGATGGTCGGTGAACGCGGCACGGGATATTCTGGACGCGCAGTTCCCTTTCAAGCGAGGTGTAAAGAACGTCCGAAATTAAAGGCGCAATGATCACGATCTGGTCAGGCGGCACGTTCTGATGATGGATCAGATTTGCCGCGTCAAGCGCAGCTTGCCTGATCATCGTCGGATATTGATGAAAAGCTTGAAAGAAAAAAGCATTTTCAGGATTCGCCGGCAATTGATTGACCGGAATTTGCGGGTTTTCTACTGCCAGCGCCATGGCATTGATCTCCGGGCTGCAGACGAACGATTCGTTCATGGTGCGGCGAACGGAGCAAGTTTCAGCCAGCTGAAATGCGGAACGCGTGTCGCTCCCCATAAAATTGCGGAATCCGCCCAAGTGATCAGCGATGAAGCAGGAAGATTCACAGCAGTCGCGCAGCACCGCTGCAAAATGATGAGCTGCTGGGGTATCCTCCTCTAGATTATCGTAAAAAAAATGCCGAAAATTTCGCTTCAGCCAGTCTGTGAAACGCGGATTCGGCAGCAGATTATTTTGGAAAATTTCGACCTGGATGGAATAATCAAGCAGATTATGGCTGAAGCAGGTTTCCCGAAAAAGTGTTCCGCATTCCTGAACCTGATCAAAGACCATCAGCATGGCAGAATCTCCGGTCCAGCTCGCGCGCATCCGCTGCGCATAGGTGTTGAAAGGAAACTCCCCTGCTGCCATTTTATGCAGCGCGATCAGTATCTGATTGTAAATTCGGCTGGTGGACTGCTGCAGTGCGTTGAAGTAGCCATCTTCCAGGCGCGTTTTGATTAAGCCTGCCATCAAGATCTGGGCAGTCTCAATTGTGAGAAACGTTGGCGCCTGCTCCGCCGATTTAAAGGGAGAGGACTGCGTGATCAGCGGCCAGAAAAGCTCGATGGAGCGCTTGATGAAACTGCCATAGGTGACAACTTGTGCCCGGGCGCCGCTGTCGGAATAAATGTCAGAATATTGCCGGGAAGCACCGCGTGCGGGGATCAGGACGATCACCTCTGAGCCGCTGATATCCTGATTCAGAATGCGCTGAAGTCTGCCGGCAGCCGCTGTTGTTTTCCCGCAGCCTGCCCTGCCGTCGAGGAATAAACTGCCTGACAGCGGAAGATCGATGATTGCTTGCTGACTTTTGGAATATTGGATTGAACTTGCCATTTCAAAATCAGTATACCTTGAATTTGGCTGAACTTTCAGGAACAAAATCATTTGGAAATCGTAATACTAATAGATGAAGATTTCACCTTGACACGAATTCTTACCTCATCTCAGGTAGAATTATTTAAGGGAAATTTTTCTTGTTCCGAAGTGATATAGAAGGATGGATAAATGAACAGATTAAATGGGATTCTCAAACTGTTTTTACTGATAAGTCTGGTGCTACTACTGCCCGTTGTGCAGAGCGTGGAAGCTTATCAGGATGCCGGTCACGGGAGCATTAATGATGCGGATTGGGCTGCGCTGCAGTCGATTTACAGCCAGATGACCCCATTCGGGCAGGAAAACTCCGGCTGGGCGGCTGAAGGAACTCCCTGTGACACTCCCTGGCAGGGTGTATCCTGCGAGAATGGTGCGGTCGTCAAGCTGGAATTTGACCAAGTTGATTTTTTCTGTTCCATTCCTGAGGCTGTCACCCAATTGAATAATTTGCGCGAAATTCGCATGACAAACATGCTGCTGCGCGGGATCGTACCGGAAAACTTGTTCAGTCTGCCGAATCTGCAGGCTGTCACGTTTTCACATAACCTGTTGACCGGACCTTTCCCGCAGAGCACTTCGCAGACGCTGCAGGTGCTCGTGATCGAGGACAATAAATGGACCGATCAGAAACAGCAGGAACTGTCAAACCGCCCGAATCTTTCTCTTTGCGAATCAGTTGTTCAATATCCGCCGGAACGACAAATAAACATGGACCCCGGGCTGGATGGCGGAATTCCGGCAACGCTCGGATACTTCCCATCCCTTTACAAAATCGATCTTTCGGGGAACATGCTGGAAGGGAACATTCCGGCTGAATTAAATAATCTTTATTCGCTCGGGTCAATTGATCTGAGCGACAATCATCCGCAAAATCCATTGACTGTGACGGATGAAGCGCTGACGAATAAATTGCAGGCAATTGGCGACAAGAATTTGGACGGTGTGCGCCTGCCTATATTAGAGACGAATCAGCAGGAATCGATGCTGCAGACGCAGCAGGCTGAGGAAGCTGCGATTGCGCAACAGCAAACCCAGCAAGCCTATGAGGCTGAGCTGATGGTTTTCCAACAGCAAACCC
>DHPK01000007.1:3822-14201 GCA_002407845.1 Leptolinea sp. UBA5366 | reverse complement strand
TTTCCAACAGCAAACCCAGCAGGCATACGAAGCCGAGATGATGGTTTTCCAACAGCAAACCCAGCAGGCGTATGAAGCCGCAGTTGCCCAACAACAGACTCAGCAGGCATACGAAGCCGCGGTAGCCCAACAACAGACGCAGCAAGCTTACGAAGCGGCGGTGGCTCAACAGCAAACCCAGCAGGCTTACGAAGCCGCAGTTGCCCAACAACAGACGCAGCAAGCCTACGAAGCCGCGGTAGCCCAACAACAGACGCAGCAAGCATACGAAGCCGCAGTTGCTCAACAGCAAACCCAACAGGCATACGAAGCGGCGGTAGCCCAGCAACAAACCCAACAGGCGTACGAAGCCGCGGTAGCCCAACAACAGACTCAGCAGGCATATGAAGCCGCGGTTGCCCAGCAACAGACGCAGCAGGCATACGAAGCGGTGGTAGCCCAACAGCAGACCCAGCAGGCTTACGAAGTCACTGTTGCCCAGCAACAGACTCAGCAAGCCTATGAAGCGGCAGTCGCACAGCAGCAGACGCAGCAAGCAAACGAAGCCGCAGCTGCACAGCAGCAGACCCAGCAGGCTTACGAAGCCGCGGTAGCGCAACAACAGACGCAGCAAGCAAACGAAGCCGCAGCTGCACAGCAGCAGACCCAGCAGGCACTCAATGCTGAAGGCACAAGCCAGGCTCAGGCAGGTCTTGCTTCCGTAGCACAAACCGAAACAGCTTCAGTTCCGAGCGCAACGGTCAGCGCGCCGACTGAGACTCAACCTGCGCCGACTGAAACGGCTGTTGCATCGACAGAAACTCCGCAACCAAGCCCGACAACCCCGCCGAGTTTTGTTGGCGTAAACGAGCAGGAATTGCAAAACATTACCCGGATCTTTAATCGGATGACGCCCTATTGGCAGCAGAAATCGAATTGGTTCAAAACTTTCGAAGTTTGTGACTGGGACGGAATCGATTGCGATTCGGAAGGATTTGTAACCAACCTTGCATTAGATTCAGAAAACTATTTCTGCAGCATTCCTGCGGAAGTGAGCCGACTGAGCCATCTGAAAGAACTTTCAATGACCAACATGTTGTTGATGGGCACGATCCCGGCAGAGGTTCTGAATATACCAACGCTTGAGAAGCTTGATCTGTCAGGTAACTTGCTTACCGGACCGCTGCCGCAACTGACTTCCTCGGCGGCATTGAAATACCTATCGGTGGCGGATAATCGCACCACGTCAGCCAAGCAGGCGGACTTACTGAATGATGTTAATAAAGGATATTGTGACTTTGTCAATCAAGACTTGTCCAAACAGGAGATCGATACAACACCCGGTTTAGATGGCTCAATTCCAGAATCCTGGTTCGGTTTCGGCTTCATGGAACATCTTGATCTGTCCGGAAACACGCTGAGCGGAGAAATTCCAGCCAGTTTCGCCTATGTTGCCGGATTACGGAGCCTGACCTATCTCAACCTGAGCAACAATACAGGCAGAGAACCGCTGTCAGTGGTAGATATGAGACTGGCTGAAGCGCTGGTGATGAATACAGGTTCCATCCTCGATGGCGTTCAGTTCCCCGCTCCGGCAACTGCAACACCGACGAGCACCGCGACTTTTACAGCGACACCGGTTCCGCCGACGGCAACTGCCACCTTCACAACGCAGCCAGGTCAGCCGTCTAACACGCCGGCTCCAACACAGACACCGACTTCAACTTTCACGCCGGTGCCAACCGCGACACTGGTGCCCGCCTCACCGACGCCTTATCCGCTGATCATCGTGGTGATGACAGCAACTCCGCGCCCGACGATGCAGGTTTGGGTGACGTCAACACCGATCCGCTGGGTGACTGCAACACCGATCCCGTGGTACACCTCAACCCCGATTTATTACTGGTCGTATCGCACCGCCACCCCAGCCGGGCAGTATTACCCGCCGATCTGGAATTATCCGACTGCGCAGCCGCGCCCGACCTATGGATACACCTACCCAACGGCAGTCTATCCAACCGCATCGAGCGGAAATGTCTATCCAATTTGGACGCCTTATGTTCCGCAGGCGACTGTGACACCGACGCCGACAATCAATCCCGCGACGCTGTTTGAGTTCAATTATGTATCAGAGAAAATGACTGCGGATAATCTGCCGATGACCTGGAAATATACCGGTATGAAAGATTACATGATCAACTATCTGACAAAAGACAACACGCTTTATCCGGGATTCGCGATGGAATGGACGGATGCTGCCAAGATTTGTAACGCATCCACCTGCACCTTCGACATTCAGTCTATTCCTGATCAGTTGCTAAAGGGCGGTTCATTCTATGTCCAGCTTCAGGCAAGAGATGGCGGCGGCCGAATCTTCCAGAGCAGCCCGATCGGGCTGCAGGTTGCCGGTCAGCCTGTGATCGAGGGCAGCGCAACCCCGGCTGTGGGAGAGACCCCGGAAAGCCGGCCGAATTTCATCGTGCGCTTCTTCCGCTGGCTGTTCGGACCGATCATCCGGCTGTTTGAATAAATGAGAGGCAGGGAAAGTCTGTTCGTCTATCTATCGAAATTTTTGCCAACGCTGGTTTATCCGGCTGGAATCACCTTTATCAGTCTGATTCTGGCGTTGGCTCTTTTCAATCGCCCGAAATGGCGGAAAGGACTGCTTTGGTTCGCCCTGGCAGTCCTTTTCATCAGCGGCACGCCGTTTTTATCCGGTTTCTTGAATCGCTCTCTCGAGGATAATTACGCACCGTTTGACGGATCTAAAAAAGCACAGGTGATCGTTGTGATGGGCGGCGGCACCGATTCGAAAGAATATCCGCGTCAGATGGTCGAAGTCAGCGGCGCGGGTGACAGAATTCTTTACAGCGCCCAGCTGCTCAAAGACGGCTATGGAGAGAAACTCCTGTTCGGCGGCACTTATTATGAGGTGCTGTCAGGCGAGAAACGTTCGATCGCGCGTGATATGGCTGATGTGGCGGTCATGGTGGGCGTACCGCAAGATGCGATTCTGCTGCAGGAAAAATCGCTGAACTCCTATGAGGAGGCAGTGGAAGATGCGGCGGTGTTGAAAACGCTGGACGTCACTGAAATCATTCTGGTCACCTCCGCAACGCACATGACACGGGCTGTCGGATTGTTTGAAAAGCAGGGGCTGCAGGTCATCCCTGCGCCGACGGATTTTGGTTATTCAGATCAGGACTGGAAAAATTTCACCAGTCTGGATTGGAAAAAATGGTACACCTATCTAATTCCGCAATCGTCCAACATGAGCTCGCTCGAAACTGCGCTGAAAGAATACATTGGGATTGCAGTTTATCGCCTGCGCGGCTGGATGGACTGAGCCTGAGCTGCGTTTGCTTCGGACGGATAATGCAGCGCTATTGTCTTGATTAACTGATTTTCTCTCCCTCTTGTCTAAATAATTCTGCTTAATAAAAATTTTGATATCGTCAGCGTATCCGCCAACTCGAATCTGAGATGGCTGGATGCCGGTTGTGGTTTTATTTTGCGTTGATGGAGCCAGAAATTTGGGAATGCTTTGCAGCTGCAAACAGTGCGCTGGTAAAAACGGAATTACGGCAGCGTGGACGGGAAACCGGTTTCAGGGAGCTCGATTGAGAAAGGATCCAACGTGAATTGCGGTTGTTGTTCAAGCGGCAGTGTCTTCGTGGCTTGACTTCCGCTGGCAGGTGTTTTGGCATCGAAAGTTTTATTCAGGTTGGTATAAGCCTTGATACGGATATTGCCTAAGCTTTTCTTCGGGTCTTCGTTGTAACAGTCAATCCACCCAGCTTTCTCAGTAAAATAAAAGCTATCATCCGCATAGGAATGACTGAGAAATTGAAGAAACGTGACAGAGTTCCCTTTGAAATCTTTAGTGGATGGCGTATAAGAAACGTCCGTCATGATATACGCTTTGTCCATTTCAGTGTTATAGATATTGACCACGACTGAAAACCGATCGCCTTTCGTAAGCTGGACCGGTTCAGGCAGCCGAACCGTGCGATATCCGGCATATGGCTGATGACCGCTGACTTCGGCAGCCAGCATGCCGCTTTCAGGTCTACCCGGATCTCCGTTCAAATAAATCTTGATCGTATAGGAATAGTTGTAGGATGGGGACATATATCCAACGGCACTGAGAAGCTCAACATGCTGTGCATAAAAAATGTTGGCTGCTTTGATCGCGGTTGTGCCTGGGACGGTGATGTATTCGTAGTCAAGCGCGCCGTCATATTGGTAGTTGAAATCGTAATTATCAGCTCGTTCAAAATCATAGATAAACAGATCCTCATGGATCGTTTGATCTGCATATGACAGCCAAAAATATCCTTGGTCTCCCCATTCTGTGCCAAAACTGTTCTTGATTAGCCAGGCGCCGTCTTGCCCAGGATTTTGGGAGAAGTTATCGCGGGAATAATTGTCGTCCCAGCCGATGATGCTGACAAGGTGATTAGTGCCTTTCTTTTCCGGGCAATAAAATGCTGCAGTTTCCTCATTGAAAAATTCTGGTTTTCTCGTGCTGTAATACGTCAGAATTGCTGATCCATATTCCAAAATCATGCGTTTGACTGTCTGACGATCAGATTTCGGAAACCAAAAGGCGTTCTGCATGTGCGCATAATTTTTGCGGTATGCGAGTTCGTTCTTAAGTTTTAAGCCGGGGATGTCCGCATCTGCCGCTGGATAAGGCGCCTGCTGCTCAAGTACCGGTCCGCGCCAGCTGCTCAGGATAAAAATGCCGCGATAGGCCGAGCCCCAAGAGTTGATCCAATAGCGCCAGGCATCTTCCGAGAGTTGATAGGCGGTCCAGATGTTCCGATCATCCGCGATCAGACCAAGCGGGTCAGCCGGATTGTGCCAGGTGAAATATTGCACCTGCAATTCGGAAAGGTCCAAAGATGGATCGGCAATGCCTTTACGGATCAGATTGGCTTCAGCCATATTCATGGCAGACTGTGCCCAGCAGGTGTCATAAGGCAGCTGCTGTTTGACCGGTGTAATAATTCCGGCGTCTCGCGCATCATATTTTTCGGGGAGGCTTGATTTTTGCCCGCTTTCCTCGACTGAGGACGGCGGCCGGTCATTCGGGACAGTGTTTGGTTCGTTGTACTGGGCATGGATTTCCCAGTCTGATGGCTGATCAGGGGAAAATGTGTCGGCTTGACGCTCAAACTGTCCGGATTCCGGATTGTAAAGGATCTCAGCTTGCACAGCCTGAACCGGCATGAAAATGCAGAGTAAAAATAAAATCAGGTGAGAGAGTCTGTTTGATCCCATGATGTTGGTCGCTTTGACATTGTTTGTGCAAGAAATATGCCAATAGCAGAGGGGGTTTCAGCTGGAGGCAGATAAGGGTTTGGTCGAGATCCAGCCAAAAGAGCATGCAACTGACAAGCTGTTCAATCAATTCT
This sequence comes from Leptolinea sp. UBA5366, assembly GCA_002407845.1. Classification (GTDB taxonomy): domain Bacteria; phylum Chloroflexota; class Anaerolineae; order Anaerolineales; family Anaerolineaceae; genus Flexilinea. Next base: position 8,802 of record DHPK01000007.1, on the reverse strand, counting down.
GAAACCTGGAAGAGAGCTGTTCATTTATAACAGCAAAGTGATTTTGATGGGATTGTTGAAACGAAATCCGAAAAACTTTCTCTATCAGAGGATGAAAAGTTGCAACCTTATAAAATCAAAGAGAGCCCTGCTGTTCTGCAGTAAAAAATGATGCGTTTCATTCACAAAATTGAGAGAAGTAGCTTGACCCCAATTCAGCGCATCAGCTTTTGACGCTGTAAAAAACCTAAAAACGGGATCAAAAGACGTTTGATCCCGTTTTTTATGAAGTGTAAAGGAATTGGATTCTCTAAGCTGTCAGGAAGTACTGTTTGTATTGTTCCGGCGTTCCTTGATCAACCCATGGCGATAAGCTTCGAGCAGTGCTTTCAAGTCGCTGATTTTTTGGCTCAAGACTTTCCCATTGTCAGTGTCGGCAACAGTCAGGCGATCCTCGGGCGTTTCGAAAACTTGCTCCTGAGACAAAATGTCCGTGTTGTTCTGAATTGCATTGATCGTCCCTAAAAACGGTTCGTGGGAAGAGATCCGCATCCCGTAGGAGTCGTAAATCAGCGTATACCCTGCGATGCCGGATTTCTTCTGATAGGCTTTGCAAAATCCGCCGTCGATCACGATCACACGGCCGTTTGCCTTGATCGGGGATTCGCCTTTTTTGGTTTTTACTGGCACATGCCCGTTGATGATATGCCCTGAATTGTAGTCCAGTCCAAATTCCTGGAAAATTTTCAGCATGATCATCGGGTCCTCAATCAGGCGGTAATAAGCGTTGTCCTCCTCGTGCCAGGCGTTTTCATCATCAATGTACAGCCGCTCAAACGTTGTGATGCGTTCGCGGCCGAAAATTGGCGAGTAGCGTCCTCGCCAGAGGAACCACATGTAATCTTCGCCATCTTGTTTCTCTTTGGTGCCGTCTTCCGCGTAATACCCTTCGCGCGCCATCTTGTCTGAAAAGTCAAGGTAGGATTTGCCTTGGTAGCTGATGCCATCCACCTTGAATTCCATGAAAGTACCGTCCTGGTTCATCGGGATACAGCCATGGAAGAGCAAGTTGCTGTTGACGAGCGAATAGATCGATCCAGCAGAATACAGAAAACGGATATGGTGCTGCAGCCGGTAACTGCTCTTAAAAGAAGCGACCAGCTGATTGATCAGCAGCTCTTCATCCGGCGTCAGCTGATATGGATCAACCTGGTCAATCGGGAAAAGACTGCTGGTGTCGATCGGCCAGCTGTTCAAGCCGATCTGGATCGTGCTATTTTCATAGTCGACTTTGTCCAGCATCAGACAGTCATCCATGTTGTATTCGGGATGACGGCGGATGATCTGCCCTTCGAGCTTGAACATGATAACCGTAATCGCCTCATACATTTTCGTCAGCAGCGAGATGTCTTTTGACTGGGTTTCCGCGTCAATCGATTTCAACTGATAACGGCTCGACCCGATATATTCTTCCTGAGCAAAAATTGCCAGCGGACGTAAATTGATCCCGTAAGCCGTTTCGAGACTGTCAAGGTTTCCATATTTAATAGCATTGTTCAGCACGGTCGCGATGCAGGCAGCCGATCCAGCGGCAGCGCCCATCCAGAGCACGTCGTGGTTGCCCCATTGGATGTCGACGGCGTGGTGTGCCCGCAGGAGGTCGATGATGATATCCGGCCGCGGCCCGCGGTCAAACAGATCACCGACAATATGCAGCTGGTCAACGATCAGGCGCTTAATGACGGTAGCGAACGCGATGATGAAATCTTCCGCCTTGTTGATTTCCACGATGGTAGCAATGATGCTCTCATAATACTCTTCGCGCGAAGTGTTTTCAGCGTTGATCAGCTCGTTGATGATGAAGGAATATTCCGCCGGGATCGCTTTTCTGACTTTGTTGCGTGAATACTTGATTGAAACGAGGTGGCAGACTTCAATCAGCTGATGGATGGTGATCATGTACCATTCGGTCAGATTCAGATTTGGAATGTTCTTGACTTCCTTGAGTTTTTCTTCCGGATAGTAGATCAGGGTCGAAAGCTGCGCGCGTTCCGCCGAGGTCAGCATCTTTGAATAAAGTTTGTCGACTTTTTGACGGATTTCGCCTGAAGCGTTATTCATAATATGGATGAACGCCTCATACTCACCGTGCAGGTCGCTCATGAAATGTTCCGTCCCTTTTGGGAGCTGCAAAAGTGCCTGATAGTTGATTATTTCTGTCGATGCTTCCTGCATGGTCGGATACTTTTCTGCCAGCAGCTGCAGATATTTCAAATCAAACGAACGTGTTTCAAGACTGGCTTTCACCGGATTCCCCCTTCGCAGACATCGTCTGCGCCATAAGCAAAATAATCTGTCCCATCTGTCAATAATTGTACCGCTGACCGCAAGTTTTCAAGCCGATCATTTCTGAACCATTTTATTCTTTACGTATTTTTGACAAGGTGGTAAAATAAATGCGTTGATCTCTGGGGACTCGTCTAATGGCAGGACAGCAGACTCTGAATCTGTATGTAGAGGTTCGAATCCTTTGTCCCCAGCCTCTTTTTTATAAAATACCGGGCACTTGAATTGAATGATTCAACTATGCATAATTGAACTGAAAAGTTCAATTATTTGTTTAAGGCTGAGCTATTCGTGCCGAATCATTATGCTGTTTTGAACTTGTCTTCTTGAATTATAGAACAGCAAGCGCCTTAGGGGTTGGCAGCGCATTAGAAGGCTGTTATTGCACGCAGATTTAATCCGTCCCGTCAGCGGGTGGTATTACAAATTTTTTGCTCAGACTTTCCAGCCGTTTGCGCACTTCTTTTCTCTTAATACGGGTTGTCGTGATGGCCGGAGTTTGGACAACCGATGTCATTCAGCAAATCTCAAATCTTACGTTTGTGGGAACAGGTCAACGACCTTTTTTGCTCTTTCAGGGTATAAGGGAATATATCAACGGTTTCTCTGTTCGAGGGAATATATCCAAAGCATTTACTACTTTGGGATATATCACATCACGTTGTATTATCTTGAATTCAACCATTCGATTATTGGAATAAGATTCTCTTCTTTCACCCCATCAAAGCCATTTTCAATGGTATCAATTGCCTCAATCAGTTTTTCATCTTTGTCGCTTCGTTTTTTTAGTGTCTTAACAAACATAGACATCATCATCCGATCTATTCCCTTAAGATCCTTTAGAGGGAAGCAGCCGCCTCGAAGATAGAAGAATGGAACATTTCCAAGCTTGTTCCTTGTTATTATGGTTTCAGCATCAGGCTCTGCCGTTCTTCCTGTACCGGATCCGCAAACAGCTTTGAGATTATATTTCCGTACTTTCTTGAGTCCTTGCACCTTTCCGATTTTCATCCAACCAAGAAAAATTATTTCTTCATTAATATTAATTTTTGAAAGTTCTTTAACCCGATAAAGCTTCAATCCCGTTTTAGCAGAAAGCATCTCGGCATATTTCTTGGTGAAGCCTGTTTTTGACTCATAAACTATAATCATTACTTTTATTTCCTCCTTGTTTTGCTTTCCCTAAACCTTTTTCCCCTCTGGAAGTACGGCAAAATGATTTCGGACAAACAGAATAGCAGAGATCATAACGAGGACGGCCATGCCAATAAGAGCAACGATTTCCAATGTCGCAAATTCCCCCTTAAAACCTGCCGGTGACTTTAGAAACTGATTAATTCCAAAGTAAGCCCAAGCAATCGGGAGTGGAAAAATTGCATTGCGAATTTTCGATACTACGCCGATTAATAGAAGGATAGCAACAACCAGCATAATGATTCCCCACGTTTCCTGCGCCAGTCCGAAACCTGTCCAATTAAGCTTGATTAGCGCTGCTGCTGAGTTGACAACTGTTGCAATAAAAAGCCAGCCTCCATAAAGAGCGAAGCTCGCAGGCAATAACCAACGTTTACCTTCGCGAATTTCAAGAAGCTTCATACATATTAAAGCCAAGGTGATCACAAATCCAAGTATGAAAAGCACTGAAATTTCCACCAAGACAAATGAAAATGTCACAATCCATGCAATATTTAAGACACACGAAATTCTGAAAAGATTAGAAATTTGGTCGACAGCCCTTTGGTAGTAGGGATCGTCCTTTTTTATGATCATTGCAATCATAGATATCAGCAGTAGTGAGTATATGACGCTCCAAATGCTGAAGGTAGCAGGGCTGGGTGTAATCAATGTAACATACATGTCTGAAATTTCTTTCTGTGTCAGGCCATTGATCAGACCTATTGCCCCTAACGTGTTAATTACGAGAGTTGCTGCTAAAAAAATTAAATTTACCCAGGCTTGTTTTACTCTGTTCATAATGTTCCTCCTAATATTTTTTTCTGGTTTGTTATTTTAGGTTCTTTTTCACTTGATCTGCTGCTAGCTTTCCTGTGACGATTGAGACCGGAAGTCCAGAGGGGCTGAAGGTCCATTGACCGCATTGGTAAACATCAGGTATTGGCGTTTGGACAGCATTGGTAATTTTTTTAAATCGATTCTCCGAAGGCATAATTTTATTTGTAAATGACCAGCCTGTTATCGCTCCTTCGGAGTTAAAGGTTTCCTTTTCTATAGTTAAGGGCGTGGCGCAAATTGAAAATAGAACAAGTTCTTGAATGCCGGGAAACAGGGATTGCTCCAGTACATTGATTATTTTCTGCGTGCAGAATTCTTTGTAGTGCTCATAATCTCCCGCCTCCGAAATACGTTTTACCAGACTGTAATCCAAAAGCGTGCTAATGATGATTCCGGTTTTCCCTTCCGGAGCCAGGGCCTGATCTCGTATCACCGGACAGGATATTTCATAGGTTGTCCGTTCAAGGTAATCCTCTGTCCAGCGGAACAAATCACCCTTGCTGTCATTGGCGCTGTCTTCCCAACCAATCATTGATGACAGGCCTTTGGTGCTTGGCGTGTAAAACATATGGGCACCGCACCGGTCTTCGAAGTAGTCGCTACTCTCATTTACGCCGAGAAAAACCGTCAAAATCGAATCCC
>DHPK01000007.1:0-3701 GCA_002407845.1 Leptolinea sp. UBA5366 | reverse complement strand
CGCCGAGAAAACCCGTCAAAATCGAATCCCCGCCGATACTTTGTTTGGCCAGAGTTTGCTGTTTTTCAAAGTTTGTGGTGCTCAGGCCGTTTATCCGGTCATACAAGGTCTTTTGGTTTGCAGCCCAGATCAGTTTCCTATATCCAATCAACTCGCCACTTTCCAGCTGGATTTGGTGTTCCTTTGCATCCACGTGACTAACTCCAGCTTCAGTCAAGATTTCCCCGCCTGACGACAGGATATATTCCGTCATTTTTTCGGCAAGGACACCGGTCCCTCCGATTGGGTAGGAGTAATCCAGATACAAACTGAAATAACTTAAGGCAAAAAACGTCGGTGTATCTTTGAAAAAGTGCTGTATGATCATATCGATCAACGCGATGTTTTTTGTAAATCTGCCAAGATATGATTGAATCGGCTCATCAAGACGACTTGCCTTTCTGATATTTCGCTGGTACCGGAAAAACCATGGTAGTAGTGTTTTGGTGAGATATTGTGAATCCATTTTCTCCATAAACAGCGGATTGTCGATGCCATATAGCACATCCATATAGCCCATGACCTTGCGAATTTCTTCCTTTATTTGATTAATGTCTCCCTCATTATCCGGAAATATAGTCGTAAGCATGGACATATAGTTATCCAGGCTATCTTGTGACGTCAGTTTGACTGATTGATCGGCGATACCGATGGAAACCTGATTTTGCTTACACGCCATATCTATTCCCAGGTCTTTGAGCATTGGAAAAACGATTCCTGAATTTTCAAAAGCACGAATGCCGCTATCAAAAGCAAACCCTTGATGCCAGAAGGTATCAACCAATCCGCCGGTTTTTTTCCTTTTTTCGCACATCAGTGTGCGAAAACCATATCGGCAAAGATAGGCTGCACTGGTCAGGCCGGCCAGTCCGCCTCCCACAACTATTGCGTCATATTCTTTTTTCATAATGTCACCCCTTCGATGAAGGCAACAGCATCTCGAATTTTTACAGCCTGACCATTTTCAAGAGAACAGATGCAGCGAGCCTCGAATTGTTCTAGCATCAGAGCCTCAGCTGATGTTTCTCGCCAGCGCTTTTGGGCACCTGCGAAGTTACCAACCGCGATCCGTCTCATGATCCCACGGATATCTGTATCGTTGCCCTTCGTGCATGATGGATGTTCACAAAGCCGACAGCGCATCGCCTCTCTCATAACATTTTTCTCATTTTCATCATAGTTTTCATATAGCATCTCAGCAGTAAACGGCTTTTCAACCATCCTAACGAAGTTCTTCATGCCAGATTGGTATAAAAAGGGTTCCTTGCCAAGTTTTTTTAGCAGAACATTTGCTGCTGTAAGCCCTGAGGTCGTTACCGTCGGTGTTCCTGTTCCCATTACAGTAGATTCACCGCAGCAGAAAAGATTATCCCATTCCGTCCTGGTTTTAAGCCTCTTAAACATATGTTGACCAAGCATCTGCTTTGGACCGGCTACAGCGCCGCCGTTCTTCATGTTGTATCTCTCGATGGTTTTGGGAGTTGCGATCTCTGAATAACGTACGGCTTGTCGAATGTTCGGAAAGCGTTTTTCCAGAACAGCAATAAGACGCTCTTGCTCTGTCTTTTTCTTTTGCAAATAGGATTTTCTATCCAGACCATTCCAGTTTTCAAAGGTCGGGCCGATGGCAATGACCGTATGTTCATCGTCAGCACATAGGGTCCTGTCATCGATGCTCAATATATAGGCAGTAACCTCACTTTCGTCAAGTTCATCTGGATTGCCAACCAGCATTTCGATGGGGGCAGTGCCCTCCGGGATGGCATTTCGATCAACCACGGCATACAGAACAACACTGGGGTAGGTAGGGATCTGATTTTCAGCCCATTCCTTTTTCTGCTTTGTGGTATGTTCAGGAGCGATCAGCTTTCCATAAAGATTCCAGACAGTTCCTGAATATATGATATCCGGCGCAAAGAGTTCTTTGCCATCATCGAGCTTTACGCCAGCAGGCTTTCCATCCTTAAAGATCAGTGAGCGGACTTCCTTTTCCAGCAGCATATCGCCGCCATTTCCCTCAATTACCTTTTCAAGCTTTCCTGGAAGAAAGATTGTCGAACCTGCAGGATAATAACTGCCACCAATGTGGTTATCTACAAACATGACAGCAGCGAGAACGGCGGGAGCCTCCTCCACCGTTGCGTAGCAATAGGTTGATGTCAGCTTGTCAAAAAATTTGAATATCTCAGGATCAGTAAAATACTTTTCCAGCAGACTTTCCGCACTTTTATTCAAATAGCCCAAAAATCGGATATAAGAGATCGGATGCTTGAACATGCTTTTCAGTGCCGCGTTCCGATCGGTTTCATCGGCAGAGGTGTACGTGGGGTTCTCCACCATGACATGCTGGTACATTTTCAGCATGTCACTATAAAAGCGCTTGATATTGTGCTTTTCATTGGGGAAAACATCAGCCAGCTCTTCGGAAAACTGGTCAATATCCGCCCAAAAAGGTATCCTTCTGCCTTTGAAGTTGACACAATAAAGAAGATCATGCCGAATCATATCGATTGGCTCTTCCAGACAGTTAAATACAAATCGATGAGCATTAAAGCCATTTTCACCGAATCCATAAAGCATCGCCGAGCCCTGATCAAATGTCACATGCTTTCTTTTGAATACACCGCAGGAGCCCCCCGGTTGGTAGCTTTTATCTATAACAGCAACCTTTAGGTTGCGTTTAGCCAGTAAGCTGGCCGCTGTCAACCCGGAAAGCCCGCCTCCGACAATGATTGCATCATAATTCATCGTTTAATCCCTCCTCTTTAAATGGTGGTGCTGTTTTTAAGCCCGTATCTGATTTTACGGTGCATGATGTTCGGTGCCAGTGACGCAAATACCATCCCAATATGCCTCAAACAGTTCATCAGCATCGCTGATATTGACAAGTTCTTTAGGATATAAAAGCATCCCATCCAAGACACCCTGAATCATGCAAAGGTATAGACGGAGAGCTCCCGGTGAAACATCCGGCCTGATTTCACCATTGTCCAAGCCCTTTGAAAAACATTGCTCCATCTGTTGTTTGAATATCCTGTCATTGTCTGCGATCAGTTGAGCAGAAATGCTGTTTAGCTGTTGATTTTGAATGAATGGTAGGGCACGCCAGAATCTAAGTCGCTTGTCTTTCGAAAAATAATCAATCACGTAAACATATAAGATCTTCATAGCTTCTTTGCAGCTTAAATTTGATGCTTCTAACATTTTATCTGTTAAACAGCTGTAATATCTTTGAATCTCATCTCTGATAACCAGTTCAATAATTTCGTCCTTGTTCGCAAAATGACTGTAGAGCGAAGGGGTTTTGATGTTTACAGCATCAGCAAGTTCGGAAACTGACAAATGGTAGCCTTTTTCGCAAAAAATATCAAATGCAGCCTTAAGGATTTCATGCTTTTTATCCACGCTCCACACCTCCTTGGATTACCAACATTTGTCACAAGCTTTATTCCTTACCAGATTTTACAATTTGCTTGTGAAGCTGGATGTACATTTCTGGCATACGTTCAAATGCCTGCATGCGTACCGGTTTAAGCTTGAAGGCCATGCCCATGCTAAGATTGAAAACCTGTTTTCCCAAGTCTCTTTGCGGGAAGTCATACAGTCCATTTTTCTTGTAAAAGCGATGGTCATCTCCGACCACACCCCTCATACTGTAGATC
>DHPK01000036.1:68296-68522 GCA_002407845.1 Leptolinea sp. UBA5366 | reverse complement strand
CCTGGGCGACTTCCCGGAAATGACGGAAAACGGAACCTTCATCATCAACGGCACCGAACGTGTTGTTGTATCCCAGCTGATCCGCTCGCCTGGTGTCTATTTTGAAGCGCCGGTTGATCGATCGACCGGACACCGCCTGGCGATGGCGAAGCTGATCCCTGACCGCGGCGCATGGATGGAATTTGAGACCAGAAAAAATGATTATCTGATCCTGAAATTCAACCGC
>DHPK01000036.1:67754-68065 GCA_002407845.1 Leptolinea sp. UBA5366 | reverse complement strand
AATCGCTTCCAGCATCAAGCAGGAACCGGACTGGGAAAAGGACTACCCGAACATCACGATTTCGCAGGCAGCGCTGCTTGAATTCTTCAAGCGCATGCGCCCCGGCGACCCGGCTACCATCGAAAACGCTAAGCAATATATCGAAGAACAGCTGTTTGATCAGCGCCATTATGACCTCGAACGGGTCGGCCGCTACAAACTGAATCAGAAACTGGATCTGACCGAATATATCCCGAAGGATCACCGCAATGTGACAAAATGGGACATTGTCCGGCTTGTCCGCCATCTGATCATGATCAACAACGGCATGG
>DHPK01000036.1:44602-67505 GCA_002407845.1 Leptolinea sp. UBA5366 | reverse complement strand
AACGCATGTCCATCCGCGACCAGGAACGCGTCACTCCGGTCAGTCTGGTTAACATCCGGCCGGTGGTCGCCGCATTGCGTGAGTTTTACGGCTCTTCTCAGCTTTCACAGTTCATGGATCAGACGAACCCGCTGGCAGAACTGCGCCACAAACGCACGCTCTCTGCCTTAGGCCCTGGCGGTCTGCGCCGAGAACGAGCCGGCTTTGATGTCCGTGACGTTCATCACACGCACTACGGGCGCATCTGCCCGATTGAAACGCCGGAAGGTCCAAACATTGGGCTGATCGGCCGACTCGCGAACTTTGCGAAAGTCAATGAGTACGGCTTTATCGAAACCCCTTATCGCCGAGTGTACCGCAACTTGCCAAAGGATGATCCGCGGCTGGTTGGCAGGCAGGCAGCGGAAACGCTCGCTACTGCAGCTGGAAAGACAATTGTCGAGCAAGGCGACCGCATCACCGAAAAAATGCTGCCAGCGATTAAGAAACTCGACAAATCAGTGATTTTCATCACGCCGTTCATTTCGGATGACGTTGAATACCTTTCAGCCGACGCTGAAGATAAATTCATCACCGCGCAGTCGAACACGCGCGTCAACGAATACAGCGAATTTGATGAGAAATCAATTGCCAGCCGTCACTATTCGGACTTCACAACCTATCCGCCGGACTCAATCGATTACATGGACGTCTCGCCCCAGCAAGTGGTCGGCGTCAGCGCAGCGCTGATTCCATTCCTTGAGCATGACGACGCGAACCGCGCATTGATGGGCTCGAACATGCAGGCTCAGGCTGTTCCGCTGGTAAATCCGGATATTCCGCTGGTTTCAACCGGCATGGAACAATTCGCTGCAGTCGATTCTGGCCAGGTACTGACGTCCCCCGAAGACGGTGAAGTCATTTCCGTCAACGCAACTCAGATCATCGTGCGCGACAATGAAGGCATGCTTCACAACCATCAGCTGCGCAAATACCAGCGCTCGAATCAGAGCACCTGCATCGATCAGCGTCCCGCAGTGATCAAAGGTCAGATCATCCGGAAAAACGAAGTTCTGGCAGACTCATCTTCAACAGTTCAGGGACATTTGGCTCTCGGCCAGAACGTTGTGGTCGCTTTCGTTTCATGGGAAGGCGGCAACTTCGAAGACGCGATCTTGATTTCCGAACGGGTTGTGGCAGACGACAAATTCTCCTCTGTTCATATCGAAAAATATGAACTCGAAGCCCGTGACACCAAACTGGGACCGGAAGAAATCACGCGTGACATCCCGAACGTCGGCGATGACGCGATCAAAGATTTGGACGAAAACGGCATCATCCGCATCGGCGCTGAAGTTGGACCGAATGATATTCTGGTCGGGAAGATCACCCCGAAAGGTGAAAAGGAACTGACGCCGGAAGAACGGCTGCTGCGCGCAATTTTCGGTGAGAAATCACGCGATGTCAAAGACACTTCTCTGAAAATGCCGCATGGCGAACGCGGGAAAGTGGTTGACGTCAAAGTCTTCACTCGCGAAGAAAACAACGATTTATCCGCCGGTGTCGATACGATGGTGCGTGTCTATGTGGCACAGCGCCGCAAACTGACCGCCGGTGACAAAATGGCAGGCCGCCATGGAAACAAAGGCGTCGTCTCCCGAGTTGTCCCGATTGAAGATATGCCCTATCTCGAAGACGGTACTCCGGTCGACATCATCTTGAATCCGCTGGGTGTTCCTGGCCGTATGAACATCGGTCAGGTGCTTGAAGTCCATCTGGGCTGGGCAGCGCTGCGCCTCGGTTTCCGCTCCATCACACCGGTTTTTGACGGTGCGACTGAATACGAAATTGAATCAGAACTCTCGCGTGCCTGGATGCTTGACAAAGCCTGGAACGACATCGAAGACCGTGCCTGGAAATGGCTTGAAAAGTCAGATTTCACACCCGAACAGATCATGGACTACAACGAAGTCCGGATGATGTTCATCAGCGACTGGCTGCAGGGCAAAGATTATGACTTCTACAAGATGAGCTTGGATGAATTCTATGCGAAACACGTCGTCTTCGCAGAATGGCTGCGCGAAAAAGGGTATGACCCCGATAAAATCATCGACTGGGAAAACGTTCAGCCGAATGCCGCAACCGTGCTGCCAAAAGATCAGAACGCGATCGATGCCTGTCTGAGGATTTGGATCGAAGAACAAGGCGAAAAAGTCCGCGGCAAGACCGAAGAGGAACTGCGTGATCAGGCTGCACAGATCAGCCTCAAAACTGGTATCCCCACTCCAATTGTCGGGAAACAGAAATTGATGAATGCCAAGACCGGCGAAGCTTTCGATCAACCGGTAACCGTCGGCGTCATGACCATGCTGAAACTGCATCACCTCGTTGAAGACAAAGTCCATGCGCGATCAACCGGCCCATACAGCCTCGTGACGCAGCAGCCGCTGGGCGGTAAGGCACAATTCGGCGGTCAGCGCTTCGGTGAAATGGAAGTCTGGGCACTGGAGGCATACGGCGCCGCGTACACGCTGCAGGAAATGCTGACAGTCAAGTCAGACGATATCCAAGGTCGTGTCAGCACGTATGAAGCGATCGTCAAAGGCAAACCGATTCAGGAGCCTGGACTGCCGGCATCTTTCCGGGTGCTTGTCAAAGAACTCCAGAGCCTTGGCCTGGCGGTTGAAGCTGTGCTTGAATCTGGCGAAACGATCAAATTCGGCAAAGAGGAAGAACGCATGAAGACGCCGAGAATCGAAAGCGGGCTGCTCGACATGCGCAAAGAATCCGCAATCAACTTGTCAGACTTGCTGAATTAGTTTTTCGAAGGTTATCGGAAGAGTGCTCAAAAATGTTTAGAGCACTCTTTATTTTTTAAATATATACCCTGCATCGTTTTTAAAATATTCATTGTGGTTATGAATCAGCTGGTTTAAAACGATTTGATAGTTTTTTTTATTATCGACAAACAATAGGTATTCCGAGTTACTTTCTTCCCAAGCATCATAAGTTTCTTGTGGATTCAGGATTGGGGCTTCGTTGTTTGCAGTAGCCTCAGGATAAGCGCCCACTAAAACTTGATACCAAATTCCATCTGAATAACTAAAAGAAATTATTGGAAGTTTTTCTTGTGAATTTTCTACAAAAAGCTTTTTTGCAATCAGGAATAGATCGATTTTTTCTTGAGTACTTTTTTGTGACGACTCAGATATTTTTTCTACGTTGAAATTAATTACAGGAACGATTGTTGAAATTCGATTTTCCGGATTAAAACTGTGGTTAATATTTTGAATTTTTACATCAATTTGACCAATACTCAGGAATAAAATAATCCCAAAACTCAAAATAGTGGCTTTAAACAAACCTTTTTCAATCGACATCAAATTAATCAATCCAACTGCAAACATTGCTAAAACCAAATACCAGAAGAAATAGTTATTTTTGTAATAGTAATAAGGAGAAATATACCCATTTAAACCAGCGATGAACATAATCATCATTATTAAAAGTTGATAGATAAACAAAATTTTTAAAAATTTAGTGTTCTTATTTTTTCGAATTAAGGTAAATATTGCTAAAGGGAAAAACAGAAGGAAATCCATATACAGCTCTTTAAAAATATATCCGTCATTCGTCAAGAATCCAGGTGATCAACCTTTGTTGGCAGCAGTATAAAAAACAGATAGCTAACTGCAAAAGGGATAAACAACGAGATTTTTGCAGACGATGTAAGAGTTCGAATATTTTTTCTTTTAATTGGCGGCCATTTATATAGAAATAATATCCCAATAGCTAAATACACGGCTGGAATAAATAGCAAATATGAGTTCCATAATCCCCAAATTAACGTTAAGCAAAGTAGTAAAAAAACCTTATAATCTAAAAGGTCCTGATAGAAAAGATTGCAAATTACAAGAATCAACGTGATGATGATCATTCCAGTTTGAAAGTAGCCAAAGCCAAATATCAAAGTATTTAATGGATAACCTAGACTAAACAATACTGTCGCAAGGAATAAAATGAGTTTTTTTGATTTTGACGTTGCTACATGATTCAAGGAAAAAAAGAATAAGACTGAATAGAGACAAAAATAAAATATGTCACAAAGGATGAACACCTTATATAAATTGAATGGATCGACAATTTTGCCAAATATTTGTAGAACAAGGCCAGTATTGACCAAATGAAAATTCATTGCTCCAATTCTGAATGTGGCATCGTTTGCGAACTCTAAAGCCCATTTAAAATGTCTGGAAGGGTCGCTGGATTCATAAACAATATTTAAATCGAATTTAAAAAATAATAGAGCCACAATTACCGAGCAAATAAGGATTAAAAATGAGAAGAAAATATCTGCCTTGTTGTATACAAATTTCTGAACGAATTTCGTCCGATAATAGAAAAATAAACAGATAATAGAAACACAAAAATAAAAGGCACTAAATGCAGCCAAATCAGCCTTTAGGTTAAAAATTACAAGGATTTCAGCTAGAATGGAATTTATACAAAAATAAAGGACTAAAGAATAAAAGACCCAAGCGATCCCGTTTAACTTTATTTTTGATTTTGGGAAAAAATATATTCCCAATATTGTAGTTAATGAACCAAATATAAATATTAATTCCATTGATCCTCATTCATACTTTGAGTCATTTATACTAATCTTCAGATTCTTTTTCCATCAAGCGGACTCGATATTCTAATAATGCAAGATCTTGAGCCATACTTTTCAAATTTCGAGCTTGAATCGAAGTTATAGATGTTAAGGAAAGTAAAATAATCAACATGAATAAGATAACAAGAATAAAAACTGTGTTAACTGGGGTCTTTATCCCAAATAAAGAGCTAATAAAATAAACTACTTGGGGGAAAATTATCATTATCAACATCACCGCTATAAAGAAAATCCAAAGCAAAGAATATTTAAGATCGAGTTTTTCTTTTTTCAGAAATGTAAATACCAAAAATGCATAAAATAAAACACCGATAAGCAATGATAATTTGACCGAAAACTCCATGAGGCCTCCAAGGATCACTTTTTTATTACTTTGTAAAGCATAATTGCCAATGATACTTTAATCATATAATAGATCGATTTTAAATTTGTAATCGACGATTTTCCTTTTCTTCGTTCTTTCATGACGACAGGAATTTCAATAATCCGATATCCATTCACAATGGCTGCGGTAATAGACTCTGGTTCAGGATAATCTTGTGCGTAGTTTTTTGCAAAAAAAGTTACTAATTGGTTATTAATAGCTCGAAATCCACTTGTTGAATCAGTGACAACTTGATTCGTACAAATTTTTATTACAGATTGCAATATTTGAATACCAAATCTTCTAATACCTGTTGATTGAAATCCCTCGCCAGTCAAAAACCTAGAGCCGATTACTAAGTCAGCTTCGCCATTGAGAATTGGTTCAATTAATGAATCTATAAATAACGGATCATGTTGACCATCCCCGTCAAATTGCACAACTATTTCATACCCATGTGTTTCAGCATATCGATAACCAGTTTGAATCGCTCCGCCAATACCTAAGTTTATTGGCAGGTCGATAAAATTGTAATTTCCTTCCTGCAGGATTTCCTTTGTATTATCGTTGGAACAATCATTAAGTATTAAATAATGATATTTGCCCAAATAAGGAATTAAAGATGAGACTGTTTCAGTGATATTTTCCTCTTCATTAAAAGCAGGGATAATTACCAATGTTTGCATTTAATTATTATAGTATAGTAAGATACTTCGCAGAACAAAGGATTTATTAAATAATTTATCTTTTGTCTCGTAGATTTATTGATTTGAAAGAATGTAGGTTTTAATTTCTAATTATTATGCATAAGATATTATCTCCAAATAAATCAGGAAGTATGCGCGCCTCAATAATAGTCGTAAATTTTAACACTTGGGAAAAACTTGAAAATTGTTTGGCTTCTTTTTACCCATACCTTTCTGATCAGGATGAGATAATCATTGTTGACAACCACTCTCGGGAACAGAACAGCTCGCATATTATCAATTTGTTTCCACGGATAAATTACATACAAAGTGATAAAAACTTGGGCTACGCTGGCGGGAATAACATAGGAGCTAAAGTTGCAAATGGTGAATTTTTAATCTTTTTAAATCCAGACACATTAATTACGAATACCACTATTGATGAGATGATCGCTCCTTTTGCTGATCCGCTTGTCGGACTCACAACTTCTAAAATATTAGTTCAAAATGAACCGACTATAATTAATGCATGCGGTAATAATTTCCATATATCTGGAATTACCCAATGCAGAGGAATAAATCAAAACTTATCTGATTTCAATTCCGAATCAGTTGTTTTTGCAGTTTCAGGTGCAGCATTTTCTATTCGAAAAGAATTATTTATTTCTTTAAACGGATTTGACCCTGATTTTTTTTTATATATGGAAGATACTGATTTATCGATTCGTGCTAGATTCTTAGGATATAAATGTTTATTTGCTCCAAAGAGCATCGTTTATCATGACTATGAATTACGGTTTGGCAAGAACAAAATTTATTATCAAGAGAAAAACCGCTACTTATTGTTTCTTAAAAACTTTGCTCTCAAGACTCTTTTTCTCATGATTCCCGTTTTCTTCCTATCTGAAATAATTAGTTGGGGATTTGTCTTAATAAGGGACAATAAAAGCATAAAGGACAAGTTCAGAGCATATAGTTGGATTCTTACAAATTGGAATGAGATTAGAAATAAAAGAAATAAATCTAAAATGGTTTCGGACAAAGAAATTTTATTGCTTTCCGAACATGCAATCAATTTTGAACAGGTTGAACAATCCATGGTACAAAAGGTTGCAGCAATAGTTTTTAATCCAATTTTTTATGTGCTAAGAAAATTTATATTATTGTTTATATAGGAAGTTACATATGGTAGTAAATTCGAATTTACCTTCGCCGCCTGCGGCAAATAAACCAGATCAAATAAAAAAATGGATAAGAATAAATTTCTTATCGTCTTATTTGAAAAACATAGACAAAAGAAAGATCACTCTAGATTTAGGCTGCGGATGGGGGTTTTCGTTCGAAATAAACTCAAATTTCTATGGTGTTGAACTTGATGCAAATTGTGTAAATTTTTGTGTGGAAAAAGGATATAAAGTAAAACAAGGAAACATCTTAGATCCGCTGCCATATCCCGAAAACTTTTTTGATGTATGCTTTTGTCATGACGTATTAGAACATTTTCCGCTTTCGGATGTTGACCGGATATTCCAAAATGTGCACAAAATATTAAAAAACGGAGGGGAATTTTTACTCATCACGCCTCATTTAAAAGGGTTTAATTTTGGAGTTGAAATTAATAATGGCCATATACATTATATTATTCCTGGAGAAATTAAAACAATTGCTGAGAATAATGGATATAAATATCTTAGTCATTCCTCAGTTCCTTTTCCAAAATTCATCAATGAATTCTTTACTCATGGCAAATATTTAACGAGGACAGTTAAAGAAGGTTTAATTCCATCAGAATCCAACAAATAATCACTTCTTTTTCAAAATAACCTATTTTTTCCATTGTCAGGTATATAATTGTACCCATGGATAAGCAACCCAATCCGATTCTTTTTACCCGACGAAATACTCGTACTGCAGAATCGCTGTCAGTGGAATATTTCGGTTAAGTCACCTATAGGACGAATGAAAGACCTCTGCTGAAATGGCAGAGGTCTTTTTATTTTGAATTATCGAAAAATCAGGAGAGAAATATCATGGCAAAGCAAATCAAGAAAGTCGTCTTAGCCTATTCAGGCGGTTTGGACACCTCGGCAATCATCCCATGGCTGATTGACACGTATCATTGTGAAGTAATCTGCGCCTGCGCTGACGTCGGTCAGGAAGAAGAGCTGGATGGACTGGAAGAGCGCGCCAAAGCCAGCGGGGCTTCAAAATTGTATATCAAAGATCTGACAGACGAACTGTGCGAGGATTACATCTGGCCGATGATCAAATCCGGAACTGTTTACGAAAAGAAATATCTGCTCGGCACTTCGATCGCCCGTCCGATTGTGGCGAAATGGCTGGTTGATATCGCTGAACAGGAAGGCGCAGATGCTGTCGCCCATGGCTGCACCGGTAAAGGCAATGACCAGGTTCGTTTTGAAAACACAGTCGCCGCGCTGAATCCTGATCTGAAAGTGATCGCGCCTTGGAGAATCTGGGATTTCACTTCCCGCGAGGATCTGATCGCTTATCTTGACAGCAAAAAAATCGCTTATCCGGATTCAGCAAAGAATCCAAAGCTCTTCAGCCGCGATCGCAACATTTGGCATATTTCCCACGAAGGCGGCCCAATCGAGGATATCGAAAACGAGCCTGATGAATCGTTCTGGGTATTGTCCGTCTCTCCTGAAAAAGCTCCAGACAAAGCGGAATACGTTGAAATCGGTTTTGAAGCCGGTGCACCTGTATCGCTCAACGGAAAAACAATGAAACCAGCCGATATCATCAGAAAACTGAATAAAATCGGCGGCAGAAACGGCATTGGCCGCTGTGACATGATTGAAAATCGTCTGGTCGGAATGAAATCCCATGGTCTTTATGAGACCCCGGGCGGTAGCATCCTGATGTTCGCTCATGCTGATCTGCAATCGATCACGCTCGACCGCGACACCCAGCATTATTCCACGGTGGTTGCTGAACGCTATTCTGAGCTGGTTTACAATGGCCAATGGTTCTCACCGCTTTGCAGCGCGATGAATAAATTCTTCGAAGAAGCTGATAAAAACACGACTGGCACGGTTAAATTGAAGCTTTATAAGGGCAACATCATCTCTTCCGGCAGAAAAGCAAAATACAGTCTGTACAGCGAAAAAATCGCTTCCTTCGGCGATGTCTCACTCTATGATCACAAAGACGCAACCGGCTTCATCCGCTGTTTCACATTACCGAACAGAGTTCGTTCGATGATGGAACAACAGGTCAAAGAAAGTAAATAAACAAACAAAAATCATGCCGGAAATTTCCGGCATGATTTTTAGATTACAATCACGTCACTTAACTTAACTTGCAGGAGAAAACTCCATGAAAGAAAAGACACTCTGGTCCGGCGGCAGACTGGAAGCAGAGCTGGATCAGGAAATGGCAGCGCTGAATAATTCGCTCTGGATTGACAAGCGCATGGCTAAGGAAGATGTTCAGGGCAGCATCGCCTGGGCTGCAGCGATTCATCAAGCGGACGTCCTAACCTCAGCCGAGCATGAAACGATTCACAATGGTTTGGCTCAGATTGCTGAAGAATTCAGCTCAAACGCCTTTGAATATAATCCAGCTGATGAAGACATCCACACTGCTGTCGAACGCCGGTTGACAGAGATTGTCGGATCGGTAGGCGGAAAACTTCACACCGGCCGCAGCCGCAATGATCAGGTTGTGACGGACTTCCGGCTCTGGATTAAGAATAACCAGTCAGCCATGATCAGCCAGATCTCCGCTCTGCAAGACGCGCTTTGCATGCGCGCTGAGCAGGACATGGGCGTGATCTTGCCCGGCTATACCCATTTCCAACAGGCGCAGCCCATTCTTTTCAGTCATTGGTGGCTTTCCCATTTCTGGGCACTTGAACGGGATAAATCGCGTTTCAATGAAACAATCCAGCGGTCAGACAGCCTGCCGCTTGGCTGCGGTGCACTGGCTGGCACAACTTTGCAAGTCGATCGTTTCGCCCTGGCGCAAGCCCTCGGTTTCCAGCAGCCCGCACCAAACAGCCTTGATGCAGTGTCGGACCGGGACTTCGTGAGCGATTTTCTCTACTTCGCTTCAATGACTGGAGTCCATTTGAGCCGGCTGGCGGAAGCACTCATTTTATATACCACAATGGAATTTGGCTTTATAACGCTTTCAGACCAGTTCTCGACCGGGTCGAGTCTGATGCCCCAGAAAAAGAATCCGGATTCGCTTGAGCTGATCAGAGGAAAATCCGGTCCCCAAATCGGGCAGCTGATGGCTTTGCTGACTGCATTAAAAGGGCTGCCTTCTGCTTATGATAAGGACCTGCAGGAAGATAAAAAGCTTTTCTTCGAGGCATGGGACACTACTCTTTTAACATTGAAAGTGATGGAAGGCGTGCTGCGAACGCTTACAGTCAATGCAGAACGCTGCCGAAAGGCGATCGATACCCAAGCGCTGGCAACCGATGCCGCCGATTATCTGGTACGGAAAGGCGTTCCTTTCAGGGATGCCCATCACCTGATCGGTAAGGCGGTCAAAAAAGCTGAGGTCGCGGGTGTCCGGTTGGTTGACCTGCCGATAGATAGCTGGCAGGAGATTTCGAATCTGTTTGAAAAAGATTTGGCTCAAGTCTTTTCTCTCGAAGCGGCGATCAACGCCCGGAGCAGTTGGGGCGGGACAGCCGCAGCTCAGGTCAAGGAGCAGCTAAAACTAGCAAAAAGCCTGATCTCCTAAGAAATCAGGCTCTGGTTAACAAAAAAACTCTCTTGACGAGAGTTTTTCTTTTTATCTTATTTAGCGTATTCGACCGCGCGTGTTTCCCGAATGACCGTCACCTTGATCTGACCGGGATACTGCATGGTTTCTTCGACTTGGTGGGCAATGTCCCGCGCCAGGTAGGTGGCTGCCAGATCATCCACTTCATCCGGCGTCACAATAATCCTGACCTCACGGCCTGCTTGAATCGCAAAGGAAGTCTGAACTCCCTTATGCGAATTGGCGATATCTTCAAGTGCCCGCAGCCGTTTGATGTACAGCTCAAGATCTTCGCGGCGTGCGCCGGGGCGTGCGCCGGAGATGGCGTCAGCTGCTTCTACAATCACAGCTTCAACGCTGTCCTGATCCACTTCATGGTGATGCGATTCGATGATATTAACCGCTTTTGGATTGATGCCGTAGCGTTTCGCGAATTCAGCGCCAATTTTTGCATGCGTGCCTTCCGTGTTGTGATCCATTGCCTTGCCAAGGTCATGCAGCAGCGCACCAAGCCGTGCCAGTTCAATGTTTGCGCCAAGTTCAGACGCGATCACGGATGAAAGTTTCGCAACCTCAATGGAGTGAGCCAGTTGGTTTTGACCGTAAGAAGTTCGATATTTCAGACGGCCGAGCATCTTAATAATTTCCGGATGCAGCCCAACCACGCCCGTATCAAAGGCAGCCTGTTCACCAGCTTCCACGATAGATTTCTGGACTTCCTTTTCCTCATCATTGAGCGTTTTTTCAATGTTAGCGGGATGAATTCTACCGTCAAGAATCAAACGATCCAAAGCCCTTCTGGCAATTTCACGCCGAATTGGATCAAAACAGGAAATCATGACAGCTTCAGGAGTGTCATCGACGATAACGTCCACACCAGCTGCCTGTTCAAACGCCCGGATATTCCGTCCGTTACGGCCCACAATGCGGCCTTTCATTTCTTCGCCAGGCAGGTTGACAATCGACGTAGTCACTTCGCTCACCTGATCGGATGCAACGCGCTGAATAGCGGTGACAATAATTTCACGCGCCTTTTTATCGCCATCAACGCGGGCTTCCTGTTCAATCTGGCGGATGATGCGAGCCATATCGTTCCGGGCATCCTTTTCGACCGTGGTCAACAGTTCTTGCCGCGCCTCATCAGTCGTCATCTGAGCAATATTCTGGAGTTCTTCCAGCTGCTTTGATGCCATCTTATCAATTTCATTTGAGCGTTTATCAAGATTGCTCTGTCGCTTGTTCAGGTTCGCTTCGCGCTGTTCAAGCTTCTCAATCCGGTTATCCAACTCATTGCGGCGTTTCTGCAGACGGTCTTCCTCACGTGTCAATTCACCGCGTTTTTTCTTGATCTCAACATCAGCTTCTTTCTCGATCCCAGAAGCCTTGTTTCTGGCATCAGCCTCAATTTGCTGTGCCTTTTCACGGCTGACCAGAATGACGTTTTCCGCATCCAGCTGCTGAGCTTTCATAAACTTGCCATTCAGGTAACGTGTTAGCAAAAAAGTTGCTCCGCCAATAAAAACCAAAACCAGGATGACCGCAACAATGGTCACAAAAATACCAGGTCCGGCATCCGACTGCCGTACCTGATTGGCAGCTGACAACAGCAGCCCGCCATCCCCTCCTGTAAATGAACTAATTCTCCAAAACATTTTATTATCCTTATATATCAGAGTGGTTGATCCTCGTCTGAAATTTGGATTTCTTGCCAGAGTTTACGGATAACCTGACTGGTCAGATCATATCCAAACCCTCTTCTGGATAAATGACCGCCGAGCTTTGCTCTAAAGGTTTTCCAATCGAGACCTTGCAGTCGTCTGGCATATCGAGCAGCGCATTCGAACGCCGCCCGTTCCTCATCCAAATCCTTCAAGGAATCAGCGATATTTTCCTCTCCAACGCCTTTTTTTCGCAGTTCTAACGAAAGCAGTCTTTTGCCGCGGGGTCTGAAATTCGTCTGATTTTCGACCCACATAGCAGAAAAGTCATTATCGTTGATCAGACGATGCTGCTTCAAACGATCCATTACAGGGGTGATCTGTTCAGGATCAAACCCTTTCTGTTCCAACTTTTTCTGCAATTCGTTTTCCGACTTTGGCCGATAACTTAATGATTTCAACGCTGCACTCAGAATGCGGTTTTCCTGATCTTTCTCTTTCAGCCGGTCAATGTCTGAACTTGTCAGTTTCATCCCGATCTGAAGCGTTTCCGCATTTGCTCTGGTAATTCCGAAGGCATACTTTCCATCGAGGAACACACTGACCCTGTCAGGGTTCCTTTTTTGCGTTGACAACTTCGTAATTAGATAATCGTCCATAAAAAAAGCCGTCTGGCAATTGCTGCCGACGGCATGAACTTTTAAAATGACCAAAATAACTAATGTACGTTATTTTGATTGAACTGAGCTATTATCCGATTTCTTGCTGCAAACTTTCAATTTATCTGATCCGTTATCGATCAGGTGAAAATAATTTCGATCGTTGCTTTTATATCGGCTTTTCACGCCAATTTCATTTCAGTTCCATATGCCGCCGCATCCAATTGCGCGGTAATATCATTATCCTAATAGACATTATACCTTAAATTTTCCTAAATCATTGATTGTGAAATTTTTCATTTCGATATAAAAAAATTGACTGTAACCAATCGCGTCTTTTACTTTCTTACCGACCTGCATCCTAATAAATCAGTTCTCAAAAGCCGAATGAACGAGCGCAAAGCTGTCGATCGGAAATTCTCCCGAAGAACCACTGGGAATCGTGATAGTAAATCGAATTTTCCTTGGGCGCTCATAATAACGATCCGTTACCCAGGAACCGATCTCGACCCAACTGCCTTCCGTTGCGTCTGGCGCGGTATAAGACGCGCTTTCCTCGCCGCTAACCGCATTCAAGAGCTTATTGTCAAGATAAAGCTGCACGCCAGCAGTGATCCCTCCCTTGCTGGCAGGCATCCATGCATAAAGCTGATACGTTCCGATCGGATAAGGGACGGTTCCCGGAAACGTAATTTTCACGTCGATTTTCGGATTCGTCACCAGTTGATAGGAATCATCCCATGCATTGGTGGATTTTTGGGTGATGATATAGTCGCCGCCGATAATATCAGCTTCCAGATCATCAAAAATGTAACGCGTGCCATGATTGGTCAGCCGATTCAGGATCGTCAAATCGGATACCCTGCGAGGAACGATCAGTAGACGATCAACCGCAACGATGGTGTATTCATCGCGATCCTGCCAGGCAGAAGTCACTGTCAGGTTTTCAGTCGATGGTCCGACAAAGTAGAGTCCGATGCTGCGCCAGACATCGCCGGATTGAACCGGTTCATATTGGCTGGTCATAAAATCAACGGAACTTGTGCCGGAGAGCGGGGTCAATAGCTGTTCCCCGAGCTTGACTGTGAAATCAAGCGATCCTCCCGAACTGTACAGCGTATCCATGACAAAGAGCTCGTAAAGCCCTTCGCGCAGCGGTTGATCCATGTACCAGCTGATCCAACCGCTTGAATAAGTGGCGAACCATTTTTCTGTATACAGCGATTTTCCTAAATCAGACGTGATCTTTTCCGAACTCGTCCAGACCGGGTCAGTCAAGGGCGGATTCACATCTGCATTTTTATCAGCGGACAAGATGATCAGCCCGTCTGGAGCCTGAGCCAATTCGGGGTCAACCGCTGCACCATCAGCAACCCAAAACGCTGACAGCGGACCAGGTGTTTCAGTCGGAATCATCGTCGGCGTGTTAGACGCCAGCGGCGTGATCGATGGGGTAAAAACTGCGGTAGGCGAAGGGGTCACAGGACTCGGGGTTTGAGTCGGCCAAAAGGTCATCGCGTTGCGAACCCGCGGAGCAAACAGCCAGCCCAAATAGATCACGATGAAAAGAGACAACATTGCAGTGAAAACTTTTCCGAAGAGATCACCCCAATCCTTTTTGGGTCCCTTTGGTCTTTTATTCCCAGGAGCGGGCTCACCAGGCTGACCTTTAACTTCACGCTCCGGGTTTCGATCACCTGGAGGATATGGGAAAGGCGAATTTTGGGGATAACGCTGAACCGGCTGATTGGGATATCGGGAGACCTGACCTTGTGATGGAGGATAGCCATGCGGATTTCCTGGCATGTTTGGTTGATTGCGATTCAAATCCTGCCGTTTTGGGGCGTATGGGTTTCCTGGGTTATTATTTGCCATCGTTTCTTCTCACTGATCTCAGTCTCAAGCAAACCAGCGCTGGATCAAGCTGTAATTATATCAACGAAACGATTATAATTCTTACCTATGAGTTCCCCGGTTCGTCTCACGCTTCCAGCCTTGCTGACTGCCGCCGGTGCCGCGCTCGCAGCCTGGCAGATGCTGCCGGTGCTTGATCTCCAACCTAAAGCGATCATCTTATTAATCATGATATTTTTGGCAGTGTTAATGGGATCTTTTTTCCTACTCCAAAAAACACTCAATAAGACTTCTCTTTCACGACGAACCATATCGATTTTAGCAGCCGTTGCAATAATGGGCGGTTTCGCGATCGCATTTATATTTCATCTTAGTTTTCCTCAAAAAGAGCTGGTGCTCCAGACGCGCACGATCCAAATCCGGATCAGTGACGACACCGCCGGATCCGGCAGCCGCTCGCTGCGTTTCCGATCGCTAAACAACAGATACCGCGGCATCCCATTTTCCGACTTCACGATTGCTGGAGACTGGCAGCGTGAGGGAGATGATCTCGTCCTCGACCCCGTCAGAGGGGATGAGTCGCTGACTTACAATGGTAAGTCAGGCAGTAAGGTTGCCCTATTTTTTACGCCTGAAGCGACTTCGGCTATCGTCGAAATCGATTGGGGGGATGGCAGGACAGAAACCGTCCAAGTAAGCCAACTTTCTCAGAGTCAGCAATCATTAATGATCTCCCACGATTATGGTCCGGCTGCGGCACGTCTCGAAAAATTAAATTTTCTGGTAAACCTTTATTCAATTGTCGTTCTTTTGGGCAGCCTGATCTTTTTTTATCTGGCCTGGCTGGTCTATCTGCTTAAATCGCGTCCGCGGGCGTTTTGCTGGGCATTTCTGCTGTTATCCGTTGCAACAAGCGTGATCCGGCTGGTGAATGTCTATCATTTCCCGCTGGGCTGGGATGAAGGAACTTATTCTCGAGCTGCCATGCAATATGGCGAGAAGGCGCTTTCGTTTCAATGGGCTCAGATTCCAGAAATTACCTACAATCATGAACATCCGGCTCTGGTGAAGCTGACTTTTGCAATTCCGGTCATCTTAGATGCCCGCGAAAGTTTTCGGCAGGCTGGATTCAGTGACTGGAACAACGCCGAACTGGCAAAAGAAGATTACACAATTTTCACAGGCCGGCTTGTCAGCGCTGTTTTCAGCCTGCTGACGGTGCAGGTGTTGACGATCTTGATCAACCCAATCGCCGGATTCTTCTTCATGGCGCATTCGCTGGCTGAAGAATTTGGCGCTCAAGCCCGCCTCGAAGCCATGCCGATGCTCTTCTCATTTTTGAGTATCTGGTTTTTCGCCAAGTATCTGAAGATAATCAGAATCGTCTCCAAAAAAAAGGCAGCACAAACCCTGATCTTGTCTGCAATTTTCCTCGGGCTGACTGCCGCTTCAAAATTGATCTATTGTGTGGTGGCATTTGCCATGGCAGCAGTTGCCATTTCTGTCTGGTGGAAGGATCGCGCGTTATGGAAGCGCTTACTTCCTGCCGCTATGTTATTTGGCGTGATTTCGCTACTGACATTTTTCGTCTTCAATCCCTCCATGTGGGTGGATCCTTATAATCGGATTGCGATGATGTTCGGATTCCATGAAAATTATCAGGCTCAATCCAGTGAAATTTACCCTTGGTGGCAGCCGCTGGTCTGGGTCACCCGTTCCGTTGCCCACCACCCGGGGATTTATCAGGTCAAAAGTCCGCTCGGCAGAGCTCCTGAACTTTTCTTCTTTTCGATCGATGAACTGATTTTTATCCTTGCCTGTATCGGGTTTTCTTCAGTTTGGAAAAGAAACAAGATTTACCTTTTTTGGTTTCTGTTCGGACTGGTATTTCTATTTTTATGGGGCACAAAGTGGGTGCAGTACGCCTGTGTTTTAACAGTTCCGCTCTGTATCGCAGCCGCATACGGCGCTCAAAATTGCATGAATTTCTTACAGAAAAAGAAGAGCGAGCTGCGTTTAGATTGAGAATCGGCAAAAAAGCCTCAGTGATATAATATGCCTAATTCTTCGAAGAGAAAATGAGGAAAAATGACTAAGATTACCAAAGAATCTGCATTAGCTTATCATCAGCTGAATGATGTCCCTGGAAAAATTTCAATCCTGCCAACCAAGCCGCTGGAAACTGCCGCTGATTTGAGCCTGGCTTACACGCCGGGTGTGGCATATCCTGTTCTGGAAATCGCAGATCACCCTGATGATGTTTACAAATATACCAGCAAGGGAAATTTGGTCGCGGTCATCACCAATGGCACTGCCATCCTTGGGCTGGGGAACCGCGGCGCGCTTGCCAGCAAGCCGGTCATGGAAGGGAAAGGCGTTCTCTTTAAGAAATTTGCTGACATTGATGTGTTCGACATCGAAGTGGACACGACGGATAAAGAACGATTCATCGACGCGGTGGCTGCCATCAGCTGCACATTTGGCGGCATCAACCTTGAGGATATCAAAGCTCCCGAATGCTTCGAAATCGAACAGCGCCTACAAAAAATGCTCGACATTCCAGTATTTCATGATGACCAACATGGGACTGCGATTATTCTCGGCTCAGCGCTGCTCAACGCGCTTGAAATCGTCAATAAAAAAGCCAATCAGGTCAAGGTCGTGATCAACGGGGCAGGTGCAGCCGGCATTTCCTGTGCGCGCCATCTGGTCCGCCTAGGTGTCGAAAAATCTAATCTATTCCTGTGCGATTCAAGCGGTTTGATCTATCAGGGCAGGACAAATGGCATGTCCCCGCAAAAAGCAGAGTTCGCCAATGGCACGAAGCCGGCGCAGCTGGCGGATGTCATGGTCGATTGCGATGTCTTCTGCGGTCTGTCTGTTGCAGATATTATCACACCGGACATGGCACGCTCGATGGCGCCCAACCCCTGCATTTTTGGCATGGCAAACCCCAACCCTGAGATTAAATATGAACTGGCACGGGAGACCCGCCCGGACGCAGTGATCGCCACTGGCCGTTCAGACTACCCGAATCAGATCAACAATGTGCTGGGATTCCCTTACATTTTCCGCGGTGCGCTCGATGTGCGCGCGACTTCAATCAATGAAGAAATGAAAACTGCTGCATCCTATGCATTGGCTGCGCTGGCTCATGAACCCATTCCGGCAGATGTGCTGAAAGCCTATGGGCTGGAATCGCTCGAATTTGGCAGAGACTACATTGTCCCGAAAGCGTTTGACAAGCGCGCAAAATGGCAGGTTTCTTCCGCCGTCGCCAAAGCTGCGATGGACAGCGGGATTGCCCGAAATCCAATTGATATTGACGAATATCAGAAAAAACTTGGAAAATAATTTGTAAAATGAGCGGCATTTGCCGCTCATTTCTTCTATTCAGACGTTTAGAAATTCAGTATAATGGTTTTATGGACGAAAAAATAAAGACTTCAGCGACAAAAACGGCTCGTCTCGAACAGCACAAACACGAGACCGGCAGGCAAGTATTGCTTCCCGGGATCCTGATCCTGATCGTTTTTCTTTTAGCGGTTGCCGGTTTTAGCTATTTGGCATTGACCTATCCGGTCGGAATGAGCAAAGCTGCCAACTATTTAGTTGCAGTCATCTTTTTTCTGCTGCTGATTCTCACGCTCGGATTTGGCATTCTGACCGTTTTTCTCACAAAACAGGTCAAGAACTGGCAGGAAGCGCTGCCGGATGCGACCGATCAGGTCAATCTCAAGATCGAAGCAATCCCACCGGTAGTCAATGATATTCTTAACAAAGTCACCAACCCGCTGATCCAATCAGAATCAAAGGTAAAAGCATTTTTCAATTTGTTCAAATCGAAATCTTAAGCGGAGGACGCTGTCAATGAAACAACCCAACTGGAAAATGAAAACATTGCTGACAGGCGCGTTAATCGGCATGGTAACCGGGCTGATTTCCGCTTTCCTGCGCATTCGAGAGGCTGAATCCCGAGACACAACCTACCAAATTAAAACAAAAGATTCTGCCCTGATCGGCAATGCAATTTTCGATTTCCTCAGACGAATTGCCTGAGTATGACGCTGGCGCCCTTCCTTCCCATCGTGATCGTTGGGACGCTGCGGCAGGATTACCTAATTGCACCCGGCGGAAAATCTCTCGATAACATTCCGGGCGGGCACCTCTTTCACACAGCCATCCATGCTCATCACTGGGAACAGCAAATTGGACTGATTTCAAGGGTCAGCCCGTCTTATCCGATCGATTGGCTTGAAAAGCTGAGCGCGATTGGAATCGACACACGCGGAATTAAGCGCACGGTGCTGCCGATCGACCATCGTTTTTTTATCCATTACGACCTGGACTATCAAAAATCAACTATTCATCCGATGGCACAGTATGCCAATGAAGGGCTGCCATTTCCAAAAGACCTGCTTGGGTACAACCAGCCGATTCAGATAATTGACAGCGAGTCTGAAAAGACCTCAGAGACGATCATCGCACGCGATGTTCCTTCCGCTTATCTTGAAACGCCTTTCATCCATATGTGCCCAATGGATTTCATGACCCATAATCTGCTGACGCAGCATTTCACGCAATTCGGTCAGAAGCGCATCACGCTGCGCGCCGGCAGCGGGTACATGGTTCCGCAATTTCTGCAGTCCATGCCGTCGCTGCTCAATCCGGTGACTGCTTTTATCGCAACCGATCACAACCTGAAATCACTTTTCGCTGAACAGCGCAGGGAAGATCTTTGGGAAATGGCAAAAACCCTCGCGGACTGGGGACCGGACTATGTTCTGATCTTGCAGGACAATCAATGTTTTCTGCTGTGGGATAACCGGGCTGGAACCGGCTATCGCGTTGAGCCTTACCAGACCAAAGTTGTCAATCCGACCGGGATCAACGATGCTTTTTGCGGCGGATTCATCGGTTGTCTGCAAAAAACGTATGACCCGCTTCAGGCGCTCACTGCCGGAGTTGTCGCAGCGTCTTTTGCTGTTGAAGCCAACCAGCCCTATTATGCGCTTGACGTCATTCCCGGATTGCATGATGCTCGTGCCCATTCTATCCAGAACCAAATTGAAGTTGTGAGATAACAGAACGCTGAACTCATCCTGCCAGGCGGATTGTTTTGCATTAGAATTGAACCAATCATGTGTAATCAGGATAATGGAGTCAATCATGTTTAAATTTAGCAAATTATTTAGCGGTGTTCTGATTGGTGGGGCAATTGGTATTGCTGCAGTTTTATTCTTCGCCCCAAACAAAAGAGATGAGTGGTTCAACGAAATTCAGGAAAAAACTCAAGATGTCCTCGTTGAATTCAATCGTGCTGCCCAGGAATATAAAGACGAAATGGAAGAAGAGCTTAAGCAGCGCCGCCAAGGCGCCTAAAACTGCCTTTAGTTTTGCAAGATCGACCTGAACGGACCGCGGCAATTATGCCTTAGCGGTTCGTTTTTATTACTTGAATTTGATACGCGGCTAATCCATGCGCGCGCCGATTGATTGGGCTGATTCCGAAAGCGCATGCCGCATCGGGAAATTTGTCAAAATCGCAATTTATTGTATAAGGAGTTCCGCCTGAAAAGGTGTCGATCTCAGCGTTTACGACTTCCGGTTGATCCTTGACGACTACGACAGCAAATTTCTGCAATAAATCGCCTGTCAGCCTGATAAACCCGTCTGATTCCCAATCCTCTGCGAGCGCTGATCCGTCATCATGAAATGCAATCGCATCAATTCGAAGGTCATCCAGCAATGCGCCTTCTCCTGTCAGCGCCTGGTCTGTGATGTATTCGAATCGCATCAAGATTTCTTTTCCGCCGTAAGCGCTCAGATCAACCGATTCTGTCAGCCATCCCTGGCTCGAACCAGTCCAGCCCCAGCCGAGGTTGAAACCGGAATGATTGACATTCGTGCCATATGCTGAATTGAGCAGCTGCCAGGAGTCACCTCCATCATCCGAAACCAGCAGATACAAAAAATCATAATCCTCTTCCAGATCATAATTGATGCTGAATTGAAGTGTGATCGGTTCGGTTATTTCGGTAAAGTCAAACGAACGCTCCAGCGATGTACTGGAATTGCTGACTGAATTCGTCCACCAAGCCGGCAGCTGTGCCCCTTCCGTTAGAGACACGACCGGAACAGTCGCGCTGCCTTCAATTTCGATCTGATAGAAGCCTGAAGGGCATTTGAGCTGATAGAAATCCGTGCCATATTGCATCGCTTCTGCAGTCAGGATTTGGTCTTTCATAGGCAGGGTCGTAACATTCGCCTGGTTTGAGGGCATTGGCGGTTGATAATCAATATATCGGTAGTTGCCAGCCGGATGTCCTAACGCGTTCAGCAAGTTAGCCGCGATCCACTCCGTATAAAGCTGGTCAGCGGAAGGCTGTCCTGCCTGAAACAAGGCATCCTCCAACCCGTCCAGCCCGTTGGCTGGTTCGATAATAATCTTCTTTAAAAACGCTTCACCCAGCCGGTCTGTCAGATATTTTGTGAACAGAAAGGCCGCCCCATAATAAGGAATTCCCGACGCATCGATCGGCCATTGACTGATCGAAATATCAGGATTTTTCAAAAAAGATGACTCGTACACATTGGATATCCGGTTTTGGATCAGATATTCTGCGAATCCGGAAAACCCTTCGTCCAAATTGGATTCCTCGTTCGCATCATGGGCAAAATGAATCATATGCTGAAATTCGTGTGCAAGCGTGTTTGTGATCTGCTTGGGATGCTGATTGAGAATCCCGGCATCCATTATAAACATTTCCATCGCATTGGAATGGGGAGAAATAGCGGGATGATCGACATCGCGCGATGAAAAATAACCGAGAATTCCAATGCCTGCAGCTTTCGTGAAAAGCACGTGGATTTTCGGATCATGATCAATCCCGGGAGATTCTTCAGAACCAAAAGTTTCCCTTATCTGGGGATAGTATTCCTGATCAAACAAGCGAAATTCATCAAAGTATTCTTGAGAAATCGGCGATTTCACAGCTGATTCGATCCAGACGACAAGATGATCCCCGATATAAATTATCTCTGCAGGAACCGCGACTGTGGCTCTGCGCGTTGTGTTGATCACCCAAAAATCCCGCTGCATGTGCAATTGCCATTCAGGCGGAGCAGGGATCTCCGGCAGCTCGCCGCTCAGCAGTCCGAAACGGCGGGCGATTTCCTCCCGATCCGCCGGCTCAACAGTCAGCTCTTTCAGCTGTTTTTCCAATTGCTCGGCAAGAGTTCTGTCGGGTTCGGATGGTGCTGCTGATCCGGACTGAAAAATTATCAGCAGCATCAACAGTGAAAAGCTGATCATTCGCAGTTTCAAGCTGATCCAGCCTTGTCTGCATCCGCCAGCACGCCGCAGCCGCCGGCAAGTCCGAGACTGATCCAAAGATAGGGGAGCGCGAAGGTGTCCAAGCTGAACCCCTCTAACAGAAACGCGACCAGCGTGAAACACGCCATCCAGCCGAGTGTCTTCTGCTGAGATGAGGCAGATCGTATCAGTTTCCAACCATCGGCGAAACTGACAGTCAGCCAGCCAATGAAAAATGAAAATCCGATTATTCCAGTCTCCGCCAGCAGTCTGATCCAGATGCTCTTGATGTTCAAAAGCGTATTCGATCGATACAATAAATTTCGGACTTCAACCAATTGCAGTGCGAAAGCGCTGAGCGCATCCGGCATGTAATATCCAGCCTTGCCAAGCCCGACTCCTGTCAGCGGATGATCAGAGAAAATGTTAAGTCCCGCTTCCCAGAACACAAAACGAGTTGCCAGACTCAATTTTTCAGCCAGATACAACAAGGGATCGCTCCTGCCGCGCAAATTGATTGTAAACAGCTGCGCCATCCGGAAATCCAGTTTCGTCAGCGTCCATAAGATTGCCAGTAAACCCGCCGGCAGGATCAGGAACAGCAATGGCACCAGCCTGCGAAACCGGCTGCGTTGAGCGTTCTCCATCCCGCGCGTACTGAAAAATAGACGAGTGATCAGATAAAACAATAAAACCAATATGAAAGCAGCAATGCCAACGCGTGAAAGGGTCAGATAAAGCACGAGTGTTCCCAAAAAGAACAGCAGCCGTTCAAATGTCAGCCAGCCAGCGCGCCGCTCATGAGCAGAATCTCCCGTGATCGAAGCAGCCAGCCATAAAGGCAGATAGAGTAAATTCAATTGATGCGCTAGCCAGGAAGGTTCGTACGCAAATCCGACAAACCGCTGGCGATAGAGCGAGCCGACAGAAAGCGCAAATTGAATATCCTTCATCCAGCCGGGGTATCCTT
>DHPK01000036.1:0-44494 GCA_002407845.1 Leptolinea sp. UBA5366 | reverse complement strand
CATCCAGCCGGGGTATCCTTGCGTCGTATACCAGAAAAAAGCCTGAAGCAGCGTCCAGCCCAGCATCAGCGCCCCGCTCCAATTTAGGATCCGGATAGCAAATCGCAACCGCGCGGGATCTTGAGCCCAAGTCATCGCTGACAGAAAAAAGCCAAGCCCAGTAAAAAGTGTCAGAACAGCTGTCATGGTTGACCGCAGCGGCACTGCAAATTTGTAAGAGGGCACATCCGTAAAGAATGAGATAGCCGTCAGAATCAGGCTGATTAGCACAAAACACAACAGTGGAAATGAATTACGGGAAAGACGTCCATCCAGCAGCAGTTTCGGAATCACCCAGCCAGCAAGCAGCAGAATTAACAAGACTCCGGATGGCGCAGCCACCACATCCGACCGAACCAGATTGACGACCGCAGGCATCGACGTGACTGGCAGTAAAAAGAAAAAC
Organism: Leptolinea sp. UBA5366; assembly: GCA_002407845.1. GTDB lineage: Bacteria > Chloroflexota > Anaerolineae > Anaerolineales > Anaerolineaceae > Flexilinea. Next base: position 44,049 of record DHPK01000036.1, on the reverse strand, counting down.
AGAAACCAAAGGGGGGGCCAAATCGGAAGGTTAGTCAATTTTTCCAGCAGATTCGAAATTTTCATGCGATCAGCCGGCGGCTTTTTGGGATTCAGGTGCCAGAAAGGGGATCACCAATGAGACGAGCAGCCCAATCAGAAAGCCGAGAACCGTCAAAAGTCCGTCATTCAGTCCCGCCCGTCTGACGATAATTTCAGCTGGATCATTTTGCAGCCCGCCCAGCACCACAGCCGGCGACAATCCTTGAGACAGCTCCTGCTTTTCAGCCAGCAGCTGCGCGGTCTCTGAAATTCGGCTGAACAATTCAGCTGTATCTGCCGGGCAGTCTGAAAAAGCCGCCTGGTTCCCTGTCCGGGTTACGCACATGCTCAAGTTGTCTAAAGCTTTTTCAAGCGTCCGTGCTTCCGCTGCATTTTCAGAGCAAGCTGTCAATGCTGCGTGGGACTGCTCCATCCAGCTGGCAGTAAGCCGGACTGCTTCGTCGGCAGGTTCAGCCAGAACAGTCAGCAGCCAGCTGTCATTCGTGCGCGCTAATTTAATTTGATTCAGAAACGATGCTTTATTGCAGTCAGATTCAGCCTGACAAACGCGTGAAATCACCTCATCAGATTTGATGATATCTTCCATTGCGCCGAGCATGCGGTCGGCTTCAATATCTGTCAGAGAGCCGGTCAGCCGATAGTCAATTGACGCGGTAAGAAAGCCTGTTGCCTGAAAACGATTCGGCAAGATTCGGGCAAACAACAGCCCCGCGATCCCGCCAAGGATCATAAGCAGCACATTCAGCTTCCAGCGAGCGGTGTATTTCTCTAAATATGGCATCAGCTTTTATTATACAGGACGTCAAAATTTTCGCCCACTATTCAAGCAGGGTTGCGGGACCTTTATAAGCGAAAAGAACCAACCCTCTCTCTCAGTAGAGACAAGAAGGATTGGTTCAATCTTTTTAATCCAGAACGGATTTCGTAAACCTTTCGCTGGCATTATGCCCTGATCACGAAAGGTATTTGTGTGTGGAAATTATTCGCCGATAATCCGGGTAGCCCTGTCCCGCACACTCTGCGGAAATTCAAAGCCAATCGCTTTAGCAGTATCCTGATTGAGGACAACGTCGACATCTGTCAGCGCTTCAACTGCCATTTCCGCCGGGATTGATTCGCCTTTCAGAATCCGTTCCGCCATTTTTCCGGTCTGGAAACCGAGCTTGTAATAATCGATCCCGACTGTTGCGAGTGCGCCGCCTTCAACCATGCCCGGCTCGCTGCCGATAATTGGCAGTTTCTTCTCTTCGGCAACTTTGACAAGATTAGGCATGGCAGACGCGATTGTGTTATCGGTCGGTGCATAGAATCCATCTATTTTGCCAGCCATTGAGATCGCGACCTGTTCGATGTCATTGACCGAAGTGATCGTCCCAAACTCAACCGAGATTCCCAATTCAGCTGCCAATTCTTCTGCCTGTTTCGCCTGAACTTCAGAATTGATTTCAGATGAATTATAGATGATGCCGAGTTTCTTAAACTCAGGGAACATTTCAAGCAGCAGAGCGATTTGCTTGTCGATCGGACCGGCATCCGTAGTTCCAGTCACATTCAGTCCCGGAACTTCATTCGATTCAACCAGCCGCGCAGTAACGGGGTCTGTTACCGCAGTAAACAAAATCGGAATATCTGTAGTTGCGGAAGCAACAGCCTGCGCAGCGGGCGTTGCAATTGCCAGAATTAAATCAACTTTATTTTTTACGAACCGTTCACTGATCGTCATCAGGTTCGATTGATCCGCTTGCGCATTCTGATAATCAATCTCGATATTGACGCCGTCTGTGTATCCGGCTTCTGTCAACGCATCCACAAATCCCTGATAGGCAGCGTCCAATGCCGGGTGCTCCACCAGCTGCAGAATACCGATTTTAATGAGGTCATCTTCAGCCAAAACTGACCCGGCTGAGAGAATCGAAACAAGCACAGCAATCAATATCAAAATAGAAAGTTTTTTCATGATCATCCTCGCTTTTATAAAATAAAAGACCTCCCGTTGCGCAGGAGGTCTTTTTTGCTTACCAGAAAGATTTATGCAAAAACAACACGCTGCACAATTTTGCGCGGTCCTCGGTAGTAATAATAACCATAAGCATTTGTGAATGGCGTCTTTTGCATATGCCTTTTATAGCACAGATTCACCATTTTTTGCAAGGGGCAATTTTTCTACCGGTGACAGCGGGAGGATTCAATTTGGAAAGTGCGATTGCCAAATAATTTTCAGACGGACGCCTTTATGAAGCGTCCGTCTGATTTGATCGTTTATTCTCCGATGATCTTTGTTGCTTTGTCTAACACGCTCTGCGCAAATTCATAACCAATTGCTTTGGCATAATTCAGGTTCAACACGATATCGACGTCTGTCAGTGATTCCACCGGCATCGTTGCGGGTTCTGCTTCGCCTTTCAGGATGCGGATTGCCATATCGCCGGTCTGCATACCCAGTTTGTAATAATCGAGACCAACTGTCGCGAGTCCGCCTGCTTCGACCATGTCCGGTGCGCCAGCGATCACGGGTAATTTCTTTTCTTCAGCAACTTTTGCCAGGTTTGGCATCGCTGAGGCGATTGTGTTATCCGTCGGAGCGTAAATGCCTTCGACTTTTCCAGCCAGCGAGGTAGCGACCTGATCAATGTCATTGACTGATGTGATCGTGCCGAATTCAACTTCCCAGCCGAGTTCTTTCGCAATCGCTTCAGCCTGTTTTGCCTGAACATCAGAATTCACTTCGGAGGAGTTGTAAATAATGCCAATTTTTTTCAGATCAGGATAAAGTTCCTGGAGCAGCCCCAGCTGTTTGTCAATCGGGCCGGCATCGGTGGTGCCGCTGACGTTCATGCCCGGAGCTTCGTTGCTTTCAACCAGTCTCGCTGCTTCTGGATCGGTCACCGCAGTAAAGAGAATGGGAATTTCGGTCGTCGCAGACGCAACTGACTGGGCAGCGGGCGTCGCAATTGCCAGGATCAAATCGACCTGATTTTTCACAAATCGTTCGCTGATGGTCATCAGGTTTGCCTGATCGCCCTGAGCATTCTGATAATCAACTTCGATGTTGACGCCATCTTCATAACCGCCGGCTTTCAGCGCATCGATAAAGCCTTGATAAGCTGCATCAAGCGAGGAGTGTTCCACTAGCTGAAGAACGCCGATCTTGATGACCTCATCCTGTGCCAGCGTCGGACTGACGATCAAAGCAGAAACAATACAAGCTGCAACCAAAACCATTAACGCTATTTTTTTCATTTCAATTCTCCCATTCAATAATGTAAAAAAACCTCCTGGCTGTGCAGGAGGTTTTTTGTTTCCGATTTTTTATACAAAAACTAACGCTGCACAGTTGTGTGAGGTCTGCCAAAAAAGAAAAAGAAAAAATGTCGGCTGTTTTGCATGTCTTTTTTATATCATGTTTCGATTAAGGTTAACTTCAATTTTTAAAAATTGTGACATTTTTCTTTTTGCCTCTTTTCTCGGTCAATATCACTCGGATTACATCACGTACAGCAGGTACATCCCGCCAAAATACATCAGCATCAGGATAATCGAATTGACATCGATGAATTTCAGCCGTTTAAATTTTGTGACATTTCCCACCAGCGCAAAGCTGGTCATCAGGACACCCAGCATTCCGACGATTATGAACGAACTGTCAATATTGTTCAGCAGACGGCCTTCTGTGTAGAACAAATCCGTCAGAGCGATACCGAACATATTAAACATGTTGCTGCCAAACAGATTGCCAAAAGCCATGTCGGCTGAGCCAATTTTCAGAGCTGCGATTGAGGTCACCAATTCCGGCAGCGACGTGATGATTGCCACGAGTGTGGATCCGATGAATCCAGTTCCCAGCCCGGTAATTTCGGCGATGGTTGTGCTGCAGCGCACCATGATCGGGGTTGCGATCACCAGGACAATCGAAAATGCGATAAATCCCCAGATACCCTGTTTTAAGGTCGGAATGTCTGATAGTTCTTCCTCAGACATTTCAGCAGAAACCTGGCCAACCTCATTCTGATGAATCTTATAAATGCCAAGGATGTAAAACGCGACGATCAGCAGCGAATCGATCCCAAACCAGCCGATGCGAAACCCGAAAGTCTCAAGCACCGGATTGGCTGCAATAAAGAACAGCACAACTGTCCCCAAAAAGACTGCCATGCTGCCGGAGATGATGTTTTTCAGACCGGCACTGTGGAAAATGCCCTGATCCCGGCTGAGCACATCAAGAATCACGAGAATCAACATGTTGAACGCACTGCTGCCAAACAGGTTGCCGGCGGCAATATTGGGCTGATTGGTCAGCACAGCGCTGATCCCGGTCAGGAATTCCGGCAGACTGGTCGCGCCTGCCAGCAGCAATACGCCGATAAACAAACCGCCAATGCCCGTTCGGGCGGCAATGACGTCGCCATATTTCGCCAGCTGCATGGCAGCAAAGACGATCAGAGCGGCGCTGATTGTAAAGGTAACCCAGACGAAAGATCCGGTTGTGAGCGCATTAATCAGCTCAGTCATTGCTGGATTCCTCCGAATATTTTTTATTGATCCCTTTTACGCCAGTCAGCGGCCAATAGGTGAAAAAGCCAGTGTGTGGCTTGTCAAGGTCGCCGACAGCGGCCTCTGTCGCAGCAAGACAAGCTTTTACAATTGTCTCATTTTCAACGACGGCGATCAGGGTGATGTTATTAGCAGCGCTGGTTGAGAGCGTATAAGCATAACGCCCCGGGATCCGCATCCGCCGCTGGGATATTCCTGAGCTGTTCAAAAGCGTTGTGCCTGTAATGCCTGCGCTGTACCAGCCTTCCAGCACTCTGTCAGTCAGCTGAGCGTCAGTCAATACGAATTGAATCATGTACATGAAGTCCTCCTCCAATTCCAGATTAATCAAAAAGATCATTCCTGACCGGAACGATCTTTATTATTATAAATTATTTCTCTCAGCCCAGGCAATTAATAAAGATGTTTGATTATTTTGCCTTGTGATTTACCAACTTGAACACTTCTTTCGAACTCCCAATCACGACGATATGATCGCCGGGCTTAAATACATATTTTGGACCGGGATTTGGATTGAACAGGCTGCCGCTTTTGATCGCAATAATGTTTGTTTTGTAGCGGTTTCTGACATCCAGCTCAGAAATTGATTTTCCAGCCCATTCTGGCAGGATCGAAACTTCATAAATCGAATAATCATTCGACAATTGATAATTGTCAAAAATGTTATTCGCGTTATATTGGATCGCCAGCTTTTCCGCAGCGTCTTTTTCGGGATATACCACCGCATCTGCCCCGATTTTTTTCAGGAAGATCGCCTGCTGGTCGCCGTCTGCCTTGGTGACGACATGTTTTGCCCCCAATTCCTTCAAAAAAGAGGTGATTTCGAGCGAGGCAAAAAAGTCATCGCCGACGGAGACGATGCAGATATCAAAGTTGTTCACCCCCATCGTCCGCAAGACGCCCGGCTTGGAGCAATCGCCGACAAACGCGTCTGGAATGCGTTCAGCCATCTCGGAGATGATTCCTTCGTCCTTATCGGCTATGACAACATGATTGCCGAGCGCTGCCATTTTCTCAGCAAGGTGCTGTCCAAATTCACCGATCCCGATTACTAATATCGATTTCATATTTCCCTCTTTTTTAACCTAACAAAATCTTCTCAGAAACCCGTTTCAGCGGCGGATCTTTCTCCCGTTTGGTGAAAACCATCAGGAAGGTGATGCCGCCCAATCGCCCGCCATACATCAGCAAACTTAAAATGATCAGCGAAAAGGGCTTCAACTGTTGGGACAGTCCGGTTGATAAACCGACTGTGCCAATGCCGGAAATGCATTCAAATGCCACCTCAGTGATCGAATAGGGTTCAAATGCGCAAATTAAAAGTGTTCCGGTTAAGAATCCGATCAGATAGATGCTCAAGATCGAACTCGCCTGTTTAAAAGTATCCGACTCAAGCCGCCGCTTAAAGATCGTCACGATGTCATGACCGGCTGCAGATGAAATCAGATTCAAAATCATGACGGCAAATGTTGTCACTTTAATCCCGCCCGCAGTCGAACCCGCACCACCGCCAATGAACATCAGAATCATTGTCAGCAGCAGCCCCGATTGGGACATCGAATTGATATCAATCGAGTTAAAACCCGCCGTCCGCGGGGTCGTCGCGGCAAAGAACGATGCCAGCCAGCGATTATGCTCAGTCATGCCCGCCATACTGGCATTGCGTTCCAGAAAGTAGAAACTGAGCGTTCCTGCGATCAGCAGAAAGGCGGTTGTGGTCAAAACCAATTGGGAATGCAGCGAGTAGTAGCGCAGCTTTTCTTTATGATGCAGCACGTCGCTCCAGACGATGAACCCAATTCCGCCGATAATAATCAGCGCACAAATAGTCAGGGAGACGACGGCATTATCTGAATAGGGAACGAGTGAAACGTATTCTCCCTTGAAACCAAAAATATCGAATCCGGCGTTGCAAAACGCGGAAACTGAGTGAAAAACTGAATAATAAATCCCTTTTGCCCAGCCCATCTCCGGTACGAACTGCGTCGCGAGGCTGAATGCGCCGAGACTTTCGAAAATCGCTGTTCCGATCAAAATGCGCTTAATCAGGCGCGCAATCCCGCTCAATTGCAGGCTGCCGGCGGATGACTGCAAGATTTGGCGCGTCGGGACATCAATCGACTTTTTCAAGAAAAAAAAGACACTTGTAATTAGCGTCATCAGCCCGATTCCGCCGATCTGGATCATGAAGAGAATCACCAGCTGCCCAAAGATTGTCCAATGAGTATACGTATCAAAGACGATCAGTCCCGTCACGCAGGTAGCGCTCGTGGCGGTGAAAAGCGCATCGACAAACGGCGTCCAAGCGCCCGCCTTTGAAGAGATCGGCAACATTAAAAGAAAACTACCAGTTAAGATCACTGACAGCAGGCTGAAAGCGATAACTTGATTGGTAGTCAAGCGTCTTTTATGTTTTTGTGCCATTTTTTCTTATTATACGCCAATCCGGAACGGAGAAATTTAAATGATTATCGCAGCCGTACCGCCTGAAATTTACTCCCGGTGAACGGCTTTTCCCGGCAATTTATCGGCGCAGCCTGCTATCCTCTTAACATGAAATATAAAACGAAGGTTAGCACGATTCCGATTATCACCAGTTCAATCCAACTCATGCTCTCCAGTTTGCTGGGTTTTTCAGGCTGAACCGATTGAACCGGAGTTTCAGTAACTTCAGTTGTCGTTGCCTCTGCTTTCGAATCCTCGTTAGTTAACTTTTCATTTTCCATATTTTCTTCTCCATTTTGAATTTCAAATGCAGCAATCATTTCTGCAAACGTCTGAAAGCGATCCTCAGTCCGCATCGCGAGCGCTTTCATGATGGCACGATCAGCGGTTTCGGGCAGACTGATGCCCAGCTGCGCCGGCGACTGAAGCGTATCCACAGCCGTCCGTTCAAGCGAGTCAAGCGGTATCCTGCCAGTCAGCGCCCGGTAAAACACTGCGCCCATCTGATAAATGTCCGTCCAGGGACCTTGCCGCTCAAAATTTCGATATTGTTCCAACGGCGCGTAACCCGGTTTTAAAGTCAGCGATGACCCGACAACGCCAGTGCTAAGCGCAAGTCTGGCTGATCCAAAATCAACCAGTTTTGCCTGTCCTGCGTCGTCCAGAATCAAGTTGTCCGGCGCAATGTCGCGATGCAGCAGATGACCGCGGTGAATCTCATCGAGCGTCCCCATGACAGGCTCGAGAATGCGCCAGATTTCGGGAAAATCAAGCCGCCCGCCTTCCTGCTCAAGGCGTTCTTTTAAGGACATCCCTGAAATGTATTCCATCACAAAGTATACAGTCTGATGCATGAAAAGATAATCGATGATTTTGACAATCCGCGGGTAGGAATTGAATTCCATCAGCACTTTTACTTCGTCAAAGAAAAACTCCAAACCGCTAATGACCGCGTCTTGACAAGAGTCGCAAAGCGGCACAACGTCAAGTTCGTTCCGGCAGGCATAATCAAACGGAAAATATTCCTTTATTGCCACTTTTTGATCATTCTTCAGGTCATAACAGAGATAAGTAATGCCGAAACTGCCCTGCCCCAGCACCATCCCGATCTGGTACTGATCGTTGAGCAGCGTCCCGGGCGGCAGCTGCTGTGCTGGGTACTGCTGTTTCCCGTTCAGTCCATAGCCGCAAGCGCTGCAAACCTGATTTGAAGCAGTTTCAGCGAAACACCATGAGCAGGATTTTTCAGGCAGCATAATACGGTAAAAAAGGGAGAAAGCCGCGGACAAGGTCGCTGTTTGCAAGGATGCTCGAAATCAGCCAGAAAATCAACCCAGCCAGCACTAATATCAGCAGGATGAAAATCCATGAAGGCACATCGTCCGGTTCTTCCCCTGTGCTAATCAAGTCGGAGGCGTCCAGCATTCGGGTTTCACCCTCAGCAGCTGCAGGAACAGCTCCTGCACTGGCGCCTCTGCTAGTCTCCGCTTTTTCCTGCCCAGTCATTGCCGGCGCGGCATAAGCGGTGATTGAATCTGGCAGCATCAAAGCCCGCGAAAAGTCATCCATCGTACGGTAACGGAACATAATCTGCGGCGCCATGGCGCGCATGATCGCATAATCTGCGTTTTTTGGCAGCAAGACACCGAGCTGCAGCGGCGATTTCATCTCATCGCGCAGGTAACGCGACGGCGCATCAGGCGGAACAATCCCGGTCAGCACCTTATAAATTGTCGCCCCCATTGCATAAACATCTGTCCAGGGTCCCTGATCGGCCTGACTGGCATACTGTTCCATCGGGGCGTATCCGGGCTTGACGATCGTGCGTACGCTTTGGGTTTCCTGAAAAACATGGTAGCGCGCAGCCCCAAAATCCATCAGTTTTGTCTGACCGTCATTGGTAACGTAAATATTATCCGGCGCAATATCACGATGAAGCATGCCTTCGCGGTGAACGGCACCCAATGCGCGCATGACCGGCAGCATCAGCGAAACTGTCTCCTGAAACGAGAGCTTCCCCCCCCGGCTCACGAGGTAATCCTTCAGGGATTGACCCTCAACGAATTCCATGACGAAATAGCCGGTGCCATTTTCAAAAAAGAATGAAAGAATGTCCACAATGTTCGGCTGGTTTCCGAGCTGGGACAGAATGCGGGCTTCCTTATTGAAAGTTTCAACCCCTTTTCTAAAAATAGCCAGGTTTTCATCCGAAGCCGGCTGCACTAAACCATCCTGACGGACAGCAATTCCGGATGGGAAATATTCTTTAATCGCGATTCGCTGGCGCGTGTTGAGATCATAACCGAGATAGGTGATGCCGAAGCCGCCCTGACCCAGAGGTTTCCCGACCAGATAGCCCCCGTGCAAAATCGTGCCCGGCGCCAGCAGATGCTGTTTGAGTTCAAGCGATCCGTTTTCAAACCCGCAATTCGGGCAGGGATCGACCCCGTCCGTTCCAGAAAAACAATTAAAGCAGGTTTGATTGGTGTTCAAAACAGCCTCTGCCGAGGAATTCTTGTTCGCAGCATAATATGATTATTTTATCATCTCGACAAAATTTCTGGATTGTTGACCGGACGGGTAAAGATTGTCCGCATTTGTGGTAAAAAATAGGTTAGAAAAATCAGGATTTGATATAATGAATAGCGTAACGAAAAGAAAGAGGGATTTTCCCTATAAAATATGGAGAAAAGGAAGTAATAATGGACACCATAATTGAACAGGTTTATGGACGAGAAGTTCTGGATTCACGCGGCAACCCGACGGTTGAAGTCGAAGTTGTTTTAATGGACGGCAGCTACGGCCGCGCAGCAGTGCCCTCCGGCGCTTCAACCGGCATCCACGAAGCGCTTGAACTTCGCGACGGCGATAAGAGCCGCTACCTTGGCAAAGGCACCCTGAAAGCTGTCGATAATGTCAACGATATGATTGCTGATGAATTAATCGGCATGGACTGCACGGAACAGATGGAAATTGATCAGGTTCTGCTTGATCTGGACGGCACCCCCAACAAATCGAAACTCGGCGCGAACGCCATTCTCGGCACATCGCTGGCAGCCGCCAAAGCTGCCGCGAACTCCCTCGGTCTGCCGCTGTACCGCTACATCGGCGGCGTTTGGGCACACACCCTGCCGGTTCCGATGATGAACATTCTGAACGGCGGAGCACACACCGGCTGGCAGTCAACGGACGCTCAGGAATTCATGGTCATGCCATTTGGCGCTGAATCGTTCGCTGAAGGTCTGCGCTGGGGAACAGAAATTTACCACGCGCTGAAATCAGTCCTGAAAGCCCGCGGGTACACGACATTGGTCGGCGACGAAGGCGGTTACGCCCCGGCACTCAAAGCCAACGTTGAAGCAGTTGAAGTGATTTTGGAAGCGATCGAAAAAGCCGGATACAAAGCCGGTGTTGATGTCGCAATCGCGCTTGATCCTGCCGCATCAGAACTGTATGACGAAGACACTAAAAAATACAATCTGCGCAAAGAAGGCAAGATGCTTTCGAGCGAAGAAATGGTTGCATTCTGGAAGAACTGGGTTGATCAGTACCCGATCGTCTCAATTGAAGACGGTTTGGCACAGGATGACTGGGCTGGCTGGAAGATGATGGTTGCTGAACTCGGTGACCGGCTCCAGATCGTCGGTGACGACCTGCTGGTGACCAATCCGGAACGTGTCCGCCGCGCCATCAAGGAAAATGCTGCCAATGCACTGCTGGTGAAATTCAACCAGATCGGTTCACTGACAGAAACGATTGAAGCAGTCGAAACCTGCCAGCGCCATGGCTGGCGCGCTGTCACTTCCCACCGCTCAGGTGAGACTGAAGACAGCACGATTGCTGACTTATCAGTTGCACTGAACATGGGTCAGATTAAGACCGGTGCTCCGGCACGTTCAGACCGTGTCGCGAAATATAACCAGCTGCTGCGGATCGAAGAAGAACTCGGCGACACCGCCCGCTACGCCGGCTGGGGCGCGCTGAAATTCCGCGAATAGTTTTTTCACGTAGTAAAATAAACAAAAATCTCCGCTTTTCAGCGGAGATTTTTATTATTCAATACAGTTTATATTTAAAATCTATTTGTTTAGTTCATCTAACCACTGTTGGTAGGTTTTCCCCAGATTATCCATGTAGGGTTCATTTTCTTTCCGGGGACTCATAAATCTCGTAGAAGGCAGTACTCCGACAGGACCAGTATCATTCAGATCTATTCCAAGGGATGAATTACCGGTTCCATCTGAAGGGGCTTTTGGAAGAGTTTTTCTTTTTTCTTCTCGAGAGAGCTTATTCGTCGAGGAGACAATCCCAGGTGGCATTTCTAAGTCCTCCCAAACAGCGTTATCCCCTTGAACAATGCATATCCGCGCCAAAATCGGTTGAAAATTCCTTAATTCATTCTCGAATTCAGGCCACTTCTTATCAAAACTGTCCCAGATTCTAAGGTTAATCATTTCTGACTTGAACTTGTTCCATTGAATATTGAAATCCTGCTCACCAATTCCTTTACAAAATGCAAATTCTTTTGATTTCAAATCGCCGATTTTTAGCCATAATATCAGATAAGCACCATTTTGTTTGCTCCACAGTTTATACTGGCACATAAGACAATCCTCAATTATTTTTAATTGTTATGTAAGTTTTATTATATTATGCAGAATGGTTTACAACAATACCAGTTTTAACCAGAAAAGTCATTCCCTAAGGGATGACTTTTCTGTCATTTTTATAGATAGCTGCTACAAATCCAGATCTTTTTTCTTCCTGCGCGTCCGCACCATTTCATGCAGCAGGTATTCAATCTGCCCGTTGACCGAGCGGAAATCGTCCTCCGCCCATGCCGCCAACTCTGCCCAAAGTGCTGGAGAGAGCCGCAGCAGAATCTGCTTCCGTCCCTCTTTCTTATCTTTATCTTCGGGATCAGGTGTTGTCATATCACTTGCCATTTCAATAAATGCTGCCGCTGTTCACGATCGGCTGAGCATCCCGGTTTCCGCAGAGCACCACGAGCAGATTGCTGACCATCTGCGCTTTGCGTTCATCATCCAGTTCGACAATGTCGCCTTCTGAAAGCATTTTGAGCGCCATGTCCACCATTCCTACCGCTCCTTCGACGATCATCTGCCGGGCATCGATAATCGCAGATGCTTGCTGGCGCTGCAGCATTGCAGCGGCAATTTCCAGCGCATACGCCAGATGCGTGATGCGGGCTTCGACGATTTTCAAGCTGGCGTCATCTGCCTTCTCCTGGATCTGCTCTTTCAGCCGCTGAGAAATTTCCATGCTCGAACCGCGCAGTGTTTTTTCGTTATCATCCCCGGAAACATCATAAGGATACATGCGGACGATGTCCCGTAACGCCGAGTCTGCCTGAATGGAGAGATAATCGCGATAATCATCCACGTTGAAAACTGCTTTATAAGTGTTCTCGACCTGCCAAATCACAACGATTCCAATTTCAATCGGATTCCCCATTTCGTCATTAATCTTCTGTCTGCCATTATCAAGCGTCTGTTTTTTCAATGAAATCCGGTTCATCTTTTTAGTCATGCGCGCCGGATATTCGGCATCAGCTCCCGAGCTTTTCTTTTTCATGATCTCTTCCGGGCTCAAGGGAATTTCGGTTGAGACCGCGGATGCAAACGGGTTGATCCAATAAAAACCGGCTGTTTTCAGCACACCAAGATATTTCCCGAACAGAGTAAACACGGCCGCTTCATTCGGTTTCACGATTTTTATGCCTATGTTAAGCAGAATTGCCGCAAAAAGCAGCAGCATGGACAAGACAAAATATGCAACTGCGAATGCAGATTCGTTAATGGCACTGCTCACACCAAAAACGATCAGAATGACTGATAAAAGGTAAAAAGTAATCGTCAGCAATAACATCGGCATTCCGGGCAATGTTTTAAGCGGAACTTCCTTTTGAATTTCCGATACGTGTTCACTGTGTTCTGACATGGTTCCTCCTGATTTCTAATTCATATAATTTTGATATTATTTTGATATCATATTATCGGATAATTTTCAGCTTGTCAAGGCTTTTTCCCCAGATAGTAAAAACTTATGACAGCAATATGATTAAGGCGGATCGAAACCTTTAGAGAATAAAGGTTTGAGTTTGGTAGAATAGAACCATCATCGAAGATTGAGGAGCTCTTACCGCAATGAAGCATTACAGTCTCAAACTGAATCAATGCATCGCAATTCTGACAGATATCCGGGGAGTCACCGGCAATTATCCCGGCATCACTTACACCGGAGTCCAATTTGATTCACGCGCGATTAAACCCGGCGATATCTATATCGCTCTGAAGGGGATCAGCGCGGACGGTCACAACTACATCCCAAACGCCATTCAAGCGGGAGCCTGTGCCGTCATCGGCACGAATGACATGCCGACCGAGTTATCCGTCCCCTATATTCAGGTTGCCGATCCGCGGTTGGCAATGGCGCTGGCGTCCGCTGCGCTGTATAACTTTCCGGCGAACGACATGGTCATTATCGGTGTCACCGGCACAGACGGAAAAACCACAACCTCGACTTTTTTATATCAGATTCTGGTTGAAGCCGGGCTTAATGCCAGCATGATTTCGACTTTATCAGCGATCATCAATGGGAAAGAAATTGATACCGGATTCCATGTGACCACGCCGGAAAGCCCTGACATCCAGCGGTACCTCGCGCAGATGCGCGATGAAGGTGTCACACACGCCGTGATTGAGGTCACCTCCCACGGTCTGTCGCAGAAACGCGTGGCAGCGATCAACTTTGACATCGGCGTTGTCACGAACATTACCCATGAACATATTGACTATCACAAGACTAAAAAGGACTATTTTGCTGCGAAAGGAATCCTGTTTGAGTTTTTAGGACGCCCTGGGCGAAAAATCAATCCGCTGGCAGTATTGAACTATGATGACCAGCCTTCCTACACTTTTTTGGACACCCTGACCCATGTCAATAAAGTCTGCTACTCCGCAAGCGGTGAACAGGAACATGCAAAAGTGAGTCTGGAAAACATGCTGACAACGACCAGCGGTTTCAAGGCTGATGTCAGCTTCCGCGATTTACCGGATCACTCGAGTGACAGAAAAATTCCAGTCACTTCTCATCTGATCGGTGCCTATAACAGCAACAACATTCTTGCTGCCATGACCGCCGCGGTTTATGGTTTGAACATTTCGCCGGAAACAGCCGCAGCCGGTATTGCCAGCGTGCCAGCCGTCTCAGGCCGAATGGAAATCATCGATTATGGGCAGGATTTCACCGCGATTGTCGATTTTGCTCACACGCCAAACGCGTTGTCTGTCGCGCTTGACTCAGCGCGCGCCATGCTGCCTGGCAGCCCAGACGCTGAGGGCAAGAAACGGGTGATTGCTATTTATGGCTCAGCCGGTCTGCGCGATCGGGAGAAGCGGCGCATGATGCCGGCAGTCTCCGCTGTCAAAGCGGACATCACGATTTTGACCGCGGAAGACCCGCGCACAGAACCGCTGAACGACATCTTGAATGAAATGGCGGTTGAAGCTCAGGAGCATGGTGCAATTCTCGGTCAGACGCTGTTTATTGAGCCGGATCGCGGCAACGCAATCCGCAAAGGGCTGGCGCTCGCCAATCCGGGCGACATTGTGATCTCCTGTGGAAAGGGACATGAACAGTCGATGTGCTTTGAAACTACTGAATATCTCTGGGATGACCGCACCGCGATGCGCGCGGCTTTGACCGAAAAGCTCGGCATACCCGGCCCTGAAATGCCTTATCTGCCGACCTCTGAAAGCCAACCAGCCTGATCGTTCTTAAAATAAATCAGACCATCTCAAAAAGATGGTCTGATTTTTATTTACTGGTAAAGAATTTAGCCGCCCAGTTCGATCTTCGAAAGCAAGTCATTGAAGAAGACTGCCTGTTCGTCGATGAAGACTGCAAAATCTTCCGCGTTGCGATAATGAACCATCATACCCTTCTGGGAGATGAAATCTTTGAATTCGTCCGTGTCGGTCGCAGCTTTAAGAGCATTGCTCAGTTTCGCCAGGATTGCAGGATCGGTTCCCTTCGGAACTGCTAATGCACCCCAACCGCCGATCACGACATCATAGCCGCTTTCTTTCATGGTCGGAACGTCCGGGTTGTTCGGGTCGCGTTCTTCGGTCATGAGAGCCAGAATCTTCAGCTTGCCAGCATCAACGCCTGATTTAACTTCACCGGCATTGACAGGAACTGCGTCAATGTGGCCGCCCATCAGAGCGGTAACGGCAGGTGCTGCACCGTCAAACGGGATATGATTAAATTTCACACCGGCAACCTCTTCGATGTAGGTTGAGGCAATGTGCCAGATGGATCCGGTACCGGAATTACCAATTTTCACTTCGCCTTCATGTTCTTTTGCGTAAGCGATGAATTCTTCAACCGTATTGTATGGAGCATCAGCCTGAACGGTCAAAGCAGCCGGAACATCGGTCATCTGACCAATGTAATCGAAGTCGCTCGGTTTGATGTCTGACAGTTTCAGCGCTTCATGCATCACGATTTCAACCGGGATGTAGCAGATTGTGTAACCATCGGCTTTTGCGCCGCGAACTTCGGTCATACCAACGCCGCCTGATCCGCCCGGCTTATTGACGACCAAAACGGTCTTGCCGAGGACATCCTGCATACCTGTTGCAAGGATGCGGGAGGTCATGTCTGATGCGCCGCCTGCGTTAAAAGGAACCAAAATGGTGACTTCGCGTTCCGGGAAGGCGATATCTGCGGCTGCTTTTTCGACAACTGCTTCCGCTGCTGGAGCTGCTTCGTCTACGACCGCTTCTGCTGCGGGAGCAGCTTCTTCCACGACTGCTTCGGCTGCCGCGGCTGCTTCATCAACAACTGCTGCTGCAGGTTCTTCAGCTACTGGTTCTTCTGCAGGAACTTCTGTCGCGGGAACTGCGGTTGGCGGCACAGGTGTTGCAGTCGGTTTCGCGCAACCGGCAAGGCTGCCGAGCATCAATAATACAGCAACAAGAATTAAAATATATTTGTTAGTTTTCTTCATTATTCCTCCTAATGTTTAATTTCATTATAGTCTTGTATCTTTTGTTTAGTCTTGTTTAGTTAATTCACCCAGATGCTTTATCGATCCAGCAGAAACTAGTCGCTTCCGTCTCCAAGATAAGCCGATTTCTTATTTTTCAATTCGGAGATCAGGCTGTAAACCAGCACAAAGGCTGCGGAAATCAGAAGCGTCATCGCGATCGGGCTGGTATAGAGACCGGACAGCCCTTTATTGATCTTGATTGACTGGAGAATCGAGCGTTCCATCATTTCACTCAAGACGAAGACCAGCACGATCGGCGCCATCGGAATGTCGACCTTTTTCAGCACGTAACCGATCACACCGGCGATCAGCATGATGATGACGTCAAACATGCTGTTGCTGACGGTGTAAGCGCCCAAAATTGCAATGATGAGGACGACCGGATAGAGCAACTTGTTCGGCACATTCGCCAGTTTAGCCCACCAGCTCGCCATCGGGACATTCATGATCAGCAGGATCAGGTTGCCGATGAACATACTGGCAATCGTACCCCAGACAACCAGCGGTTCATTGATGAACAGGGTTGGCCCGGGCGTCAGTCCATGCATCATGAACGCACCAAGAAGGATCGCAATCGTCGGGGAGCTCGGAATTCCAAGCGTGAACAGCGGAATCATCGCGCCGCCCACATAGGAGTTGTTCGCAGTTTCCGGACCGGCTACGCCTTCAACGGCACCGTGCCCAAACTTTTCCGGATGTTTTGAAATTCTTTTCTCAATTGAATAAGAGATCATCGCCGGAATTGCAGAGCTTGTTCCGGGGATCAGCCCCATGAAGAAGCCAAGGAAGCTGCCGCGGATGATCGACATGATCGTCGGCCGTTTTTCCTCAGGATAGAGTTTGGAAGAATTCATGTTGCCAGCTTTGTTGTGAATCTTTAGATTCTCCATGCCGACCAGAATTTCAGACAAACCAAAAAGACCCATGGAAAGCGTGACCAGATCGATGCCGCCCACCAGCTGGTTGATGCCCAATGTGAAGCGGATGTTGCCGGAAACGGTGTCCATCCCAACCAGTGCAAAGAGCAGACCGATGAAGACTGCAATCAAGCCCCGGATCAGGGATTTTCCCATCAAGCCGATCACCATTGACATGCCAAACACCAGCAAGGCGAACATCTCGGTCGGTCCGAATTTCAGCGCCCATTCAGCCAGCGGAGGACCGATCAGCGCCAACCCTAATGTTGAAATCAACCCGCCGACGAAGGAACCGACTGCCGCGACTTTCAGCGCGACGCCAGCTCTGCCTTGCACAGCGAGCGGGTACCCATCCAGACAGGTGATGACCGAAGCCGCCTCCCCAGGTGTGTTGATCAGAACCGAAGTAATCGTTCCGCCGTACATCCCGCCGTAATAGATCCCTGCGAGCATGATGATCGCGGAGACCGGTGACATCCCATAAGTCAGCGGAATTAACAAAGCTGTCGCTTCAGTCGGGCCGATTCCCGGCAGAACGCCTACAACCATCCCGACAAAACAACCAATGAAACAATAGAGGATATTCATTGGAGAGATAGCGACAGAAAAACCACTCATTAAACCCATAAATGATTCAGCCATATATCCTCCTTAAAATCCCCAGCGATTAACCGGCAACGGGACTGAAAATCCTTTTCTGAAAATCAGGAAACAGATCGTTGAGACAACAATTGCCAACAGGATCGCTTTCCACCAGGGATATTCTCGGATAAAGATCGTAAACAACAGCAAACTGGCAGAAATGATGAACCCGGTTTTGTCGGTCAGAAAAATGAAAACGATAATAGCCATGATGACGAGCAGCACATTCTGCAGCCCCTGACGGTCAGGCATGATGTCTTCAAAAATAAATCTATCTTTGAAAATCGCCGTCAGCAGGTAGACGATGCCAACAATAATTGCGAAAACGGAAACCCAGCGTGGGAAAAATCCCGAACCGACGCCGAATTTTGTCATGTAGGGGTAGTTGAAGGATTCAATTAGAAACCAAGAAGCAACCACCAAATATAAAACCCCAAACACGGCAGCGACGTTCATTTTCTTTATTAACTGAATGATTTTAGACAAATAACTCACCCGCTTTCTTGTTTAAGGATTCCACTTCCAACTTGTATTGATTGAATTCCGCATCGGTCAGATCCAGCTGAGGCTTTTTCATGACACCGACGTCAACGCCGCGCAGCGCCAGTCCCTTTTTAAAATAGGACATGTTTGCACCATTGCGCAGGACGTTGCAATAATCCGTCGCGAAGCGCTGGTAGTAGCGGGTCTTTTCAATGTCACCAGTTTTGTAAGCCTTATAAACTGCCACAAACGGTTCAGGGAAAACGCAGGAAATACCTGAGATAACGCCGTCACAGCCCATCGCCAATTCCGGCAGAAACAGGCGGTCGGTGCCGGGCACGACGCGGAAGGTGTTATTGCGAATTCGCAGAAATTCGTCCATCTTCAGGACGTCAGGGAAACTGTATTTGATTCCCACAACGTTTGAACATTTTTCAGCAACCGTGCTGGCGACTTTCACGCTGATGTCGTTCGCTGCACATTGCGGAATGCCATAGAGGTAAACCGGGAAATTCTTGCTGACGGAGTTGGCAACCCGAATAAAATATTCCGAAATTTCGCGTTCATTCATGCCGAAATAGATCGGAGTAACCACACCAATACCGTCCGCGCCGATGGCTTCGGCATGCTTTGCCAGACTGATTGTCTCCTCTTCCGTCACAGCACCGACGTGAATATAGACCGTAACGCGCCCTGAAGCAGTTTTTACGACTGTCTCAGCGACATCCTTGCGTTCTTGCTCACTCAAGCGCATGCATTCGCCAGTTGTTCCGAGCGGATAAAGGCAATTCACGCCTTTCCCGATCAGGAACTCGGTCAGTGAAGCCATCTTGCCCAGATTTACGCTTCCATCCGCATCAAATGGTGTAACCATAGCCGTAATAACGCCTTCAAGATACTTCATATTAACTACTCCTCATTTAAATAAAAATTTTTGATTTCCGATTTCGGAATACAATTAAAACATCACCTTCATTTTGTGTCCAGCTTTTTTTAAGGTAATTTTTATTATCCCCTATTATAGCCTTGATTTTGGCACAGGAATAACAATTCTGTCTCGATTAGCATTTCCATTTTCGATTGGCTTTTGAGAAAGCAAAAGGACTTGCTGCTCAATAATTCTGCGTTTTTAATTTAAAAATGGAGAGCATCCGCTCTCCATCATCAAAGTACAAATCTCTTACATTATTTATCCGACAGCGGATCCGCTAAATATTCGGCGTGCTGAATCCTTATCGAATTTTATTAATCACAAATAACAGGATACAAGACCCCAATACCGCCACGAGGATGCTGCTGAGATTGATGCCGGTAACGTCGCCGCCAACACCGAACAGCCCTAACACAAAACCGCCGATCACTGCTCCGATAACGCCGACGATGATGTTTGCAACCAGTCCCATGTGCGCATTCGATCCCATGATCATGCTCGCAATCCAACCGGCTAATGCACCGACAACTAACCAAGAAATAATGCCCATTTTTGTCCTCCTTTTTTAGTTTTAGCAGATATTTCTAAAAAACATCTTCCTTTTGCATATTAACACAAACATTTCTTCAATTTATTATTACGATTCAACTTTTATTACGTTATTCAGCATTTTTATATTTTTCTAATGTATTGAAGGCGAACAGATCGGGACAGCATTGCTCATGCCAGTCCGAATTAAAATCCTGGTCGTAGACGGCCAAAGAACAATGGAAAGCGCACTTGACATTTCGGAAAATCCGCTGTATATTATAGAAAATTGGAAAGCTAACTTTCCATTTAGAGAGGAAGGAAGACTTGAAAAATCGGTTGGAGGAAATTCGCAAGAAAACTAACATCACACAAGAAGAGCTGGCAACCAGCTTGAACGTATCCCGGCAGACGATCGGATCCTTGGAAAACGGGCGTTACAATCCCTCCATTCTGCTGGCATTTAAAATCGCCCGGTTCTTCGAGATGAACATCGAAGATATTTTTATTTATGAGGAGTAACGAATGAAATCGAAAACCATCATTGCAGTATTAGAGTTCCTTTTAGGCATTTTGCTGATCGGATTCCTGATCATTTTTCGAGCTTCCTTAGCTAAGCAAATCCAAGGGGTGATCATTGGCGTGGCGATCTCGTTTTTCTGTTTTGCTATCTCAAATTTCGTCATGATCAGCTGGGAAAAGAAGCATCCCGACCTCGCAGCAAAGCAAAACATCGAAATTACGGATGAAAGAAGCACGTTCATCCGGGAAAAAGCCAAGGCAAAAGCCGGTGACATTACGCAATGGCTGCTAATCATTCTGGCTTACATCAGCATCCTGCTTGACGCGCCATTATGGTTCACACTGATCATCGTGCTGGTTTTCATCGCCTATTGGGTCTTGACTTATTACTTCATGTCGGATTTTCAAAAGAAGTACTGATCTTTTAATCAAGCTGCTAATTTTCGATCATCATTTTTTAAAAGTTTAGTCAGACGTAAATTCAGATTTCGTTAATAAAGTAAAGGGAATCCGTGAATGGATTCCCTTTATTGAAAGATCATGCTGAATTATTTTTTCTGTTGGGCTTCTTCGAGTGGAACGCCTGCCATCATCAAGCCCAGCATTTCCGAAGTTGCGCTCGGACCATCGACGATCCCGACGATTCTGCCGTCAAAAATTACTGCAATCCGATCGGACAATGCGCGAATCTCATCCAAGTCTTCTGAAATCAACAAAGTCGCCATTCCCAAATCCCGCTGTTCAAGCAGTCGCAGATGGATGTATTCAGAAGCGCCGATGTCGACCCCGCGGGTCGGCTGCGCGGCGATCAGGACGCGCGGTTTCCGGCTCAGTTCACGTGCCAAAATCAACTTCTGCACGTTACCGCCGGAAAGATTCTTGACCATTGTCTTGAGGTTCGGCGTTTTGACCGCAAATGCGTCAACTGCGCGCTGGGTCTCCCGGTCAATATTTTTAAAGTTGAATATTGAATTCTTTGAATAAGGCTCTTTATCATGATCTTCAAGGATAAAGTTTTCTGTAATCACAAAATCCTTGATGATGCCTTCTTTGTTACGTTCCTCAGGAATGTAGGACTGGCCGGCTAGATTGTGCTCATAAGGCGCTGCCTTGGTCACGTCAACCCCGTCCAAATAAATCTTGCCCTTCGACGCTGCCCGCAGGCCTGATAAGGCTTGCGCCAGTTCGCGCTGGCCGTTGCCGGAAACGCCCGCCAGCCCGAGGATTTCACCGCCATGAATTTCGAGTGAGACACCGCAGACCTTGTCCTCGTCCCAGTCGTTCGGCACATAAAGGTCCTCGACCTTCAGCCGGACTTCGCGCCGGTTCAGAGGCGAACGGTCGTATTGCAGCACCACCGGGCGCCCAACCATTTTTTCTGCCAGATCCGTTTTCGTGATGTTCTCGTTTTTCACCGAACCCACGCTGCAGCCATCCCGCAGCACCGTCACCCGGTCGCTGATCTCAATGACTTCATTCAATTTGTGTGAAATGAAAATCAGGGAATGCATGGCTTCAGCCATCTTTTTGAGGATGACAAAGAATTCATCCACTTCTTGCGGCGTCAACACGGCGGTCGGCTCATCGAGGATCAATAGATCTGCCCCCCGATAGAGCGCTTTCACGATTTCAACGCGCTGTTGTTCTCCGACTGCTAATTCCCAGATATAGCGTTTCGGATCAAGTTTGAGATTGTAGGTATCGCAGATGTCCATCATCCGGCGTTCGACCACCTTCAAATCAAGAAAAGGAGCTCTGCTCGATTTCAAACCGAGCGCAACATTTTCGACCACTGTCAGATTCGAAACCAGCATGAAATGCTGGTGGATCATTCCAATCCCTGCATTGATTGCGTCAGTGGGAGAATGAAAAACAACTTCCTTCCCATTAATAAGGATCTGTCCGCTGTCCGGCGTGTAGAGACCATACAGCTGTTTCATCAGTGTGCTCTTGCCTGCCCCGTTTTCTCCCAGCAAAGCCAGAATTTCGCCCTCATTTACTTCCAAATTAACCCGGTCATTCGCTAAAACGCCCGGAAAGCGTTTGGTGATGTCGATCATCTGCAGCTTCTTGATATGGTCTGATTTTGGGTAGGTTATTCTTTTTTCTGCCATTGCTCTTCCTTATAAAAATCGAAGTTTTCTGAATCTTTCTGCAAAACTTGTGACGCACTGCAATTTGTCAAATCGCCTGGCAACAGAAATTTTGCACGGATGAAGATGGCGATACCTGATCAATCAGGTATCGCCATAACTTTTATAGATTAAGTTTACTGAGCCGGAAGCGGGCTGATTTCACCGGCAGTGATTTTTGCTGCCAGATCGTCTGCCATGGCGATCAATTCAGGATCGATTTCCATGTTTTCAGTGTTCCAGACAAATTTCAAACCGCCGTCCTTGAAAGTCAGATCATAAGCACGACCGCCGAAAGATCCCTCTTTCATATTGCTGACGATGTCGTTCAGGATCGGTGACCAGTCATAAACCAGACTTACCAAAACGTTCTCTGGTGCAAGCGGAATGGTGTCCCACTGGACGCCCATCCAAATACCGTTGTTTTCTTTCACAACGCTGACTGCGCCCGGAATGGACTGGGAAGTGCCGGTCAGAAGGGTTGCGCCTTCATCCATGTGCGTCTGTGCAGCAGCTGACATCAGGGAGACATCCGAGAATGAGGAAGTGTAGGTCACGCTGACAGGTGAGCCTGCTTCACTCGCGCCATTCTTAAATCCATCGATATAGGTCTTCGCATCGCCTGATTCAACCGGACCGCAGACACCAAGTTTGCCATTATTGGTATATTTGGCAGCGACCTGACCAAAGACGTAACCGCCCTGTTCTGCGCGTGCCTGATAAACTGAAATGTTTGGCTGGCCATAGAATTCAGTTCCATTTCCCCAGGCAAATGCAGTTTCCGGATAATCCGGAGCAATTTCCTGCAGCGACGTGCCATACTGTGAACCATGGGCGATCACAAGATCGTATCCCATGTCAGCATAGTCGCGGATGGCTTCGCGGGCGTCGGCTACGTTGAACATGTCTTCTGAGTAAACTAATTCAAATCCGCCTTCAGGAAAAGTTGACTCAAGAACTTTCAGAGCCTCATACATTGACTGACTGAATGAATAGTCATTAATTTTTGAGGGCATGATCATCGCGACCTGAAATACATCGTCTGCAGCAGCAACCGGAAGCGCTGCCATAGCCAGGATTGCGATTATGAACAATACAACGATAGAATTCTTTTTAAGCATTTTTTCTCCTTTAATTTTCTCTGCATGATTCTGCAGGTAATTGACGATATCAACAAATCTAAACTTAATTTTCACTGCGTTCGTATGGAACGGCAAGCGCTGCCGGCTTATCACGGCTTTTGACAAAAATCAGGGTCACAATCGTCAGCAGGTAGGGCATCATCATTGCAATATCTGATGGAATATTGATGCCGAGCACCTGCATCCGCAGCTGAAGCGCATTGACAAAGCTGAACAGCAGAGCGCCAAGCAGCACGCGCCAGGGTTTCCAACCGCTGAAATAGACCAGCGCAACCGCGATATAACCGGTTCCATTGGTCATTTTCTCCTGGAACATGTTAATGTTTGCAATCGAAAAAGTCGCCCCGGCAATTCCGGCTAAAATCGCGCCGCCGCAAACGCACAGATAGCGGATTTTGTTGACAGAAACGCCGAGCGTATCCGCCGCCTGCGGGTTCTGACCGACCGCTCTGATCTTCAAACCCAGCGTCGTCTTATACAGAATGATCGAGGCAATCGGGATCAACAAATAGGCGACATAAACCATGATGTTGTGGTTGAAAAACGCATCTCCGATATATGGGATGTCGCCCAGGATCGGAATCCGGATACTTTTAAAACCCTTGACGGACAGCACTGTCCCATTCAGCAAAGTTTTAAACAGCAGCGAAGAAAGACCGACACCAAACATGGTCAGACCGATACCGCTGATGCCCTGTTCTGCTTTGAACGTCACGCTGATAACTGCCATAATCAGCCCCATCAGCAAACCGACGATTGCCGCCGCCAAAACACCGAACCCCAGATTGCCAGTTTCATAGACGACGTAGAAGGCTGAAAAAGCCCCCATCATCATGATCCCCTCAGTACCAAGGTTGTAACAGCCGGCAGTCTGATCAAATAATTCACCAATTGCCGCATACAGGTAGGGCATCGCTAATGTGACAGCCATCCCAATGATGCCAAAAATCGTTTCGGGATTGAATAAATTATCCATTGATTGCCCTCTTCTTTGATCGTCTGGTTGAGAAAATCTTCGCCGCGACAACGAATAAAACAATGATCCCGAGCAGGGTATCGATAAAAGCCGAGTGAACCTGAACGGTCCGCTGCAGTTTATTGCCGCCCACCATCAGTCCGCCGAATAAAAAGGCAGCAGGGATCGTGCCGAGCGGATGCAAACTGCCAAACAGCGCGGTAACAATTCCATTGAAGCCATAGTTGGCAGAGATATTTTCCATCACGCGGTGCTGAACGCCCAAGACTTCAATTCCGCCTGCCAGTCCTGCCATGGAACCGCCTAAAATCAAAGCCAGTGCCTGATAGAAAGGAACTTTGATGCCGGCGTAGCGGGAAGCGTCAGCGCTCTTGCCAACTGCACGAATGCGATAGCCGATGGTCGTTTTGAAAAGCATCACGAAGGCAACGCCAGCCAGAATCAACGCGAGAATCGTGCCGGTGTTCAGCTGGGTCGGCGGAGCGAGACGCGTTAAGAACGTGTATTCCGGCAGCAGCGCAGTTTGCGCGGCTCGGGTTCCCATCTCAATTTCATGCGGATCAATCATCGGCCCGCGTAACAGAAAGTTGGACAGGTAGACCGCGATTGAGTTCATCATCACAGTCGTCAGGATCTCATTGACCCCCAATTTCGCTTTCAGGATTCCAGGAACGCCTCCCCAGATTGCACCTGCCAGCATTGAGGTCAACAAACACAGCGGAATCATTATCCAGCGAGATTGAATCGGCACATAAAGGGCAAACGCAGCGGAGGCTAACGCTCCAACAATGATCTGGCCTTCGCCTCCAATGTTGATCACCCCGCCGCGAAATGCGATACAGACGCCGATCCCGACCAAAAGCAAAGGCGTCGCCTTGATAATGGTCTGGATGATCGCCCGCTGACTCCCGAATGCGCCTTCAAAGAGCGCGGCATAGGCAGCGAGCGGGTCTTTTCCAAGCGCCTTAAGCATAAACACGCCGAGAAATAACGCCAGCAGCGTCGCAAAAAGGGGAATGATCGCGTCAAAAGTTTTGTTGAATAATGAACGCAGTTTACTGATCATTCAATAAGATCCTCCATCCGGCAAAATTTGGGATTTGGGAATTAAACCCCTGAAGATTTTAATTAATTCGCTTTCATTATACATAGAATAGGCTCAATTGAGCATGATTTCCTTGTAACTTTTTTTTCATACACAAATGGCTTCATTCATTATTGTTCAGACATATCGATTTGATGAAAGCGTCTCCATGCCTTCGTATTATAATCAATAAAATTTATAAACATTGCTTTGTTCTGTAAAGGTAA
Source organism: Leptolinea sp. UBA5366 (assembly GCA_002407845.1). GTDB lineage: Bacteria > Chloroflexota > Anaerolineae > Anaerolineales > Anaerolineaceae > Flexilinea. The sequence continues at coordinate 18,352 of DHPK01000036.1, read as the reverse complement.
AGGATCAGGCTCCGAAATTCTCAAAATAGTCCGCTGTTCCCCTTGCAAAACTCCCAAAAATGATGTGGTATACTGGTCTCATAGGCAGGTTTTTATTAAGGTTGCCGGGAAATCAGCCTATCCAACAGACTAACCGGCGGCCAAAGTTGGTGACTCATGAATACCTTAGAAGATCAAGAAACAACTCGTCAGGATGTGATACGCGTTCGTACCCTGAATACCTACGACATCACGATCTTCAATCAGTTCTACGAAAAAAGCTGTGGGATTAAGCGCCGAAACTGGTGCGAAATATTCCAGCGCCGCAAGTACTCCTACACCTGAACCCTCCCATACAACCCTAATTAGACCTACGTCTTTACGACGGGTTCGTAAGAATCGCGCAAAATTTTCGCATTAATTTTGCGGGTCTGTTTCGGATAATGCACAGCCCTGTTCCCGCAGGTGATCTTGACGCACAGGTTATCCGGCCAGCTGGCGATTCGCTTTGTCTTGGTTCAGGATTTTTATATGATAAAAAATAATAAATGGTACATAAAGTTTAGTTTTTTGTGGATTGGTCAAATTTTTTCATTGCTGGCCGCATCCATTATTCAGTTCGTCTTAATTTGGTGGCTGACTGAGAAAACCGGTTCGGCAATCTATCTCGCGATGGCTACCCTCGCATTGTTCTTACCCGATATTTTTGTCGGACCGATGATCGGTCCGCTGATCGATCGCTGCAGCCGGAAATCCATCCTGATCTTTTCCGGATACGGAATGGCAATCGTCTCCATTTTACTGGGCATCGCTTTTAGAACTGGTCAAATCAGTCCAGTCATGATTCTGGCTGCGATCCTTTTCCGTTCCCTGTTTAACGTTGTGCGCTGGCCGACCTTTGAATCAGCAGCCTCGCTGATTGTGCCCCACAACCATCTGACGCACGTCAATGCGATTGATTACATCGCCCGCGGAATCTCAAACATAATCGGTCCGATTTTGGCTGCCATCTGCCTGCGGACGATCCCAATGCAGTCAATTCTAACTGTTGACCTGATCGCCGCTATCGGTGGAATGATCCCCTTGATGTTCATCAGCATCCCGAGCGTCAAATCGAATGCAAAACTGAACCTGAACTTCCGTGAAGTCCTAAATCGCTCCAAAGAGGAGTTGAAAATTGGATTCAAATATGTTAAACGGACACCAGGTCTGTTCACCCTTTTAAAATATGTATCTGTAACGAACTTGCTGCTGATGCCGGCAGAAAGTCTGCTGCCGCTGCTCGTTTTCAAGTATTTTCGGGGAACTGAGACGAACATGAGCATTATCGGCATCGCCTTTGGAACCGGCATTGTTATTGGCGGGATTCTGATGATCGTCTGGAAAGGATTCAGCAGCCGGATAAAGACCAGTATCACCGGCGATCTCGTGTTCGGTTTCGGTGTTTTCTTGGTTGGCATCGCCAACCCCGATCAATTCGCGCTGGCAGTTTTTGGCTGGGGATTAGCCGGTATCGGGGAATCCTTAAGTTTGGCGAACTTTAACGCATTGCTGCAGGCGCACACCAGACCTGAAATGCAGGGCAGAGTTTTCTCAATTTTGACAAGCCTGATCAATATCTCGGTTCCGGCTGCAATGATCGCGTCAGGCCCGATCGCCGAAACGATGGGCGTCCATTTCTGGTACATTTTCAGCGGAATCGGGATCTTAATTATCTCGAGCAGCATGATGTTTATTCCGGCAATGTTTCAGCTGGAACGATCCATGCCAGTCCGGCGCCTTGATCCATCCTACGATCAGCCAGCCGCCTGATCTCTCGCGGATTCAGCTGCGACCTGAAATCTTAAATTAATAACAAAAATGTCAGGATTACTTCTCCTGACATTTTTTTCTGTGTTCTATGAAGGGTTAGGCTTTTACGGCATCAGTTCTTTTTTGCGACCTGATACAGCGCCAAATTTTCGGATTTCCCATCCGAAAAAAAAGTGTCAACAATCCTGAATCCTGCCTGCGCCGCCAAATCCGACAGCTCCTCAGCTTCAAAAAGATGGACATATCTTTGACCGGTCTTCTCCGGTTCGCCCGGGAGCGTAAACCGCCAATCCAAAAGCGTATCCCTGGGTTCAAGATCGGCTGCTTGCAAGCCGACGGTTTCCCAAGGCAGAACCCTGCTCATCAGTTTCTCAGAATTTTGAAATTGCCAGACGGAGTAGACAAACGTTCCGCCGGGCTTTAACAAGGAGTTCACTTTCTCGAAAATCCTGCTGCGGATGCGGCTGTCCGGAATGTGGTGCAGCGCAGCAAATGCGCAGATGCCATCAAACTTCCGCTGAGAAAAAAGCCGATCCCATTCAGGATCCAGCAAATCCGCCTGAAGGTAATCAATCTGAAACTCAGCTCCGGACAATCCGGCAGTTACGCGGAGAGCTTCGGTCAGCAGTGTTTCGCTAAAATCAAGACCGGTATAGCTGCCCCGCAGCCCGCTCTTCTGCCATTCGCAGCCCAGCGCACCGGAACCGCAGCCAAGGTCGAGCCAATCGCCGTCCGTTGCCAATTCTGACAGAAAGCGCCGCACGCCTGGTTGAATGCGCTGCCGCGTTGCAGAAAATGCGCTCCCAAATTCTTCATAAAACTGCTGGTTAATTCCCAGCAGTTTTTGAATGATTTCTTCGTTCAACGCTCAGCCGTTAAAAATGATCAGTGATGACAAATTTTGCTAGCCCGCCTTCACTCGTTTCGCGATAGAGGTGGGGCATGTCTTTTCCGGTATGCATCATCACTTCAACCACTTGATCAAAACTGACAAGATGCGAGCCATCAGTAAAGCTGACATATTCAGCCACATAAATTGAAGTGCCGGCAGCAAAGGCGTTCCGCTCAATGCAAGGAACCTGCACAAGTCCGTAAACAGGATCGCAGGTCAAACCGAGGTGATGCTCCAGCGCCATTTCTGCCGCATATTCAATTTGGCGGATTGAGCCGGAATATAGCTGCGCGGCGGCCGCAGCTGCCATCGCTGCCGCAACGCCGACTTCGCCCTGACAGCCGACTTCAGCACCGGAGATCGAGGCATTGTGCTTGACAACGTTGCCAAAAAGTCCCGCTGTCGCCAGCGCTCTGAGAATCGTATCCTCTGAGTAAGCCAGGTTTTCATGCAAGTAGCGCAGCACGCCGGGAACGACTCCGCAGGAACCGCAAGTCGGAGCGGTCACGACCACACCGCCAGTTGCATTTTCTTCCGAAACAGCCAGCGTATAAGCGGTCAGTCTGCCGACCGATGCCATAGTAGGATTCATCAGCTTTCCGCGTCTGAGATAAATTGGAGCTTTCCGGGAAATATTCAAGCCGCCCGGGATCACGCCTTCATTCGTCAGTCCGCGTTCGATTGCCTCATACATGGCATGTAGCACTTCACGCAGGTAATCCCAAATTTCTTTTCCTTCGCATTCTTCGACATATTCCCAATAGGACTTTCCCGTTTTTTTCAGGTACTGCATGATGTCAGTCATGTTCCGCAAGGGATAATAATCGCCGATTTCGGTGTCGTCCGGTCCTTCAGATAACGCACCGCCGCCGACCGAGTAGACCATCCATTGGTCGAGCAGATTTTCATCGCTGTCCCACGCTGAGAATTCCATGCCGTTCGGGTGAAAAGTCGGGACATAATCTGCCATCCAGAGAATCTCTGTTTTCTCCTTGCCAAGCACTTCGTAGATCGCAACGTCGGTCAAGTGCCCTTTGCCGGTAGCCGCCAGGCTGCCATAGAGCGCAACTTTGTAATGATCAGCTTCCGGGAATCGCTCCTTGAACATTTCAGCCGCTTTGCGGGGCGCCATCGTGTGGCTGCTGCTTGGGCCGTGACCGATTCGATATAAATGACGGATCGTATCCATAGGTTTTATTTCACTCACTTTCAAGTTCTATTCGCATCTTTCGCATCGCATTTCCGCGATGACTGATGGCGTTTTTTTCATCCTCGCTTAATTCTGCCAGCGTCTTTCCCAGCTGCGGGAAAAAGAAAACCGGGTCATAACCAAATCCGCCGCTTCCGCGTTCTTCTGGAAGAATTTCACCGGCGCATTCTCCGCTTGCATGCAGGAGCTTCTCCGTCGCCGGATCATAATACACAGCTGCGCAGACAAATTTTGCTTTCCATGGTCTGGCGCTGCTCTTAAGGTTTTCAAGCAGAAATGCCCTGCGATCCGCATCTGTTGCATCCGGCTTGGGAGAATAACGGTGAGAATGGACGCCGGGAGCGCCGTCCAAAGCCTCAACCATCAGCCCCGAATCATCTGCCAGCGTCGGCAGTCCGCTTGCCTGCGCAAATGCCCGGGCTTTAATCTCTGCATTCTCAGCAAAGGTCATGCCTGATTCGTCGATGTCCAGATCCAATCCGAGACTGGCGGGCGTCACAAATTCAAACGCATCTAAAATTTCCTGTATTTCCTTCAACTTGTGAGCATTATTGCTCCCAATTAAAATTTTTCGCGGTTGTTTCATGATTTTATTCTATCAACAATAGCGAAAGGATGGGCGCTTGTCATAGTTGTCCATTTAATGACCGCAGCTTAATAAGCATAGGATCCTTGGACAATTCGGTAAGGAAAAAGTGGAACCTATATCGAATGGAAGATTCATTCAAAGATAAATAAACGCATTTATCAAAGGAGATTCTCTGCACCCCTCTAATAAATGCGCATTAAGGATTTGATCGATAATAAATTCCGACTTCAGCTTCAGATCAGACCCAATGTCTCAAAACTTTTTTCAATAAGGGCAATTGATAAACCCAAGGATCTCATTTTCATTTCAGCAAGTCGATGACTATCTTTTCCTCTTCCATCGCAGTCGTGGACTGCTCCCTCTGGTCAAACATCACATTATTACTGCCAAGCCGCGGGATTAGCTCTAACTTTTCCGAATGCTGAATTGCTTCAAAAAAATTGCCCGAATAGTTGCCGTCCGCTGCGTCCATGGCAATCACATTTTCATAGAAAAGAGTCATCGGCTCCTCTCCGGATCGAGTATATCCCGATAACATCAGCCAGTTTTCCGATCCGTCATCCGTCCGCATTACAACAAAACCGACGGATTGTTCGTCACTCCCCTCATACTTGGCGTATAAGCGCTGGTCAGCCGGAGAAACTGCCAGCTCAGTGAATGACAGTGTACCGCTTGCAAGCTTGATTGACTTATCGAGAGGATAATGACGGGTATCCCCAATCAGTGTCTTGGCGTCCGCTTCGAATTCAAATTTCCAAGCCCCCTCCACGGTATACTCCTGCAGCATGCCATTTATCAGCTGATAGATGGACATCCCTGCAAGTTCAAGGACAAACTTATGCGGATCAACAAATCTGTTTTCCCCTTCAAATCTTCCCTGGCTGAAATCCATAACGGACGGGATATCTCGAACCAGTTTCGTCATCATGCCAGTGCTGCTTGTAAAGACAGGAACATCATCGTTTATGAGAGTACTGAAACTATGAATAGAAGTAGTGTTTTCTGCGATATCGCCTGAGAGAATCAGGCTGTAACTCAGCCAGCAATCCCCGATAATAATTTCGTCCAGTGTGAGATCAATCCCTTCTTCGAGAGTCAGGGTCTGACCAATTTTCTGAACATATGGATTTCCATCCGGCAGGTTGTAGTATTGAGCGAGCGGACTTTCTGCAGTCATCATCTTTTCGAGCGGCACGCTATCTGCCTGAACGGACATGCCGATGATGCCCAAGATTGCCAGCAGCGCAGCCGCAATGACCAGCATTACTTGCAGAATATCTAACGATTTATTTTGTTTGTTCATTTTTTCCCCTCATGATTTTGCAATTCGTTTAATTCAATGTCAAACGCCTGTTCTGCGAGCGGATAATATCCTAAGACGCCCGGGCGGGTCACCTGCCAATCCCGTTTTGAAATATATGGCATTATTTGCAGTGATTTTGTTTCGATTAAGGTCTGGTCAAGCTGCATTTCGGCCGCATAAGTGATCACAGCCTCATCTAGTTTCGATTCGACAGAAGCAACCTCAAAAGGAATTTCCGAACCATCATCAGTCACAATTGCAAACCCGATCAAATTCCCCTTCCCAAGCGTCGCTTTAGGATTCTGCAAGGCTGGCAGCTGCTGATCACGCTTCCTGATGACTGTCAGCCGCGGCTGCAGCGGATTGATGTTCAGCTGATCCAGCGTGTATACCGCTTGATCGACAGTTATCGTCCGGTCCAATAGAATTATCCGCGTGTCCCCAGTGACCGCACCATTCGCAATTTCGAACTCAAAGACCCAGGGTCCTTCGATTCTGCGGCTGCCGAGGCTGCTGGAAGCCTCCAATGAATATAGTGTGATTTTTACCGGCAGTGTCTCAGCTTTTTCGAATAATCCGGGCTGCATTTGATAGGTCATATAGGTCATCAGGACATATCCCTCTTCATTGAATGGCTCGCTCGAACCCGTTCCCATCCCAAGCGGATTCATTCCGTTGATTTCGATATTATCAAAAAAGTGGATTCTTTCGGCTCCCTCCAACGCTTGACCGCTGGCAAGAATCGCGTAAGTAAAGCGATCATTTTCGACGAGAACCTGATCTAATTTAATTTCCAACCCTTCTGCACTGATTTCATTTCCCGGACTGTCGGATTCTTTTGAAACCGGATCAGCTGGCAGTTCAGCAGTCTGAATCAGACCGACATCCTGCACATAATCCGAATCCGATGGCAGCTGAAAGATTCCAATCAGCGATCCGCCGAACGATTCCAGAGACGTCCTGATCTGTGCCCAGACGATTTTTCCTTTCGGTGTGAAACCGAGAAAAACCAGACAGATCAGTACTGCAGCTGCCAGGCTTGCCCAACGCATGCGCGGCTGGAACAGTCTGCGAATCCTGCTCTGAGGCTTTTCTTTTTCATAAGTTTCAACATGAATGGGCTTTTCAGATTCGAGGTTTTCGCCTAATGCCATGACGTAAACGCTCATGCATTCATCGCAGCTTTCTAAGTGGCGCTCCATTTCGTCCATCATTCGTTGAGAAGGCTTCCCTTGGATATACAGCCCCCATTCAAATGATTTATAGTGCATAGTCCCTCAAGCTTTCTTCCAACATCTTCCGCGCCCGATAAATACGGGATTCGATTGTTCGCGGGCTGACATCCAATTTTTGTGCAATTTCACGGTTTGACAGTTCAGAGAAATAAAACAGTTTTAAGGTCGAACGATAGTCTTCAGGCAAATTTTCGAGAGCCTGAAAGAGCAGGGCATCTTTTTCCTTTGTCAGCAGCTGATCTTTTGGAGATTCAGCTGGATCCTTTATTTCAACTTCGCCTGAAAAATTGTTTTCAACCAATTCTTCCAGGCTGACAGGCTGAATCCGTTTCTTTCTTTGCAGATCAATGCAATGATTAATGGTGATGCGAGTGATCCAACTTTTAAAACTTTTCCCGGAAAAAGAGCCAAGAGACTGGAAAATTTTCAAACTGATTTCCTGAAGAACCTCTTCGCTGTCCTGCGTGTTTTTTGTAAAGCTGAAAATCACTTTAAGCAAGTAATTCTTATATGGATTGATCAGAGAATCAAAAGCATGCGTCTCTCCCTGCATGATCCTTTTCACTAACTGTTGTTCACTCAAAACATTTCCTCCGCTCAGCAACGTTGGTCAACTTGCTTCTTATTCTTAATGACGTATAAATGGGGTGAAAATACTGCAAATTTTAGGATTTCCATTGGATTGCCAATAATTCTGAGTTATTTAGCAATAATTCAAATTATTCTCTGGCAAAGAATATTTGCGAGGTCAAGTTCCTTTTCCGCCTCTTTATCATACCGCTGGCGGTCACCGGATTCTCAAAAAGCCTCCATCCAACTAAGAGTCCAAGATCTCAATCATTTGAGATAAATAATCCCTCAACCCTTCAATCTCGCTGCGAACTATTGGCTAAACATAATACTGCCCTGTGAAAAAATTGTTAAAAAATGGAAAAAGCATTAGTTCAGCTGCGATATCAATATACTTGATTCCTTCGCTGATGCCTAATGATCGTAGAGTTTCCTTTTGATCAACCCGCGGAATTAAATCAACTTGCAGGTCGGGTTCAATGAACTCAAGAATTTCCTTTTCCGAAATCTCGCTATTCAACAAAGCTGTCAATTTGTAACGCAAATGGATCAATTCATGAAACGTCAAAACTCCCTAATCGACTGATAATTGAAGCATGATTTGTTACCTTTATGACTGCATCCGTCCAAAAATCGCCTAAATCATCAAACCCTTTCCGGGATACAAAAAAATAAAATTTTGTATAATCTTCTTCGAACGTATAACCATGATTCACTTTCGGGCTCCAATTTCTCTAAAACGGATGGGCGAATAACCAAATTCTGCGAAGTGTTAGGAATATATATGCTTAAAGGGAATGCGCAAATCGCGGTCGCAGACTTTCTCTCCCATTTCGGCATAAGCCTGTTCGTCGATTCCTTGCAGCCTGCCATCACGATAAACCGGTTCCCCGCCGATAATCGTCATCCAGACCGGACCGGTCAGTCCCGCTCGGGCGATCAGGTTCTTCGGGTCATGCGCAGTTCCAACTAACTCAGGAACATCCATATCGATCAGGAACATGTCAGCGCATTTTCCAACTTCGAGACTGCCAAGGTCTTGCCTGCCAAGGGTCTTTGCTCCTTCAACCGTTGCCGTTTTCAAAATGTCATAGGCGGAAACGCTGCCGCCGCGCTGTTTGCTGTGCCAGGTCTGCATCAGATAGGCGATGCGCATTGAGTCAAGCAGATTTGAGGAATCGTTAGTCGCTGAGCCATCGCAGCCCAAACTCGTGTTAACGCCGATCGAATTCAACTTCTGTAAGTCCAAAATGGGAAACCCGCCAAGAACAGCTGGAGTCGGACAATGAGAGATGCCGCTGCCGGCCTGAGACAGCCTCTGAAACTCTTCGTCAGTCCCTTCCCAAAAATGAGCGAACCAGACGTCGTTGCCAATAAAGCCGATCTCTTCGCACCACTCCAGAGAGCGTTTGCCCCAGCGTTCAACCATGATCGGATTTTCGCCTTCGCCCAAATGGGTATGCATTCGCACACCTTTAGCGCGTGCCATTGGAATCGTTTCAATAAAAGTCTCCGGATAGGAGTTGATCGGCTGGCAGGGTGCCATGACGATCTGACGCATAGACCCAGGATTCGGATCATGATACAGGTCGATTATGCGTTCGCAGTCGCGCAGAAAAGCATCGGTCGTCTCCAGCATATTATCCGGAATTGTGCTGCCGGCTGTGTTCGGCAGCGTGTTCGTTCCCCTGCCGGCATGATAGCGAATGCCGAGCAGGTCGGCTGCTTCCATCTGCCGGTCAACGGGCGAGTTTCCAGTTAAATTTGTATAACAATACTGGTGATCGAATGCGCAGGTGCAGCCATGTTTGATCAGATCTGACATCGCCGTAATCGAACTGTAGAAAATCACGTCTGAGGTGATCGCCTGAAAAATTCTGTAAATTTTATCCAGCCACTCGACGACCAGCATATTTGGATAATCGATCGAAACCAGATTCCGCACAAAAGTTTGGAAGAAGTGATGATGTGTATTAATCAAGCCCGGGTAAATGATTTTATGGGCAGCATCAATAATTTCGGCATCAGGCACTGCAATTTTGGGTGCAATCTTGCTAATCATCCCATTTTCGACCAGGATATCTGCATCGTGATGGACGGTGTCTGCGCTATCGCAGGTCACGATGGCGCTGGCGTTTCGGATTAGTTTTGTCTTGGTCATGGCTGAGCCTCACTTTGTCGCGGATTTGTGATTCAAGTATAAAGGAATTTACGAGCAGCTTCATTGGCTGCAACGAAGCAATCCGAAATTTACTTTTAACACCGGGGAATTCATCTCCGATAATAATATTTAAGAAAGAAGTTGTATTTTGAAAAAGGCTGTTTATTGTCAATCTTCATCGCAACATACAAAGCAAGAATACGAGTCCTGGTGTTCAGGACTCGTATTCTTGGATAAGGTAATTTCGAATTCAGGTTGTTCTGTATCTGGAACAAGAATAATTAGCAATTGCTATCCCTTATTCTCTAAGTTTTAAGCGATTCGCATTGTTTATTCATTGATGAATCAACGTAACATTTTAATAAAATTATTTTCCCATGCTTTATTTTTTTTGGTTTAGTTTCACAAATTGTTCAGCGATTTTTTCTGCATCAAGATGGTTAATTTCTTCGATTGTATTAACCCATGAGCTTGGCAAAGATTCAATGCCCTTTAAGGCGCCACACAAAGATCCAACAATTGAAGCAATTGTGTCCGAATCTGCCCCGTTTCGGACTGCAGTTAGAATTGCTTCCTTCGGTTCACCTTTCGCAGCGTAAAAAATCCCAAAAACTGAGGATAATGTTTCAGAAACATGAAAATGAGACCCGATTCTTCTGCGAATCAAATCAGCAGCCTCTTGTGAATCTTTCGCTTTTGTAGCAAGTTCTAATGCATATTCAAGATTCGGCAGCGGAAATCGGTTGTCAGTTTTCCGCCCTCGCTTTAGACCTTGCTCTTCTCCATATTTAGTTCCTTTCAGAGCTGCATTAATAATCGAGTCAACCGTTGCATTCTCTGTAAGTGCTTCTGATACCGCTGAAGCCAAACCTGATGCTGCTGATAACGCAACATCCGTTGGATGGGTTGGGAGAACCAATTTGCAGGCAAGATCGCAGGCAGCCTGCCAATCACCTGCATTCGCCCACCCAGCTGGTGAAATCCGCATCAAAGCACCATTTGATGTTCCTGAATATAGCCATGATCTCGTTCGGTCTAGATAACCATCGAATTTGTTTTCCATTAATTTATAAAAAGCGGCTTTGGTGCTTGGACCATAAACCCCGCCATGGGTCCAGATTGCTTGATTTGTTTTCACCCAATCAGCTAACTCGTCTATGAATTCTTCTGTTTCAGGTTTCCCGTCATATTTCAATATCGCGTTAGCCGTAACAATCGATAGTACAGTATCATCGGTTATCTGTCCGGCTTTATAGCCCAAATGAATAAACTCATCATCGAATGGATCAAAGAATTGATCAAGCTTTCCCTCTGATCGCAGGTCAATTTCTTCCGGTGTGAGTTCGTGCCATGGCATTCCTAAGGCATCACCAATCGCCAAACCGGAAAATGATCCCCAAATTTTATTTTTCAAACGAGATTCCATTAAATGAATCCTTTCTTGCAACATTACACACGCTGAAGGAGTTTCCTTCAGCGTGTGTTTATTCTATAAATCCAACATCATTTTACAAATTGGGAATGGACTATCTCCAATCTTCCATTTTATCGACATTGTCTTTCGTTACAACAACCTGGAAATCGGAATCTCGGTCGGAAGCGGTTTTCCTTCCGCCATCATCACGCCCATCTGGACTGAAAGTTCTCCCCAAACATAGGGTGAAAATGCCATACTCGCGTCGAGCATTCCTTCTTCGATAGAGACTTTTGCGTCTTCAATGAAGTCAGTTCCAACAACAACGATTTGATCTTTCTTCCCCGCTGCGAGCGCAGCTTCCACGACAGCTAATGCCATCACATCATTCGCACAATAAAAACCACGAATGTCAGGATTTGCCTGGATGATATTTGTCGCTGCATTCAAAGAAATCGTTCGGTCCCAATCTCCTGCCTGGGAGGTGACTAGTGTGATATTTGGAGTGTTTTCAAAAATTGATTTTGCACCATCTCGGCGTGCCATTGATTGCGGGGCAGCAGAAAGTCCTTCAATGATCGCGACTTTTCCGCCTTCAGGACCAAGCCGATCGACAATATATTTCGCTCCATTAACACCCATCATGTACATATCCAGCGTCTTTGGCTGAAGTATTTCACCCCCAGCCTCTTCGACTGCTTTAATATCGCTGATGATATTGGGTTCAATAATCGGTACACCAGCCTGGTTGGCTTTAACAATACAGGGGATCAGATTATTCTCTGTAATTGGATAGATAACCATTGCATCATACCCAGCTGCAACCATCGATTCACAAGTTGCAAGCTGAGAACCGATATCACCTTCAGTCGGTGCTGACTGAATGTCAACTGTAATTCCCAATTCTTTTCCCATGGCGACAGCCCCATCAGCATAGGTCACCCAGAAAGGATTTGCCATTGTGATCATCAGTACGCCAATACGCATATCAGAATTCGTCGGTGCTTCAAATCCTTCCAATCCAGCAAATGAATCCTCTCGCATTTGCTCAAAAGGAGTCAGCTCTTGAGCGGCAACCGCTGAAACCATCATCGTCATAGCAATAATTAAAACTAATAAGGACATCAAAATCTTTTTCATTTCATTTCTCCTAAAATTATTTAATTTACAAACATTGAGTAAATAAAAATTATTTTTCAATTTCCTCCTTTTCGCATTGAACAGACAGACTTATCGCCGCCGAATTTTATCAAACACAACTGCCACAACAATTACGATACCGATCGTCAGCTGCTGAAAATATGGTTGCACACTTAGCAGCGTTAATCCGTTTTTCAATGTAGCCATCAATATCGCCCCAATGAGGGTTCCTGGGATGCTAGCAATCCCACCAGCAAGACTCGCTCCGCCGATGACTGATGCTGCAATGGCCTCCATTTCCATCCCGCTTCCTGCTAAAGGTTCAGCAGCATTTAAGCGTGCTGTGAGAATGAGTGAAGCAATTGCAGCACAAAATCCTGCCATTGAGTAAATAAAAATCTTTGTTTTCCAAATACTTACGCCGGAAAGCCGAGCAGCTTCTTCATTCCCGCCCACAGCCAAGGTGTAACGTCCCCATTGGCTTCTCTTAATCGTTATATGAACCATTAATGCGACAAAGATCGCCAAGATGAATGCGTATGGAATTGGACCCAAGTACCCCGTTCCAAATAGTCTGAAAAATTTCGGGAAACCAACAATCGGTCTCGCATTTGTAAAGATATATGCTAATGCTCGTAGAATACTCTGGCTTGCTAAAGTTGCAATTAATGGAGTAATTTTAATTATTCCGATTAAGAATCCATTAATAGCACCCATTAATATTCCTGCAAATATACCTATTAGAATACTAATTCCTGCGGGGATTCCTGCCTTGACGCATAACCCCATTATCAAACCAGAAAGACACAATACGGATCCGACCGAAAGATCAATTCCACTGGATGCGATCACCAGTGTTGCTCCGCTGGCTATAACGATTGTGATTGCAGATTGAATAAGAATATTTGAAAAGTTCTGCATTGTAAAAAAATATGGGCTCAAAATACTAAAGGTCACGACGAGCAGCAAAAGTACTAAGAAGATCCCAGTTTCAGACGGCAATTTTTTCATACTATTTTTTATAAAAGAATTTTGCATACTTTCACCATATTTCTTTACTTTCTTAAAGCGTCATCGCCATTAATTCTTCTTCGGTTATTTTTTCCGGGTCGACCTCTGCAACGATTTTGCCTTGTTTAAATACGAAAATTCGATCAGATAATGCAATTGCTTCAGAAATTTCAGAAGTAGCAAGAAGGATTGCTACATTTCGTTTCGACAATTCATTAATAAGTTGATAAAACTCCTGTTTGGCTCCAACGTCAATCCCCTTTGTTGGCTCATCCATCAGTAAAATTTTTGATGCATGGTTAAGCCATTTTGCAAGTACAACTTTTTGTTGATTTCCTCCACTCAGATACTTTGTCCAAGTTTTAAGACTTGCGGTTTTAATGTGAAGTACATCTTTGAAATACTCAGTAATTTCTTTAATCTTTTGCGGTTGGATTAATCCAAACTTTGTTGATCTTTCATAGATCCCCAGATTAGTATTATCCAGTAAATCCATAGTAAGAATCAGACCCTGGTTTTTTCGATCCTCCGTGATAAATCCGATTCCTTTTTCGATCGCTTCAATTGGAGAGTTGATTGTAGATTTTTCACCCGAAATAAATATTTGACCAGATTTGATTTTATCTGCGCCGAAAATAGCTCTCAAGACCTCTGTTCTGCCTGCGCCGACCTGACCAAACAGCCCTACCACTTCCCCTTTATGCACATTGAGTGAAATCCCTTTAGAGATTCTTTCAGTATCGACATTTTCTAACCTCAACGCCTCAACTTTCGAATCAATCGGCAATCCCTTTCGACGAAGTAATTGTTCTGATTTTCCTGTCATTAACGAAACGATACGGCTTCGATCGATTTCTTGGGTAAAAAAGCTTCCCTGAAATTCTGAATCCCGTAAAATTGTGATCCGATCTGCAACTTCAAAAACCTCTTCAAGATGGTGAGTAATGAAAATTATTGAATACCCTTCATCACGAAGCTTTTTCATGATTTCGAAAAGAACTTTAATTTCCTGACTAGAAAGCGATGAGGTCGGTTCGTCTAAAATAATGATCTTGCTGTTTCTGTATAGAGCAGTCGCGATGGAGATCATTTGCTGTGCACTGACAGGCAGTGTCCCTGCCATCTGGTGTAAATCCACATCAAGGTTTACCATTTCGAGCGTGTCTGCTGCAATCTCTTCCAGCTTTTTTTCATTAATTAATGAACATGTATTTTGAAAAGTTGGTTCTTGTCCAAGGAGAATATTCTGACACACAGACATTGTTGGAACCAAACTAAGCTCCTGTGGAACATAGCTTATTCCATTCGAAATCGCATCCGCAGGATTTGGAAACCGCACAGTTTTCCCATCAAGGACAATTTCACCCGCATCAGGTGCAATGACCCCGCACATTACTTTTACAAGCGTAGATTTTCCTGCACCGTTAGCGCCGAGCAGTGCATGGATTTCATTCCGGTATGCACAGAAAGACACATTATTCAACGCTGTCACGCCCGAATAACGTTTTGTGATTCCACGCATCTCCAACACAGGAACTGAATTACTCGCGTGCTCGTTCATCGTTAAAGAACCCAGTTCCAATCGCCTTCCCGTCCGTGTTCCTTAATCATTGCCAGAGTTTCTGCATAAGAAACAACACCAGTTGTTGCGCCATATTTAGTAACACATTTGGCACCAACTGCGCTGCCAAAAATTCCGGCCTGTTCGATCGACCAATTATTGATCAATCCAGTTAAAAATCCTGCATCAAATGCATCGCCTGCGCCGGTCCCATCAACAGTATCAACAGAGAAAATAGGGATTTCACCTGTAAAAGATTGAGACTTTATGTAAACTCCTTTTTCTCCCATTTTCACCACAATCACATCAATATCGAAAGATGAGTAATAAGAAAGCGCATCTTTCAAATCATCTTTCTCTGCATAAAGGACTGCTTCCTCAGCGTTCGTCTCAAAGATATCCACATATTGAAGAGCTGGTTCCAATAGTTTTCGCCATTGACCAGTTCCATCCCAGCAAGTATCCAAAGAAATAATTACTTTTCTTTCTTTTGCCTTCTTTAGAATGGTTGCGAGATTTTCCCCTCTAGTCCCGTTCATAATCATGGATCCGCCAACATGCAAATAATCACCTTCATTCAATGCGCTGTAATCGATGTTTGAATCGTTCAAGTAATGATTGGCAGCCATGCAGAGAACAAAAGAACGATCCCCTCCCGGATGAATAAAGCAAATGGCAGTTCCCGAATTCGCTTTGTCGGTATAACAGAGATGTGAAATATCGACTTGATTCGCCTCTAAGCCTTCAATTAAAAGCTTACTGGCAAAATCAGTTCCCAGACACGAGATAATTCCAATCGGAACTTTACCAATTTTTGCCACAGAAACTGCCGTGTTTAAAGCCATTCCACCTAAGACCATTTCCGTTGTATCCGAACTAACTGCCCCTCCAAAAACTGGCCAGTGTGTAATTGGCTGAGTCACAATATCCAAGTTAGATATCCCTAAACTCCAAATTTTCTTCACTCCTCACCTCACATCATTTACCTTGTACGGACAATATACCAACTAAATTTGTTTTCAGGAAAACTAAGTGTTGACTGCCAGATTGGTGCATCATTCTCATTGATGTAATGAACCTGAACCAAACAAATCAACAATGTGCCTACTTCAACATCCAACATTTTCGCCATTCTTTCGTCAGCCATGCCAGGAACCAACCTTGCAACAGCATGCGTGACATTAAGTTTCTTTTGTTTAAGGATGTAATTAAATATAGAACTTCCGATTTCCGTTTCTGTCACATTTTGTTGAATTACTGAAGCAGGAAAGATATTTGTATCATACATCAGCGGTTGACCATCCATGGTTCGAATCCGCTTAATCACTGTCACAGGATCACCAACATGAATTTGCAATTCACTTGCAATCTGTTCATCCGCTTTTTCTGCAGTTATCTGAACCTTTTTTGCTCCAGGTGTATGTCCGCGTTGCCGAATCACATCTGAAATAGATACGAGCCGTTCAATCCCTGCATCAATACGTTGAGCCTTTGAAGCGACAACAAAAGTTCCAACACCACGTTTTCGATCGACATAACCAAGCAATTCAAGCTTTTGCAGAGCCGTTCGCAGTGTAACACGGCTGATGTTCATTTGACGCGCCATTTCGTTTTCAGAAGGCAGTTTTTGTCCAGGAACCAGCCGTCCACTCTCGAGATAGTCTTTTAATGATTTATAAGCGCGATCCGCAATCGTCTCATCGCTGACAATTTTTTCAAAAACGTCTTCAGTTGGATGCACAATTCTCCACCTTACGGATAAATCAATTGCCGAAACTTGAAAAGGAAAAGTTTTGTTGTATAATGTCTATTGTTAGACATCTTACAGCAAAGCCTAAATATTGTCAAGCTTAAGGGAGCCATAATGGATTCAACGATTTTCGACTCAATAAATAAACCTGTAATTGGAGTCATTCATTTACTCCCTTTACCAGGAACACCACTTTTTTCAGGGAATCTTGAAGAAATCTACCAGAGAGCTCAAGAGGAAGTATCTCGTTTCAAATCAGGAGGCGTTGACGGAATTATCATTGAAAATTTTCATGATAATCCGTTTTCCAACCATGATATTTCAAAAGTTCAATTAGCCATAATGGCATCAGTAATCACAAATGCTAGGAAGGAAATTGATATTCCAATCGGTGTGAATGTTCATTTTAACGATTGGGAAGCAGAAATTGCACTAGCTTACGCCTGCAAAGCACAATTCGTGCGAATTGAAGCATTCGTTGATACTGTGATGACACCGTCAGGAATCGTTGAAGCTTGCTGTGCAGAAGTCACCCGGTTTCGCAAGTTGATCCAAACCGAAAATACAATCTCTATATGGGCTGATATACATCCCAAATATTCTACACTGCTCATTAATAATTCTATAGAAGAATCTGGGATCATGGCTCAAAATGCATTAGCTGATGCAATAATTATTACTGGTGAAACTACTGGAATAGAAACACCAATCGACGACTTGCAAAGAGTAAAAAGCGCTGTTAAGGTTCCAATTCTTGCAGGAAGTGGTACCACGATCGAGAATGTTACAAAAGTCCTAAGTGTTGCAGATGGCGTTATTGTCGGATCGACTTTTAAATCTGAAGGGAATATCAATAATTTGGTTTCAGTAGAGCGGGTTGGTAATTTTATGGAAGTCGTTAAATCCAACTTCCGGTAATAATTTTATACAGACAATTTCTTTTGGAATAATAGAAATTCGAGAATTTAGAACCTGGTGGTTTTATTTAGTATATTTACCTGGAAAATAATAGGGGAAAATAATCCTTCAATTGCATTATTTATAGCATCCAGTCTATTCAAATCTAATTACTCACTACAATTTTTGTTCTTTTATTAGATCGTTTTTAATTACGTTTTTATAGTATTATCCTCTCAAAGTACTAATGCTCCAGTCTTAAAGTAAAAAGGTCATTCAGGCGTGCCCTACTTATCCCCTTGAGGGGTGTATCCTCCATGTATTAGCTCTCAAGCTTTAAATCAAAAAGGTCATTCAGGCATGCCCGACTTATCCCCTTGAGGGGTGTACCCTACAAGTACAGGCGCTCAAGTCTTAAAGCAAAAAGGTCAGGTTGGCACTGACTGACTTATCCCCCTTGGGGGTGTACTCTCTATTTACTGACGTAGAATTGATATTTTTGGATGAACTTGAATATTGGGGTTTCCGTTTTGAGTTTACTATCTTCGCACGAAGATTAGTCGAATTGAGATCCTAGGGTGATGTAGCCATGCAAGTAATATCTTACTTATCTCCTCTCCAAGTGATCGCTCTCCAGCCTTTAAGGAAAAGGTCACGCTAGCACGACCGGCTTTTCCCCTTCAGGGGTGTGCCCACCAAGTACTGGCGCTCCAGCCTTAAAGAAAAAAGGTCATGTTGAAAAGAACCAACTTATCCCCTTCAGGGGAGTACCCCCCCATGTACTGCTCAAGTCTTAAAGCAAAAAGGTCATGTTGGCAATGACCTACT
>DHPK01000012.1:93072-93425 GCA_002407845.1 Leptolinea sp. UBA5366 | reverse complement strand
CTCTACCAGCTGAGCTATGTCGGCGAATTGTTAAAGAACATTCGCGTCAGCTATTATAACAGACATTGAATCGTGCTGCAAGGACACGAAACGAAGCCTGTTTTCAGGCAAACAGGAATGAGTTTATCACATTTTCAAATGAATAACAACTATGAAAACTGAGTTTGTGACCTGATTTGGATCGGTTCTTTAGATATCTGAGGTAGTCGTAATTTATTACTGCTCCAGAATCCAGTTTCTCAGAATCAGCGCATGATTGCAGGTTTCATCACGGGCAGCATACAGCAGCGTGACCGGTGTGGTTTTCAACAAAGTCTGGATACGGCTCGCAAAGACTGCGGCTTTCGGGGTCT
>DHPK01000012.1:46892-92920 GCA_002407845.1 Leptolinea sp. UBA5366 | reverse complement strand
TCGCAAAGACTGCGGCTTGCGGATTCTCGTTCAATTCCAGCCGATAACGTGTCTCAAACTCTGGAAAGCGCGCAGGATCATGCCCAAAATCCTTTCGGATTGCGGTTGAGGGCGTGACCTCTTTCGCCCATTCATCCATCTTCAATTCTTCCTTGCGGATCCCGCGCGGCCATAAACGGTCGACCAAAATGCGATAGCCGTCAGTCGTTTCCGCAGGCTGGTAAACACGTTTGATTTTTAACAACGCTTTATCGTTCATTTTTACTCTACTTCTCATCTGACTTGATCAGGTTGAAACCTACTCTCTGTTGCTCATTCGAAACGATTGACCTGAAAATTTCAGGGGGCAAGAAATTGGGTTTTTGAAACTGTCATGAAATTGTAGTCATGCAAAAGCGGCGGGTCGAACACTTTTCCGCACATCGAAACATAACCGTTTCTCTCTTCCATAGCCGATGCCTCTGCAAAGAACATGATGTCTTCAAAAGATTGCAGATTCAACCCTTTCCCGATGACCATCGGAACCTCGAATGAGTCGACCAAATCGAAAATTTCTCCTGAGGAAGTGTCATGGATTCGCGGACGCACGTACAACAGATGGAATTCCGGCGCATGCGGTTGTTTCAGCTCGTAGTTTTTCAGATAGACGACGTTGCCCGGATCAACCCGCGTATAGATCAGATCCTCGTCCGCACCGCAGGTCAAAGCCGGCGGCGCTGGGATTGGGATTGGATTTTTTTTGATGAGCGGCGCGGCAAAGACGGCAATTAAAATCACAATTGACAATCCAGCATTCGCAAAAATCAATTCAAAAGAATCCTGTTTGTTTGGAAGGTCTGATCCTGCGTTTTTCTTCTCAGGAATAATTTTTTGCCAAAGAGCCTGCAGCGCAACCCCGCAGACCAGCCCGTGAACCCAGATCACAGATGCATCGTAGCGCATCCGGTAATAGTTGTACAGCGGAGCTAAAAATTGAAATAAGAAAATTCCAAGAACCATTGCGAGCAGAAAGCTTTCGAATGCACTTCTGCGGCGGCGGAAGAGGATAATCATCCCAATTGACCATACAACCATCAATCCCCAGCGCAAGGCACTGATAATCCATTCCCGACCGCCGTCAAAATAAGAGAATGCCCCCCGCTCATTATCAAACAGGATTGCATTCCAGATCACTTTTAGGGAGATTGTGATGTTTTCAGGATGTTCAGTCAGTTCTTCTCGGCACATGTCATACAATCCTGTCCATAGATGATCTGATCCGATATACTGAGCCAGTTTTACATCCTGCATTGAGAAATAAGTGTCTCGTCCGCCATGACACAATCCGTAAATATAATATGCTGCAGGATAGTTGCTCAGCTTCTTCCCTTTTTCGTTTACAAAAAATGTATTAAAAGAGGATAGCCCAAAGCCGATCAGCATTGCGCCTAAAGCAATTGCTGACCAAAGGAATTGCTTAGATTTTTTCTTCATAAAAATAAAGAAGAACCATAAACCACCAGTTCCAAGCACAAACATGGGACCCGGTCGGATGTTAAGTGCTAGCGAAAGCGATAGAAATCCGAGGATGACCAATAAAGGTCGCTGTTCGAATATGCCTCGTAATAAAAAGTAACAGCTAAGCATGCCTACAAAAAAACCGTAAGATTCGGTCATATAACTGCCAATATAGGCGCGAATAAAGAAAAAGGCATTTGCTGCAAAAAATGCGGCTGCTACCGACCCTATCTGCTTGCCAATCCAGTTGAGATTGAGCAAAACGCCTAATGCTGATAAAACCGTCAGCAGGGCATAGAGTAGGAAATAGTTGTTTTCCGAAAGCCAGAGAACAAGCGCGTTGAAAATCAGAGGCAGTGGTCGAACGGCTGAGGCTTGATCCATTGTTCCGCCAAAGAGAAAACGCATAGTGTTCAGGTGGTGAAGGAATGCATCCGACCAGGGGATCGTTCCAGAAAAAATGTATTGGCTGGAAGAACCGGAGTTCCAAAAGCCGGAAAGCGGCAGCAGAAAGATGCCGAACAATAGCGCATAAAGGATGCTTTTCAAGAGTTGATTAGTGGTTCGGACAGCGAAAAACGCAGCCAGCATGACAACTGGCAGCACATAAATTTTATAGCGAAAGAAAAGCCCGAGGTTGCGGTGGCGCGGTGAGACCAGCAGCAGCCAGGTTAGTAAAATCGCAAGCAACAGGAATAGAACACCTGCCATCAGTTCAACGTTGGGTCGTCTTGTTTTTTCGGAGCTTTTCATTAAGTCCATTTTATCATCTGGATTGGATCCTTGGAACTGGCGAAAAATGTCAGGTTTGCATGCCGACCCGCGAAATCCGCAGCTGGGTTTTTTAATACGGGTGATAAATTCAAAAAAAAAGAATCAAGTAAAAACAAGCTTGATTCTTTTCGGGATTTTTTCTTTTGCTGCGATTCTGGATCGCTGCTCAGGCGTTACACGTAAATCGGGTTGACGATCACCCAGGGGGAGCGATGCGTCGCATTGTAGATAAATTTGCGGGTCAGCTGTTCCAGATTCTTTTCCAGATTATTGGTTCCCGGGTTGCGCTTCTCAATGAATTCAACGATTGACTTTTGCAGATCCTCTTCGATGTCCGGCGCTTCCGCTCCGATCATCAAACCGTAATGCACGATTTGCGGATCCTGGCGCAGCCGGTGGCTGTCCTTGTTCATCAGCAGCGTCACGACGATCACGCCGCTGTCAGCCAGCCGTTCGCGCTGATGCATGATGTCAAAATTCATGTCGCCGACGTTCGCACCGTCAACCAGCACGACGGATGCAGGAACCTGCTCCCCCAATTTTGCTTTGCCATTGCGGAAATTGATCGTCTGTCCGTTTTCAACAACAAAAATATGATCCTCAGGGATCCCCATCTGCAGTCCGATCTTGGCATGATTATAAAGATGGCGCAATTCGCCGTGAACCGGAATGAAATACTTCGGTTTCACTAAGTTAATCAGCAGCTTCATCTCTTCCTGGCAGGCGTGCCCCGACACGTGGACGGATAGCAGCGACTGGTAAATCACGTTAGCGCCCATGCGGTAGAGACGGTTAATCAGGGCAGAAACGCGTTCCTCGTTGCCCGGGATCGGGTGGGAGGACAACATGACGGTGTCTCCGACCTTGATGCTGAAGGCATAATATTTTCCGGTCGACAGCCGCCCCATGATGGAGGTCGGTTCGCCCTGCGACCCGGTGCAGAGGATCAGCACCTCTTTGTCCGGCAGATGGAGCGCTTCTTCGAGAGAGATGATCCATTCATCCGGCAAATCGAGATACCCCAGTTTTTTTGCCAAGTTGACATTATCGACCATGCTGGTGCCGACGATGCAGATTTTCCGATGATGGCGGCGTGCGATCACCGATAATTGCTGCAATCGGGAGATCAGGGACGCGAAACTGGAGATGATGATGCGGCCTTTTGCGTTCGCAAAGACATCTTCAAAAGCATGGTTGATGTCTTTTTCAGACGGGGTGTGGCCGGGGCGTTCCGCGTTGGTCGAGTCGCTGAATAATGCCAGCACATTGCGCGTGCCGATTTCTCCCAGTTTGGCATAATCCGACGGCCAATTGTCAATGGGTGTCGGGTCAAATTTGTAGTCACCGCTAACGACAACCAGACCGGCTGGGGTGGTGATTGCCAGTCCGACCGCGTCCGGAATCGAGTGGGTCATGTGAAACAGTTCGATATGGAACGCGCCGAGATCAAACATTTCCCCCGCCTTTTTCACAATCAGCTGTGTGCGGCTCAGTTTGTTGGCGCGCGCCAGTTTCACTTCAATCATGCCCGCTGTCAGAGGTGTCGTATAGATCGGCACATTCTCGATCAGGTTAAATAGATGAACGAGTCCGCCGATATGGTCTTCGTGCGCGTGAGTGATCACAATTCCGACAATTTTGTCTTCTTTTCCCTGGAGAAACTGCATGTCGGGAATGATGTAATCGACTCCGATCATGGAATTATCTGGAAATTGAACTCCGCAATCCACTATCAGGTATTGGTCTCCGTATTTGAAAACCATCATGTTTCGTCCAACTTCGCCTAACCCGCCAAGTGGAATAAATTGCAGTTCTTTTTCTTTCATGCTAAATTATTTCGCTTTCTTAATTTCTTCGAACAACTTTTTCTGTCGCTCGTTCAGATCCCGAGGCAGCTGTACTTTGATCCGGGCGAACAAATCGCCGCGCGATCCATTGGCATTCATTTTGGGCATTCCTTTGCCGCCCATTCGAATCAATTGCCCCGGCTGTGTGCCAGCAGGAATTTTCAGAGCAAAACTTTCGTTCAGAGATTGAACGACCGCTTCCCCGCCGAGCACTGCTGTATACAGATCGACTGGAACCTCGACATAGAGGTCATCAGCCTTTCTCTCATAACGCTGATCGGATTCAACCTCAATCAGCAGAATCAAGTCTTGTCCGCCAACTACGCCGGACAGTCGGATTTTTGTTCCGGTTTTAACCCCGGCCGGGATTTTGGCTTCAATCGTTGATTCTCCGATTGTTAAAACCCGGGTTGTACCTTCAAACGCCTCTTTTAATGAGACGGGTAGTTTGAATTCTTGGGCCGTTGGCGCCGGTTTAGAATATCGTTTGGAACCGGCTGTGCTGGTCCGTCTGGTTGAACCCATCCCGCCAAAAATCTGGGAGAAAAAGTCCGAGAAGCCATCCATTCCGCCAAAGTCGGCGGTTGAATAATAAGTGGTTCCGCCATACGACCCTGTCTGACCAGCAGCGCCTTGCTGAGCGTTGGCGTACCAGTCACTCCAATTATAATTGGCACTGTTCCCGCCCTGCTGCTGCCATGCTGAATATGATGATCCGAGCTGATCGTAACGGGCTCGTTTTTCCTTGTCTTTCAGCACTTCGTAAGCTTCGTTTATTTCCTTGAATTTTTCTTCAGCTTCTTTGTTCCCCGGGTTGTAGTCCGGGTGATATTTTTTTGCCAGATCGCGGTATGCTTTCCTTATGGTTTCAGCGGACGCCTTTTTATCGACGCCGAGTATTTTGTAATAATCTTTATAATCCATCACTCCCCCTGTTCGCTGCTGCGCTGAAAGGGCAGTCCTTTCAATTCCAGTAGATTCAAAATTATAGGGGTGAATGACACACCCCCATAAATCATATTCTACAATTGGATTGTTTGATTTATATTAGTTATTTAAACAGGAAATGATGATCAATCAGGCTTTTTCCCGACAGCTGATTGGCAATTACAAATGGTTCAGCATCTGTCAATTCTTCTTCCGTCGGCTGCCGTTTCAGCTCTTTTTTGAGCAAAGCTGGCACCAGCGCCTTGTCACTTGTTTTCCCGACCGCCGTCCCGATTTTCTCAAGCGCGATCAACTCTTTCATAAAATCCGATTTCGAGAGCGGAGCCCGATGGGAGGGGACGACGATATCCGCGTCAAATTGATCCAGTTTCAAAATCAGCGCGCTCAGATCAGCCAGCCGCATGCAGCTGTTATTATATTGATCGACATTTTCGCAGTCCCCAAGGAAGAGCACTTTTTCCTGCGGCACAAATACGACAATCGCGTCGTCGCTGTGCGGTCCGCCGACATGAACGAGCTGGCATTCAATGTCATCAATCCGGACGATACACTGGACTTCGAAGGAAATGTCCGCCGGTTTGACCTTGAACGAATGCCTGGCAGGCATTTCTTTGCGAATCATTTCAGCTGAAAACGGGGTCTCAATTCCGGCAGCCACGCGGGAGCTCAGCGAACTGTCCGACCAGTCCCAGCGCTGCATGATCTGCAGCCGTTCATTGGTCAGCACGTGCGCGATAGACTTGGCAGGCGATCCTGAGAGTCCAAAAATGTGATCCCAATGCCAATGAGTTAACACGACGAAACTGGGATCGGGCATTCCCATGCTGCGAACCATGCCGTAAAAGTAAGAAATATGCTCGGGAGAATTTCCCGAATCAACCATCAGACTGGTTTTCCCGCCATAGACATACCCGAGCGCCGGGCGGTCAGTCTCCTCTTCGTGCGGCTTAATCCAGATGTGTTCGCTAATTTGTTCCAGCATTCTTTCCCTCAATTGTCCCATTTCCGAATTGCAGTGCTTTTTTAGCCTTGCTCAGGAACTCCTATTTATTATAAGGTATTTGTCACAGCTAAAATGATAAAAAATCCCCAAATCAACTTTGGGGATTTTCTGATCTTGAAAATCTGCGATTAGTTGAGCGGGAAATAAACTTCGCAGAAAGATTCTTTCCCGTCGGTCAGGTGATATTTCAACCATAAGTCAGCTGTAGATGCGATATCAACTGCTTTGACTGCCATTGAAACCATCGCTTCTTCACCCGGATTGGTAATCGGAACTGTAATGTCCGAGCCGATCATGACAAGATTGTCGCTCAATCCTGAGTTAATGACGCGGTAAGTGTCGGGGTTCCAGACGGAAGTTCCGCTGTTGGCGACAAACCA
The DNA here is from genome assembly GCA_002407845.1 of Leptolinea sp. UBA5366. GTDB lineage: Bacteria > Chloroflexota > Anaerolineae > Anaerolineales > Anaerolineaceae > Flexilinea. The sequence continues at coordinate 86,471 of DHPK01000012.1, read as the reverse complement.
CTTGATGTTGTAAATGTTCGGTTCAGCAAAGGTGATCTCAATATGCTGTTCACCGCATTCGTTGTATTTGATCGATTTGACGACGCCTTCTCCCGGTTCGAGCACATCGGTGTAAGCGGCATCAGCGGAAGGATCGTCTGAATACAGCGCTTCATCATTTTCGATATGTGTAACATTTAAGATATTGACAGAAGGGGTCACCGTTATGGTCGGAGCGGCAGCCTGGGTTGAGGTTACCGCAGGAACAACTGTCGAATTGCTGGACGGAATCAGGACGGCGCTGGCATTGACTGCAGGAGCCGAAGGTGCAGCCGGTGCTGAGGCAACTGCCGGGGCTGGTACAGCCACTGGTGCTGAAATAACTTCTTGTGACGAAACAACTTCTTGCAGAACAGCAACTGGTTCGGATGCCGGAACTGCGGAGTCAATCACCTGGATTTCAGCCCAGAATGGTGAATTCGCGTATGATCCATAGCCAAATGAGTAACCCAGATTGTCCTGAAGCAGGAAGTAGCCGCGATATTTCCCCGGGATCGTCGGTGATTTGAGATCGATGCTCAATTCAACGTATTGTCCCGGATAAACATTTTTAGGCATCTTGACTGCACCGCTGACACCAATGCCATCACCGCCGCTGAAGATTAGGGAATAGCCTTCGTTCCAGACGCAGGTGCCGCCGTTCTTCATCTTCCAAGTTTTTCGGAATTCAGTATTCGGCTCGATTTCCGTGCCGTCCTTGAAGGTGATATCGGTGATTGAGCGGATTTTATTGTTGCAGAACGGATTGCGCGCTACTGGCGTTGGATAGGGGGAGGGATACTTTTGATAGCTCTGTACTGGCCAGTTGGAACCGCCGTAGACTGGCGTTCCGCAATTGCAGTTGTAAGCCGGAATGCAGGAGCAGATGTTGCGGGCAGTATTAATCTTTGCCCAGACAGGAACCTGTCCATTGCAGCCGACACCAAAGAGGTTCCCGCCGGGACCCTGCAGCATCCAGTTACCCTGGAAGGTGCCGCCGGCATTCGGCGCGCGCATCGAGATTGAAATATCAACCCATTTGCCCGGAGAAACGGAATAAGGCAGCGCAACCGAATTGTATGCGCTCATCGAATTGCCGCTGGTGAAGACCAGCCGATAAGCGGTTGTCCAAGTTGTGGTGCCGATATTGCGAATCCGCCAGGTTTTGACGAAAGATGCGCCTGGTGCGATGTAAGCTCCGTCAGGAATCGTAACATCCTTGATGAACTCTGCCCGGTCACAGGCATACGTGCAGGCTGAGCAAGATCCGGAAGAGTAGCCATAGCCATAATAGCCCCAGGTTGATTCTAGGTCTCCAAATACTGGATAACCATAATATCCCTGAGCGCTCGGAGCAGCCTGGACTGCTGCGACCCCAAGCAGTACTGTCAGAACTGCCATCACTGCGATCATAATGATTTGCTTCTTATACACGATTTCCTCCTCCTGATTCTCACATCTACCAATTGCATGCTGGAGATTCATTTCCAAAAACGCCTGTCTCTGGAAAGAGATTTTTATGTTAACTCCTAAGGTGCAAGAATCGTGCTAACTTTAACGTTGGAGGATCGAAAATAGAAAATTTAAGGATGCAGAGGCACTTTGTAAGGAAGTGCCTCTGCGATTGGTTTGACTGATTGCTTGACTGAAATTTATTTCCAGCCCGGCCAGGTCGGATAAGCCGGAGCCTGTGTTGTACTCCAGTTTTGCCAGGATGGCGCTGACCAGGTAGTTCCACAGTAGTTATAGTTATACGGATAATAATTGCAGTTGCTATAGCAGCAGTTATTGTAAACAGGCTGCTTGGTCGTGATTTCTGCCCAAATCGGAACCTGACAATTTGATCCGACACCGAAAGTGGCGCCAGAATCTGATTGGAGTTTCCAATTGCTGCGGTAAGTTCCGCTTCCGCTGGGAGCTGTCAGGTTGACGGAAAGATCAACCGTTTGTCCCGGAGCGACGATATGCGGCAGTGCAACCCACGAGGGACCCGACATCTGGCTTCCGCTTGAGAAAAACAGTTTATAGCCAGTGTTCCAGGTAGTGGTGCCGTTGTTCTTAATTCGCCAGGTTTTGGTGAACGTACTGCCCGGAGTCATATAAGAACCGTCCTGGACGGTGACATCACTGACGAACGATGCGCAAAGCGCCGGCTGCGGCGGAACGTAATACGTTGGGCAGGAATACCAGTTGCAGTTACACTGCGTCCAGTCGCCGCTGTTCCAACAGTTGTAGTTCCATGGGTTGCTCCCTGCTGCTTTGGCGGGTACGACACTGAAAGCTGCTAGCAAAATCACCATAACCGAAAACATTATGATAGATGCACGCTTAGACACGAAGACCTCCTTTACATAATTATTTCCGCTCCAGCAAATGGAACGAATAGTGTATTAGGTGCAAGTTTTGTTCTTTTTCCAAAAATTCTTTGCTTTGATTCAAATTCTATCTGAATTCTAATCAGATTACGATTGATCGGCGGATAAAGTTCCAGTAAAAAAAAGAAAAATAAGGAAGCAAATCCAGGTGGCGTGAGGATCTATTCAAGCCAGCTGAATGATAATCTTGCCAAATCATTGCCAATTGAGGGTTAAAGTCCCTGCTGAAAACTCGATTGTACAGCATCACGACGAAACCGTTGAATGATTCAAGTAGTGAAATCAAGACTCAAATAATTAAAATCTGATGATTACTGCAATCTGTCAGAAGGGCAGGGATCTTTCAGAATGGAATCGCTTTGTTTGTGCCTGATTTGATAGGATAAAAAAGACGATCCGCATTGTATCGTCGGATCGTCTTTCTCCGGGAACCATTGCGATCCCGTGGTGTTTTCGGTTTAGGTCAGCCGGCAATCGGCTGTCCGACCCCGTAAAGCTCATCGTGTACCTTAGTAAAGGTGGCGCGGAAGCGCGCATCCCGCTCCAGCAAGGTTGAAACCTTCTCACAGGCATGCATGACTGTGGTGTGGTCACGCCCGCCCAGTGCCTCACCGATTTGTGGGAATGACATGTTTTCTTCATTGCGCAGCAAATACATCACAACTTGCCGGGCAGTTGCCACGTCACGGCTGCGATCCCGGGCGAGAATCTTGTCAACCGGGACATTGAATCCGCTGGAAACAGCCTTGAGCACTTGCTCAAGCGGCGTTTCTGTCTGTGCGGGCAGCATGTCACCGAGCGACATCATGACCAGTTCCTTGGTCAGCGGTTTTCCGCAGAGATCAGAGACAGCCAAAATCCGATTGAGGGCACCTTCCAGCTCACGCACGTTAGATTGAATCTGACGCGCGATCAATTCGAGCACTTCAGCCGGAACGGTCTTGCCGAGTTTTTCAGCTTTCGCTGCCAGGATTGCGATTCGGGTTTCCAGATCAGGAGCCTGAATGTCGACGGTCAGCCCCCATTCAAAGCGGGAACACATGCGCTCATCGAGCGTCGCCATCGCCTTGGGTGGCCGGTCTGAAGTGATCACAATCTGTTTGTCCATCTGATAGAGCGTGTTGAAAGTATGGAAAAAGGCTTCCTGGGTGCTTTCTTTGCCGATAATAAATTGGATGTCATCGATCAGCAAAACGTCTGTATTGCGATATTTATCGCGAAAAGCCGCGTTTTCATTGCGCTGAATCGAGTTGATGTAATCATTCGTGAATTCTTCTGAGGTCACGTATAAAACAGATTTATTTTGCTGGCTGATGATCTCATTGCCGATAGCGTGAATCAAGTGCGTCTTGCCAAGCCCGACACCGCTGTAAATAAACAGCGGATTGTAGGATGAGTTGGGTTTGGAAGCGACCGCGCGGCAGGCTGCAAACGCCAGGTTATTTGAGCCGCCAACGATAAAATTGTCAAAGGTGTACCGCGGGTTGATCGGCATCCGACGCGCGGGGGGGGTGGTCCGGGGGAGACTGCTGGCTGCCGGTTCTGCAGCGGGAGCTGCGTCAACGGCTGGCTGTCCATCATTTTGCACCTGATCGAACTGGGACGCCAATACAAAGCGCACATTTTGCGGCTGATCCATGATCCCTGATAAGATGCGGACGATTGATTCAGTCAAGCGTTTTTCGAGCCAGTCACGGGTGAAAGTATTGGGAACGCTGATGATGAACGTCTCATTCTCGTGTTGAACCAATTCTGATTTCCCCATTAAAGCTGTGAATGTCTGCTTGTCCATGGTCATTTTTAATTGGACAATGGCAGCTTCCCATGCTTTTTCCGGAGAATAAATTTCGTTAATTTCGGTCAATTTCGCGCCTTTGTAAATTTCGTGGAAAGAGACAGTAAAAATACAGCATCTCTCTATTATCCATGAAAGAAATGTGTTTTAATTTTTATTACCAAGTTCAAAAGAACAATTGGATGAAACAGGTTCGATTGGATTTTTTATTTGATTTATCGAACTGACCCTATTCTAACATTAAGGGTTCATTAAAACTGCGAAAAAACAACTTAAAAAAATAAGAATTTTTAAGGTTGGATGAACCTAAAAATTCTTTTGATGAATTTGTAAAATTCGTGTTTTGGTCGTTCTGTTTAGAACGCTGAAGAAAAACTCTGGCGTGTTTGTGAGAAAACGGCGTCAGATAATTAACGCTTTAATTTCGTATAACTTTAGAAAATCCATTCAAAATATTTTGAAAAATAAAATATTTTTTTCAGTTTTAAAAAAGTAATTCACTGAAACTCGAATTTGCTAAAATAATTACAAAAATAACCTTGACACTTCATTTCCCAGTGCAACGGCATAATTTGTTCCGCGATCCCACGGATAGATATGACTCATTGTTGCAAGGATCATGCCATCTATCGGTGTTTTTATCGAAGGGACATTCTGGGAATGGTTGACAAATGGGATTGGCTGGGCATAACGCTCGGAAAACTTCCAGAAATTATTGATCCAGCTTTCGTTAAAATTCGGATTGATCTTCTTAAGTCCGGGGATGATCCGTTTGAGTAATTCCTCTTTTGAGAGCTTGAAATTTTCGTGTGTATCTTCGAGATAATCGCCTGCATACAGGATCGTTTCCCCGTTGAATCGTTCTTTCGGGACAAAATTGGTGTGCTCAACCAGCGCCAGACAGGGGTACCCTTCACTTTTCGGCAGGTTGTACCAGTAGTACCCATCCGGCGAGAGCGGATGTTTGATGGAAATTACCATGACGACCGCGCCCATGCTTTTCAGCGACAGCAGCTTTGTGCGGTAGTCTTCCGGGATCTCCGGCACCATAGACAAGAAAGAAGCTGGAGAGGTGGTCACAATGACCCGGTCAAAATTCTCTTCCGAATCGTTGACGCTGACCGTGAACGACCCATCCGCTATTTTGCTGATCTGTTTCACCGGCTGATTGAAGACAAATTGGACACCGGCGACGCGCAGCTTTTCCGCGAATACGTCAATAAATGCCTGAAACCCGCCGCGGAATGTGCCGAGCGCGGTGGTGCGTGTATGAATCCGTGCCCAAAGCCAAGCCATATTGACTTTGTCGGCGTAGTTTTCGCCGAATTTCCCGATCATCATCGGTTCCCACATCGATTCATAGACCGAGCGTCCGGCGTATTTGATCATCCAGTCATGGGCGGTGACCTGTTCCAATTTTTTCCAGGGGCTGGCAATTTTCAGATACAGCCCGACCAAGCCGAAGCGAATTTTATTAAACCCGAATCCCAAACCGGGGTAAAGCAGCGCGGCGGGAATTGTGTCAAATGGATAGAATTTCTCTTTATGGTACATGACTGATTTTGGAGAGGAAAAGCTGAGCATGTTTGTCAGCTCAAGCTCCTTGACCAGTCCGAGAATATCCTTGTCATTTTTAAAGATATGATGATAAAACTTTTCGACTGAATCTTGCCATTGCGGTTCACGGAACCCGCTGGCGAGACCGCCGGGATTGCTCTCCTTTTCAAATATCGTCACATTATGACCCTGTTTTCTTAAATTCCAGGCTGCGGTCATCCCAGTCAATCCTGCGCCGACAATTGCGATTTTCATGTGTTTATCCACCTTTTATTATGTTTCTCTGGAATAATTTTACCTTCCATTCATCAGATATGACATTTCGGACGGTCATCCAGTAAAATCTAAGGCGAGTGATGTGAAAATGACAGAGAATTTTGATTTTATCTACGTGCATCGCAATCCAAATTATGACTTCAGAGCTGTCTTTGCCGCGCTGGAGCATCACGGTGGCGTGTGCCGGGCGTTTTTCCAACGCACAGGCTATGAGCTAAATCAGCCGCTGCCGTCTGGAATCCCGCTGATCAATTTTGAGCGCGGCAGGTTCCAGCTGCAGCTTGGGGCAGTTCTGCGGCAGATCAAAAGCGCAGAGAATGGGGGCAGCTGCCCGGTGATCGTCGTTCGCGATGATCCCGAATTCACACTGGCAGAGGTCGAAGAAATTCTTGCGGCTCATGCGCATGAAAAGGACGCGATTTGGTTTTTTGAGAAAATTGACACCGTTACGGCTGCCCGCATGTCCGTTCTGGATCGAGGCATCTCAAAAATCCGCACAAAAATTCAAGGACCTGACATTTCTATCTGGGTGATCCCGCCGCCCGCGCTGGCTTGTCTGAACGAAGGCAGGTCTCAACAGAATTTCTTCCTGTTCAGCTGGCTGTCGAAATGCCGGCGCAGCCATGTTCCGATCCATCTGATTCGCAGGGAGGCCGCTGCCGGAAAAATCTGGGAATCTAATGCGCTGAGCAGCTTCCACCTTTTCATTTACACGTTAAATATGTTTCTGCGTTATTCTGCCAGCTCGATTCTCTCCTTTCTGGTGGATAACGGCGTTTTCTATCTGCTTGACCGGCTTGGGCAAAGCAATCTGACATCATTGATCGGGGGACGCGTTGTCTCGCTGCTGGTCAATTTTTTATTATTGAAAACCATCGTTTTCAAGACAAACGAACGCAGCCTGACTGCTTTCCTGAAGTACATTGGGCTGGTGATCTTTTCGGGTTCAATTGTCTGGGCTGTGATCACCTTTGGCGAAACAACTTTAGGAATCGAGCCGATTCTTGTTAAATTGCTCATTGAAGGAGTGATGTTTTTCTTCAACTACTATGTTTCTAAATCGCTGATCTTTAAATAAATCGGCAGGTTTTCAGATCATCCTGAGAATCATTTGAAGCAACTATAATTAATCTAATGAAACGAAAAAAATATGCTGATGAGCTGACTGAAGATGAACTGCGCCTGCGGCTGATGCAGAAAAAAATGATCGGCAGGGATGCGCGCATTGCGTCTTATCGCGCCAGCGGGCGAGTGGTTGACGCGCAAAACGCACCGATCAACGCTGAATTAAGCTGGAATCCGGATAAAGGCATTTCTGAATCGGATGTCAAAGCTCCTCCGAAGAAACGGTTTGACAAAATTCTGCTCTCGATTGAACTGCTGGCGGTCGCCGGCGTGATTGTCATGCTGCTGATCGGGACGCAAATCTTGCAGAACATCAACAGGGAATCAGCTAAATCGATGATCCTGCCGACGCTGACGCCGACAGCATTGATTCAGGCAGTCGTACTGCCTGGTGGCCACACCCCGCCAGACGCGAGCGGTGTCGGACAGTTCAATGAAAGCGAGATTCCGGAACATTTGCGCGGAATTGTATCGGTCGTCCCGGAAAAACCGGTGCTTGCACCCGGAACCGAACAGATTGTCAGGCTGCGGATTCCGGCGATCAATGTGGATGCACCGGTCGTTCAAGGCGATGACTGGGAGTCCTTGAAGCTAGGGGTCGGATTGAATCATTTCAGTCCCCTGCCGGGGCAGCCAGGAAACGTTGTGCTATCAGGTCATAATGACATTTTCGGGCAGGTATTCAGGGATCTGGATCAATTGAAACCCGGTGATGAAATTATCGTTCTAACTGAAAAAAACGCTTATACTTATAACGTTCAGAACACAGAAGTGGTTTTACCGCATCAGGTTGAAGTGATGGCGCAAACCACGGACGAGACAATAACCTTGATTTCCTGTTATCCGTATCTCGTCGATGACAAAAGAATAATAATAAAAGGGAAAATTCTGTAATCGAAACAGATTTTTCAGGAGGTTTTAATGGCAAAAAAGAATAGAGCGAATCAGAATAAAGCGGCAGCAGTTGAGACAGCTTCAAATCAAAGCAGCCTGCCGGTCGCAGCGCGCACCAATAAAGACACTTTTGATCCAGACTATTCCTACGTTGTGAAAAACCTGAAACAGATTGGCATTCTCGCTGTTATTTTCATCGCGATTCTGGTCATTTTATCCTTTGTGATCTGAGAGGCACGTGCGCCGCAGGATCAAACAATTAAGAATTAGAAATAAACCCGGTTCCGATTTGATCGTTCCGGGGTTTTTTATAAATTGACATGACACTTGATTTCGCCCCAATTCCCTCCCGTGTCCAGCCCGCAGTGCTGGCAGCGCTGGCTAAGCCCCCGGCTCAAGACCTGCAGGCTTTGGCTGCTAAGACGGCAGATCGGCTCAAAGAAATGTTTTTTCCGGATGCGGCTGTCTCGGCATTTTTTACTTGCACCCGTGAGGCGTTGTATGAAATTGCCCTGAACAGTTTTGTCCGCGGTCCAGTGCTGGTTTGTGCCAATGGCGCCTTGTCGCGTCAATGGGAATTGTTGGCGAAAGCGCTCAACCCCGAAACAGAGGTATTCGAAGCTGATTTCGACAGCGCGCTGAATGAAACCCTGCTGGAAAAAGCCTTGGAGAATCGATCTTATGACGCTGTCTTACTAGTTGAAGTTGAGCCGCTGACCGGCGTGCGCAATGATATTCAGTCGCTGGCTGCCTTAATCCATCAACAGTTGCCCGATACATTAGTCATTGTGGATTGCTCAGCGTCGATCAGCAGTTTGGCGCCATTGTCCATGCATGGCGCAGCGGACGTTGTCCTTTTCAGTTCGGAAATTTCGCTCGGACTGCCGCCCGGTCTCGGGACGATCATCCTGAATGAAAGAGCCAATTTTAAATCGATCGGTTACGGCGGGCAGGGCTGGAGTCTGAATTATCAAAAAGCTGCCAAAGAGGCGCAAGACAGTGATTTTCGCGGTCAGCTCTCTTACCCGCTCTTATACGCGCTCGATAAGCAGCTGGATCTGATCTTTTTGGAAGGGCTCGACAATCGCATTGCCCGGATAAAAACATATGCGGAAAAAATCCGTGCCTGGGCGGCTGAAAACCAGTTTGTGCAGTATGCTGCAGCTGAAGCGCAGTCCCCGACTGTTTCAGTAATCCGTAAATCGGCATTGTTCACAATTGAGAACATGAGCGACTTTCTGACACCTTATGGGATTTATCTCGGCAAATGTGCGGATGATTTGAAGGATGATGCTTTTATCATCGCCCACATGGGGCAAATTTCAGAACGGGAACTCGATCAGCTGATCGAAGTGCTGAATAAATTTATGGCAGACTATGACACGCTGAAACACATTCCGGTTGTCTCAAAATTGCCGCCGCAATAAGCAGGCATCTCAGCGCTCATCAGCGAAATCAGATTTAATCAGTTCAACAGTGTTTGCTGCTCCCAGCAGCGCACCGACCATCGAAGCGCCGGGATGAGCGCCGTTTCCAATCAGATAAAGATTGCGGATATCTTTTGATCGGTTTGCCATTCTGATCTCTCCGCTTTTTTGCAGCGTAGGCTGAAAAGAGAAAACCGAGCCGGCGTAGCACCCCAAACGGTTTTGAAACGCGAGCGGGTCGAAAAAAGACTCGGCGATCAGATTGGAGCGAATGTCTGTAACGAAATATTGCTGCAACAGATTCAGCAGGCGATTGCGGTAAGCATAAGAATCATAGCGCCAGCCGTCGTAAGATTCGAGATTGGGAACCGGAACGATCAGGCTGAGCGCCTCGGTGCCTTCGGGCGTTTTGAGCGCTTCTGTTTTTGAAGGCATCCGCAGAAACATCAGCGGGTTTGCCGAAACAACTTTCTGTTCAAATAGCTCATCGAGAAATTGATCATAATTTTCAGGAAAGAGAATATTGAAAGGCGTTAGCTCCTGCCGTTCTTGCAGAACGCAGCGCGTCCCGATGTGGTAGACAAAAAGGCTGAATCCAGCCGGCCGCTGTTTGGCGCTTTCCACCACGTTGTATCGGTTTCGATCGATGTCGATCAAATTTCGGTATGTGGCGGCAGTATCAGCCGCTGAAATAACCAGATCAGCCTGCAGGATGCCTCCGTCTTTCAATCGGACGCCCGATACAGTTTTATTGAAAATTTGAATTTCGCTGACTTCTGTGTTGAAGAGAATCTCTCCGCCGCTCGCGCTGAACAGGCTGACGATGGCGTTCACCAAGTTTTCCATCCCGCCTTCCGGGACGGCAGCTCCCCAGCGCTGAAACAGCTGTGAAACCAGGCGGAATAAATGAGACTCCTGCCGCGGATTACCGCCGCCCAGCAGCGGCCAAAATCCGAAGAATTGTTTCAATTCCGGCGATCGGAAAAACTTGTCAGCGAACTCCTGGCAGGATTGCTGCGCGTTCAGCCGCCGGAACCAAAGATTGGAACGAAGACTGAAGGTAGTTTCATCCACTGGAGATCCGCAGTAATCAAAGAAAACTTCATCAAAGATCGATGATGAAGCTTCCGAGAAATTCTTAAATCCAATCAGGTCAGCGTCCGAGAAAAGACCGTTGAGCTGAATCGTTTCATTGGGATTTTTATAGAAAGAAAAACGATTTCGGCTCGGGAAAATTGCCTGAAAAATCGGATCAACTTCAAGAAACTTGATTGAATCGATGCGGTGCTTTCCGGCGCACTCAAAGAGCTGATCAAACAAAAAAGGAGCGGTGATAATTTCCGCTCCAGTATTAAATTGAAATCCATTTACTTCGAAAGTTCCAAGGCTACCGCCGGCAAAAGAATTCTTTTCAAGGATTTTCACCCTGCATCCTTCAGCCGCCAGCCGGATGCCGCATGCCAGACCGCTCAGTCCGGCGCCGATGATGATTACGTTTAACGGTCTCATCGGTTCTGATTTCGATCAGCGGACTTGTCTCAGCACATCCAGTGCGTTGCGGGCGTTTTCCATCGTCGCCTGCGTCCCCATGTGGCCCAGTCTGAAAATCTGGCCAGCGATTTTGCCGAAACTGCCGCTGATACCCATACCGTGCGCACGAACCTGACGATCGAACTCCGCAAAGGTTCGGCCTTCGGGCAGCCGGACAGCCGTTACAGAGGGCGACGGTACTGCGTCAGCTTTCGGGAACAGCTGATAACCGCTTTCCTCCAGCTCCTTGCGAACCCAGGCTGCGACCGTTTCATGACGCTTAAAGACGTTGTCAATTCCTTCATTGATCAGCAGGTCATCCAGCACATCATTCAGCGCGGCGATGCCGTTCCAGTCAGGCGTGTTGGGGTGATCTTTCCGTTTCGGGATATCTTTATAGGATTCGAATGCCTCATATCCGACGTAATTCACCTGTTTAATGACGTCCCAGGCAGGCTCGCTGATCGAACAGAAACCAATAGTCGGCGGCAGCGAAAGCGCCTTCTGAGAACCACCCATGACAATGTCGGCGTTCCATTCGTCCCCGTTGACCGGCGTGCTCGCGACCGATGAGACAGCGTCAACGATCAGAACCGGCACCTGATATTTCTTTTTCAGGTAGCCCAGTTCGTGAAGCGGATTGAGCGTGCCCGACGGTGTTTCGCAGTGGACTGCGGTGATTACTTTCGGGCGAACGGCTTTGATTGCGCTTTCGATCCGATCAAGATCATGAATGGTTTCATCATAGCCGTATTCAACCACGCTGCCTTCCGCATGGATCGCATTTGCCATGTCAGCAAAACCTTCGCCGAAGAACCCGGTGCTGATCGCCAGCAGTATTTCTCCGGGCAGCAGACAGCTTTTAACAGCACCCCAGAGGATCGACATCGCCTCGCCGGACTGAATGATCACATCATTTTTTGTGCCCAACAGCCCTGCGAGTCTGGTACTGACTGTCTGGTAGAGATCAAAAAACTCCTCCTCCATATATCCAGCGCCGAAATCAGCCGTCAATGCGCGGTGCGCAATGGGCGAAACCTGAACCGGACCGGGAATCATCGGAATTTTATAGTTGATCAATGACACTCACCTCCATCGCAGCCTCCGCACACATCACAACCTGAGTGAATGTGGCCGGCAGCGATATCTTCATCTGTTGCATCGCTTACTTCGATGACTTCAATATCAAATTTCAGATCTTTCCCAGCCAGCGGATGGTTCAGATCAACTTCAATGATCTGATCATCAAAAGCGGTGATGAATGCGGTGATGATCTCGTCATTTTCGTCCTGAAGGGTCAGCATTTCGCCGATTTCCGGATCATAATCTTCAGGGAACAGCGATCGATCCAATTCAACCAGTGAATCCTCGATCAACACGCCATAGCCTTCTTCCGGCTGGACGATAACCGTCTTCTTTTCTCCGGGCTTCATGCCTTCAATTTCTTTTTCGAGCCCCGGAATGATATTTCCATGACCCTGCAGATAGATCAGCGGATCATTTCGATCGGCTGAATCCATTACTTCGCCATCGACCCACAGATCGTAAGCCAGCATGACAATTTTATTCATTTCAGCGGAATTGTTCGTTTCCATTTTATCTCCAGATAACATTCTTATTTCAGACTGTCGCGTTTCCGTTTTGCACGGAAAATCATCAGTGCCGCGACGATCAGCCCGGCAATCCACCCGTGAGGCGGAAGCAGCAGACCGAAGGACACTGCGAATGCAGCAGCGATGCCGATGCTCAGCAGCCAATCTGTTAAATCCATCTCCTGATTATAACGCACGGGTGCCAGCGGAGCCGCGGCTCCGCTGTGAAAAGTGTTCTTCCGATGTTGCAGGAGTGAGACAGGCGGGAGGAATGATTATTAGCTGGCTGACTAATGCTCAAAGGCGCGTGAAAATGCCTATTGCAGGCTCATTGGCTGGAGGGAGAAAAGTTAAATTACAGGTAATTCAAACGAGAATGTCAGGCGTTTTGCGCCCGCAGCCGCTGATCCATTTCATAGGTCAGGCGCATGCCTTCAGCCAGCATCACGCGCGGCTGATAACCCAAAACCGCAGCTGCCAGCGTCAGGTCGGCACACATGCGGTCGGGTCCGCCGACGCGGCGTTGGTTGTAGACAATTTCGGGTTCGATTCCCGTAATTTCAATCGCCTGATCCAGCACCTGGCTGACCATCGTCTCGATCCCGCTGCCGATGTTGATCACCAGTTCCTGCGGATTCGGCACTTGGGATGCCAGGATCAGCGCAGAAACCACGTCGTCAATGTAAACAAAATCGCGTGTTTTGTGACCGTCACCATGGATGATGACCGTGCCATGAGAAGCGCATTGCTTAAGAAAGGTCGGAATGACCGGAGCGTGGGTGAATGAAAAGCCCTGATTGGGACCATAGGCATTGAAGATTCGCAAGCAGACTGCTTCCAATCCCCACAGCCGTCCGATCGTGTTGATGTAATACTCTGACGCCAGTTTGGATACAGCGTAAGGCGAAGCGGGACGCGGGCTGTTCAGTTTCTCCCGCAGCGGCTGTTCGCTTTGAATGCCGTAAATGGCGCCGGATGAAGCGAAAACCATGCGCCGAATGCCGACATCGCGCATCGCTTCCATCAGTGTGACCGTGCCGCTGACGTTGACATGGTTATATTCGCTCGGGTACAAAATCGAATCTGGAACGATCACTTTCGCTGCCAGATGATAAACGCAATCAACGCCCTGAAGCAGTTTCCAGAGGATCTCCCGGTCGTTGATGCTGCCTTGAACGACTTCAAGATCCGGATGGAGCCTGTTTTGGCTCCCGGCGGAAAAATCGTCCAGCGCGATCACCTGATGACCTTCTTCAACCAGCCGGTTGGCAAGGGCGGAACCGATAAATCCAGCGGCTCCTGAAATAAAAATCTTCAAATGCCTTCTCCCTGACTCATAACATTCGAATGAAAAGATGCAGTTATTTTACCCAACAATTCAACGATCGGGTAGCGTACGTTTTTCTGAGGATTGGTTTTCGGGTTATTCTTCGGCGATCACCAGCTGATGAACCTGATCGGCAATCTTTTCCCAGATGTAATGGTCCAGCACCAGTTTTTGCAAGGCGCTGCCGTATTGCTTTCGTTTCACCGGATCGTCGACCAGTTCCTGGATCGCTTCCTGTAAGGCGGGCACGTCATTGGCGGGAATGATAATTCCTGTTTCACCGGGCAGAATTACCTCACGGAGACCGCCTTTAGAAGTCGATATCACAGGCAGCGCGAACAAACCTGCCTCGAGAACGACCGTCGGAAGACCCTCGGGGTAAGCTGTCGGTAAACAGAAGAGCTGACTGTCTTGAAGCAGCTGGAGCAGTTCTTCATGCGGAATCTGTCCTAAAATGTGGACATTTTCCCGATCACGCCATGCGTCGAGCAACGTGAGATCCCCGCCGCCTGCAATCACCACATGCAGCTGGTCATTCCCCAGCTGATCGGCTGCCTGCAAAAGGTCGATCACGCCCTTTTCGCGGATGACGCGCCCGGCAAAAGTCAGCACCAGCGCATCGGCAGGAATGTTTCTGGTCAAGCGCCAGCTGGCAGCCGGCTGTGCCAGATTAGCGGCGAACACCCCGTTAGGAATCACGCCGCGGCTTGCGAGTCCGATCGCTGCAAGCCAATCGCTTCCGGCTTGCGAAACTGCATAAAAAGATTGGCAGCGGCGCTTGAATGCCGCGGTCATGAAGGCTTCGTACCCGCGCCAAAGCAGATCTACCAGCCGATTGCCAAATTGAATGTATCCTGTTCCATGTTCAATCAGAATAAAGCGGGTGCGATGGCGGTGGAAATAATCCGCTGCCCAGAGGTTGAACGGATAAAGACGCGTTTGAATAATTGCAAAAGAAAAACCATGAGCAGAGAGCAGAGCTGCTGCCCTTTTCAGCGCGGAGGGTTTCGGAATTGGCAGCCGTCCGCCGAACAGCCGCCAGCAGGGCAGTGCGTGGATGACGAGCTTTCCCTCCCGGGTCTCCGACGGCAGCCCTTCGGTGTTCATGCAAAAGATATGAACGTCATATCGGCTGCTCAGTGCCTGAGCCAGCGATTGCGAATACATTTCCACCCCGCCGAGGTGATGCATGTAAAGGGAGGAAATGATCGCGATTTTTTGCCGTGGAAGGCTGTCAGTCAAAATTGAAATCCGCTTTTAAGAGTAAAGGGCGTCAAAGATGCCGGATGACCATCACAACTTTACCCATGATGTGAACTTGCTTGGGATTGTCGATATAAATGGGTCCCATGGTTGGGTTGGCAGGCTGAAGACGCACGCGCGACCCTTCGTTGTAATAATATTTCAGCGTCGTCTCGTCATTATCTGAAAGCCAGACAGCCACCATGTCTCCATTGACCGCGCGGTTCGCCTGGCGGAAAACTACCTTGTCGCCGTCATTGATCATTGCGTCAACCATTGAATCCCCTGAGACTTCGAGCACAAACAGGTCAGATTCTTTCTCGTTGGACGGCAGCATTTTGCGCGGAATCTCGAGGTAGCTTTCGGGATCAAAGTAAGCCAGATCCGATCCGGGCACGGGAATCGGCTCGCTGGCAACGATCCGACCCAGCACCGGATAGCGCACAACATCCTGCCGGGAAAAGGAAATCCGGCTGCCTGAAGGAAGATCGTCCTCCTCATAGCGTTTGACGATGCGGATTGAACGGGAAACCCGGTCATTGCGCTCGAGATATCCGAGGTCGGTCAGCTGGCGCAGGTAATAATCAACCAGAGAAGTTGAATTGACGTTGATCGCGTTGCCGATCTCCCGGATTGACGGCGAAAACTGGTTTTCGAGCTGGTACTCTTCCAGAAATGTCATTATTTTTTGATGGCGGTCGCTCATCAATTTCCCTTTGCGTGCCATAATGCGCTCCTCAAAAAGGTATAGATTTAATAGGAATATATCAGAACAATTGTTCAATGTCAAGACGAGATTTGAGCGAAGTGTTCTTTTTCTTTGAGCACCGTGCGGCGTGCTTACTCCGCCGAGCGCTGAGCAGGCGCGGCAGTTCCCGGGAATGATTTTGTTAGGGTTATAATCATGGAAAATGAACAGAATGAATAAACCTGTATCGCTCTGCCTGCTGAATCTGCTGCTGATTTTCGTCTGTTTAAATCGGTTTCTGCCGGTTCAGGCGCAAGACGCTAACGCACTGATCAATGAGGTCAACGCACTGCGCGCTGCGAACGGATTGGCAGCCTATGCGGTTGATCCCGCCTTATCAGGGCTGGCTCAGGCTCAAAGCGCCTATCAGGCATCGATCAATCAGGCAACACATGACCGAGCGGATGGCTCCAGCATCCCGGCGCGATCGGAAAATGTCTGCGGCGGGTTGAACATGACCGCTTCCTATTGTGTGAATCAGATGTGGACCGATTCGAGTCATTTATATACCATGATTGGGTTGGACTCCGGAACGGTCGGCGCAGGCATGGCAGCCGCGCCGGACGGCAGCGTTTATTACACCCTGCTGGTCAACAGCAGCGGGCTTGATACCAATCTCAACCTGAATGCTTTTCCGACAATCGGGGTGACCGCAGCGGTCGCAGCTAATCTGAACGCCGCCAGCGGGTTTGTGGATTCGCAGGCGCTTCCGGTTCAGCCCGGCACTTTTGCAACCAGCACACCGATGCCGGACGGGTCGATTTATCATACCGTTCAGCAGAATGAAACGCTGTGGACGATTGCCGTCAATTATGGGGTGACCGTTGCCCGGCTGCAGGCGCTCAATAATAAGACAGAGACGGACACCAGTGTGATCGCCGGACAGCGAATTTTGATCCTCTATGGCGGGACACCGGTCGTTGATACGCTGACGCCGACTGTGACCAGACCGCCGGCAACCAATACCCCGCGCCCCACTTCGACGGTCACGCAGACGCTGCCCCCGCTCGCTTCATTAACTCCGACCATCACTAACACACCGACGCCCGGACCGCTGATCAAGCACATCGCCTTTTTTGATCGGCCTGAAGCGCGCAAACTGGGCTTGGTGCTGATCGTCGGCAGCCTGCTGGGTCTGATTGCGACCTTCTTCTTCGGATTTTTCAAAAAATGAATCGAACAGGCTCTTGGCTGTTCCAGTTTGGACTTTCGGTCTTCTTTTGCTTGCTGACGACCTTCGGTTCGGCGCCGGCAGCTGCTGCGGCTGAAACTCCTGATCCGGATGTCGGCTTTGCTCTGACTGGCTATGCATTGGACATGCTGGAGGCGATCAATGATCTGCGAGTACGGGATGATTTGCCGAAACTGATTCCTGACAGGGCATTATCAGAGGCTGCTGCCAAACAGGCTGCTTATATGCTCGAGATCGGACAGCTCTCTGAAAGAGGTCCAAAGCGCGAAAGTGCGCGGATGATGGTCATGGATTTTGGCTATGCCGGCGGCGCTCCTTTCGAATTGAACCAGAACATTGCATCCTCATGGGAGGCAACAGAGGCTGAAACCGTACTGGATGAAGTTTGGCTGAAATCGCCTATTCAGAAAGTCCGCCTGCTGAATTCGGAAGCGGATCACATCGGCATTGGCACTGCCGCACGAAACAGCTACCGCTATATTGTTGTTTACACCGGGTGGCTGCGAGACGGATCGCTCTTATACACACCGGTTCCGACATATGACGCCCGCACGCCAAAACCCAGAATTACGGCAACGCTAACGCCGGAGCCGATCGCAATTTCAACCCGCAATCCGGACGGTTCGATCTTGCATATCGTGAAAAAAGATGAGACCCTCTCGGAGATCGCGATTGCCTATAACGTCGACTGGTATTATCTCTCCAATCTGAATTTGCTGGATTGGGAAGACCCAGTCATTTTCGAAGGCGAAGAGATGCTGATTGAAGAAAAATACACCCAGACACCGACGCTGACTGCCAGCCTGACACCGCTGCCGCCGACCCGCACAACCCGGCCGACTTTCACGGACGATGCCACTGCCCGGCTGCTGGCGCAAACTCCGGCTGTTCCTCAAGTGACCAAGACACAGGTGATCCAGCTGGATGTGAATCGCTTGATTGTGCGCACGGAGACTTATCGCAAGCCGGTCGGAATTGCGCTGATCGTGCTGAGTTTTTTCGGCTTGATCCTGAGTTTCGTGATTCGCAAGCATAACCGCCGAAAATAATCCAACCTTTCCTCTTTACCATTGAGCCTCACTTGATTTAAAACCTGACACCGGCATAAACCTTGCACGTTAATTGGTTGTATGGAACCTGAATTTCACAAACGACGTTCAATCACGCTGCCCCTTGCAGTGATCCTGCTGGGCGTGTTTTTTCAATTGCAGGCAGCCGGTCTGTTCGGATCGGGCGCCAACTCCTTTTTATCAAAATTCTGGCCAGTCGTCATTCTGGCTGCCGGACTTGATCTTTTTTTGGAGCGGAGGCGGATTCTTTCGTCCATCGTGCTGTGCCTGCTGGGTGCAGCGCTGATCATTTACAATCTCACCGGCGGCACGCAGCTCTGGGAAATCTTCCTGACATTCTGGCCGATCCTGCTGATGCTTTATGGGCTGGATATGCTGCTCAACGGTCGTTCACTCAGCGCGGTGCTAATCCTCATCGCGTTGGCTGCTGTCGCAGTCATTGTCTTCTTAGTCGGTAAAAATTCTCTTGATCTTGGAAAATTACCGGTTCAGCTGAACGTGGATGGAATTTCTGAAACCTTGAGCTCGCTTGGGAAAACCGGCGCAGTGCCCGCGAAAAAGTCTCAGAAGATTTCCTATCAGCAGCCCGGTTCCCCGATGGCAGTTTTTCAAGTGAGCGCACCGAGCGGACAAATTCGGGTAAAAAGCGCAGTTTTGGATGGGCTGGTAATGAGCGGGACAGTCAGTCTCTCGAACGGGGAAATATTGAATGAACGATTCGAACAGGGCGATAGTTCGGCGACTTACGTGCTGACCGGGACACCCGGCGCACAGTCAGGCAGTTCCAGCGCGCTTTGGGATCTTCAAATCAGCCAGAAGCAGTCAGTGACGCTGATGACCGCGATGAATGATGGGTATCAGATGATTGATATGCGCGGATTGACAGTAAATGAAGTGACGATCATCAACAACAGCGGCGATATTGACGTGATGCTCCCATTTAATGCGGCAGTTCCGGTCAATATCAGCACCCAGAAAGGCAGCATCCGGATTTTTGTGCCTGAGAATGTGTCTGCTTATGTTACGGTTCGCGAGAGCAGCGGCATGGTTTATCCGGAAAACTACGCTCAAAACGGCGCCCAGATTTTCCCGATTGCCCAAGCGGACGGCAGCAGTCAGGTGACCGTCAACGCAAATGCCCCTGCCGGGCAGGTCAAAGTTATATTAAACCGGAATTAATCATCCTGTAAACGAGATAGCCGATCGGCATTGCCCAGAGAACGGTATCGAGCCGATCGAAGAAACCGCCGTGCCCCGGAATCAAGTTCGATGAATCTTTGAACCCGAACGTGCGCTTGATCATGCTTTCTCCGAAGTCGCCCAATGAGGCGATCACGCTCAGCAGCAATGCCAGAATAAACATTTGCTGCTGATTTAGAATTTCAGCAATGATTGGCACAAACCGAACCAGCAGCCAGCCCGTCAGCATCGCGGTTAAGATGCCGCCGAAGTAACCTTCCCAGGTCTTTTTGGGGCTGACAAGCGGTGACATGGCATGTCTGCCGAACCGGCTGCCGATGAAAAAAGCGCCGGAATCGCTGAGCCAGATGATCAGCAGGCAGACCATCACCCACCAAAAGCCGTTTTCAAGATTGCGGAGAGTAAGCAGGTAGCTGCCGATCCAGCCAAAATAGACAAAGCCGGTCACCATGACTGCGAACCCGTTGGCGGCATGCAAATTATGTTTGTCGTAGGAGCGGACAGCCCACAGCATGGCGATAAAAACACAGCCTGTCAGCAGGCGTGAGGCACTCTCAAATCCAAAGAAATACCGCGTGCAAATGATGGCTAATGTCAGCGCGATAATCAGATATTTATTACTTCGATTTGCCTCATTGACAGAATACATGCGCCAAAATTCCCAGACGCCGACGCCCATGATAAAAAGCGTTGTGATCAGGAATGGGACATTGCCCAGATAGATCAGAAAAATGAAGATTGGCGCAAGAATCACCGCGGACAGGACGCGTGTTTTCAAATTTTCCATAGCTTCTATTTGCTTGAGAGTTTTCCGAACCGGCGGTCTCTTTTAGCGTATTCCTCTAACGATTTGATTAGTTCTTCCCGATCGTAATCTGGCCAGTATACTTCTGGAAAAGTCCATTCTGAGTAGGCAGCCTGCCACAGCAGGAAGTTGCTCAGACGCTGTTCGCCCGAAGTCCGAATGACCAAATCCGGGTCGGGCGTGCCGGCGGTGAACAGGGCACTGCCGATCGTATCTTCGCTGATTTCCTCTGGCGCAATGCCGGAAGCAGCAATTTTGCGTACCGCATGCATGATCTCATTGCGGCTGCCGTAATTCATGGCGATCGAGAGGATCAGCCGGGTGTTTTCTTTTGACATCTCGACCGCGCGGTCAATTTTTTCCATCAATTCGGGCTGCATTCCTTCGCGCTGGCCGATATGCAGCAGCCGAACACCTTCTTGGATCATTTCGCCCAGCTCATTGGTGAAGGCATCGTGAAAAATCTGGTTCAGCCCTTTGAGCTCTTCTTCGGGTCTGCCCCAGTTTTCGGTGGAGAACGCAAAAATCGTCAGGTATTGAATGCCGAATTCAGCGCATGCCCGAATGATCCGCCGCAGATTTTCAGTGCCCTGCCGATGACCGGCAAGCCGCGGCAGCCCCCTCTTTTTTGCCCAGCGCCCGTTGCCATCCATAATGATGGCGATGTGCCGCGGGATTCTGTCTGGGTCAATTTCCAAGGTTTTATTTGCCATTCGGCTCAGACTTCCATGATCTCGGCTTCTTTGCGTTTGCCGACTTCATCGACCTGGCTCGACCATTGGTCGGTCAGCTTTTGAATCCGTTCCTCGCCTTTTTTCAATTCATCCTCAGAGATCATCTTTTCTTTTTCAAGATCTTTCATGTCTTTGATGACGTCGCGGCGAATGTTGCGGATAGCAACCCGGGCTTCTTCCAGCCGGTTGCCGACGGATTTTACCAAATCCTTGCGCCGTTCTTCCGTCAGCGGCGGGAGCATCAGCCGGATGGTCTTCCCATCGTTGCTGGGGTTCAGTCCAAGGTCTGAAGCTTGAATGGTTTTTTCCATCGCTTTCAGAATGCTCTGGTCAAAAGGCTTGATCAGGATCGTTTTGGCGTCCGGAATGCTGATGTTCGCGACCTGATTGAATGGCGTCGGCATCCCATAATAATCGACCGTCAATTTTTCAACCAGTGCAGGCGTTGCCCGTCCGGTGCGGATGCCGTCCAGGTCTTCCCCAAGAACGCTGATTGCACCTTTCATTCTGTTTTCAGCATCTGTATAAAGATCGTTAAGCATCAAATCCTCCTTATTGTCTGTTCAAACGGTTGATTCCGTTATTATACATTGATCAATTCCCGGATATGGCGAATACCCGATTTCTCAATTCTCCGAAATATAAAAACCATTCGGCGTTACTGCGATCTGCGTTCCCTGCGGCTCGCCGAATCCGAACGGTGCGCTGTCCGGCGCGCCAAACGGAGACTGCTCATCTTCAGCTGGCGCCGGGATTGCGGGTTCATTGATAGGCGCCTGAACTGGGTTCGGGTTGGCGGCTGGGGCGGGACTGCTCATCAGCTGCATATAAGGTTCGAGCGCATTAATAAAGTCGCGCACAACTTCAAATTTATCCTGAAAACCTGGATCAATTTCCATGGTCAGCAGCATGGAGCGCAGCTCGTCTGCATCGACCGGGTCCATCATTTCTTTGATCCGCGAATATGAGCGTCCGATGTCCTCATTGGCTTGATAGGATTCTGCGATCAGCAGCAAATACTGCTTCTTTTGATCCTCATGCAGGGATTGCGGCGAGATGTCGATGTAGCGGGTAGGGTTAATGACCCAGCCATAAAACACGCCGAGTACTAGCCCGATAAGCAGACCGGTAATCAGGTAATAAGGCCCGCGCCGTCCGCTGTCAACCATTGAAATCTCCAAAGGGATTTGACTCATCTGACGGCGTGTCTGTCGGCTGAGCAGGATCCGCAAATGGGTTGGGTTCTGATTCAGCTGCCCCGGGAGAGGTCGGCTGTGCGGGCTGCGCCGGCTGTGCCGGTAGTGTTTCAGCCGATTGCACCGTCTCATTCGCCGGCGGCAGGTTTTCCGTGCCCGAGTCCTGATCGAATTCGATATAGATGTCTTCCGGCTGCGGATTCTCGATGATATTTCCGCCGATGGCATCATTCAGCTGATACATCATGTCGATGTCCGTTTCCGAATATCCCAGTTGACCGGCATTCCGAATCGCGTTTTCAACCGCAGCTTCCGGCGATTCTTCCAGAAGCCGATCCAGCCGGATCATTGTCTGGAATAAATTTGGTTCAAAA
Source organism: Leptolinea sp. UBA5366 (assembly GCA_002407845.1). Taxonomy (GTDB): domain Bacteria; phylum Chloroflexota; class Anaerolineae; order Anaerolineales; family Anaerolineaceae; genus Flexilinea. Next base: position 63,994 of record DHPK01000012.1, on the reverse strand, counting down.
TTATAAATTTCAGCAGTCATTAAAATGTAGTCTGCTTTATAATCCTGCCGCAGATCATAGAAGGTCGCATCGACAAATTCCACCGGATTGATGATCCAAGTGTAGTAAAGACCGATAGCAACACCAGCGGCAATCATGATAATGAACCAGATAAATCTTGTCGCTTTCATCTTTCCGTTGATTTCACACTTTCAGAAGACATAATTCCATTTATTATAGTTTAGTCTCTGATTGTTTGCCAGACAGGAAGCTGCTGCTCGATCGTTCATACAGAAAATAGCACTTCAGTCCCAATTCGGGCAGCGGATTATTTCATAATGGACGAAAAAGAGCTTCAAAACTATAATTTGGTCAGGATATTTTCATGCGAAAAGAATTAATCTCTTGGCTTCAGGTTGATAAACTGATCGACCATCTGATTCCTCAGTTTAATACGGAATTTGATGCAATATTAATGATCCAAAAGGGCGGAATCATTCCCGGAGGCTTGCTGGCAGAGGCGCTTGGCATTCAAGCGCTTTATATTGCTGACGTCGAGTTCCCGAAGGAGTTTGAACTGGAGCGGCAGCGCAGTGATCCGCGCTTCCTATCCTGGCCGGCGACCCGCAGTTTTCCGGAAAACGAGAAAATCGCAGGAAGAAAAATTCTGATCGTGGGCTCAGCCTGGGGCACCGGCCGCTGTTATTCAGCCGTGCGAAACCGAGTGAACGGCGCCAATGGCCAGCCATTCACTTGCGCGCTGCATTATTGTCCCAATAAGAATTTATTTCCCGAAGAAAAACCTGATTTCTTTGCGGCTGTCACCGATGCCTGGATCATCTACCCCTGGGAAAGTCCCAAAGGGAAATCGCTGGTTATCTCTTGAAACCTGAAACACTCATGCCAAACGAGCTGGACTTTCCCTACACGAAAGAGCGGCTGCTGCGCCTGTTGGACAGTCTGGATATTTCCTACCAACTGGCTGAACATGATGCCGTCTATAACAGCGTTGAAGCCGATGCCGTGACAGATGCATTGCCAGGATTTCGCGCCAAAAACCTGTTCCTGGCGAATGCAGACAAAAGCCGGTTTTATTTGTATCAATGTGACGAGAACAGGCGGGTCAATCTGAAACAGCTTGCGAACCTTTTGCCGGATTCACGGCTGCAGTTCGCTGACGAATCGTTTTTGGAAGCGCATCTGGGGATCACACGCGGCGCGGTGACCATCTTCGGGTTGGTTAATGACCGGCAGGGTGCCGTCACCGCGGTTCTTGAAAAAGAGGTTTTGGAGGCAGACCAAATCTTGCTTCACCCGTTGGTGAATACAGCAACTGTAGTGATTGACCAGCAAGGACTGCGGAAGTTCTTGTACTATGCCGGCAGACCAGTCCGGGTTTTCGATCCGGATCAGAACAGGATCGAATCGATGGATGCTCCAGCTTAAGGGCAGCAGAGAAACCATTCCAGCAGCGATGAACTGTAAAAGTTAAAGACGAGTTGATCTCACCTTAGAAAAACCGGCTCCAGCGGCTACCCAAGTAAAAAATCCAGATAAGCCCGCGTCATATCGCGCAGATCAAAGGCGGTCTCTGCTTTGCGCCGGGCGTTTTGCCGATATTGTAGATTGTTCTGAATGACAGCGACTGCTGCGTCAATCAGCGGTTCAAGGACAGGGCGTTCCAGTTTCCAGGCATCTGCTCCATAAGGAACAACGATGCCTCCGTCTCCGACCACATCTTTCAAAGAGCCGGTGTCAAATCCGATGACCGGCAGTCCGTTTGCGAGCGCTTCGATGACAGCGTTTGGGCAAGCCGGGTGCAGTTCGGCTGAAAATAGCAGATGCGCATCGTTTTCAGCCTGAATCAAGGATTCCTGGCTGATGACCCCAAGAAATTCAACTTCGGCGCGATCCGATTGACCGCGAACCAGTTCAAGCGTTTTTTGTTGGGCTTCCGGCGAGACATTGCCGGCGATCTGCAGCCGCACATCTTTTCTCAGGCGGGCGCTGACAGCCTGTGCCAGCCTGACTGCCTGTTCAAGGTTGAACTCTGATCCATATTGCAAATTGCCTTCGACAATCAGCAATTTCACTAAGTCAGAAGAGGGGCTGTCCTGCCGGGGCTTGAAGCGAGATAGATCGACAGCATTATAAATGATGCATTCCGGCTTGCGCTCCAAAACGCCGTAAACATCGTTCCAGTGGTCCCGGCAAAAAAGACTCTGGTAGACGATGCCGGACGCGAGATGTCGGCGGAACTGCGACAGACGAAAGTTTGCGAAATCGGCTTTTCTGTCGTAGAGCCAATCGGATGGCACGACCTGATGAATCCAGTTCATGCCGTTCAAGCGCTGGACGACTGGAATGTTTTTCAGCCTTGCCCGGATCAGCTGCGGAATGAACTTTCGCGGTGCGCCGATAACCAGGTAAGCCCCAATGTCCTGACGGGTTGGATCGGAGTGAACCGTGACCTGCTGGTTCGCAGCTTCCCGGATAAACCGGCGCTGAAAAGAAGCCGGCCCGCCGACTTTTTTAATTTCGGGCAGAATACAGATCGTTTTATCTCTCATAAATTCTGTTCAAACCACTCCAAAGTTTCTTTGATCGACTGCCGAATATCCCGCGGTGGAGACAAACGCAGCGCCAGCCGGGAATTCCTGCCGTCAAAATAGAGATATTTTCCAGCCAGCTGCAACAAATCGGTGCCATCGCTGCCGGTGGAGAAGAAATCCAGGTTTTTAATTTTAAAGTCAAACAGCCGATTGCTCAACCCGGAAGGCAGCTGCATGCCAGGCAGCTCCGCACCGGTCATTTCAGACAGGATCCGAAATAATTCACTGTAAGACAGGTTTGTACCACCTAGCAGATAACGTTTGCCTTTTTCGCCATATTGGATGGCGTTCACGATCCCCTGCACCACATCCTGAACATCAATCAGATTGATCCCCCCCGCAATTGAATATGCCGGCGGAGTTCGTTGGTACCGGGCAATCAGGCTTGTCAGCTTACGATAGTGATCGCCTGCGCCGGTGATTGTCATCGGGTTGAGCGTAACAACGTCCAACCCATAAGCGGACGCCCACTGAATTTCCTGTTCTGCCAGATGTTTTGAGCGTGCAAATGGCCAGCTTGCGAGCTGATTGTTCCATTGGTGGGACTCGGTGACCGGCATCGGTTCGCTTTTAAAATCAGCAGCTGGTTCGGCAGTCCCCATTGTCAGCGCGGAACTCATAAAAATGACTCGTTTGACGCTCGAATTAAAGGAAGCCTGTAGAATCCGGCGAGTGCCGCCGACGTTGACGTCCAGCAGACGGCTGGCGTTGCGGCCTGAAACGTGCTGTGCAGCCAGATGGATAACGATGTCAGGCTTCTGTGAAAAGACATTTTCGAGCGCGCCATCTTCCAGCAAGTCGCCGATCATTCGGCGCAGCGGCAGCTTTTCGATCTGGTCGATCGTGCTGCTGTAACGATGAAAGGCGATCACATCGTAATCCAAATCGCAAAGTTTGCGGCAGAGAGCAGAGCCGACGAAACCGGTTGCGCCGGTGACCAGAACAGTTGTCATTTCGCCTGCCCCAGCTGAAGGATTCTAGCTTGAAATTGCGCATTCGATTTCATCATGATCCGCTTGTCCATTTCGCCTTGATCGTACCATATTCCGGGTTTTATGCAGACGTGTTTAAAGATTTTAAACGGAGCGGACAATCGAGTTCGTTCATTGGACGGTATGAAAAAAGCATCCCGATATTTCCGGAATGCTTTGATTTTTCAGGACAAAGGCTATTGAAACCTTATGGAATCGAATTCTCCGAAATTTCAATAGGTTCCGCTGGTGCAGTCAGCACTTCGATCAGATTCGGATCTTCAAAGAGGTAACGGTTGACCGGTTCATCGGCGTCTCTGTCTGCCAGTTGTGAGGGTTCGGTGACATCGTTCCCGCCTTTTTGGTCGACATCTTTTTGAACGGTTCCGACGACGACACCGTCCAGCCACCATTTATTCGAACCGGCATCCGAGACGTCAAAGCCGATCTCGACCATTGAGTTTGCCAGCGGGTTTTCCTCCGGAACATTGCAAAGGTTATTGACCATGCCGCGAATTGCGATCTTTGAATTGGCAGGAACTCTGATCCACCACAGGGATTTTTCTTCAAAGCAGAGATCGCCGTAACTCCGGTCTTGATCACAGAAGTGATATTTAGGATCGGTGAAAGTGCCTCCTTCTTCGAGCATTCCCCAGGCATAGTGACGGAAACCGGAAATTTTGCAGCCTGGATAAAGGTACTTGCAACCGATATCAAATCGGCTTCCATCCAGATCAACCCAGCGCGGCAGCTCAACAACCGTTGAATACTGCATGTCTGCGTTCTCAATCACGAAGAAATAGTTCATCGAGCAGCGTTTGCTGCCGGTTGAATCGACGTAATAACCGCCGTCGACATAGTTGTATGGCGTGACCTCAAGGAAGTTAATCCCATCGCAAATCGAGCCTTTGGATTCAAGGCTGCCGATTCCCTGTTTTTTAGTGTTGTTGATCAGAATGTCAAACTTGATGTCCAAATATTGGGAGTCGCTTTCGATGGCGTTCCCGCGCGTCAGATTGTGAGAAAAATTGATTGCTTTCCCGCGGATCGAGATGGCTGAACGAGCCGGAACTGTTAGACGGTTGTTCTGCAAACTGCAGGCTTCTCCTTGGTCGGCTGCGGCATAGCTGTCGATCGCTATGCTGTTTTCCGGCAGTGTTTTGCAGGTATATGCGGTGCCATCCACAAAATAAGGCTGGTTGTTGATGCGCACCCGGCGCGGCAGCGTGATCTCGACGCTGTTGACACTCTGGTTGACGGCAATTGTGTAGAAAAAAGCGTCAGTTGAACATTTCTTATAGGTGCCGAGCGTGGTTGCGTAACCGATGTAAGCCAACCCGATTTCACCACCTTTGTCACCCTCGTTGATTGCGTCAATCAGATCAGAATTAGAAGCTTTCTCGATTGGCGTCAGCGGTTCAGTTTGTGCAGCTGCAATTGAAAAGGTCATAAGTATTGAGATGATCAGGATCAAAAATAATGGAATTCTTTTGGTTTTCATAGCACCCTCTTGCTTTTATAGTCCGATTAGCTAAATAAATAGCAATAATTGTGCCAAACTGAATCTCACTTTGGTCATGATGTCCTGAAATTCGTCACCATTTGCAGCGATTCCATTGGAACAGCTGATTGCGGGATGCAGCTGTCCAGCCAATATGGTTATAATATCGAGTAACGTTGGACGAATATTTGGTTGAGCATCACGAGAAAATGCTCTTCAGAAATGGAAGAGGGACTATGTGGAGACCAGGTTATGCTGAAATAATCATTGTATTGGTGATTGTGATTTTGCTGTTTGGCCCTGGCAGAATTTCAAAAGTGTCAAAAGAAATTGGAGCGAGCATCACTGCTTTTAGAGAAGGACTTAAATCTAAGGAAGAAAGCAATCCGCCCGCTGAGCAGGATTCTGACAAGAAACCTGACGCATAAATCCGGCCGGTTGATTTCTTACGCTCATGAAATTCTTTAATATCGGGTTGCCAGAACTAGTCTTTTTACTGGTAATTATGCTGGTGCTGCTGGGACCTGAGGGGATGCAGGACTACTTTAAAAAAGCTGGACGCTTTGTTCGAAAAGTGACCCGTTCTGAATTTTGGCGCTCATCTGTCAGCACGTATCGCGAGGTGAAGCGATATCCAGCACAAATGATGAAAGAGCTTGAACTGGAGGAACTCGAAAAGGAATTGCGGCGTGATCTGACAGAAATTGAGAAAACTACGCACGCGGAAATTAACGCGATTCAGCAGGAAATTGACAGCGCTGCCGACTCCTTGAAGAAACCAGAACACAAACCGGATCAATCGCCGGATCAGAATTCAGGAAAGCCGAATGAATAGCAACACGGGCGGGGATGCGGACGAAACTTTCACGCTGGATGATGTTTTCGCGGGAATTGGTGAGCATCTTTCTGAATTGCGGAAGAGGGCATTTTATTCACTGATTGCGCTGTTCGCAGGGATCGCAGTCAGTTTTGTCTTTGCTGACTCCATCATGGCATTTCTGAGCAAACCGATTGGGGGGCTTGAAATGCTACAGTCGATTGAAGTAACTGAAAACGTCACTTCCGTGTTTCGAGTTCTGATGCTGAGCGGATTGATTCTCTCCAGTCCGATTATCCTCTATCAGCTGCTGGCATTTCTTCTTCCCGCGCTGCACGACAATGAAAAAAAACTGCTTTTCACAGCATTGCCGGTCATGATCTTTCTCTTCCTCGCAGGGGTAGCTTTCGCTTATTTCTTGATCCTGCCAGTCGCGATTCCGTTCCTGACCTCCTTTATGGGGATCGACACCGCTGTTCGCCCTGCAAATTATTTCTCATTCACGACCAATCTGCTATTTTGGATTGGGGTAGTCTTCGAAATGCCGGCTGTCTTTTATCTGGTCGCCCGGCTTGGCTTTATCCGGTCAGCAACAATGCTGAAGAATTGGCGTCAGGCGGTTGTGGTCTGTGCCATTCTGGCGATGATCATCACCCCAACTGTCGATCCGCTTAACATGCTGATCCTGATGTTCCCTTTGATCTCGCTGTATTTCCTGAGCGTGCTGACAGTGTGGTTTGCGGAGAAGCGCCGGAACGCTTCCCCAAAAAGCCCGGATTAGGTCTGCTCTCATTATCTCCATAAATCGTTATCGTCGGCTGTGATGAAGAATCGCAAAAGTCTTCGAACACTTCTGAGTTGTGAAATCGATGAAATGCCAAAGTTAATCATCATGAATGAGATTATTTTCACCTGAAACTCTATCCTTATTTCACCTCACTGCCTTGACATGAAAATAAAATTTGCTATAATTCAAGCGTTGATCCTCGATAGCTCAACGGCAGAGCGAGCGGCTGTTAACCGTTAGGTTCCCGGTTCGAATCCAGGTCGAGGAGCTGGACCCCTGATTATCAGGGGTTTTTTTATTCCCCTGAAGCTGATGTAAAATTGAAATAATACTAATTATGAAAATGGGTGCTGAATGAAACGAATTATCCTTGTGATTTTGGTCACGCTGCTGATTATTACGCTGGTTGCTTATTCTGATGCGAAGGCATTTGCTGCTGATTCCGTCGTGAATCCGCTTACCGGTTTGCCGGTAGAAGATCCAGATCTGCTGACCTATCCCCCAACGCTGATCCCCTATGCACGCTTTACGCACAATTTCAAGCCGTCAGCCGGGCTGAGTTTCGCGCCCTGGGTGTTTGAAGTGTATGCCGGGGCTGGGGAATCCTGCCCCATGGCATTGTTTTACGGCAGTTTGCCGGAAGCAACTACGGGCATCGTTCCATACGTTGGCGCAATCACCGGCGCGCTGCTGGGAACGGAGGAACTGCGGAAACAGTTTACTGCTCTGCAGATCACGACCGGTAATCCGCAGATTGTGATGGACGCTGGTCAGATGAATCTCGAAAACTGGTATGGCGAATCCGGAAAAGACATGTTTCCTGACCTGCCTGTTTCGCGTCTTTCCGGTTTTCTGGAAAAATGGAAAAAAAGACTACTGGAGCCTGACTTAACAGCTCTGACAATTCCTTTTTCAAGCGCTATTCCTGCAAACGGCATGGCGGGAAAATCGTTTTTCATCCGCTATGCAGACTTCAATCGGGTGCTATGGCAGTTTGATGAAACAGACGGCCTTTATCATCGTTCCCAGACGATGCTCACGAACCCGGAACTGTCTGCTGATATTGACGTCTTGAACAATCAGCAGCTGGCAGTGCAAAATCTGATTATTTTGTTTGCAGATCATGAGACTGTCGATGAACAGGGAAATTTCACAGTAAATTTTAACTATGTGAACCGAAATCCAGCGCTCATTTTCCGGGATGGCTTATGCTATCAGGCCGCCTGGACGACCCGCAATGAGGCTTATGAATATGAAACTGAGAAGATTCGCCCGTTTCGCTTTATTTATCCCGCCACAGACAGCGCTTTCATGCTGAAACCGGGGAAAAGCTGGGTCCATGTGGTTCAGGTCAATAATCCAATCAGCGAAGTCCGCGAAGCCGTTTCGGCTGAACTTCAGCCCGGCAGCGGAAACTGGCGGATGCCATTCATTTCGCCCTCTCCATTCGAGCAAAATGATGAGGAGCTCAACCCTTTACCATAAGAGATACTTCGGCAATTAGAACGTTCAAAGCTGTTCTCGGATCGCTTTGACTGGTTTTTGCCGCAAAATCCATCTCGACCAGCTGCTGATAGATATTCCGCAGCTGATTTAATGTGAAACCGGCAGCCTGCCGGCAGAGTTTATCCGCTACAAATGGAACCTGATTCAATTCCTGCTGAACCAGCGCTGCCCCGCCCCGCTGGTCGAGGATTTCACGCGTTTGAATCAGCAGCCTGAACTGGCGCACGATCATGGCGAAAAGCGCCGGAACCTCCTGATCTTCCAGCAGAATCTCAAGCGTCCGGAAGGCTTCTCTTGCATTTCCGACTGCCAACGCGTCGACCATGTCAAAAACCGAGGCTGAAGCGGAACCGCTGATGAGCTCCTGGACATCGATTGTGTCAATTGGCCGCTCGTAATTGATGTAAAGCAGGAGCTTTTCGAGCGCCTGCCGCGCTGCGAGCGTGTCGTTGCCGACCTGAGCGACGAGCGCCTGGGCTGCCGGTCCGTCAATCTGCCCGCCCATTGCAAGCGCTTTTCGGGAGATCCAATCCCGCATTAATGCAGGGGTTGGCAGCCTGTTTTCCCGCAGCTCGACAGTATCCCGGTTTTTCAGCGCCCATTTCCGCAAGAAAGAGCTGTTTCCCATCACTGCCCAATCTTTGCGCTCGATCTCATCAGGGATGACAAGGATCAGCTGCGTTGTTTCGGGGATGGACTCAAGCATCTTCAGAAATTTTTGATTACCGTCCCTTCCACCAGCCAAACTGAGCGGGTTATGCAGGACAACCACCCGCCGCGGCTGTAAAAAGGGCAGCGCCATCACGGCGTTTGAGAGCTTCTCCTCGGACAAATTCTTTCCATCCAGGCGTGCGTAATTCATCTCAGCCATGCAGGTTTCGGCTTGCTGCTGTTCGATCAGCCGCAGAGCCTCGGTTATCGATTCGCTGTCATTCCCGAACAGGATGACAATTCGCTTTTCAGCGGTTGGCTCATTCATCGTAAGCGGTATTGACAAAGAAATAGGGCACGCCGCGGATTTCTCCGGCATCGATGCCGCGGATTGAAAGCCCGGTCATGTCCGGATCGGTTGTCACGTTCCGCTGCAGCATGACTCCCAATGGTTTGGAAAGCTGCAGACAGGCAGTCGTGACGAGAATTAAAGAGGATAACCGGCTCAGCCGTTCTTTTTCGGATCGGGTGCCTGCCATTGTCAGCAGAGATCCCAGCGAGACAGCCAGTCCGGTTGCAGCCAGATTCGTCCCGCAGCCCTGATGGATCGCAAGGTCTTTTTCCCCATGCGCCAATCGCGCGTAAGCTGCGTCGACAGCTTCCTGCACATCTTGGATAGCGAGCTTCCCGATCACCCAAAAGCCTTTGTTGATTGAGTACCCTGCCAGCGCGCAATGGCTGAATTTCTTTTCCAAAACATGAACGACGGCATGTTCCAGCGCGTGGTTTTTTCTGATTTGTGCTATCGTTTTTTCGGCTGAAAAGGTGCCGATTCCTATTCGATTTGTTCTTTCCATGTCGCCCTTATTTGTAATTTCCTATAGCTCAGACCTTTGTCTTCTCTTCGTCTTTCTCCGCAGGCAGTAAAACTGCCTGAATGGCTTCGCGGACAGTTTTGGCTTCGATCACTTTAATATCCTGCGGCAGTTTCTCTCGGCGGTTGATCGCTTTAGGTACGACTGCAGTCGAAAAACCGAGTTTTTTGGCTTCTTTCAACCGGGACGCGAGTTTGCTCGTTCCGCGCAGTTCTCCTGAAAGACCGATTTCGCCAATCAGCACAACGTCTGCCTTGATCGGCCGATTGGTCACGGATGAAACAATTGCGGCAGCGATTGCCAGATCTGCTGCGGGCTCGGAGATATGGAGCCCGCCGATCACATTGACGAAAATGTCCTGTTCATTTAATCGAACGCCCATTCGCCGTGAAACGACTGCCGCGATCAGCAAAACCCGGCTGATTTCGACGCCAATCGGCGTGCGGCGCGGGTTGCCGAAACTGGTTGGGTTGGTCAGCGCCTGAATTTCTACCAGCAACGGGCGCGTTCCTTCCATGGTCACAACCACCGCAGAACCAGGAGCGTTGACCATGCGTTCTGCGAGAAAAAGTTCCGATGGGTTGTATACTTCCGCCAGCCCATTTTCAGTCATTTCGAAGACACCCACTTCGGATGTTGCGCCAAACCGGTTTTTCACAGAGCGCAGCAGCCTCAAAGATAAAAAGCGGTCGCCTTCCAAATATAAAACCGTGTCAACAATATGCTCCAGCACCCGCGGGCCGGCAATCATCCCTTCTTTCGTCACATGCCCGATCACAAAGACCGTGATTCCTCCCGTCTTCGCGAGCTCTCGCAGCCTGCCGGCGCATTCTCGCACCTGTGACAACGATCCGGCGGTCGATTCCAATTCGGGGATTTGTACGGTCTGAATGGAATCGATGATCAGAAAATCCGGTTTCAACGTGCGGACATGAGAGAAAATCACGTCCAGATCAGTTTCGGTCACCAAAAAAAGCGCGGGCGGAATTTCTGCGTCAGCAGTTTGATTTTCGAGCAGCCGGGCAGCCCTCATTTTGATCTGACGCGCAGACTCCTCGCCGGAAACATACAAGACCGTGCCGCGCGCTGCCAGATTGATCGCAGTCTGAAGCAGCAGCGTTGATTTTCCAATGCCCGGATCACCGCCAATCAGGATCAGCGACCCAGGAACAGCCCCCCCTCCCAAAACTTGCGACAATTCGCCGATGCCGGTCTCAACGCGCGGTTCTGCGGTTTCATCGATGTCGCGCAGCGCTTTCGGCTCTGCATATTCTTTTGGCAGACCGGAACGCCCTTTTCTCTCGGGTTCCTGGTGGATGATTTCTTCCACCATGGTGCCGTAGCCGCCGCATCCCGGGCAGCGTCCGATAAACTTTGGGTTGGTTCGTCCGCATTGCTGGCAGACGTAATGAGTTTGGGTTTTTGCCATGTCCTAATTATAAGCAAAAACTTGATGCGCCGGCAGACCAGACCCGGTTCCCGCAAAGGATCGGGTGAACATTGCTGGGAATCACAATTAATTGATTAAGAAATCCGAAAATGCTGAGCGAGGAAGAGATGGCACGATTATTGCATTTCTTTTGTATAATAAGGAAAGTATATTTTTTTAGTAAAAGAAAGGGTGTTCTATTGCTGACGAGAGAAAGCAAGTTTTGTTCCTTTGTTAACAATAACATTATTGCGTTCACACTAACGATGATGGAGATATAAAAATGCAGCATACTTTAAAACGATTCATTTTCATGTCCATATTCATACTTTTGAGTTTATCGGTAAAAACCTCATTTGCTCAGTTGAGTGAAACTGCTCCGGTATCCATTGGAAAAGATCAAACTGCTTTCGGCTACGGGGCAAAAGCATTTAATGGTGTTTCGGTATCGGATGATGGCCGTTATTATACATTTGTCACGCGTGACGCTTTGAATGGGACAATTGAACCAATTGAACAAGATGCTGTTTATCTGAAAGACATGGAAACTGGGGATGTCACCCTGATTTCAAAACATTGGGATGGAACGCCATGGCGTGGAACCTATCCTTCAATCACTGGAGATGGGAAGTATATAGTTTTTTCCAGCGACAATCTAAAACTTAATGAAACGGATCCGAATCAAAATTGTATTTATCGCTATGATCGTCCGGCAGATACGCTTCAAGCTCTCCGCTGTTCTCAGAGCGACATTCAAGTAACAACAAGCAATTCCGTATCTGCTGATGGAAATTTAGTGGTTCATACAAAATACGAAGGGTCACCTCCCACAGCTCAACTTGTTTTATTCAATGTTAGTACTGGTACAGACACACTGATAGCGCATCGCTGGGATGATCCGACTGTTCCCGTCTATGCTAGTTATTCTGAGATATCTGCTGATGGCAGCCAGATCGTTTTTAGGTCTACAAATGAAGGACTCGTTGAAAATGAGCCCCCTAAATTTTCGTCTGCTCTTTATCATTATGATGTCTTGAATAAAAAAACTACATGGATCAATCAGACAGTTGCACCGGAATATTCTGATGTGGATCCTTTCAGTATTTCTTTATCCAGATCCGGGCGGTTTGTGACTTGGGCTGCAAGCGATCAGGGGAATCCAGACGAAATGTATGTCTTTCGCCATGATATTCAGACAGGCGAGACTCGCATTGTAACGTCTGTCAATTATCAAACTGCCGATCAGCTGATTACTGGAACTCATGGCTTTACAGATGTCAGCAATGACGGGAAATTTGTCGCATTTGCTTCTGCCTCTATAAACCTGGTTCCTGGAAAGACGAATGGAAAGACGGATAGAAATAATGAGGATGTCTTTGTCCATAACATGGAGACCGGCGAAAATATTCGGCTTTCGGTCAACAAGAATGGCGATCAAGCTCCTTGGGTTAATTATCCAGCATCGATTCAAGGGTTAGCGATGAATTCTGCTGGAACGCACGTTGTTTACCAATCCAATTTGAAGGATTTGGTTTCCGGAATAACTTATCCGCGTTATGGTGAAGAAAACCACTTCCATCGTTCAATTGTTGATTGGACCCGCCCGACAGTCATTCGCACTTCGCTTACAAATGTGCCGAGCGGAGAAGGGTTCAACTCGTTTACCGTGACCTTCAGCGAACCCATGACACGCGAGGAAAATCCAGATTCGATGCTGCTGATGACCGGGGCAAACAATCCGCTTAACTATGTCCTGGTAAGTGCGGGGCTGGATGGCGTGATCAACACATTGGGCTGCAATGACACAGTAGCGTCCCCAATTCAAGGCGATGATGTCCTGATCACGACGGATGCAGCCGTTTATGATAATTCAAATTACACAACGACGATTAATATTAACAACGGTGCAGCGCTGACCGATGGCATGTATCGTTTCTTTGCCTGCGGTGCAACCGATGCCAAACCCTTTGCGCCGCGTGCGCTGCATGATGGCGTCGGAAATGCCATGCGAGAATATCAAACCACATTCTTTGTAGGACCGCTGCCGCCCGAACCGACACCGCAACCGGATCCGATTTACCCGATTGATCCATTCATGGAGCTGCCATCGACTGGCTTTCCGGTGAAATACGTTCAGCCGTAATCAGCAAGCTTTTATGAAAGTTGTCCGCATCAGGGACGTCAATTGACGTCCCTGATTTTCTTGCTTTTTAAGCTTGTTCTAAATTATGGTTAGGTTTTCGTAATTAGATCAGGATACAGTAAAATTAATTCATACGCATTGGAGGCTGAAAACCCGAAATGCATAATGAAGAAAATGAGTTAAGATTAAAAATTCAACCGTGTATTTTTAAAAGTCCATTGATTTATAGAGGTTGATAAAGGAGTAAAGATATGCAATTTGTCATGATTTTTTCACTGATTATCGCCGTGTTCGCTGTGATGTTTGCGATGCAGAATACTGCAACCGTCACCTTGAAATTTTTTGTGTGGACGTTTGAAAGTCCGCTCGCGCTGCTGCTGATCATCGCGCTGACGATTGGTGCAGCGATCACCTCCTTTTTGACGCTGCCGGGCTGGTTCAAGTCCAAGCGGTTTCGCTCGAGCCACAACAAAGAGATCGGCGAACTTGAGGAGAATCTTGCCAAATACCGAACCGACCTGATCGACACGCAGAACAAGAACAAAGATCTGCGCCAGAAAATTTTGGAAGTTGAAGAAGCGAAAGAAGCGCTCGAACGCGCCCACACCAAGACAGATCAGGAGATTGATGATCTGAAAACCGCGCTGGCAGATGCGCAGCTGACTGCCGAAAACGCTGACATTGCCCGGCGGGAAGCGCTGGAAGCACGCGATGAAATTGATGCGGCGCTAAAGGAAATGGATCGGCGTATTGCGGCTGATTTCACCCCAAGTCAGCTCGATCAGACCGACCCGGTTGCGCAGGAATCCCACGAATCTATGGAAGCTGACCAGGCTTCGGCTGAATCGGAAAACAGTACTGCTGATGCCGGCGATTCCGGTGATGCCGAAGAGCATAAAAAATTTGGACTGTGGTAGGATTTCATTTCCCATGAATCCGGCTGAGACTGTCTGAGCGCTAAAACGCAGGCTTCTCGGCACTAAACAAATTGATAAAAAAGCATCCAATTCATCTGGATGCTTTTTCTTACCAATGATTAAACAGCGGCTAATCGAGCATGATCCAATCTCCGGACGCCACTTTCCGGAGCAGTTTTTCGCTGTCGGTCTGCCGGACAAACGCATGCTTTGCTGAGACGAGCATCTCATAATCGCCGTCACTGTTTCCAAATGCCATGAAGGGAGAAGCGCCAAAATGTTCCATTATCCGCGTGCATTTTCCAGACCCAAACGGAAGGTCGCAGACTCCGTTTTCTTTGATAGCTGCTCCGAAAGCGGAAATTGTCCGGTATCCATAATGCTGGCAATATTCTTCGACGACAAACTGCGGACTTGCTGAAACAATCGCCACATTTGCTTTCGCAGCAAGGCACTTTTCGATAATTTCTCGCATGTCGGGATCATCCACGGCTTCAAGAATCAGGCTGTGACTTCCAGCCCCGCAGTCCGCCAGAACCTCTGTGCGGGGCAAGCCGGCATTCAGCAGAAAATCAAGCATATCGTCAACTGTCGAACAGGGCAGGGTGTTCAGCCAGGCAGCTGTCAAGCAATAGGCCTCATGCCACTGTTTGTTCAGAATGAGATTCTGATAGCGGGTTAACAGTCCGGTTTCTGCGCTTTCTGGCTTTAGAGTCATTTCTCCGTTCGAGAGAATTTTTTCGATTTCGACAAGGATCTGATCCTGCGGTATGCCTGTCAGGCCAATCGCGAGATAGAAGAGCGCTTCTCCCAAATCTCCGGATAACAGCGTGCCGTCCAGATCAAAAGCAACGATTTTACCGGCCAGTTCAGCCGGATCAACAGTTGAAAGCACCTTATTAAGCATATCCGGGTTAGCCTTGGATCGAACCGGCTGTCAGATTTTTGATCAGCGTTCTCCGGGCGAAAATGAAGAGAATCAGCATCGGAATCGTCGCAACAACCGCAGCTGCCATCAGAATTTCCCAGTTTCCCATCCCCTCCAAATTCTTGAATTGAGCGATGCTCAACGCAACCGTTTTCATCTTTCGATCGGAAATTATCACCAGCGGCCAATAATAATCGTTCCAATATCCCAGAATCGAGAAGACGCTGACGGTGACTACTGAGGGCAGGCAGATTGGCAGATAGATGTTCAGCATACGGCGAAAGATTCCGGCGCCATCGACCTGAGCGGCGTCATCCAAATCGCGCGGAACGGTCAACATGAACTGCCGCAGCAGGAAAATCCCAAAAGCAGCGCCTGCCCGCGGAATGATCAGCCCCTGATAAGTATTCAGCCACCCTAAATTTCGCACAATCAGAAAAGAAGGCAGCATTAATACCTGCGGCGGGATCATCAGCGTTCCCAAAATAAGCATAAATAGGAAGTCCTTCCCGTAGAAATCAAGTTTGGCGAAGGCGAAAGCGCCAAAAAATGCGATGGTTACTTCCAATAGAGCACCGAGACCAGTCACGATTACTGAATTCAGAACCGACTGCATAAATCCGCTTTGATTGAACACCTGCTGGTAGTTGCTCAAGATCCATTCACGGGGAAAGAGGCGCATTTCCGCCGTAAACACTTCGGAAGAGGGTTTCAAAGAAGTCAGGATCATCCAAACATAAGGGAACACGATGATCAGCCCGAAAAGTGCGAGAAAGAAATAGAGAATGAGCTCGGATCGGTTTTTGATAATGCGGTGTTTCAAACTGGCTGATCTATTGGTAAAAGACACTTTTTTCTCCTAATTTTTGCTGGAAGATCATAAAAACCATGATGAAAAGAAAAATGACCATGGAGGCAGCACTGGCGATTCCGGCGTCAAAGTATTGGAAGGCATTCTGATAAACGTAATAAAGCAGCACATTGGTGCTGCCGACCGGTCTGCCGCGAGTCATGATTGAGACAATGCCGAAAACGCGGAAAGAATCGATAATCAGCATGAAAAAGACAAAATAAGTTGTCGGACTGAGCAGCGGCAGCGTGATCTTCCAAAATTTGATCCAGCCGGAAGTCCCGTCAACATCAGCGGCATCATAGATCGACTGAGGGATATTGTTCAATCCGGCAACAAACAGCAGCGTAACCAGACCGAGCGATTGCCAGGCGCTGGTGACAGCAAGACTGGACAGTGCAAACCGCGGGTCGCTCAGCCAGTTCGGGATCATTTCGGCGGGAATACCCAGCTGAGTCAGGAGGTGTTGCAGCGGACCAATCTGCGGATTGTAAATGTAAGACCAGATGATTGCGATCACAGAAATGGAGGTGACTGATGGAATAAAATAGATCGACTGAAAAAAGCCTTCAAACCGTTTGACTCCGGTCAGAAGTTTTGCCAGCATCAAGCCGCTGATCAAACTCAGCGGAATGTAGATCAATCCATATTCCAGCGTGCGAAGCAGCGAATTCCAAAATTCACTGCCCGGCGCAAAGATTGAGGCATAATTTGCCAATCCGACCGGTGTCTTGTCAGGACTGATCATATCCCAGTCAAAGAAACTCAGCTGCAAAACGGAGAGAGAGGGGTAGTAAACAAAAATAATTGCGATCAACAGCGCTGGAGACAGAACAAGAAAGGCGATCAGTGTTGTGCGCAGTTTCTTGCGATTGATATTCTTCATGCCCCAGCTCCCCATCAATGCACAGCTTTCAGGTGAGCGGCGCAAAGCGACTCATACTGATTATCCATACCAAAGGAAAAACTGCCCATCGCAGCCGGTCCAAGGTAGGGATCATCGCCGTGGCAATCGCTTCCGGCAGTTGAAAGCAAGCCGTATTTTTGACAGAGCGCAGTGTAAAAGGCAGTTTCTTTCGATGTGTGCACTGGTGTCCCTGTCTCAATTCCATCCAGCTCCCAGTCAACGTACTGCA
>DHPK01000012.1:38641-46771 GCA_002407845.1 Leptolinea sp. UBA5366 | reverse complement strand
CCAGTCAACGTACTGCTTGATCAGCGGCTCATCATGGAGTAAAAACCCCAAGGTCTGCATCATCTTGATTTGAGCCCCGCCGGGATGAGCAAGCACGGCTATTCCGCCCGCGGCGTGAATCAAGCCGATCGCATCCCGTACAGGAAAAGGACAAAAATCAGAATAGCGGATGCCAAGTGCGTCAGATGCAGATAGGAAAGCCGCCATACTTTTCGCGCTGTCATTTTCGAACAATTTCGCCGCCGCACTTTTTACAAACTGCATTGAATAAAAAGTGTGCAGCGCGTCTGTGGTCAACGACATCAATGTTTCGTCATAGCCAAATTGAGCCTGATAATAGTCAATCAGCCGGGCTGTCACATCCATATCAACGGCTTGAACTTCCAGGATGTGTGCCTGCAGCTGGGCGTCTTGCGGATCAATGAAATAACCCAGCAAATGGACAACCTGATCCTGATGCCTTAAGGAAAGTTCTATGCCGGGTATGAACGGCATTTCCCCGCAGGCGTCCATTGCGAGCCTGACCTGTTCCGAAGAAACAAAATCATGGTCGGTTATGGTTGCCGCGCCGAAGCCGCTGGCGCGGATCATGGCAATTCTCTCCTGAATTGTGATGTTCCCGTCCGAACAGTTGGTGTGGCAATGAGCATCGAGTTTCATCTGCTTGTCCTGTGATTCCGGTAATCTATGATTCTGGGGATCAATGAACATGCACCGATCCCCAGAAAGATGTCTGTCATGGTTGATTAGGATTACTTGATCAGCGCCGCAATTTCCGTATTGGCATTATTCAGCGCAGTTTCCGGACTTTCGAGATTGAGAAATCCAGCTTCAATTGCCTGCAGCAGAATTTCATTGATTTTCAGGATGCTTCGGCTCGGCCACGCTGTCGGAGCGACGACATTGCTGATCGAGCTTACGGCTACCTGATAATTTTCGAAGCCAGTGGTGAATTCTTCCAGCTCTTTCAGGGAAGAGGCTCTTGTCGGCAGGTAACCGGAATTCATTGCCCATTCAGCGATAGATTCAGGGTTAGTTAAAAATTTGATAAATTCAGCCGCAGCTTCTCTTTCGGCATCGCTGTTTCCCATCAGATAGAGCGAGTTGCCGCCTGCCGGGCTTTTGAAGGAATGTCCTTCGGCTGCCGGGAATGGCATCGCTTTGACCTCGGGAAGGTTGGTATGGTAGTAGACTGTTCCATAGCTGGAAACGCCGTACATTGCGACCTGCTTTGCGCCAAAGGTCTGGAGCGTCTGCATGAAATCTGCATTGTACATGATCGACCCGTCTTTTGTACCCCCCGCGCAGTCTGTGAGAATCTTAATCGCTTCGGGAGAGTTCAGATTCGGTGTTCCGTCAGGATTGATCAATTCAGCCCCGCTGGAGCGCACCGCTGCTTCAAAAATCCAAGGATCATCCAACGCAAAGGTCAAGCCAAAAACGCCGGTCTTTTCTTTAATCTGTTTGGCGGCAGCGATCAGTTCGTCCCAGGTCGCTGGCGGATTTTCCGGATCCAAACCGGCTTGTTCCAGCAGATCAGGATGATAGAAAATTTCAGCAACTGACAGCGCTAAAGGAATGCCATAAACCTGATCGCCGACTTTGCTCACTTCAAGCAGCGCAGGAAAGAAATCGTTCAGAAACGCTTCACCGTTATCACCCAGATAGCTGTTCATCGGAACTGCAATCCCGCTGTTGATGATGTAATCGTCATAGCCATAGGCAATGGTCACGATGGATGGCAGGTCTTTCGCGATCGCGGCGCGTTGAATCCCTTCGATTATCGTTCCATAATCCTGAAAAGATTGTCCTTCGACGATGACTCCCGGATTTGCCTCATTGAATGCGGCAATTTTTCCAGCCAGAAAGTCACCGGTCCATGATCCTTCCCCATAGGGATACCAGAAGGAGACTTCAATCGGTTCTTCTGCTGCGGGTTTGATGGATGCTGCAGGTTGAACGCCTGCCAATAAGACGATTAGCGCGAGGGCTAAGGTGACGAGTTTGTTGCTTTTCATGTGTTTTCCTTTCGTTGTCGCAAGTAAGGTTTCAAGATGATGACGCTCTGTCAAGCCTCATCATTATACAAAGGAGTGTTCAAATTATGCTCATCGCTCTGTAAAATTCCTGCCAAAATCCTTTTTCATCAATACCACGCTGGAAAAACGGTGCTATTAACAGACCGCTGATCGTGTCAAAAACATGGATTCCCGCCAGGCACCGCTCTCAGCAGAAATTTGATAGAAAAAAACGAGGCTTCTCATCAGAAAGCCTCGCTTATATCAATCGTGCGGCAGGCTGTGCCTATCTGCGATATGCAGGAAGTCCGATCGCTTCCCGAACCTCATGCATGGTTTCGTCCGCGATCTTGCGGGCGCGGTCTGCGCCGTCATATAAAACGTCCCAGACCTTCGCCGGATTTTGTGCAAATCCGATCCTGCGTTCCCGCAGCTCAGCCAAATTCGCATTGATGTTTTTTGCCAGCATCTTTTTGCAGTCAACACAACCGATGCCCGCAACACGGCATTCCCGGTCGATCATTTCGACTTCTTCCGGACTGGAAAACATTTTGTGAAAGCTAAAGACATTGCAAATGTCCGGATCGCCCGGGTCAGTGCGGCGCATGCGCTGCGGGTCAGTCACCATCGTCATCACCCGTTTAGCCGTTGTCGCGTCGTCCGATGCGATGTCAATCTCATTGTCGAGGCTTTTGCTCATTTTATTGACGCCGTCCAGCCCCATTATCTTGGTGAACTTGGTCGCCTTCATCTGCGGTTCAATCAGAACCTGAGTGTTGTACCGATAATTGAATGTGCGCACCACTTCGCGGGTGAACTCGATGTGCGGAGCTTGATCGATTCCGACCGGCACCAGCTCAGCTTTGTAAAGCAGAATGTCTGCGCTCATCAGCACCGGATACCCCAGCAATCCATAATTCACGTTCTGCGGATGCATGCGCACTTTTTCTTTAAAGGTCGGTAAATCGGTCAGTTTCCCCATCGGCACGACCATCGAGAGCATTGTGTGAAGCTCCATCACCTGCGGCACGTGCGACTGGACGAACATGATCGATTTTTGCGGGTCAACACCTGCTGCCAGCCAATCCAGCGCCATTTCAAGGCAGTTTAGGGTTAAATCGCGCGTTGTTTCGACGGTTGTCAGCGCGTGAATATCGACGATTGAATAAACGCATTCGTATGATTTTTGCAATTCAACATAATTTTGGATTGCTCCTAAGAGATTGCCTAAATGCTGGCGACCGGTCGGCCGTGCCGCTGAAAAAACCCGAACCTGTTTACTCATTTGTTATTCCTGCTTCCTGTAGTAAGATAAAGGACGGAATCAAAATTCTTTGACCCTCTGGTTTCGACCCTTATTGTAATATGAAAAAAGCGTATTATCCAGTTTCCAAACGTCTTTTTGACCTGAGCCTGACGCTGATCGGATTGATCGTTGCTTTGCCGCTGATGCTGGTGATCGCGCTTTTGGTGCGCATCAAAATCGGCAGCCCTGTTCTGTTCCGGCAGCAGCGCCCCGGGCTGGGCGGAAAGATCTTTACGCTGTACAAATTCCGCTCGATGAGCGATTTGCGCGACCGGGAGGGGAACCTCCAGCCCGATCATCAGCGTCTGACGGCTTTCGGACGCTGGCTCAGAGCATCCAGCCTCGATGAATTGCCGGAACTGTTCAATATTCTGCGCGGAGAAATGAGCCTGGTCGGTCCGCGGCCGTTGCTGACCCAGTATTTGACGCGCTACACGGCTGAACAAAACCGCCGCCATCTGCTGCCGCCGGGCATCACCGGCTGGGCGCAGATCAATGGGCGCAATGCCATCAACTGGGAAGAAAAATTTGCGCTGGATGTCTGGTATGTCGATCATTGGTCCTTCTGGCTTGACATCCGAATTCTGTTTCTGACAGTAAAAAAAGTGCTCAAGCGGGAAGGAATCAGCGGTGAAAATCAGGCGACCGCTGAAGAATTCATGGGTTCAGACAGAAAATAAGATTATTTTTCGAAACTTGCCGGCGGAACCGGTGTGTAGGCACTGACCAGCCCGATCAGCAAATCCTTGTAAAGTGATTCGATATAAGCTTTTTTACCGGCGTTAAACAGCGATTGCTGGATGCCGGTTTGGATATCCAGTTTTGGAATAACTACCGCCCCGTCTTCTTCTGCCATCCGGGAAATAACATCTGAAAGTGCGCTGCCGAGATCGATTTTAATTGCTCCCAGCCAGTTGCCGTTCCAGCTTTCAGGCGGCTGGCTGGCGGTGACGACTGCAGCGGAAAGATCGTTCATTTTCTCGAGCACCGGCAGGCTGAGCGCGCTGTCGGAAATGTAATAAGTGTTCGGGAAACTTGACTGAATCTGATCGATGCCGCTCAGCCAGGCGTCCGGCGCGGAAGTGCCGGGCAGCGACACGTTGACAGGAAATTCAACGTAGGGCGGACCATAGGATTGACAGCGTCCGCAGAAGAACTTCATGCCGTTACTGAAAAACTCAGCCAATTGCATGCCTGCCATCAACCCGTCGTCCGGCAGCAAGCCGGCGCCGCGCCAGTCATTTGAGGTTACGCCAACGAAAAAGCCGGCTAAAAACGGTTCAAAGGCGGCATCATAAGGTATCGTCCAAACGTTCGGAAATTGCTGCTGTTCCAAACTGATAACTGCAAAATCTTTATCCGCATGGGCTTGCGAAAACGCTGCCAGATTCGCTGGAACGGCAGGGAAAACAACCAGATTCACATCTGCCTCAATTTGATCAGGCGTTAATTCAGGCACTTCTTCGATCGTGAAAACGGCACTTGGAAGCTCGTGTAATGAGGTGCGCAGCAGCTCGATGACACCCGGATTCGCGTCAGGCATTGCCGCCAGCACGATCTTTTCAGGCGCGGGCAGCGGCGTTTCCGTCGGAAGAATCTCAGTCGGAATCTGAACAATTTCCGTCTGCTGCTGTGCGGCTTCAGTGATCTGGGCGGTTTGACCGCTGTTTGCTCCCGGCATGTTGCATCCTGAAAGAATCAGAATGCTGATTGCTGCCAGCAACCAGCACCATTTTCGGTTCATTTTCCAGCATCGTTTACGGGTTTTGTTCATTAAAATTCAGTCTGACTCTTTCTCTGTCCGGTTATCATTCAGGCTTTTAAAAACGGCGAAATCGGCTGAATGTTGTGTATTATAATAACATCATCGTAGAAACAAGAGGATCGTTCATGAACTATGCCAGAGGTCTTGCGTGAATACAAATGAAACTGAGAACAAGGCAAGAGCCCGCTATCTTCGACGAGGAATTTACAGCAATCCGGACAACACTCGAAAAGTTTATCTGAACGACCTTGCACATAAGCTGACCCCTTCAATCGGTTATTACATCCTCTCAATCGTTGCCGGAATCCTGTGCGGATTCGCCTTTCGGTTTAATTCGCTCGCACTGCTGATTCTGACGCTGGCAGTTCTGCCTTTTATCGGTCCATTTTTCGGCATTTCGCTGGCTGCCGCGACCGGCTCTTTTGGCTTCCTTGGCAAAAGTCTGATGCATTACCTGCTGGCGGCAGGCTTGTTCTTCCTGAGCGCGCTGGGCGTTGGCGGTTTTTCCCGATATTCCAGCTTGTTAACCGGAGAAATGATCGGGTATTTCAATCAAACGCGTCCGCTGATGATTGTCACCATCCTGTGCAGCGCATTTTTTGCCGGCGTGGCGATCGTTAAAGGAGCCGAACGCCCGCAGGCACTCAGCGCAGGCGTCATGTCCGGCGTCCTGCTGCCCCTCGGTTTGGCAGGATTCTGCATCGGGCTGCAATACCTGGATCCGGTTCTGAACTGCATCTGGACTGCTCTGATCTATGGACTGCTTGCTTTAGCGGCGACCTTGCTTGCCTTCCTGTTTACCCGCGTTTTTGTGCCAAAATTTGGAACATTTCTGCTGGCTGGATTCATTCTGGTCGGCGGTTTGCTGTATCTTCTTGACTATACCCAGGCGATCAATTTGGATCTCAGCCAGCGGCTTTCGCCCGTGACCCAGCGGCTGAATACGCTGCTGAACCCGCCTACCAGCACGCCAACACCGGAACCCAGTGCGACTGCAACGGCGACCATCACCCAGACGGCGACAGCCACGAACACGCCTACCGCGACGGATGAAGCAACGCCGACGCAGACCTCAACCGCGACCGTGACTGCCAGCCCGACTGTGACCCAGACCGCAACACCGACCATTCCCAAGCCGACTGACACGGTGACGGTCACCCCGTCTTTGACTCCAACCAAATATATGACCCCGACCCGAACCATCCGTCCCAGCAGAACGCCGACCCAGACCTTTACTCCGGCACCGACCATTGTTTATGGCATCGTCTCAGTGTCAAATGACGTTGGATTGCTGATTCGTACCAGCCCCTATATTTCTTCAGATTACCTGCGCAGCCAGTTCAATGGATCGATGGTTGAAATTCTTGGCGAACAGGTAGAAAACGACGGCATTTTATGGGTGAAAGTACGTACCAATGAGGGATTGGAAGGTTGGGCTTCCGCTGTAGCGCTGAAAACGCCGGTGCCCTCCACGATTCAGCCGTAACAACCGAAAATCCTTTTCAAAATATCTCAATAAAAAACTCTGTGATCTGAATAACTGGTTTTCGGCGGATTCATTAAACCGCTAATAATGAGATTCTTCGTTTACGAAAAAAAAGCTTCGCTTGTGGCGGGGATATCTGTTTATTGAGGTATGCAGGATTGTCTGTATAGGATCAAGTTAATTGAAAAGCAGAATTAATATGTAAGGTGGAACGAACTGGATCACGACCAATTTCTGAAATAGCCTGCTCTGACAGCAGAGAGTTATTGCCAATTTGATTCGGAGCGATTTTTCAGCAGCCGGTCGAACAAAGCTTCATATGCCCGGCATGATTTTTCGATCGTGAACTGTTGAGTGATGACCTGTTCGGCGTGCTGCCCTAATTCTTCCCTGAGCAGCGGATTGTCAACCAGACGCTGGATTGCGGCTGCTAGCAGCTTGGCGTCCCCGAAAGGAATCAGCAAGCCGGAAACTCCGTCTTCGACCAGATCGCGGTTCGCCTGAATGGCGCTTGCTGCCACTGCCAGCCGCGCTGACATGGCTTCCATCAGCGAAAGCGGCATCCCTTCGATTTCGGAATACAGCGAAAAAATATCTGCCGCATTCATCAATGCCGGCACATCGGTGCGTTTCCCGGGCAGCCAGAACCTGTTCTGAAGCCCCAACGCTTCAACCTGAGCTGTGAGCTGAGCCCGCAGCGGTCCGTCGCCGGCAATCATGAACCGCAGATTCGGATTTGCCTCCAGCAAGATTCCCGCCGCTTCAATCAGCAGCCGCTGGGATTTTTCCGGAACCATGCGGGCGACATTCAAAATAAAGATATCGTCCGGTTTCAACCCCAGTTCAGCGCGTTTTTCCGCGCGGATCGCTACGCTGGTTTGCAGCGGTGCGATGCCGTTGGGGATGATTTCGATTTTTTCCGGGCGAATTTTCTCGTCGAGTGCCTGCTGGCGTGACATTTTTGAAACAGCTGCAATTGCTGAACAGAGGCGGCTGTTTGTCATCAGCGTGTGTATTTTGATCTTGGCAGGCGTCAATCCCTGGTAAGTGCAGTGATGCGATCCGACCCGCACCGGCACGCCGCACAGCCAGGCTGCCGGAATGCCGAGGAGGTTGGCATCATGCGTGAAGCATTCGATGATCTGCGGAGAGAGCTTGCGGATCAGCTTATACAGCGCGATGAACCCGTTGATCAGCCCGAGCCCGTTTTTGAGCGGCTGCCCCTTCTGGTAGCTGCCGACGACATGAATCGGAAAGGATGACTGACGGCGCCAGGTATCGAGCAATCCGTCCTTATCATAGTAAAAAGCGGCATGAACGTCATATCCCTGCCGCTGGAACCAGGTAGCCTGGTCGAGCAGCACGCGCTGAGCTCCGCCGATGGTGATTTGGGATCCAAAAAAGAGAATCGTTTTCTGTTTCATCTCAAAAGAATTTTACCCGCTATTCGGGAATGAGGCAGGCTCATTCAGAAGGATCATCGGGTTAATGATATAATCGCAACTTGAATGCCCCGGTAGCTCAACAGGACAGAGCAAAGCACTCCTAACGCTTA
>DHPK01000012.1:32202-38549 GCA_002407845.1 Leptolinea sp. UBA5366 | reverse complement strand
AGAGCAAAGCACTCCTAACGCTTAGGTTGAGAGTTCGAGTCCCTCCCGGGGTACACTTTTTTAATCGATGCGAAGAGAAATCAGCGGCTATCTGCTCTGGATCAGCCTTTGAAAGACGTTCACGATCTGACGGTTGAGCTGCTCGATAAAATCCCAGCTGATGCGGTCGAAAAACGGGATATCGATCGAAAGGCGCAGGAAATAGATAATTTCAGCGGCGACAAAGACGGCGACCGCAACTCTGAGAATTGAATAAATTGAGTCAGCCAGCAAACGAAAAACCGCATAGATCAATGCTGCCCAAACGATGAGTCCTAAAATATCTCCGCTGAATCCAGATCCGAAATTCATCACGCCTCCGACTTAAGGGAAGTATACCAAATGCAGCATTTCCATGAAATAGTGCGTCACAGCAAAAGACAGAATGAGTCCAAGCAGCAGCCGCAGTGTTTGATGCATGGATTCAGCAGCTGCTTTTGAAAAAAGCCACCCGAGCAACAGCCATAATCCAATAAAACATCCTTGCCAGACGGTTGGATCGCTGAGGTTTATCCAACTGCGCACTGAAACAAAGCTGCCAGAACTGAAAAGTGCCCAGCCGGCAATTGAAGCAAGGATAGCCAGCCCAAATGTGATTACAGCGCGCCCGATAGGGCGAATTTTCAAATGACTTGTCAATTCATATAGCAGGCAGATCAGGATGGTCGCACCTGCGATAAGCAACAAATAGATGGATGTCTGATTTCCCATGCTTCAGCCCCCGGTCATCATCAGGAGAGAATCGCGCAGGAAAGCGATCAGTGCCAGCGAACAGACCACGCCCAGCAATATCCGCAGGACGGGTTTCATCTTTGAATTAAAAGCTGCCGCGAAGAGGAATGTTGCTGCCAGCCAGATCAACGCCTGAATCCATGGAACGAATTCAGCAGGAATCGGCAGGATGGGCAGGTTCAACCTTTTCAGCAAATCGAATGCTTGAAAGATATAGGCAGTCAGTGTGAGTCCGATGAGGATGCCGAAGAGGATTCGGGCAAGAAAGTTCATTTCCTGATTGACTGCCAGCGTGATCAGCAAGGCAATCAACCCAGCGCTCAACAGGAAGATGAAGGATAACAGCGAAGAATTGATGGAAATGGATTCGATTTGAACGTTCATTCTGAGATAAACGGCGCCGCCGATGACCATGACTAAAAGAGGCCATCTGCCCCTTTTCCAGCCGGCTGATTTGAAGTTGAAAAACCAGCTGGCAAGCAGAATTGTCAGCGTGATCAAGATCAATGAGAAAGCGAAGTTCAAATTCAACATGCCATCCTTAAAAGACAATCAGTTCGTAGATGTAGTTGCCTGCGATCATTGTGACGGGAAATGAAAGCGCGAACCCCAGAACCAATCGCAGAAAGTGATTCATTTTTGGATTGAAGGCATTGGCAAAAAGGACACCGACCAAAACCCAGGCGATCAGCAAAAATCCCTGAAACAGCGGGACGGTGTGAATCGGCAGGAGGTTCAAAGGTCCGGCGGAGGTCTTCCGAAGATAGAGATATCCGGCTGCCGCCAGTGCCAGTGCGATGAAGAAAAGGAAAGTGGTCCAAAAGAAAAATCGATCTTGTTTCCCGTTCAGCCTGCTCAACAGCCAGAGAATGAGAAAAAGCATGATGACAGCGGTCAAGATGAGATTAAGGTTGAGGGGCGTCGGCATGGTGTTTGATCCTGAACAAATCCTTTTCTGAGGTGAATTTTACCTCATCCACTTGTTCCATCTGCAAAGACTACCGCTAATTAATGCGAAGGGCGGCTGATCAGGAAAAGCTGTCAGGTATTAAAATAAACGCAGCTGCGGTTCTTTTCGCTCAAACGTTCCCAGATAGTCGAGCACTTCTCCAGTTTTCCAGAGGATACCGTATTTTTGGCAGGCAGCTCTGAAAATCGCCATCAGCCGCTCATTGTTCGGACTGGAACAGGAATAAGCATTGCCAAACGTTTCCATGTATTTTTCTTTTATTCCCGGAAAATGCTGATCGAGCTTACGATAGAAATATTCACGGTTGCCTTCGCGCAGGGTCATGCCGAAGCCAAAGCATAAAATGCCATGAACTTTTGCCCGGGCACAATCTTCCAGAAGTCTCTGCAAGTTTTCAGCAGAATCGTTGATAAACGGCAGGAGCGGACCGAGCCAGACGACGGTCGGAATCCCTTCATCCCGCATGATTTCCAGCATGCGGACGCGTTCGTGCGTCAAAGCAACATTCGGTTCGAGTATCTGACAAAGCGCTGGATCATGGGTAGTCAAGGTGGTTTGAACGACGCATTTGGCTTTGCGCTGGACTGCCTGAAATAAATCGACGTCGCGCAATGCCAGCGTTGATTTCGTTAGAATCGTCAGCCCAAATCCATATTTTTCAATCACTTCAATGCACTGGCGGGTTGATTTTAGCGTTGCTTCTAACGGAATATATGGATCGCACATCGCGCCGGTGCTGATCATGCAGCGCTGCCGCCTGCGCTTCAGCTGACTTTCGAGAATTTCTGCCGCATTGCGTTTGACTTCGATGTCCTCAAATTCGTGTTTCATCTGGTAACAGGTGCTGCGGCTGTCGCAGTAGATGCATCCATGCGTGCACCCGCGGTAAATATTCATGCCGTTCTTCGGGGATAGGATCGTTTTGTAGTCTGCGTAATGCATAAGCCGGGAGTGTGTGGAGCCCTTTCTGATCGGGGGAGGTGCAGTTATTCCTGCTTCCATATAAAAAATTAGAAATAATGTTCTTATTCGTTTCCCTAATTATAGCTTGTTTAGTAGATTCTGTTGGAAAACCTGTAAGTGAAATTCTCCTTTTTCTGCTAAGTCTTTTAAAAAGCGTTTTCTTGTCTGATGGCGAAAGATATAATCATTAACAGGGTTATATAAGAGGCGGCAACTTTTCGGCAAAGAAGAAAGATAATGGGTAAAGTTCAACCAATAATTGAAGCAATACTTGCGGCAGCCTTGTACGCCGCAAGTATCCCTTTTGCAAAACTGATACTAACGCAGATCGATCCTTTCATGTTGGCTGGTTTTCTTTATCTGGGAGCCGGATTGGGAATGGCTGCCTGGATTTTCTTTCAAAGCCGGTCTGTTCAACAAAAACCAGCAAAAAATAGTTTTACTCAGGGCGACCTATTTTATTTAATTGGCATGGTCGTGCTAGACATCTTTGCTCCGATTCTCCTGATGTTCGGTGTGCGGGCGACATCCTCTGCGACAGCCTCAGTTCTGAATAATTTGGAAATTGTGATGACTGCGTTGATTGCATGGATCTTTTTTCGTGAAAAAATTTCTTTGCGATTGTGGCTCGGGCTGATTTTTGTAATTATTGCAGGCGTGCTGGTTTCAGCCACAGGAGAAAAATTGGAGTTGACCATTGGTGCCCTGTACATTTTGGGCGCCACCGCCTGTTGGGGGTTGGAAAACAACTTTACCCGTGCGCTCGCTGAACGGGATTCCAGGAAAATTGTGCTGATTAAAGGCTTGGGTTCTGGCACTGGCGCAATTGCCTTAGGGTTGCTGGCAGGGGAGAGCTTTCCATTTTTTTCGATTGCACTCCTCACAATGATTGTAGGATATCTGTCTTATGGGCTGAGCATCAACTTTTACATCCAGGCACAAAAAACACTCGGAGCTGCGAAAACGAGTGCCTTTTATGCAATAAATCCGTTTATTAGTGTGCTGTTGTCAATGATATTTTTAAAAGAAAGACCGCTGCCGATCTTTTATACAGGTGTGGCTGCCATGACTGTTGGAACAATCTTCATTGTTTTGGATACCCTTTATCGCAGTCACGCGCATAAACACCTGCATGTGCATGCGCATCTGCATGTTCACAATCAGGATCTTCATTATCATGAACATGTCCATGTGCACACGCATCAGCACGGTCATGTTTTGCAGGAAGATCAGCATGCCCATCTTCACCGGAATCTTCCCGGACATGATCATTTGCATGGTGAATGAATTTTAAATAAATAAAGAATTAATTAGGAAGACGAAACCGTAATAGCTAATTTAAATGAATCCCAAGGACTGAATCAAGCAAAAAATCAGTTTTCCGCAACCGAAAAATAAACCAGCCCGCCTGACATTTTCGTGCTTTGATACCAGAGGCTCAGGTCAAAATGAATTTTTTCCCCTTCATCAGTTGCAGTGGCGAAAATCTTTCCGTCCGCAAATTCCGCTTCGGTGATTGTGATCCAGTGCCAGTCCTGCAGCCGCGATTCTTTCCCCTTTGACAAGACCAGCAACGCAACCGGCGTATCCAGCGAAAGTCCGCCAGTAACGAAATCTGCCAGACCGCGCAGATCGGTGCGCCAGCCGTCGAGCAGCCCATTGACTTTGAAGGTGTGCGGCGTCAGGACGATGCCATGCTCAGACGCAAACTGGAGCGCGCCTTTTGTATACAGATCAATTCGGTTGACGCCCATTGGTCCGGGGCGCATGAAATCGCTGACCGCTTCCATCTGCCGGACAAACTGCTGGCGTGTCAGGTCTGTGCCGATGTAAAGAGGCTGCAACGCCGGGCGGGTATGAGCGAGATAAGAGAAAATGAACGAAGCAGAAGTCGGACCGCAGGCAGCTCTCCGCAACCAGGTATCAGCAAACCAGCTTTGATCCGGACCATAAGCTGTTTTGGTGTTCAGCGGATCAAAAATATCAATAAATTCTGGATGGCTGACTGCGTATTTTACACTTTCCACAACATGATCCCTGTTTCTTTCATATGATGCGCTCATGCGAATTATATATCAGAACCTGGGGAACCATTGATATGCAGGAGTTTGGGGCATCGTTCCCATATGATAAAAAACTACAAGAAACTCTTAGTTAAATACCGGAAAAAGGCAAAATAAAAGCTCTCCTTTTTGGAGAGCTTTTATTAGCTTTATTAGAGAGAGTCTTACTGCGGGATCACGCCCAGCATTTCATCCGCTGATTCCCGCATTTGCATGTGCATATTATATAGCATCTGATCCTGCCCATTGTCGATACTTTGGATCAGCATCTCAACCGCGGTCAGCTGATAATAGGCGCCAAAGGTCAGTTCATCAACATAGTCGGACCATTCATCCGGTTCGATCACTGACATGATATATCCGCAGTTATAAGCTGCTTCGCGGCGAATATCTTCCCGCACATTCTTCCATTTTTGGGTATTTGTCGGTGAAGAGCCCGAAATGTATGGTTCGAGATCCGCTTCATAATTGTCAAAAAGATACTGGCAATAAGTAAACGAATTGTAATAGCCGCTCCAATCATCATCGTAACTGTCATCATCATATTCGTCATCGTCGTCATAATCATCGTCGTATTCGTCATCATCCATATCGTCCGAACGTTCTGTTCTGTCCGTGGAAGTGAATTCGGTCACGTTGCTTTGTGCTGAAACAGGGATGCAGAGCATCATAGCGATAAGAACGATTAATAGTGCTAACAAACTTTTTTTCATAATGTCCTCATTTTATTTTCAATAAACTAAACCGAAAATTCGGTTGGCTTTTGCCCATCCTGTTACTTAGGGCTTTGATTCAGATGATTTTTTGAACTCATATAATAATCAGTTTGTTCCTGCAAAGTTATTTTGCGAGATAACTGAAATATCCGTAGCCGCCCGGGATTGCGATTCCGGACACTGCGTCAAACAACTGAAAGTAAAATGTGTGGTAGCCCAGCTCCTCGCTGCCATGAGCTGCGATCGAGAAACCCTGCCGTTCTCCCGGTTCCACCGGATTAGCGCTGGTGTCAACCGTCACGCTCGGGCGGTGGCCGGTGTAAGTGCTGACTGAACCGGTGTTTCGCATTTCAACCTGCGGCGGCCAATTAAAAGTCCCGTCATTTTCGAAAACGACATCAAAGTTGAACAAGGTATTGGGTGTATATTCGGTTTCAAATTTCTTCTCACTGCCAGAGTCACCGCCGACAGTATAAGCGTAGGAGTTGACAAATTTGGCGTGAACACCGGCGAAGGACTCGCCGGTTGCCGGGCTGGCTGCAGCAGAAACGGCTGCGGCTGCTGCCGGGTCGGGCGTTGCAGTGGGGGGCAGTGCCGTCGGCACTGCGGTTGGCGGTGCGATCCCCAGATAATAAAGCACATCCGCGCGGACAGTCGCGGCAATTGATTCGGACATCGCCTGCGGATTGAGCGTTTGAATGACTGCATCTACGATGACGCTCTGCTCGTCCTGCGAGAGTTGAGGCTGCATGGAAGCGCCGATGATCAAAGCCAGGCACAATACCAGCAGGAGTGAGCCGGCGATCAGAATCGAATTCTTATTTTTTTTCATGACGTGCCCCCGGTTTAGTAAACTGTCCAACC
>DHPK01000012.1:0-32078 GCA_002407845.1 Leptolinea sp. UBA5366 | reverse complement strand
TAACCACAGGAAATATAGCCTTCTCCGACAATTGCACCGCCGTCTGTCGTCAGCGCGATTGTCGTGGCGTGCCAGCCCAAAGCCGGACCGGCGGCATTTTGGCTGAAGCTGAAACAAGCTTTCTCACCCGGCGGGACATCCCTGCCGAGCGGGACGGATAAGGGGGAGGTGTTGCCGCCGTCATTGACCGTGACCTGAGCAAAGTACCCCTGATTCCAGGTTCCTGACCCATCATTGGTGAAACAGGCTTCGAGATACAGCCGATCTTGCGGGACAATGTGGCTTTGGTCGCCGGTGATGTTTTTTACGAAACAGTTCTTATACCCGACCGAAAGGTATGGCCGCGGCGGGTCTGTGGCTGTCGGCGGGATGATCGGGACAGCTGAGGTCGCAGTTGACTCCGGCGTTGGGGTGAAGGTTGGTTCCGGCGTGGCGGACGGATTAAGAATTGCGTCCTGCGTCTGAGTCATGGCAAAGATCACCTGTGCCGTTTCCTCTGCCGCCTTGACCATTTCTGCTTCGCTCATGGTTGGAGTCAGCGTCGGCTTTTGGGGGATGTTCGTGCATCCCGCTGCCAAAATGGCAACAGCCAGCAGGCTGAGCAAGAAAAATAGATTTGCCTTTCGCTTCATAGGTTCAAACCTTTCTTAGGTCATGTTTGTATTTTTATCAAATTATTGTAACATAGGCGAATTTTCCGTTTCATGCAGTTAGTACTGGATAGATTCAGGAGGCTGTGCAATTTTCCATTACTCTACTGTTAACGGGTTCCATTCGCGTTCGCGCTGCTTCGGGAGTTGTGCAGCGTGAATTGAGGATTATCAATATTTAAGGATACCCAAACTTCCTCCTGAGTATTTATTTCAGTAGGGCTAAGAAGAAGCAAGGGATTGTTTAGGAAATTGTTTTTTTAAATCATCAGGATTTCTGATGACCTCAAGGAGAGGCTATCCCGATATTTTTGACTTGTCCAGCTTTTTCTCACTGATCGCAATCGTCATTGTGCAGAGGATATCATCCACCACATTCAGCAGGGTTCTAAAAATCCCGGCAAACCAGTCGACGCCAGCCAGAAGGGCAACGCCTTCGATCGGGAGATTGGTCATGTTCAACGCGATTGCGAGCGCCACCAGCGCGCCGCCCGGCACCAGCAAATTGCCAATTGTGCTGACAACAGAAACGAAAACGATCAGAAGTTGGTTTTGCAAAGACAGTTCGATGCCGAAGAATTGCGCAATCATCAAGCAAGAGATTGAAAGTGTCAGCGCCAGTCCGTCGCTGTTCAGAGACATTGCCAGTGAATTCACCAGTTTTGAAATTTTGGGATCGACACCAAGGTTGTTCTCGCTATCGTCCATCTGAACCGGCAGTGAGACTGCTGATGAAGTGGTTGTCACGGAAATGATGATTGAGTTTTTCATGCCTTTGAGGATCTTAATTGGGTTGATTCCGCCATATACCGAGACAAAGATGATGAAAAGAGTGAGGACGGTGAATGACCCAATAGCGATCGCCAGCAAGTACTTGAGCAAAGGCAGCAAGATTGAAAAACCGACAGTTCCAGTCAGTTTTGCCAACAATGCGAAAATTCCAATAGGAGCAAAGCTGATGATAAATTTAATAACTTGCAGGGTTACGCGATTTAGGGAAATTATCCCAGTGTAAATTCTCTTTGCGCTCGGGTTATCTCCTAAGGTCGAAATGCTTAGTCCGGTCAGGATTGAGAAAATGACGCATTGAATGATATTTCCTTCGCTCATCGCCTGAAAAATGTTTTTCGGGAAGAAATTTACCAATAATTCTTTGAAATTGTAAGATTCGTACGTTCCGCTATAAGACAGCTCCATGTTGTGGCTGATTCCGACGCCTGGCTTGATAATGTTGACGAGAAGAATACCGACAATTGCAGAAAGTGTTGTCGTAATAAAAAACAGCACGATTGCTTTTGCACCAATTTTTCCGAGGTCTTTCGGTTCAATTCCGCCAACAGACTCAATGATCGAAGTCATGATCAATATGACAACCGGCATTTGAATTAAGCGTAAAAATATATCGCCTAAAAACGATATATTTTCCATTTTTTCGCCGAAGATCAGACCGAAAATAATTCCAAGGACAGTCGCGACAATTATTTGGGAAGTCAATCCAAACTTTTTCTTCTCCATAAATTTTTCCTCAATAACAGACAGCCATGAACCAATTTGAAAGGGTCATGACTGTCTGTCGCTAATATTTTATTGTTAATGAACGGCTTCTGGAGCATCCTCCGAAACGGTTGAATTGAAAATGTTATAGTCGATTTCTTTCTCACCAGCAGCGACAATAACCGCAACCAGCACGTCGTCCACCACGTTCAGCAGTGTCCGAATGATCCCTGCGAACCAGTCAACACCAGCAATGATCGCGACACCTTCCAAGGGCAGACCGACCAATGAAAAACCAATTCCCATTGTGACCAGTGCGCCGCCGGGAACTGCCAGGTTCGCGAAGGTCGCGAGCGTTGACATCAATCCGATCATAATATAGTTTTCCAATCCCAATTGGATTTCGAAAAACTGTGCGACGGTGATACAGGCGACTGCGACGGTAATTGCCAAACCATGACTGTTTAAATTCATGCCCAATGGATTGACCAGACGTGAAATTCTGCGGCTGATCCCGACCCGTTTTTCAGAATCTTCCATCTGAACCGGCAGTGAAACTGCGGATGAGGTGGTCGTTATCGAGACGATGATTGTGTTCTTCAGCTTGCCGATCAGCTTCAAGGGATTGACTTTCGCTGCGCCAGCGGCAATCAGCGTCATGATAATTAGCACGGCGATACAGCCGATGGTCAGCGCAACCAGGAATTTCCCGAGTACAACCAGCATGTTCAAACCCGAAGTGCCGGTCATGGCAGCGACCAGCGCGAAGATACCGATCGGTGCGAACTTCATGATCAGCTCGATAATTTTCATGATGACAATGTTAAAGTCTTTGATCAGCTGCAGCACTCTGGCGCCACTTTCGGTTTTGTTCAGGATGGAGACGGATAAACCAAGGAAAATCGAGAAGACAATAACTTGAAGAATGTTTCCTTCAGCCATAGCTGCGAAAATGTTCTTTGGGAAGAAATTGACCAGCAGGTTGAGGGGATTCCCTTCCGGAAGCTGACCGGTGAATTCAGCGGATGAGACGCCTGTCAGTCCAATGCCCGGGTTGATAACCAGGGAGAGGATGACGCCCACGAATGCGGAAATCAGGGTGGTGACAACAAAAAGAAGGATCGTTTTGCCGCCTAATTTTCCAATATCTTTCAGATCAAGCGTTCCGATTGCTTCTGAGATCGCTCCCAGCACCAGAAAAACAACGGACATCTGCATGAGTCTCAAAAAGATATCCCCCAGGAATTTAATGTTTCCCATCCAATCCTTGAATATCAAACCGAAAATGATACCCAGAACAGACGCGATGATCATCCACCAACTAAGACTAATTTTTTTCATGATTCTTTCTCCATCAATTATTGATATTTAGATGCAAAGGCTAAAATCGCCTTTTCAAAACATTCCATTGGCGGATTTGCAATTCCCGCCCCAATTTGACCCTTGCCGCGTTCTTTGCTGGCAATTCCGGTAGTAATAATCGGCAAAATTCCAGTTTCGATCACTTTGCGGATATCGACGCCAGCGGGCGTTCCTCTGAAATTCATGATCGGAATCGTGTAGTTCTTATTTTCGCTCCAAGTAATTTCATACATCCGGTTGACGTATCCCAAAGCATCGGAGACTGTTCCGCCGACAAATTGAACGATCGCCGGAGCGTTTCCGAGCGAGAATCCGCCCAATCCAGCAGTTTCAGAAATTGCTGAATCTCCCATATCCGGCGTGGAATCTTCTTTGGAATATCCCGGAAAGTACAGTCCGTCAACATATTGTGCCGGACCGGTGAACCATTGATCCTTGCCGATTCCGGAGACCTTGATGCCAAAAGTTTTGCCATTCCTCGCCAGCGCGGTCACGATTGTGCAATTTTCAATTCCGTTCAAGGCATCCATCTGGGCTTTACTGGCTGCCATCGTGATGCTGAGGTGATAGTGTTCGTTGCTATTGATAAACTCTGAACAACGCAGCACAACATCTTTGGGATAATCCGTCTTCAGCAGCCATGGAACGATCAGCTTATAGAACATCATCGAGGAAGCTTTGTTCCGGTTGTGGCATTCATCGGACATGTGCAGCGCCTGTGCGATGGTTGAACCGACGTCGATGCCGCCAGACAATTTCAACGCGGCATTTACAACCGGCCGATATTCATCATGCAGCCAGTTTAGGCGGTTGATAACCCCTTCGTCCCATGAACCATACCGCTGAACGGTATAGCCGGATCCTTCGTGGATCGGTGAAAAGCCATAGTTCCCATAAGTTTCGTTTAAAACTACATGGACGCACATGTGCGCAGACGTGACACCGGTCATTGCGCCAACCATCTGAGAATCATGGCACGGTTTATATTCAATTTCATCCGATGCTGCCAAACGATTTGCTTCTTCCGGCGTGGTTGCCAGCTTTTCGAAAATCAGCGCGCCGATAACTGCGCCTTTCATTGGTTCAGGCATATCTTCATATTTAATGGGCGGTCCGGCGTGAAAAATTGTTTTCTCCGTCATGCCGGGCACAACATCAATTGCCTGCTCAATGCCCTTAAGAACAAGTTTGGCATTCATCATTCTTTCGACTGCCATGTCATTCGCCTGGTCAATTTTTTTCTGGTCTGTCAGTTTTTCCAGCGCAGCTGCCAGCTGAGGATTGCCGCCTGCTGGAGGCGTCCATTCCAACTGGACACTGTCTTCGCCCTGCGCAGCAATTTCTGAATTAAACATTTCAATGCCAATATTCAATACGGTGAGTTTTTCTGAAAAAAGTTCGTTAATTTTGCTCATATTATTTATTCCTTATAATGTCAAGAGCGCATTTTGCAGCTTGGGCATTGCTGTTGGCAACAATAACGCCAAGATTCTTTAATTCAGCAACCTGAACAGAGTAGATTTGTTTGTCCTTCTCAGTTCCCAAGACGTATGCGATCATGACTACGTGTCTGCCAAGGGCTTGGAGTTTCGTCTGCGCCTCAACGATCGCTGGAATCACTTCACCGGCAGGATCTTTGTGCGACCCATAGCCTAATTCAACATCGAACAGGACGACTGCAGTTTCGGGATCCAGCGCTTCTTTAAGGAATCGTTCATTCCGAAGCGAAGGTTCGATCATTGGGTGAGGTTTTCCAACAGTGAAGGTGTCGTCCCCCATGTCCAAAAAGGTGTTGCCCTGGCTGACCCCGATCGTCTGGAGCCGGTTCACTTTACCGACGTTGCTGAACGTGGTTTCGGGCATCGCGTTGTGAAAGATGGAAGCGGATTCGTCACAGAGTGTCCCGCCGCAATAAAGTCCCCGAACATATTTTTGAGAGGGGAGCAAGGCTGCGTTTTCAAGAATTTCTTTTGAACTCAGTTCGTTTGCAAGCTCTTTGACTTTTCCGGTTGAAAGCTGAACGCTCAGGCGGGCTGCGTCTTCAAGAGTCGACGTGAAAGTAATGGTGTTCAAGTTTTCTCTCTGCCGATCATTAATAAAACAAATCACAACTTGTTTCTCGACATTTCTTGAAGCTTCGATGATTTTGTCTGCGATTTCTTCTACCGGTGGTTTGGAAATCAATGTGATGATTTTGGTTTTCTCATCTTTTGCCAATGCAGCTAAACAATCCAGCATCATGCTGCCGCCAACTTCTTTTGACAGGTCTCTCCCGCCGGTTCCAAGAACCTGCGAACAACCTCCGCCATATTTATCGATCAGGACGCTGGTTTCCTGTGTTCCTGTTCCAGATGCGCCGATAATGCCGATGTCTCCGGGAGTGATCTCATTTGAGAAACCAAGCCCGACAGAGTTGATAATTGCGGTGCCGCAATCCGGTCCCATCATTAACAACCCTTTGGCATGAGCCAGGGATTTCAGTTCAATCTCGTCTTCTACCGAAACATTGTCCGAAAAAAGCATCACATGCAGTCCGTTGTTAAGTGCTTTTCGAGCTTCCTGCGCGGCATATGTCCCGGAAACCGAAATTTGAGCAAAATTGATCTCTGGATAGCGCTTGATCGCATTCGGAATTGTCTTAGGAGCCTGGACGCTTGTGCTTGTTGCGTTTGAATCCTGTTTGTTGAGTTGAGCGTCAACCAAACTGCTGATTTCTTCAGGTGTTAATTTATCTGAAGTTGTTGTGTAAGCAATGATCAAGTCGCTGGGCTGTGCGTTCAAGGCAGCTTGATTTATCAGTCCGGCATTTTCCAAAAGTTCTTTATTCATTGCAGTCCCCATCCCAACCATCGCTTTTTCGATGTCTTCATGAGATTCGACTGTTTTTGAAATCTGCATCAGAGACACAGAATCATAATAAACATTGTTTTTAATAATGACTTCCAGTTTCAATTAAGCCTCCTTGATTGTAAGCCCCCTAACAATTACAAGTAAATAGGTTTATAATTGCAAGTAAGCACTATTATTATATGATGCTTTTGGTATTTGTCAACAACAAAATAATGTCAGATATGTGTTAAGATTGCACTATTATTTTGTAGAATCTGGATTGTTAATAGGAAGAGGAGGCTGAATCTGGAACAACATGACTGATAATGATGAAATATTAGCTTCCGCATTTATCCTATTCATGGAAAAAGGTTATCGTCAGACCACGACCGCTGAAATTGCCGAGTCTGCTGGGATTAATGAAAGTACTCTTTTCAGGAAATATAAATCAAAAAAAAATCTGTTCAATCTAGCGCTGGAAACATTTTCCGAAGGAGCGATTTCAAATGAATTCGATATCTTGAGCTACAGCTCAAATTTAGCGGAAGATTTTGAGAAAATCATTCAAATTGTTTACCAAACGTACCAAAAACTAATTCCCTCTTACCGCCTCTTATGTAAAAAAAAGCTCGTGAAGGATAAAATTTTAGACAATATCACTCAGAAACTGCAGATTCAAAGCGATTTGCTGGTTTTGTTTCTGGACGGATTAATCAGCCGTAATTTGGTGATCGATTGTGAAAGCGCTGCGTTGACCAATATTTTCGTGGAAAACGTGTTCGTGACCGTGTTCAATGACTTGATCATAAAAAATGAATCGACAGAAAAAAGCATTGACAGCTTGACCGAATTGTTTACTGCCATGCTAGAGAAGACTAATGAAGCTAAGCTCTGCTGAAAAGATTATGGAATCGGCTCTGCTGCTTTTCTCTGAGCAGGGTTACAACGAAACCTCGATAAACGAAATCGCGAAAAACGCAAAAGTTTCTGAAGCGACGTTATTCAGGCTGTTCAATTCAAAGCATGAACTATATATAACGACCTTGGAAACCTATAGCACCAAGGCTTTTTTCAGTAAGAATGACACGCTCGTGAAGCTTTCCTTTTCAGATTTTATTGAAGATTTAAATATCATCATCTTGGACTGTTATGCTTTCTTTTTTGAAAACATCCATCTCTGGCGGATTTATATTTCAAACGCGATCCAATTCAAAGAAATTAGTTACTTAAATAATCACATTGCCAGCCAGGCTTACGAGTTAATAAAAATGTACTTGACAGAAATGCAGGCAAGAAATAAGAATCAAGTCAGTTCAATTGAAACCATCACGAATCTAGTCTATGCTCATATTTTTTACTCAGTCACGCAGATCACGATTCTGCGGAAAATCACTGATCTGGATAATTCCCTGAAAGCAGAATTACGAGAGAATAGTTCTACTTTTTTGAGCACAATTAAAAAATTATTCCCCTATGATTAAGGTGATATTAATTTCCGATTATGCCCAGTCAAGGATCCAGACTGCAAATAATTGGGTTGTCAATTCATCTTTTGAACATCTGATAAACCTGGTCAGCACCGATGGGAAAATTATTTCAATCCATGATCAAAGTGTGCCGATCAATCCGCTTTCCGTCTCAGTTGATTGCTTTGAAACATTCAAGTCTAAACCGGTTTATGAATCCCTAAATTTTAAGAACACAGAAGTCATTGCCACGAAAATGGTCAGCCGTGCGCAAAACGATTTGGATATTGGAAAAAGGATCGCTCATCTTGAGTCTTTCCTCGATCTGATCGAGCCAAAGGAAAAATCGCTGAGCCATTTCTCGACGAACCTATCCATCCATGGCAAAAAAATTGTATATCAGGCAGATTTGGATTTCGTCGAAAGTTTCCTGAGCACCAAATTGCAGAATGTTGAAGACGTTTGGACGCTCCCTGCTGCGATAGGGCTCGGCATTGGATTGACGCCATCAACCGATGATTTCATTTTAGGCATGCTCTGCGCCTTTGATTATTACGGAGTTCCAGATGCTCAATTCAGGCTGAATATTCGTGATAATCTGCCAAATACAACCCTGATTTCAGCTGCATTCCTTTCTGCGGGGTTAAACTCCCATTATTCAACAAGTCTGCTAAACATGATTCAAAACTTCAGCTGTTCCACAATAGAAAAGGTCAGCAGCGTTGGTTTTTCATCCGGGCTAGATACGATCAGCGGGGTGTTGTTTGCGTTGAAATTCATGAAAGCTATCTCCTGAATTGGCGGTCGTGGATTTTATGTCTCCGATAAATTGAATGGATGAAAAAACTGTCAATTATTTGTCCCTCCTGGAATCCTTCAGGCGCAATTCTGCCTATCGGCGGACCTGTAGCCAACGGAACGGCAGACTCCTAAGGGTTGCTTTCACAACTTCTTCACAATTCCTTGTCAAGAATCCGCTTCTTGTTTATAATGTTTTCTGTTCGAGCGGTTAGCTCAGTTGGTTAGAGCGTCGCGTTGACATCGCGAAGGCCGTAGGTTCGAGTCCTATACCGCTCACTTCATCATGTCACTTGAATAATAAGCGTTTATCGTGGTAGAAAATTAGCCGAAAGGCTTTTTTTATTCACTTGTGTTCAGAAAATAATTCCGGAAAAATTTGAACCTTTTATTTTTTAATGAAAAAATTTAAGGTTATTTGTTCCAATACTGGAAATTGTTTTTAATTCACTCTTTTGCGTTTATCCTAGAATAATCCTCGTTTCTAATTTCTAAACTTTCGTGTAAGTATTCAAGATGGCGCATCTCTTCCCTGTGCACCCCTCACAATCTTTCAGGTTGATTGTTAAAAATAGTGCAAACGATAAAATTTTAAGATTAAAATCACACTTGTATTATGAAATTAAAAAGATTTATAATAAAAAATCGAAATAAGGCTTAATAATCTGTGTTGTATCAAGTAAAATTTCGTAAATAAAACAATATTAAATAGAAGATCTTAAAAATATTAATTTAAAGGCTGGCGGAAGTGATGTTTGAAACACGCTGTTAACCAAGAAAACGGATCAGCGCAAGGTCAGCCGATCTTAATGGACAAACGGAAGAGCCTGCGGAAATACAGGCGGATTTTCCAAATAAAAAAATATTTGACAAGCTGAAAATTTCAAGTGGGAATCCTTAAAAATATGGAACAGCCATTTGAGGTGAACATCTTCAACGATATCAAAGACAAGTACAAGAATCTGGAAAGTCTTATATGGAAAAATGCTGAGAGGACGGACGCACCAGTGAGAAAATTTGGGTAGATAGACAAGCATCCTGAAGAAACCAAGCTATCCAATAATTCTTGACACTGCCGGGAGAAGTGTGAAAAATGAAAAATCGAAATAGATTATTTTTCCTTTTTTTAATAATAATTTTGCCAATCCTTGGGAATGGAATGTCAGTGCAGGCTAAAGCTGCTCAAAAGGCAAAACTGCAGGCGATTGATGCGAACACGACGGCAATTTACTTGAATGGCGTAACTGGCAATGATGCCAATGATGGCACCACGCAAGCTACTGCGGTCAGGACTTTTGCAAAAGCCAAGGAACTGGCGACCACTTTCCAGGGGATCAACACCATTTATATCACAGGGACAGTGCCTGTTTCTGGCGAAACTTCACTTGCGGGAACGAATGCAATCTTGAAGAGAGAGGCTTCGTTTATTGGTTTTTTACTCAACGTTGGATCAGGTCAGACAGTTACACTGAGCCAGATAACGATTGACGGAAATTCTGAGGAAGCAACCGGAGCGGATAAATCGCTGGTCAATTGTCAGGGAACGCTCAATATTTCCGATGGAGCTGTGCTGCAAAATAACAAATTAGGATCACCATTAAAAAGAAGAATGGGCGGTGCAGTTGATTGCAATGGCGGGACCGTGAACATGACTGCCGGACTGATCCAAAACAATTCTGCGACCTTGGGCGGCGGTCTTATCCTTCGCAATGGAGCGACATTCAATATGTCAGGTGGTACGATCCAAAATAACCAGACGATCAATGGCCCTGATATGGCAGCAATGAATGATGGCGCTGCTGGGGGAGGGGTTTGTCTCTATGAAGGAGCAACATTCAATCTAAGCGGGTCAGCCTTAATTCGGAATAACAGCTCAGAAGAAGTGGGCGGCGGCGTTAGTGTAGGCAACTTGGAAGCAAGCATCCAAAGAAGCAATCGATTTTTTATGACCGGAGGGACAATCGATGGAAACACCTCCAGAGCAACAGGCGGAGGTATTTTTATTCAAGCAGCGTTTAGGAATTTAGAATCCATGGCATCCATCACTGCCG
This sequence comes from Leptolinea sp. UBA5366, assembly GCA_002407845.1. Classification (GTDB taxonomy): domain Bacteria; phylum Chloroflexota; class Anaerolineae; order Anaerolineales; family Anaerolineaceae; genus Flexilinea. The sequence goes on along the minus strand of DHPK01000012.1, from coordinate 21,428 downwards.
GAAAGATTACGAACAACCGTATGCTCGGTACTGGAGCAACCAATTTCATGTTTGGGGGTGGCGGAATTTACGTCAACGGATATGAATCTGAATTTTTTAGAAACGGAAGACTTGAATTGACCAATGTTCTAATAACCGATAATACGGCAGCGATTGCGGGCGGAGGATACGCCGCCTGTCCGATATCTGATACGAAGATCTTTCTAACAGATGGTGGAGCGATCTACCAAAATCAAGCACCTCTTGGAAAAGATATCTATCTGTATAGTGCAACAATCGGCATGGGTGCGCATGGCGGCAATCCCGAATATTACATTTCCGATACGATGCTTGGAGGGGTGCCTTACCATTGGAAGTACAGCGACGGTACCGAAGTTCCTCTGAACGATCTTAAGGGTGTAGTGACCGGAGAAGGAATCTCTTTTGACATGTACTCGGATGCAATAGGAAATGAAACTACTGCGAATTTGGCAAAGGTAATCATTACAGGCAACTATTCTGCAACTCGTGGCGGCGGGATCGGATCTAACGGTGACGTGATCATCGGAAAAGAAGACGAAACCATCGAAATCGATGTTCGTAAAAACTGGGAAGACACGGGTAACAATCAGGGACTTCGTCCTGTTATTGTTGAGGTCGAATTGTGGCGCAAGATTAGCGGCAGTTCTGACGAGCCGGAGTATATCGGATATGAAACAATCATCCCCGATGCCGATGGAAACTGGAATTTGACATTTACACTCCTGCCAGCGCGGGATATTTCATGGAACAGTTATGAATATAGCTTGATAGAAAGAACAGTGCCGGGGTACACCACAGTTGTTACCGGAGACGCTGCTGCCGGCTTTGATGTCACGAACAGTATAAAACCCGATATTCCGGAAAAGCCTGAAATTCCAGAGCTGCCTGATACGGGATTTCCCGTTGGACGCCGTACAGTAATTGCTTCGCAGCCGCTCAATCGGTATTATTCGTCCAGTGATATGACCTTGAAACTGCCGACGCTGAACGTTGAGCTGCCAATCGTGGGCATTCCGGAAAAAGATAGCAGATGGGATGTCACCTGGCTGAAGGATCAAGCCGGATATCTCAGTGGCAGCGCCTATCCGACTTGGGCTGGAAACACAGTGCTGACTGCCCATGTCTGGACTGCAGACGATCAGTCAGGTCCTTTTATCGGTATCCGAAACATGAAGTATGGTGATCCATTTACAATCGATGCTTTTGGTAAGACCTACACTTATGAAGTTCACCAGAACCAACTGATCGATGCATCTGACATTAATGAGGTTATGCAGCATCAGGAAAAGGACTGGGTTACGCTGCTCACCTGTGAAGATTACAATCAGAGTGCTGATTCATACAATTTCCGCAGAATCGTTCGTGGGCTGCTAGTAAAAATCCACTAAGATAAGAAGATTCTAATGTAATATTGCCGGGACTGTCCTTGTGAATTGGTCAGATGCAGTGTCTTTGCGTTGATCCATTCATCAAAGGGTTGGTTAGAAAGCCTGATCGGATGGAATCATGGCTGATCTAATTTCCCTTCATAGCTCCGAATAATGCTGAAAAACCATTTATACAAACACGCTTATGTATCATTCGTCCCTGCCCACAGTAAAACGTATTATTCTTCTCAAGCGCAATCCTTTGCCTTTCTTTTCTTCAGCAATGCCACGCTGCGGGCTGGGTGCTCCGGGTCTCGATGTATAATGGCAGAAGTAAAATGCAACGGATATTGGAGAAAAAGCATGATAAAAGGATTCATTTTTGACTTCAACGGCACGCTTTATTTCGATACAGACAAACAGGAAGAAGCCTGGTGGCGCTATTTCCGCAAACATGCCAACCGCGAGATCGGTCCGACCGAATTTCGTGACCACATCCACGGCAATGCGATCGATTCGATCTTCGAGTATTATATCGGCGTAGGCGGTCCGGGCGTGGACAAGAAATTGATGGTGGAAGAAAAAGAAGCTTTTTACCGTGAGATTTCATGGGAGGACAAGGCGAACCTGCGTCTGGTCGATGGGGCAATCGAAGTTATGGATGAATTGAAAGCCCGCGGCATTCCTTTTACGATTGCGACCGCATCCGAAATTTCCAACGTTTCTTTTTACTTTGAGGCATTCCCGCTGAATCGCTGGTTCTCAGGACCGCAGGATCTGGCTTATTTTGATGGGTCGTTCCCGGGCAAACCGGCACCGGATACCTATCTCAGGGCAGCCGAAAAAATCGGTGTTGCGCCAGCAGATTGTCTGGTCATTGAAGATTCGGTTCCGGGGCTCGAGTCTGCTCGCAATGCCGGCATTGGCACCTTGGTTGCAATTGCCCCGGCTCAGGATCGCGAAAGTATTGAGAAAATGCCTGATGTGACAGCAGTGCTTGAAAATTATTATGGATTTCTGGAGCGATTTTTGCCATGATGACGATTGATCAGATTTTAAATACCCCCGCTAATACAGTCGTTGTTGAAGGGAAAGAACTTTCAGCGCTGGAGCACCTGCTGGTTCCGCCGCATTTGGATCTCTTTATTCGCCACCCGCAAAACGCGGCACATTTGAAACACTTGCTGCTGACGGAATACCCCGCTGATCATTCCGTTGAATTCCTTTTCGCGGATGGGAAAGCGGATCGCTGCTGTATGTCGGACTTGGACACAAACGAACCGATGCTTAAGGAAGCGGCTGCGCTGCATGTGCCGCCGCTGCAGCCGAACCAGTCTTTTGAATATTTCCAAAACGTGGTTGCCGTGCTGCGCTCGCCTGATGGCTGCCCATGGGATCGCAAGCAAACGCATCAATCCCTGCGAGATGATTTTCTTCAGGAGGTCTATGAACTGCTGGAAGGGCTGGATCGGTTGGAAATGGGCATGATTGAAGAGGAGTTGGGCGATGTGCTGCTGCATATTGTCATTCAGGCCCAGATTGCGCAGGAAAACCAGACATTTAATATGGGAGATGTCGTCAGGCATATCAGTGAAAAGCTTATTTTCAGGCATGAACATGTGTTTGGCAAAGCTGAATCGCTGTCCCCGGATGAAGTGATCACGCGCTGGGAGCAGATGAAAAAACTCGAGCGGGAAAAAGAACAGAAATCTCAAGGTCTGCTGGACGGAATTTCCAAGGCAATGCCGGCGCTGTCCATGGCATTTGCTTATCAGAAAAGGGCTGCCAGGGTTGGATTCGACTGGGATTCAATTGATGGCGTGCGGGCGAAGCTAGATGAAGAAATCCGCGAATTCGAAAAGGCGGATTCGTCTGAAAGTCAGGCTGAGGAACTCGGTGATATGCTGTTCACGCTTGTCAACCTGGCTCGTTGGCTGAAGATTGACCCTGAAACAGCGCTGCGCAATGCCAATCTGAAGTTTTATGATCGCGTTCATTATGTCGAGTCCAAAGCCAAACTGCTCGGGAAAGATCTTTTTGAGATGCCAATGAGTGAAAAAGATCAATATTGGGATGAGTACAAAAACAAATCTGCCTGAAAAGAATCCGCGCTCCAAAAAAACGATGGCAGTGTTTCTCAGCATCTTATCGTTTGTTTGGCTGGTTGTAGCTTTCTGGGTGACGAGAATTCCGGCATTCATCGTTACCGAGAAAAAGACCATGCCTGTCGAAATCCCGCTGGACGTCAACGGGAGCAGCTGCAAGGTAGAAGTGCCTGCCATTCAGGTGGTGCTTGAGTCGCCAAAGACGCTGCTGGTTGGAAATGATGCGGATCTCTTGCTCCAAATTGAGCCTGAACAGAGCTGGGGTACAGACTGTCAGGTTGATCACGCGGGCATCGATTGGCAGAAGATTGAATTGTTCCTCGAAGCGCGAATTGAACTGCCGGAAGTGAATCTTTTTCCAGCCAGCCAGATGAAAATTCCATTTTCCTCGGCTGAGCGCACCACAGTTCATTGGCAGGTTGAAGCGGGACTGCCGCAAGAGAAAATCGAAGGCAGTTTTTGGCTGACAGTTCTGATCCAAGATCAGGCAGCGAAAAACCAAAAAGCCTTGGAGAGATGGAGCCTGTTGAACCTGCCGCTGGAGATGCATTCCAGCTCGATTATGGGATTAGATGCAAGAACATTCAGGCACGGGTGGCTAGGCGCTGGCGCGCTGCTGCTCCTGATTTGGGCGATTTTCCTGGCTCGCAGCTGGACCTGCCGGACGAAATCATCTCAAGCGTGATTGTATTATTTTTTTGAAGACCTCGCCGGCAAAGGAATGCGGGACTGATATAATAAGCGGCGTCTGGTAAGAATTGGTGAGGAAAACGTCTTCAATCAATCGCAGGCAACGGACGAATTTAGAAAAAATGAAACGTGTGTAGATGACAACAAAGAGCGAAAATCAAACCGTTTCCTCCACGAAAAAGCAAAACAACTCAAAAATCTGGCTGTTCATGCTGTTGATATTAATCGTGCTGAATGTATTGGTTGTACGCTGGTACAAACCGGTCGAGCCCGAGATTAATATTGCGACTGAAAGCATTTTATTCCACACTGAAAATGGCGAGATCAAATCCGACCCTTGGTTCACGCTGCCGCTGGTCGGTCCGGTCTATCTGACGAACACAACCACCGCCATGGCACTGGTGCTGATCACGCTGCTGATCATTGCCGCCGCGGTGAGACGGCAGACGAAGGATGGACAGCTGAGAGCTACTGGGATCGTGATGGCGATCGAGAGCATTTTTACCGCGCTGATCAGCATGGTGGATTCAGCGGTGGAAGAAAAATGGCGCGATCGCATTTATCCGTTCTTTCTGACAATATTTTTGTACATTCTGATCGCCAATCTGACAAAATTACTGCCCTTTTATGAGACATTTGGATTTGCGCATCCGGTAGCAAGCGAGGGGTTTCTCGCGGATAAATGGACTTCTTTTCTGTATGCAATTCGGTCAACGCCGGCAGCGGAAGGCGAGCAGGGCTATCGGCTCGTCAGCCTTTTCCGCGGCGCAACCACCGATTTGAATTTCACGCTGGCGCTGGCGCTGGTGACGGTGGTGATGATTCAGGTCATGGGTGTTCAGGCGCATGGGATTGGTTATTTCAATAAATTCATAAACATCCGCGCGATGAGAGAAAATCCGAAGTCCGGGTTGATTCAGGTTTTTGTCGGTATTTTGGAACTGATCGGGGAAATCGCAAAAATTGCCTCTTTCGGCTTTCGGCTTTTTGGGAATATGTTTGCGGGCATGGTGCTGCTGTCCTTCCTGGGATATATGGTGCCATGGCTGGTAAATGCTTTTATCATGCTGTATGAGGCGTTCGTCGGCATTTTGCAGGCTTTCATTTTTGCGATGCTGGCTGCGGTTTTTATGAGCATGGCAGTTCGGTCAGAACATTCGTCAAGTTAATGCAACTTGAATTAAGAAGGAGTTTTCTATGGATCCATTAGTCGGAAAATATATCGGAACGGGTTTGGTGATGCTTTCAACCATCGGAGCCGGCATTGCGATTGGCAAGATTGGTTCAAGTGCGCTTGATGGAATTTCTCGAAATCCGGACACATACGGCAACCTGATGACGACGATGATTCTGGCGATCGCATTTGCGGAATCGCTGGCGATTTATTCGCTGGTCGTTGCATTTTTGATCCTGTTCGGATAAAGCGGCTGCAGAGGTATTTGAGGTATTCATGGAAGCATTAGGGATCAATGCAGGAAACCTGCTGGTCAACATTGTCTGTTTTGGGATTGCTTGGCTGATCATTGCCAGACTGATTGTCAACCCGATTCGCAAGATGATTGACAATCGGAAAGCTGTGATCGATCAGGGGCTTGAAGACGCAAAAGTCGCTGCGGACACACGGGAGAACGCGTTGAACGAGGCAGAGACAATTTTGTCGGACGCCAAGGCGAAAAGTGCCCAAATCTTGAAAGAGGCCGCTGATCAGGCTGCTCAGCTTAAACAGGATTATCAGACTTCAGTTGACGAAAAGGTCAATGAGGAACTGCGGAACACAAAGGATTATCTGGCGAAAGAACGCGAACTGATGCTCAATAACCTGCGTAGTCAGATTATCGATCTTTCAATCAGCGGAGCAAAAAAGATTATTGGGGAAGACTTACAGCTGGATCAGGAGAAACAGCGCCGGCTGCTGAGTGATTTTTTCACCGGAATCAAGGATGGGACGATCACAAGCGTGGATCAACTGCCGGATAATTTGGCAGCGATCGAAGTGACAACAGCAATTCCGCTTTTACGGGATGAGAAGGTGCTGACTGATGCCCAATTGATTGGAAAACTGCAGGCTGGCGGGCGGATCGATTATCAGGTCGATCCAAAGATTTTAGGCGGGATGATTATTCACAGCGGCGATTATTTGATTGACGCTTCTGTTCTGGGAAAAGCACAGGATTTAAAGGCAGCGCTTCATAAGTAAATTCTGCACATTATTCTGAACCATTTTTGCATATAGGCATGAGTCTTTTCAGTGATGAGGAAAATAATACGAATAAAGAAGAGGGCTGCCCCTAACTGGGATCGCCCTCTTTTTGTGTAAATTGAGTTCACTCGGACTTTGAATTCGATCCTTTCGGAACGCTTCCGTACAGTTATTCTTTTAGCGCTCCTGCGCTCAGCGAGGTCACCAAAATGTTCTGACTGATGATGAAGAAGAACACAAAGGGAATCGCCACCAGCAGCGCGCCGGCACAAAAAGTTGTAAATTCGTTTTTCTTGTCGGTCACAAAGCTGAACAATCCGAGCGCCAGCGTCTGGTTGCTGTTGGATCGCAGAATCATTTTTGAGAAGATATATTCCATCCAAGGTCCGGTGAAACTGGTGATGGCAAGGAAGACGATGATTGGTTTTGCCAGCGGCAGGATGATTTGGAAGTAGGCACGGGCATTGCTGGCTCCGTCGATCCGAGCTGCTTCATCAAGACTGCGCGGGATTGAATCCATATAACTTTTGACCAGCCAAGTGTTGTAGGGGATGTTCCCGGACGTGTAGATCAGGATCATGCCCCAGAGCGTGTCCAGCCCGCCGATCCGCAGCAGGATGACATAAATTGCCACCATCCCGACAAATGATGGGAAGATTTGCAGCACCAGCAGCGAGAGCATCAGTCCTTTTTTGAACGGGAAGCGGAAACGCGAGAAAACATAAGCGGCAATCGCGCAGACAGCAATTGTAGAAATCGATGTGCCGCAGGCGATGATCAGCGTATTTTTAAACCATAGCAGATAGTTTGTCTGTGTAAAGAGTCTTTGATAATGCTTGAGCGTGAATCCGTCGCCAAACGGAATCAGGTTGAGCGAACTGACCGCGTTGCCCGGTGAGAACGCCGCACTGACCAGATAAACCAGCGGGTAAAGCACAGCAATCGTGACGATTGTCAAAAAGATCAGCACAATGGCAGTGTTGATGCGGCTGATGATCCGTCCGCCTTGATTTTTCTTTTCGGAGTTGATCGATTGTGCAGTCATTATAGCGTCCCCTCCTTGAAGGATTGGGTTCTGCGGAAATTCCAGATGGCGAACGGCGCCAGAATGACGAAAATGCAGACTGCCAGCACCGAGGCATAGTTGTATTTCATGAGTGTGATGGTCAATTTGTAGATCCAGGTGACCATGATGTCCGTCCCGCGGGCGCTGGTGATGGTTGAATCTGCCATGACCGGATCACCGGCTGTCAGGAAGAAGATCGCGCCAAAATTGTTAATGTTGTGTGTGAAAGACATGATAATCAGCGGGGTCGTCTGATAGAGAACCTGCGGCAGTGTTATATGTCTGAACGCCTTATATTTGGACGCGCCGTCCATGTCCGCGGCTTCATATTGCTCACGGGAGATCGAGGTCATCGTTCCCATTGTCAGCAGCATGAAATATGGGAATCCTGCCCAAAGGTTGATCAGCACCGCCATAACCTTTGCCAGTGTTGGGTCGCTCAGCCAGGGGATGACAGTTGTTTTGTCGATCAATCCGAAGGCGATCAGCGTGCGGTTAACCGTTCCAAACGATCCGTTCAACAGGTTTCGCCAGATCAGCATGCTGACTACGCTGGGAACAGCGTAAGGCAGAATAAATATCGAACGGAAAAATGGCTTGATCTTGATTTTTGATTCCTGCAAAATGACAGCCATCAGCATTCCGCCGGCATAGCAGGTCACGGTGGCGAGCGTTGCCCAGATCAAGGTCCACGCGGCAACGCGTCCCAATGCACTGGTCCAGGTGGCATCACCACCGAAAAGTGCGCGAAAGTTGTCGAGCCCGACCCAGTCAACCGTGTTGTTGGGCGGGATATTTTTCGGTGCGGAATAATTTGTGAAGGCCACAAGAGCGGAGAAAACCAGCGGGACGATCACAAAAAACAGCACCAGCAGGATCATGGGAACTAGTCCGGTGACCGGGAATGCTTTGTTGCCAAGTTCAGAAAGCAGCGAGCCTGCGCGCGGCAGCTTTCCAAGGATACAGAATTCTTTGTAATCAGACTGGGCGCTCTTGATCGAGAAAACGTACAGAAGAATGAAGACGAAAATTACAGCGATGATCACGACGCCGTCAATCATCATGAACATCGAATGATCGCGTTCTTTAATCGGCAGCTCCGGATGGGGCGTTCCGAGCGTCACCAGGTCAACCAGTTTAAGATAAATCTGAGGACTGAAGATCAGGAAAACAATTTCGATCACCCCAAAAAAGATTCCTTTAACATATTGTTTCAGGAACAATAAATGCCCTAGTCCCATGAATAGGATCGACGAAATCAAGATTTTATTTTTCGAGGATCCGTCCGGTTCAACGCTAAAATAAGACATCTTTTTCCCTATCCTTCTCCTTGAATATCAGGTGGTTGGACAGCATGCCGCCGGCCGGTAAGAAAGCACCCCTCTTTCAAAATCTTGAAAGAGGGGTGCTGTTAGAAACATTATTGTGCGACAGCTGTCAAAATGGCACTGTCCAGTGCGGTCAGTTCAGCGGTGACGTCCGCGCCATCCCAAATGTTGGCGGCAGCGGCACCAGCCGATTCCCAGAACGCACCCATTGCCGGGACTGAAGGCATCGGGAATGCGTAATCAAGCTGGGCGATGAAACCTTTTGAGGCTTCGCTTTCAACTTCAAGCGGAATTGACGGCAGCGCACCGGTGATGTCATAGCGCAGCTGCTGCATTTCAGGCGTGATCAAGAATTCTGCGAACTTTGCGGCTTCTTCCGGATAATCGGAATAGGCTGAAACAAACATGCCGCGGGTTCCGGAGAACGATGAGGCAGGAGAAATACCGTCGAGCGAAGGCAGAACTGTGACGCCAAAATCAATGCCAGCATCCTTGAACCCAGCAACGTTCCATGGACCGGAGATGTGCATGGCAGCGGTTCCGGCAGCGAATGCGCCGTCAGCTGTGGCAGTGGTCGCGTCGGCGGCTGCCAGCGGCAGAATTTCGCGCAGACCCTGGAAAACGGTCATGCCGGCGATTGCGTCTTCGGTCGCCAGATAGGACGAAGAAACGTCTGTACCGCTCTCACCGAACAGCCGGTTGCCGTTCATGGTGGTGAAAAGAATCGTGTAATACATGTTGCCGACGTCCATAATGAAGCCATATTTGCCTTCATTGGCGGCATTGAACTCAGCTGCCCAGGTTTTCAAATCATCCCAGCTGGCGGGGACATCCTCTGCAGCGATGAGGGCTTTGTTGTAATAGAGGCCATAGGTCTCGGCTGAGGTTGGGTAACCGTACATGACACCGTCATAGGTTAATGCCAGCGCGGTTGCGCCAAGGATCTGGCCTTGAATGGCATCCGGGTTGACCGTCGGCAGGATATGCCCGCCGCTGACCAATTCACCCAGTTTGTCATGGGGGGCTGCAAAGAGGTCGGGGCCGATGCCGGCAGGTCCGTCCAGTGCAATCTGTCCGGATGAGTCACCCAGTTCCACGTTGACGAATTCAACTGAAATGTTGGGGTTCAGTTCATTGAAAGCTTTGGCAGCTTCCTCAAGCCACTTGTCAGGGCCGAGAACGGATTCCCAAACTACCAGCTTGACATCGTCTGCTGCTGAGGCAGGAGCAAAACCGATCAATAAGCTGACCACCATGGTAATTGACAATACAAACAATAAAGCTTTTTTCATATTTTTTCCCTTTCTCACCCTTTTTCTGTAAAGGATGATCATCTACAAGATCCTTATTTTTGTTTGCGGACAGGGGAATCTAGGCAGGTTGTACTGGTTGGACGCGCTTTGGGCGCGCTGGTAAAGCGTTTGTCCGAACCCTGCTGCCGTATCTTAAGAAAACGATCCGGGACTGCCAATCGCAAACTAGATAAATTTTATTAATTATACCTGTGACAACCTGAAAAAATCAAAAACGAAAATCAGAGAAACCTGCCAGAATGCAGACGACGCTAAAAAATAAACTTGTCAAAGTCAGGCAAGCCAGCGCGCGAATAGCACTGCCTGGACCAGCAGCAGAACTGGAACTCCGATTGAAAAGAGCTTGTGGCGGGTTTTATGGCGAAAAAGCTGCATCCCTGCCCAGGCGCCGGCTGCGCCGCCAAACACTGCCAGCGACAACAGCGTGCGTTCAGAAATGCGCCATTGATTGTGCTGCGCTTTCCATTTGTCCAATCCGTAGATCACGAAAGTAATCAGATTGAGAGGCAAAAGAATGGCAACAGGGTTTAAAAATGAGACTTCCATGTGTTCACTCCGGGGAATTATTCCAAGCTAGACGAACTGCGAATGAGACTGATGCGTATTGCAATACGCATATTCCGGCATTTCTGAGATTCAGGTTTGAGCTTGCTTTGCGGGATGAAAGCATGCGATCGATTAATCGAAAAGAGCTGCGCATGCGCAGCCTTTAACGAACCTTGAACCCTATCAATTGAATTGAGTCAGATCCATTAACAATTTAATGGCAGCATCGCGTCCGCTTGGATCGATTTCGTAATGCATCCACTTGCCAACTTTGTGCGATTTCACGATGCCGGAAGCGCATAAAATTTTCATGTGGTGAGAAAGATTAGGCTGACCGATTCCAAGTTTCTTGATGATCTCGCATGCACAGATGTCGCCATCCTGAAGCATTTCAAGAATCATCAGTCGTTTCTCGTCAGAGACTGCCTTAAAAATATTTGAGTTCTTTTTATAAATTCCGTTATCTTTGTTCATATCAACTATTTTCTATAATAAGTTTTTTTCCGAGTCCCTATTGTAAGGCGCGGTTTTCAAAAGTCAATAGATTATAACCGTAATCATGACATCTTTGATAAAACGATCGATGACGAAAAGTCAGATAATTTATTGAATCATATTTGTTGGATTTCGTCAATCTATGAATTGTTTAGAAAAAGTCTCATTTTCTGATATCGATTAAAATTTTCCGGCTGCGCGGACCATCAAATTCACAGAAATAGATTCCCTGCCAGGTGCCCAGAACCAGTTGTCCCTCAGAAATGAAAACTTGCAAGGAGACGCCTGTCAGCGATGATTTCAGGTGTGCGGCTGAGTTTCCCTCGGCATGGCGGTAATCGCCGTTCCAAGGAATGAGCTTGTCAAGCGATCGGATCATGTCCGTGACAACGTCCGGGTCGGCGTTTTCATTGATCGTAACAGCGGCGGTCGTGTGCGGGACAAAGAGCGTGCAGATGCCGTCCTGGATGCCAGACTGGCTGACAAGTTCGCGCACCTTCCAAGTTATTTCGATCAGGTCTGTGCGGCTGCCGGTTCGCAGTGTGAGGGTTATCGGTGTCATCTCTGCCTCCTTTACCCAAGCACTTCTTTCGCAATATCCATCGCGGCTTTCGCGTCCTTGCCAAAATAATCTGCCCCGATAGTCATGGCGTATTCCTTGGTCAGCACAGCCCCACCCACCATGATTTTACAGTCCGAAACGGCTTTGATCGCCTGAATCGTCTCCTGCATGTTCTTGACGGTGGTGGTCATCAGTGCACTCAGACCAACCAGCTGCGCTTGTTGCGCGGCAGCCTCGGCTGCCACCTTTTGCGCCTGGACATCTTTGCCGAGATCGATGATCTGATAACCGGAGTTTTCGAGCACGACCTTGACGATATTTTTGCCGATATCATGGATGTCGCCCTGGACAGTCGCCAGAATGATTTTTCCTCTGGTCAGCGTCTGCTGATCGAGCGGCTGTTTAGCAATTTCTTGCTTCAAGATTTCAAAACTAGCTTGCGCTGCCGTGGCGGACTGGATCAGCTGCGGCAGGAAAATCTCACCTTTTTCGAATCGAATGCCGGTTTTCTCGAGCGCAGGGATCAGAATCAGATCGATGATCTTCGCCGGCTGCTGGGTGTCGAGCAGCTTTTTGGTGACCTCCGCCGCCGCCCACTGCAGCCCGTTCATGACGGCGTATTCAAGCGTAACTTCGCTTTTTTGCTCAGCGGCGCCTGGTTTGACTGCCTGATTCTCTGCATGCTGAGAAATATAGTGGGCTGAATTCTGGTCAATGTTCATCAAAACATTGTACGCTTCAATCGCGCTGGTCATGCTGCGGTTATTCGGGTTGATAATTGGCAGATCAAGTCCCTTTTCCAGCGCAAGCGTCAGAAAAGAGGTGTTGATGATTTCCCGATCCGGCAGCCCGAAGGAAATATTCGAAACCCCCAGCACAGTTCTCACCCCGAGTTTCTGCTTAACCAGCTGCACGGCTTTGAGCGTCTCGAGCGCTTGATCCTGCTGAGCCGAGACGGTCAGCGTCAGACAGTCGATCAGCAAGTCTTCCCGCGCAATGCCGTAATCTTCTGCCCGCTTGACAATCTTTTCAGCGATGCGCAAGCGTTCCTCTGCGGTCTGAGGCAGTCCGTTTTCATCCAGTGTCAAGCCAATTACGGCAGCACCATATTTTTTCGCGATCGGCAGAATCTTTGCGAGGTTTTTCTCCTCTCCGTTGACGGAGTTGATGAGCGCCTTACCGGAATAAATTCGCAGCGCAGCTTCTATTGCTGCCGGATCACTCGAGTCAATCTGCAGAGGGGCGTTGCTTACGCTTTGAATCGCTTCGACAACCTCTGCCATCATCGCTGGTTCGTCAATGCCGGGCATGCCGACGTTGACGTCCAGAATTGCGGCGCCGGCTGCGGTCTGTTCCAGCGCCTGACTCAGGATATAAGCAATGTCATGTTCAAGCAGAGCCGTTTTAAAGCGTTTCTTGCCGGTCGGGTTGATCCGTTCTCCGACGATGCGCACCTGATTGATCTCAACGGTCTGTTCCGAGCTGCAGAGCGCAGTTCGCTGAACCGGTTTCCGCAATGCCGGCGTCTTGCCCGCCAATTCCTCCCGCAGCGCGGCGATGAATTCGGGAGAGGTTCCGCAACAGCCGCCGATCAGCGTGGCTCCGATGTCTGCGAACTTTGCAGTCGCCTTGGCAAATTCTCGCGGCGACAGGTCATATTCTTCGGTGATCAGGTTCGGCAGTCCGGCATTTGGTTTGACCAAAATCGGCAGGTTGGTCCAGCTGGCAAGTTCCTGCGCGAGCGGAAAAATCTGCTCAGGTCCAAGGGAACAGTTGATGCCGACCGCATCAACGCCCAATCCGCTGAGCGTCAGCGCTGCGCTGGAGATCGGCACACCGGCAAATGTCCGCCCATTGGCTTCGAACGACATGGACGCAAAAATCGGCAGCGCGGTATTCTCTTTGGCAGCCAAAACGCCTGCTTTCAACTCAAGCAGGTCGGTGAAAGTCTCAAAAATGACCAGATCAACGCCGAACTTTTCCCCGGCTGTCAGCACTTCACGAAACATTTCATAGGCTTCAGTGAATGACATTTCGCCATTCGGTTTGATCATTTTCCCGATAGGCGCGCAGTCCAGCGCAATTTTCACAGCGGGGTTTTCGATCTCGCAGGCTTTTTTCGCATTGGCAACTGCAGCTTCGATCAGTTCTTCGACTTTATAGGGTGTACCGCTCAGTTTATAGGCGTTGACCCCGAAGGTGCTGGCATAGATGATTTCGGATCCGCTGCGGATATATTCCCGGTGGATGTCGATGATCGCATCCGGATGGGTCAGGTTGTTGGCTTCCGGCACGGTGGCGGTCAGCAGCCCTTTTTTTTGAAGCAGCGTCCCGAATGCTCCGTCCAGCAGCGTAATCTTTTGAGTTATTTCCAGCATGGCGTTCCTGCCTTTCGCAGTTCACAGACCATGCGCAGCCGGCAGGCATCGCATGGGTCTTGACTTCCTGTAATGGTTTCGTTAGAAATTCCGATGATTGCAGTCACCGATTTGGAGGGCGTCATCAGATGGCTGTCTGTGACGGATAAACCAATCTTACGGCCGGCGTCCAGTGCATTTAAAAATTCTTTTTGAATCTGGAGCGGCAGATCCCCGTATCCCGGGCTGAAACGGCTCGTGATGAATTTTTGTTCCTGATCCGCCTGCAGCTTCAATTCTGATTGAATTTGATCAGCAGCGGCTTCCACTGCCGCCGCTCCGCAGCTGTCAAGGATCACGCCTTCATCCGGCTGATTGACCAGCCGGGCGCGGATCAGCTTATCCATTGCGGGACCGACGGTCGCTGCCATGAGCCAGACTTCTGACACAGGCGCAAGATGGTTCCGGATGGATGACCCGGTGAGTATTAAATTGGTGCCGATTATTTGGATGTCCGCTTCATTATGTTGAATGGGGAATCGTTTCGTGATCGCCATCGGGCGGATGGTCTGCAGCGTATCGCGGATACAGCGCTCAAGGGTCTCGTCCAGTTCGGCGGAAAGCTGACCGGATCGATGACCAAGATAGCGCAGGATTTCGTTCTTATCCAGCGAATCCACGTGGAGAAGCAAGATCAGACTCCCTGAACGGCTGGCGGATTGTTCTCTGCAACGATGATATTCTGAATGTTATCGCTGATGCGTGTCGCAGTTTCGACGCTGTTCATCGTATACAGGTGAATTCCCTGAACATCGTTATTGATCAGATCCAAAATTTGTTCGGTAGCGTAAAACAGCCCAGCGTCTTTCAGCGCGGTCGGATTGTCCTGATAGCGGCTCAGATAACGGGACATTTTCGCTGGAACGCTGGCACCGCACATCGAGACGATGCGCTCAATCTGATTCTTGTTGATGATCGGCATGATGCCAGCCTCGATCGGAATTGAAATGCCCGCCGCGTGTGCTTTATCCCGGAATCGATAAAAAGTATCATTGTCAAAAAACAGCTGAGATACCAGATGAGAAGCGCCCGCGTCAATCTTTTTCTTAAGATTTTCGATATCCTGATCCAAACTTTCGCATTCTGGATGGCATTCCGGATAGCAGCCGCCCAGCACGTTGAACGCTGGGTCTGTCTCCTTGATAAAGGCTGTCAGATCGCTGGCATATTTGAAATCGGTTTTGACGTTCATGGTCGGCGTGATATCCCCGCGCAGCGCCATGACGTTGAGCACATTGTTCTCTTTCAATTTCGCCAGCGTCTGGATCACGTCGTCCCGATCCAGGCTGACGCAGGTCAAATGCGCGACCGGTTCAATGTGATAGGTTGACAGAATCAGGGACGCGATCTCAACAGTTTTCTCGCGCTGAGCTTCGCTGCCGCCCGCGCCGTAGGTGACGCTGATAAAATCGACCGGCAGCCCGCGCAGTTTGAGCAGCGTGTTGTAGATCACGTTGTAGGACGTGTCCTTTTTCGGTGGAAAAACTTCCAGAGAAAAGACAACTTTTTTATGGTTGAATAAGGTCGAAATGTTCATATTAAGATCTTATTTTATCCCAGAACAGCCGCTTTCGCCGGAAGGTCATGTATCCGGCGCGCACAGCTTGACCGAAAAAGCCGCTGATCAGCGATCCAGCCGGTCGATGATGCTGATAATCTCATTGATTTTTTGAGCCTTATCCGCTTCGTCACCCTTTTCAAATGCATCGCGGACGCATCCCTGCAGGTGAGCGTGCAGAATCTCGCGATTGGCTTTCCCGAGAATCGCCTGAGCAGCTGCAATTTGATTCGAAACATCGATGCAATAGCGATCCTCTTCAATCATCTTGATCATGCCGTCAATCTGACCGCGGGCGGTTTTTAACAGGCGGGTTACTTTCACTTTATCAGCGACCATCTTCCCTCCGTATCTCGATCGCAATCGGCTCATAACCGGCTTCGCGGACAGCCTCAAAAAGGGTTTCATCCGGCAAGTCTTCCTGCATTGTGATCAGCGCTTCTTTTCCATCCAAGTTGACAACTGCCTGACTGACTTCGGGCAGCGCCGCGAGCGCTTTTTCGACCGCAGCCTTGCAGTGGGCACAGCTCATCCCTTCAATTTTCATGATTTTTTGCATTGGCTCCTCCAATTTTGCCTGTTCAATCTTCTCTTTCATTGGCAGTCCTGCCGGTGAATGGGCAATTAGGCTCCCGCTCTTTTGACCCCAGCTGGGTTTGAAACCGCGCAGCCGCAATGCGTTGGTGACGACCGTCACCGAACTGAGACTCATCGCTGCCGCAGCAAACATCGGATTCATTTTCCAGCCGAACAATGTATAAAAAGCACCGGCTGCCAGCGGAATGCCGATCAGGTTATAGAAAAATGCCCAAAACAGATTTTCTTTGATGTTCCGCAGGACTGCCTTGCTGAGCTGAATGGCAGTGACAGCGTCCCGCAGATCATTTTTGATCAGCACGACATCCGCCGACTCAATCGCGATGTCGGTGCCGGCGCCGATCGCGATTCCGACATCCGCGCGTGCCAATGCCGGTGCATCGTTGATGCCGTCTCCGATCATGGCAGTTTTACCGACTGACTGCTGAATCTGCCTGATTTCCAGCTCTTTATCCGCAGGCAGCACTTCAGCAACCACCCGATCCGCATGCACCTGATTTTGAATGACCTTGGCGGTTTTCAGGTTGTCGCCGGTCAGCATGACTACTTCCAGCCCCATCTTTTTGAAATGGTCTACCGCTTCACGGCTGGTGGATTTAATCGGATCGGCCACCGCTATAATCCCGATCAAGTGATTATTTTCTGCCAGCAGCAGCGGCGTCTTCCCTTCGGAAGCGAGATTATCCAAGATGCCAATTCCGGCAGTGATATCGATCCGGTGTTCTTCCAGCAAAGTGCGATTGCCGACCAGATAGGTATTTCCGTTCAGTGTCCCCTCAATCCCCAATCCAGAATGCGAGGTGAAAAAGTCCGGTTGGTCAAGGACAAGGTCGCGATTCTCCGCTTCGACCAGAATTGCATGCGCCAGCGGATGTTCGGATTTGTTTTCAAGCGATGCGGCGCTGAGCAGCAGCTGGCTTTCAGTTTGGGCGGGATCAAGTGGAATGATGTCTGTCACGCGCGGCTTTCCTTCGGTGATCGTCCCGGTTTTATCAAGCACTACCGTCTTGACGAGATGGGCAGTCTCCAGCGCTTCCGCAGATTTAAAGAGGATTCCAAACTGAGCGCCTCTGCCAGTGCCGACCATGATTGCGACCGGAGTCGCCAACCCAAGGGCACACGGGCAGGAAATCACCAGGACGGAGATAGCGATTGACAGCGCAAATTCTGCGCTTTCTCCCGCCAACAGCCAAAACACGGCAGCTAAAATGGCAATCGCAATTACAATCGGCACGAAAACCCCGCTGATTTTATCCGCAAGCCGAGAAATTGGCGCTTTGCCGGAGTTTGCTTCTTCTACTAATCTCACAATCTGTGCCAGCGTCGTATCCTCACCGATTTTCTCGGCTCGAAAATGAAAAGCTCCGGTCTGATTGATGGTAGCGGTGACGACTTTATCTCCGGCTTTTTTCTCAACAGGCAGGCTCTCGCCGGTCAGCATCGACTGATCGATTGAGCTGGCGCCTGAGAGGATCGTCCCGTCGACGGGAATGCTTTCGCCCGGGCGGACAATGATCTCGTCTCCAACCAGAATTTCTTCAACTGGAATGCGCGACTCGATCCCGTCTCGGAGGACAGCTGCAGTCTTTGGGGCAAGATCCAGTAACTTCGAAATCGCCTCAGAGGTCTTCCCTTTTGACCGCGTTTCAAGATATTTTCCGACAGTGATCAGCGTCAGGATCGTCCCTGCAGATTCGAAATACAGGTCCATCGAAAAATGGGCTGCGCGCGTGAGATCGTTGTGCCCCAATCCCCAGCCGATCTGATAGATGGCAAAAATTCCATAAATCATTGCCGCGGATGTGCCGATGGCAATCAGCGAATCCATGTTCGGCGCTCGCCGTACCAGCGCTCCAAACCCGGAAGAATAAAACTTTCGATTGACATAAAGGATCGGCAGCACCAGTAAAAACTGCGTGAACGCGAAAGTTAGCGCATTCTCAGCGCCATGCAGCCAACGCGGCAATGGAAATCCGAGCATGTGCCCCATGGCGATGTAGAGCAGCGGTACCAGAAACACGACTGAGACCAGCAGACGCGTTTTCATCTGAGCCAGCTCCAGGGTGAGCGCGTCTTGTGACGATTGTTTCTCAGCTGGGTGTACCTTGCCGTCAAGCAGTTCTGCCCCGTAGCCCGCGGCGATAACTGCTCGCTGAATTGCTGAGGGATCGGTTTTCTCAGGATCAAACTCGACCTGCATCTTGTTTGCCAGCAGGTTGACGTCTGCCTGCCGGACACCCGCCACTTTTCGCACACTTTTTTCTACTGCTGCAGAACAAGCTGAACAGCTCATCCCGCTAATTTGATAGGTTTGCTTCATCGTTGCCTTCTTTTCAAGAGGGCTGCTTCGCTGATTTCGCTGATTTCAGGCGCGGCGAACCCTGATAATTGTTTGCGTTTCGGGCTGCCGGGCGGACTTTTTTATCTGACTAACAACAGCCGGGCTGGGAGATGGTTCTGTCTTGAGCGCCTTTGCGTCTGTGATTTGGTGTAACCGTTTTCGCATTGGCGAGCCCATCAGCCTTTCGGTTTTATAATCCACTCTCACCCATTAATACCCCACCCATGTGGGGTATAAGAAGTTTATCGGTTCAGTGCAGAATTGTCAATCATTGACCCGCGTCAGCGTGTGACATTGAAATGAAGGATCTTCTTTTGCTGTAAAGAATTCGAAAAAAGGACAATTAACGATTAAAATTGTCATGTTTGCAGATAGATGTTTATGCTTTTTCTGCGCCTCGTTTGACAAATATGGCGTAAGCAAATTATAATTTTACGATGTGCTTAGTCTACTCTTGAGCAGGGTTTCCAGCCGCTGACCCAAAATTTTGTCAAACGAACAGGCGGAATACCCGAAAAATCTTAACCAAGGATTGCATGCATGCCGGATTTACTTGAAGTAAAAGGGTTAGAAACCCAGTTCAAAACCAGAGAAGGAATAATTCACGCCGTTAATGGCGTTTCCTTTAATTTAAAGGAAGGCGAAACACTTGGGATTGTCGGTGAAAGCGGCTGCGGAAAAACTGTTTCGATGATGTCGCTTTTGGGGCTGATTCCGATGCCGCCGGGAAAGATTGTTGCTGGAGAAGCTTGGTTTGAAGGCAAAGATCTTCTCAAAATGAACAACGAAGAGATGCGTCACGTTCGCGGCTCAAAAATAAGCGTCGTCTTTCAGGATCCAATGACCTCTTTTAACCCGGTTCTGACGATTGGGAAACAGACAGCTGAACCTTATCGCATTCACAATAATGCGAGCAAGGGCGAAGCGTATGAACGGGCAGTTAAATATCTCGAATTAGTCGGGATTGCAAATGCCAAAGAACGTCTGAACGACTATCCCCATCAATTCTCCGGAGGCATGCGCCAGCGTGTCATGATCGCTATGGCATTGATTTGCGAGCCGCAAATTCTGATCGCGGACGAACCAACCACTGCGCTGGATGTCACAATTCAGGCTCAGATTATTGAACTGATGAAAGATCTGCGCGAAAAACTTGGCATGTCAATCATCTGGATCACCCATGACCTTGGGATTGTGGCTGGGCTGGCACACCGCGTAAACGTGATGTATGGCGGGTATATTATCGAAACCGCACCGGTCAAAGGGCTTTACAGCAATCCACAGCATCCTTACACGCTTGGACTGCTCGGCAGCTTGCCGAGAATGGACGAGACAGAATATCGCCGGCTACATTCAATTGACGGACTGCCGCCAACATTGCTTGAAAGGCCGTCTTATTGTCCGTTCGAACCGCGCTGTAAATTTGCAGTTGAAAAGTGCCGTCACAGCAATCCTGCCCTGCAGGAAGTTGAAGGCGAAGGACATTTTGCTGCCTGCTGGGTGAACCCGAAGACTGGGAAGGAGTATTGATGGCAAAAGGTGAAGTTTTATTACAGGTCAAGGATCTTTTCAAGCATTTTCCGATCAATCAGGGACTTTTTTCCAGAAGCAAATCGAAAGTTCATGCAGTCGATGGGATCAGCTTTGATATCTATGATGGTGAAACACTAGGTCTGGTCGGTGAAAGCGGTTGCGGAAAATCAACCACCGGACGCACAATTCTGCAGTTATATCGCCCAACCGCGGGCGAAGTGCTTTTTGATGGCGACAACCTCGCCAAGCTGAAAGGCGAAGATCTGCGGCGCAAGCGGCGCTATCTGCAAATGATTTTCCAGGATCCTTATGCCAGCCTGAACCCGCGCATGACCGTTGGCAAGATCATCGGCGAGCCGATGGATATCCACAATACTTTAAAAGGAAAAGCTCAGCTCGAACGCGTTGAAGAGCTGCTTGAATTGGTCGGATTGAATCCGGCTTTCTTAAACCGCTATCCCCATGAATTTTCAGGCGGACAGCGGCAGCGCATCGGCGTTGCTCGAGCATTGGCGCTTCAGCCGAAACTGATCGTCTGCGATGAACCGATCTCCGCGCTGGATGTTTCGATTCAGGCTCAGGTCGTGAATCTGCTCGAGGATTTGCAACAGAATCTGGGACTGACCTATCTCTTCATCGCGCATGACCTCTCAATGGTTCGGCATATTAGCGACCGGATTGCGGTGATGTATCTTGGAATTATCGTAGAACTCGCGGATCGGAACACGCTTTATGCTAAACCGATTCATCCGTACACCAAAGCGCTGCTGTCAGCAGTGCCGTTTCCCGATCCATTCATTGAGGAAAAACGCAAGCGCATCATCCTTGAAGGGGATGTGCCGTCACCGGTGAATCCGCCCTCAGGCTGCCGATTCCGGACGCGCTGCCAATATGCAAAAGAGATTTGCGCAGCTGAAAAACCGGTATTTCGCGAAGTCGAACCGCATCATTTTGTGGCATGCCATTTTAGTGATGATCTTAAATAATTTGGAAGTTCCTGCGGGGAATGACAATTCCAGCCGCAGATTGGAAAAAAGAAGCAACACGAAGTTTTATCCTTGTAAGGAGGGGAAATAATGCGTTCAAGAAGATTATTAGTTGTATTGACTGTTGTATTGGTTTTCAGCATGCTGCTCAGCAGTTGTGCCAAACCGACAGCAACACCGGTACCGCCGACACCAGTTCCACCTACGGAGGTTCCAGTCGTAGAAGAACCTGCAGTAGAAGAACCGGCAGTTGAGGAACCGACAGTAGAAGCTGAAGCAGTGGTAGAAGAAGCGGCAGCAGCA
>DHPK01000030.1:29735-48320 GCA_002407845.1 Leptolinea sp. UBA5366 | reverse complement strand
CATATCTATTTGACCTTGCTCAGGATGAGTCCCCGCCAAAAGCATAAGAAATATGTAAAAAAGCTGAAAACTTCCTGCTGAATTGGGTTTTTCTGCGAGGATGCTCCAAGAGCAGCTTGCTATTCCAGCTGAATTGAGCGAGATTCTTACCAGCATTTTGGTTCGCATAGGCAAATGTTGTGAAATATTTAGAATTTGGAAAACAATTTTATTGCTTTGGTGAATTCATTTTATAAAATGTGGATGACTGCAGACAATGTTTCGGATAGCATGAGGAACGCGCAATTTCTGAAACACAGTCAGATGGAGACTGACTTATCCCGGCTTGTTTCGATAAGCCTCGACGACGTTGGGAAGAGCCTCAATCAGCGTTAAAACCCGGCTGAGCTGGGTGATGTCCAGCACATCCAGCACGATCTGAATGTTGGCATAGTTATGGGTAACTTTGACGTTGATATTCTCGAGATTGACGTCTTCCGTCACCAGCAGGTTTGTGATGTCATTGACCAATCCCTGCCGGTCATAGGCGCGAACAGTGATTGTCACCGGATAACGCTGCTCAGCGGTTCCCCAGTTCACGTTGATCAGTCGTTCACGGCTTTGGACCCGCGTGATATTCGGACAATCGGCTTTATGAATGGTCGCGCCGCGCCCTTTGGTAATGTAGCCAATGATCTCATCGCCCGGCGCCGGATTGCAGCATTTTCCGAAGGTTGTATAGATGCTGCCGGCACCGACAACCGTAATGCCGGTGGATTTCATCCGGTCAGCAGGCATCGGCCGCGGCTGCAGGACTTGTTGGGAATTCAGTTTGAGGTTTTCATTGATCTTGTTGACGACGCGCATCGGCGAAGTATCCCCACAGCCGATTGCGACGTAAAGATCGTCTACTGCCTTGAAATCAAGTTCCTTGGCAATCTCGTTCATGTCGGTGTCGCCAAGCCCAAGCCGCTGCAGGTCTTTTTTGATGATTTCCTTCCCCTGCGCCAGATTCAGCTCGCGATCCTGCCACTTGAACCAGGCTCGGATTTTGGATCGGGCGCGCTGGGTGTTTGCCAATCCCAGATTAGGGTTCAGCCAGTCCCGACTGGGACCGCCCTGTTTGGTCGTGATGATTGAAACCTGATCGCCCGTTTTAAGCTTATAGCTCAGCGGAACCATCTTTCCATTAATTTTGGCGCCCCGGCAGCGGTGTCCGACTTCCGTGTGGACGCTGTAAGCGAAATCGATCGGGGTCGATCCATTGGGAAGGTCGATGACATCACCGCGGGGGGTGAAAACAAAGACACGATCCTGAAAAACGTCGGATTTCATGCCTTCCACAAACTCGCCGGCGTCTTCGACATCCTTCCGCCAGTCCATCAGGTTGCGCAGCCACTCCAGCCGCCGTTCAAAGGCAGCGTCCGATTTGGTATGCTCTTTATAGCGCCAGTGGGCTGCGATCCCATATTCTGCGTTCTGGTTCATTTCCGGCGTGCGGATTTGGACTTCGAGCGGTTTGCCGTCCTCATAATAAACCGCAGTATGGAGACTTTGATAAAAATTATCCTTCGGTACGGCTATGTAATCGTCAAATTCCTGCGGGATCGGGCGCCAGTGGGTGTGAATCTGTCCGAGGGCTGCATAGCAAGACGGCACATCTTTCACGATAACTCGCACGCCGCGGATATCGCGCAGCATCTCAAGCGGTTTATTGCGATCGACCATTTTTGTGTAAATCGAATAAATGTGCTTCGGGCGTCCGCTGATGTCGCAGTCAATTTTTGCCAGTTCCATGATGGATTTGAGCTGATCGATGATTTCCTGAATTTCTTTTTCACGAAGGGTATGAGTGGTTGCCAAATTTTCGGCAATGATGGCGTATTCTTTTGGGTGCACATAACGAAAAGCCAAGTCTTCAAGTTCCCATTTGATGCGCCAGATACCGAGCCGGTTTGCCAGCGGCGCATAGATATCCAGCGTTTCCTGAGCGATGCGGCGTTGTTTTTCCTTGCTTGTATGGCTGAGTGTGCGCATGTTGTGCAAGCGGTCAGCCAGCTTGATGATGATCACACGCACATCGTCAACCATCGCGATGAAAGTTTTGCGCAGTGTTTCATTTTTCAATTGGCGTTTGCGGTCGCGCATTGAGGCATCCTGCGGCATAATGTCGTAGGTTTCCAGAGAAAGTTCAGCAATGTCCTGATCTTCTATTTGAGGCGAAAAAGTCTTTTCAAACGCATTGGCTTTGGGGATTTTGGTCAGTTTTGTGACCCCGTCGACCATTTTTGCAATCTCGTCGCTGAAATTCAAGCGCAGATCTTCAAGCGTAACGCTCGTATCTTCGACCGTGTCGTGCAGTAAGCCGGCGGCAATTGCTGAACTTTGAACTTTCATTTCGCTCAGAATCATCGCGACTGCAACACAATGCGTGAAATACGGCTCACCTGAGGCGCGTTTTTGCCCTTCATGAGCTTTTTCAGCAAAATAAAATGCTTTTTCGACTAATTCTTTATCTGCTTGCGAATATGTTTCAGGCAGGCTTGAAAGCAGATCATCTATCAGCACAAATTTCCATGCCTTTCTGTCCAAAATGGGACACACTCTATGGGCTTTTATTATATATGATTTGGCTGGATATGGCGGAGATTTCCTGCAGGAGAATAATCAAAAATTAATGTAAAAGATTTCGGGAACCGGAAATTTCGAAAATTATTGTGGTTTAATGCAATTGGAGAGGGAATAAATTAATGAACTTATCAATTTTTCGCTGGCGTGAGAATAATGATCCGATTTGAAAAACTTATTTCAGGAAAATACTTTCCAATTTTTCTGCTCTTTATCATTGTGGTTACTTGGGGATTTCTGATTCCGGATTATGGTTTTTATCTGGATGACTGGATTTCCGTGGCAGGATATGATCAGGGCGGCTTCCTGGCGCTGCAGGCTTACGCGCTGCAAGACAGCCGGGTTGGCTTGCAGCCTTGGGTGCATGGACTGGGATTCAAACTGGTTGGGACGAATGTGCTCGGCTGGCAGATCTATTCGCTCTTCTGGCGCTGGCTAGCGGGCGTGATGAACTGGCTGTTGCTTCGGAAAATCTGGAAAAAACAGTCGGTCATCGCAATATTTTCCTCCATCCTGCTGATGATTTTCCCCTTTTTCAAGCATCAGGCGTTCAGTATCGCTTACGTTCAAGTTTGGATGCAGAGCGCATTGATTCTGCTGTCCTTTTACCTGATGACGGCTGCGCTGCAGGCGGCTAACGGCTGGCGCAAGACGGCGCTGACAATTAGCGCCTGTCTGGTATCTGGAATCCAGCTGTTCATGACGGAATATTTTCTGACGATTGAACTGATTCGGGTTGTGATCATCTGGGTTGTGCTGCGTCAGGCTCAGCAGTCACAAACGGTTTCCGGGAAAGCCAGACTGAAGACAGTGCTAAAAAATTGGCTGCCCTATTTCCTGATCTGGGCGGCTTACCTTTTGTGGCGCTTTGCTGTTTTGCCGCAGCTGATGCATGATCGCAACGAACTGGAACTGCTGACTGAACATGAGACGCTATCGGGACTGGCGTTGTATTTGGTTCAGCTGTTCATTCAATACCTGTCCGAGTCGATTTGGGGCGTGTGGTATCGCAGTATTGATCCTGCCAACCTCGATTTTGCGTTGCCAAGTTTTCAAGCAGCATTGCTGGCAGGCATCCTGATTTCGCTTCTCCTGTTTATCGGAATGCACTGGCTGTGGCGCAAAGACCGGTTTCCGGATGACGCCAGCCATTCAGATTTGGAAAGAAAAGAGATTTTACTCGTCGGCATCGGTGCCATGTTGCTGGGATATTTACCCGGCATGATGATCGACAAATCTCCTTCGACCAGTTTCGTGTATCATGACCGTTTCCTGCTGCCGAGCTTTTGGGGAATCGCATTAACCTTGACGGCTGCGATCTGGCTTTTGATGCGCGGTCCAGCGTTGAAACTTATGATCCTTTCAGCTTTATGCGGGATAAGTGTGTTTTTCCAAATAAAAAACTCAGTTTATTATCGGACCGCGTGGGAAAACCAGCAGAAATTTCAATGGCAGCTGAAATGGCGGGTGCCGGATTTGAAAGAAAACACCGCGATCCTCGGTGATGCAATCATTGCGTCCTTCATGGGCAGCTGGGCGGATGGCTCGATGGTTTTCGAGATGTATGGCAAAAAGACTGGGTTCACGCCGACGCCTTACTGGTATTTTGTAGTGGGAGAAGGAGATTTTAAACAAGAGTTGGAACAGCAGCTGCCGCTCTCGATCAAGACAAAAATATTTGACTTTTCCGCACAACCGGGAGATTATCTGGTGATCACGAAGTCAGAATGGGACCGCTGTTTGTGGGTGCTGGATGAGGCGGATCTGTATAACCCCTATATTCAGCCAGTGACGAAAAACCTGATTCAGTATCAAAATAAGAGCCGGATTCTTTACGAATCAGATCATCAGTTGCCTGCCAGCGTGTTTGGTAAAGATTATCCCCATGACTGGTGCTATTTTTATGAAAACGCAGCGCGGGAAGTGGATTTGGAAAATTATTCCAGCGCGTTATCTCTTTATCAAAATGCAGTTTCACAAGAATTTGTGATGAAAAATCCGGTCGAAATGACGCCTTTCATTCGGGCAGCGGCTATGAGCGGTGATTGGGCTTTAGCGGAAGAACTGACCGAAACCGCTAGCATTGAACCGCACATTACGTGGGAATATTTCGCGAAATTGTGGGAAGCGCTGCTGCGAGAGACCGAGGAATCTGAAGAGCGGATGAACGCGCATGAACGTGTTCAGGAATGGATCAGCCCGAATGAGTGATCTTCGGCTGCATGCGCGGATTGAGGACGGTAACTAATGAGACACAAATACAGCAAGTTCATGTGGGAGAGAAAGGCTGCCTATGCGTGAGAAGCAGACCCTCATAGATTATTGGCAATCAGTTGCTGCTCAGGATGAAAAAGCATTGGAGCGTCTCTTTCATCCTGATGCGCGAATCCGCTGGCACAACACAAATGAATGTTTCACTGTCGGGGAATTTATTCGGGCGAATTGCGAATATCCGGGGATTTGGCATTGTGACGTTGAGCGCATTGAAGTCTCAGATAAATTATTCTTTTCTATCACACGCGTTTGGTCACCGGCTGAATTGCATGCGTTTCATGCAGTGTCCTTTTTTGAAATTTCAGAAGGAAAGATTACTTCTTTGGATGAATATTGGGGAGAGGACGGACCCGCACCAATTTGGCGGCAAGCAATGCAGATTGGCACTCCAATTAAGCCGCGCTGAAAGACCGCGTGTCTTTTTACTGATTGACCGATCGTATTAATTTTCGCGGGCGAAGTTGGATTTAAGCGAATAAGAGAATAAAACTTCCTTGACCCGGGACGTAGTGACAAAAAAATGGAATAAAAAAAACAACGAGAGGTTCCAGATTATCTGGAACCTCTCATTTCATTCTGTAATTTGATCGTTGTCAGCGGTTAGAAAAAAAACTCGCGGAGCAGTTACTTGATTAAAGGAACAATCTTCAGCGGTGCGTTCGATTTCAGCTCGACCAGACCGCGATTGCTTAGATGGAGCTGTTCAATGACGATCAGACCAAGCAGGCTGAACGTCATTTCAATCGACTCATGCTGTGCGCCAGCCTTGCGCAGGGCTAATTCAATAGCCTGGATCTTTTTCGCTGTGATTTCGATGGGCGAGAGGGACATCAACCCTGCCAGCGGCAGCTCGAGCCTGGCTGCCAGACTTCCATCAACGACAACTGCCATTCCGCCCTGAGATTTGATGACTTCATTGGCTGCCAGCATCATGGCTTCGTCACTGGTGCCGATGACCAGCAGGTTATGACAGTCGTGGGAGATAGTCGAAGCATAGGCGCAGTTTTCATTGAAATGGGTGCCGGCAATAATCCCGGCGCCGCGGCTGCCAGTAACACCGTCTTTTGGCTGGTGGCGGTAAAAGGAAAAAGCTTTCGCGAGATCGCGTGAGACATCCGCTTGGATCAACCCTTCGACAGGATACATCTTTTTACTTTTTTCGACTGTGTGAACCTTGCCAGGCTGAATTTCAATTGCCCGAACATTGATCGCTTCATCCGTTCCAGCTGAAATCTTGAAATCATCCAGTGTCAGCTTGTCCAAGTGCATGGTTTTCATGCTGTATGCCGGGTAAGCGTAGGGTTCCAGGTCGATTGTCAGCATGCCATTTTTCGCGACCAAAACACCGTCGCTGTAGACTTCATCGATCACAAAATCAGTGATATCGCTGACGATCAGGATATCAGCGGCGCGCCCGGGGGAGATGGATCCAATCCAGCGTGCTTTTTCGAGCAGCTGTGCCGCGTTGAGCGTCGCCATCTGAATCGCAATGACTGGCGGTACCCCATTTTTTATCGCGGTGCGTAACGATCGGTCCATCTGGCCTTCGCGGGTAATTGTCGCGGCATTGACATCATCGGTGCAGATCGTCATGAATCTGGAATCCAACCCTGGATTTTCAGTATACGCTTTGATCGTATTCGGCAGGTCCAACCAGGCTGACCCATAGCGCAGCTGGCTGTAAAAGCCAAGTTCAGACCGTTTTAAGACTGATTCTGCGCTGGTTACCTCGTGGCAGCAGTTAATTCCGGTAGCGGCGAACGCGTTGAGTCCCTGATCTAGTTCATCGCTGGCGTAATGTCCAGTCAGTACCATGCCGGCTTCATGCGAAGCTTTAATGATCTCATGCACTTCCTTATCGCCGTGGATCACGCCGATAAAATTCATTTGTTCGCCTTGAAGCTGCGCCCAGCCTTTTTCATAAGCTTCGGCGACATCTTTAGCATAGATTTCGGCTCCGGTGTCTTCAAATCCTCTGACAGCCGGCACGCATACGGGCATCGCCAGCAGAAATTTGATCGGCAGTCCGCGCGCTGCGTTCTGAAACAGTTCCACTGCCCGCAGTCCGAGGACGTTCGTAATTTCGTGATTATCCGGGCAAATCGTGGTTGTTCCGCGTGCCAACACACCTGCTGCAAAATGGCGCGGGTCAACCATTGAACTTTCAATATGGACATGGCTGTCAATCAAACCCGGCACGAGGTAACGCCCTTTGGCGTCAATGATTTGAGTATGTTTATCGGTCAAAATCTTGTTTTCAGTGTCTTTGCCGACATAAACGATGAAGCCGTGTTTCACTGCAACATCCATGTCATTCTGAACGGCGCCGATATTGACGTTGACCAATTTTCCGTTGCGGATGATCAGGTCAGCGGGCATCTTCCCCATTGCCACCGCTGCCAGATCGATCGTGACATCAGCAAGTTTTTTTGGTTTGTGTACATAATTTGCCATAAATTCATTTCTCCCGTTCATTCTGATCTGCACTTTTCAAAAGGAGTTTGGTTGAGATAAGTAGGCTCCGTTTGAATTAATCAGGCAGATGAAATAAATCTGCTCGTTACAAAAAGGCATGGATCAGGTTGCAATCCATGCCTCGAGGTCAGCGTTCTTCCCGGAAATAGGGAAGCCCAAGCGCGTTGGGCGGCTGATTATCCGGTTTATGCTGATAAGCGACAAAGATCAACACCAGGACTGTCACGATATAGGGCAGCATTTTGAAAATTTCCTGTGAGCTGCGCGTCAGTCCCGGGATATAGAAATATGCCCAGGAGAGCATGCCGAACAGGTAAGAGCCCCAGATTGCACGCGGTGCTTTCCACGACGCGAAAATAACAAGTGCCACTGCCAACCAGCCCAGTCCTTCAATTGAGCCGTCGCTGTCCCAGGTGCCTTTCATATAGTCCATCACATAGTAAAGCCCGCCAAGTCCAGAGATGGCAGCGCCGACACAGGTCGACAGATATTTATATTTTGTGACATTGATGCCTGCTGCGTCCGCTGTCGCGGGATTTTCACCAACTGAGCGCAGGTTCAACCCGACGCTGGTGCGGTTCAAAAACCAGCTCACTGCAAATGCCAGGAAAATCGCCAGATAGACCAGGAAGCCGTATGAAAAGAACAGTTCGCCGATTGGACCCAGACTGCGATAGTTGGGGATTTTGGTTCGGAAAGCTGCACTGGTTGCAAGCACGTTAATCTGTCCGACGCCGCCAGCCAGTTTATTCAGGGAACCGCCGTAGAAATTCGCAAATCCGCCCGCGAAAATGTTGAATGCCAGCCCCATCACGTTTTGGTTGCAGCGCAGGGTGATGGTCATGAAGCTGAACAACAGCCCGCCCAACATGGAAGCGATGACTGCGCATACCAGCGCGATCAGAATACAAACGATCGGGATTGGATTTTCTACATAGCGTTCGTAATAAAAAACGCCGATCAGGCTGGCGATACTGCCGAGATACATGATGCCCGGCACACCCAGATTCAGGTTGCCCGATTTTTCCGTCAGAATTTCCCCGACCGCTCCAAAAAGGATCACGGTTCCAAAGACGATTGACGCTTGAAATAATGAGATAAATTGGGTCACTGGGATACCTCCTTGGAGAACCGTTTGCGCAGGGTGACTTTGAAGTTGATGAAAAACTCACTTCCCAGGATGAAGAAGAGGATAATGCCGGTCACCATGCTGGAAACATAATCTGAAAGCTGGTAGCGGGATGCGATTTCCATCGCGCCTTTTTCCAGAAAGACCAGAAGCGCGGAAAACAAAACCATCACAAATGAATTGAATTTTGCCATCCAGGCAACGATAATGGTTGTAAAACCGCGTCCGCCAGCCGTGCTGACCGAGATCGTGTGCCCGGCGCCCGCGACTGCCAGGAAGCCGGCGATGCCGCAGATTGCGCCAGAAATTACCATGGTGCGGATAATGACACGCTTGACGTCGATGCCGCAGTAACGAGCGGTGTTCTCGCTGTCGCCGACGACAGCAATTTCAAATCCCTGCTTGCTGTAATTGAGGTAGACGTAGATTGTGACGACCAGTACCAGAACAATGATGACGTTCAAGACGTACATTTGACCAAAAATCGGCGGAAACCAGCCGAATTTGCTGCGGGAGTTGATGACGCCGACGGTGTTCGACCCGTAAGGATTTTCCCAGAGGGCGACAAAATAGGATGTCAGCTGAATTGCGATGTAGTTCATCATCAGCGTGAAAAGCGTTTCATTCGTTCCGTACTTCGCTTTGAAGAATCCGGGAATGAATCCCCAGACAGCGCCTGCCAGCATGCTGCAGACAAACATGATCGGCAGCACAGCGGTTGATGAAACCTTATCGCGCAAATAAATCATGCAGGCAGCTGAGGCAATGCCGCCGACCAGCACTTGACCTTCAGCGCCAATGTTCCAGAAGCGCATTTTGAATGCCGGCGCCAGCCCGAGCCCGATGCAGAGCAGCATCATGGTGTCACGGATCGTGACCCACATGCGTTTGTTGGTTCCGAAAGCTCCTTGGAACATGGTTCCATAGACTTTTATCGGATTGAGTTTTACGATGGAAAAAATGATGAGCGCGGAGACAATCAGCGCCAGCAGCAGCGCAACCATCCGGATTGCCCAAGCTTTTTGCAATGGGACGTAACCGCTCTTGGAGATGCGAAACAGCGGCTCCTTGTGATCATGTTTCTTCATGCTGTTTCCTCCTTGAAACTCGTCATTAATAGACCAACTTCTTCTTTTCGAGCGGTCTTGCCGTCGACGATGCCGCTGACGCGTCCGGAGCAAAGAACGAGGATTCGATCGCAGAGTTCGAGCAGAACATCCAGATCTTCTCCGACATAAATCACTGCCGTTCCCTTCTTTTTCTGATCATTCAGCAGCCGGTAGATCGTATACGAGGTGTTGATGTCGAGGCCTCTGACCGCGTAAGCCGTCATCAGCAGATAAGGATCTGATGCGATCTCGCGGCCGACCAGAATCTTCTGAACGTTTCCGCCGGAAAGCCGCCGCACAGGGGTGCGCAGTCCGGGGGTGACAACTTCAAGGTCGCGAATGATCTGGATCGCCTGTTCACGCGGTTTTTTGCGGTTAGTGAATGGCGAACGTCCCTGGTCATAGCACTTCAGCATCAGGTTGTCAGGAATGTTCATGTTTCCAACCAGCCCCATGCCCAGCCGATCCTCAGGCACGAAAGCCAGGTGAACGCCTTTATGCTTGATGTCAATCGGGGTTTGACCGGCGAGGTCTTCCCCTTGATCTCGATCGCCGCGCGGGTAGAACATGATGCTGCTGCCCTTTTCCAGCTTGTGCAGCCCGGCAACCGCCTCCAGCAGTTCTTTTTGACCGCAGCCAGAGATGCCTGCGATGCCGAGAATTTCGCCTGTATATGCCGTGAATGAGACATTGTCAAGTTTGGTGACGCCGTTGATGTCTTTGACGGTCAAGTTTTTGACGACCAAGCTTTCTTTCGGATCTACCGGCTCCGGCCGATCGATGTTGAGCGTGACGGCACGTCCAACCATCATGTCTGTGAGTTTCTGGGGATCGGTCTCGCTGGTCGGAACATCGCCAATATATTCGCCCTTCCGCAATACTGCGACCCGGTCAGAGATTTCCATCACTTCATGAAGCTTGTGCGTGATGATCACAATCGACTTGCCGTCAGCTTTCATGTTCCGCATCACAACGAACAGCTTATCCGTTTCCTGAGGGGTCAGCACCGCAGTCGGCTCGTCCAGAATCAGAATATCTGCGCCGCGATAGAGCACCTTGACGATTTCAAGGGTTTGTTTTTCAGAGACGGACATATCATAGACTTTTTTATCCGGTTCCACAACAAAACCGTACCGGTCGCAAATTTTTGCTACCTGTTCACGCACGTTTTTAAGGTCAACCAGACGGGTCTCATTCAGCCCGAGGACGATGTTTTCGGCTGCTGTCAGCACTTCCACCAGTTTGAAGTGCTGATGGATCATCCCGATGTGCAGATCAAAAGCATCGCGCGGATCTCTGATGGTGACATGCTCTCCCTTGACGTAAATACTTCCGCTGTCCTGCATGTAGATTCCGGACAGCATATTCATCAGGGTTGTTTTCCCGCTGCCGTTCTCACCAAGGAGCGCCAAAATCTCGCCAGAACGAATTTCCAAATTGATATTTTTATTGGCGACAACTTCCGCAAATCGCTTGGTGATGTCAACCATTCGAATTGTTACATTCGTTTCCAAGTAGGGTTCCTTTCCCATGACAATACGGAATCCGCACCGTCTTGAATTAAATCCTTTATGCCTGTTTGTTTTTAACAGGGGTGTAACTCGTATAAACTACGGATTACACCCCTGTTAAAATCTTATGATTGAAATGAATGGTGAACCAGCATCAAACCTGAAAGTCTGGAAAAAATCTGCCGGTAAATTTTCATTCCCCTCCGTTCTAAAAGTTTTGAATAAAGGAGCGGCTGATATCAGCCGCTCCACTTTCAAATTGTTTTGATTATTCGTTTGTCAGTTCAGTAATTCCGTCAATGCGCAGTGAGAAATAGGGGGCGCTGATGAGTTTGGATTCGTAGAAAATTCCATTCTCAATTGCTTCACCCGTGTCACCAGCCCAGTCGCCATCGGTGTCGAGCGCCAGGAAAGTGGTGATAGTTTCACCGTTGACAGTGAAGTTGGCGGTGTCAAAAATGTTCAGACTTCCGTCAATGATGCCGGCGATGACTGCGTCAACTGCTTCCGCAGTGCCTTCAGCAACTTCTGGACCCAGCGGAGCGATCTGGACAGCGTCGTTCGCATAACCGACTGAGAAGTCCTTCGGAACAGCTTCGCCTTTCATGCTTTTTTCAATGGTCGGAGTGTAGAGCGCATCCCAGCGGTTCTGGGCACTGGTCAATGCGGCGGTCGGGGCGACTGCCAGCATGCTGACGTTGTAACCTACGCTGTAAACGACTTTGCCGCTGTCTTTGGCTGCCTGAATCGCGGACGGTGCACCGGTTGAGTCAGCGTGCTGACCGATGATGACACAGCCTCTGGAAATCAGAGCGTTGGCAGCTTCGCCTTCGGCCTTCGGGTCGTACCATGAGTTGGTGTACTGGACGTCCATGTGGGCTTCTGGAACGATTGAGCGGATGCCGAGGAAGAATGCAGTGTAGCCGCTGACCACTTCGGCGTACGGATAAGCACCGACATAACCGACGTACGGATCTTTCACAGCGCCAGAATCCAGCAGTTCCTTCAACTTCATACCGGCAACCACACCGGAAACGTAGCGGGATTCATAGGTGTGCGGGAAGAAGTTTGCGACGTTTTCCATCGGTTCCTTCCAGGCGGTGTCGCCGGTGGCAGCCACGAAGGTCACTTCCGGATACTCTTCCGCAGCCTGCATCATATAGGACTGATGGCCATATGAGTCGGAAATGATTAAATCGCAACCCTGTTCAGCGAGGTCAACTGCGTTGTCATAACAGGCTTCAGTTTCCGGTATATTGTATTTGAAGATGATTTGATCATTTGTCAGGCCTAATTTTTCCTGAGCCCCTAAAACACCATCAATGTGTGCCATGTCATAGCCTGAGTTTTCATCATGGACAAGGATAATGCCCAGTTTGAAATCTTCAGGAGCAGCTTCGGCATTGAAACCAACGATGGTCAGAGCCAAAACAAGAACAAACAGTACTGCAATAAGCTTCTTCATATTAACTATTCTCCTCTTGAATTTTTTGAAATTACCCAGTCGTAAAGCTGAGAAAAACCTTAAAACTGAATTGTTGAGATAAATGATAGACCAGTTCGCATTATTTGATAAGAGAGAAATCTTTCTCAATAATCAGTTGATACAAGTTAAAATATTTCTTTGGTCGGGAATGATTGGCTCAGGGTTTGTGGGCCTCCTTTTTCGGACACAGCGTTTTTCCAGTAGGTGCTTCGTCTGGAAAATTTGAATCCGTACACTAATTATATGGAATGAACGAAAAAAAGCAATAAAACGTCAGACAATTGCTGCGTTTTAGTGCAATTTATCTTGTTTTAATTATGCGCTTTATTACCCTGATTTTTGTTTCTGTCACAAATGGACCCCAATAAGTTGTATGAACAATCAATACTTATTAATTAAGTATTATACTGCCAAAAATCAATTTTTCCCTGATAAAATAGAAAAAATCAAAATGGATACGAAAAATTCGAGCAAAACCCCCTTCTTTTCCTCATGGCTGGAGATTGACCTGACAGCTGTTCGCAGCAATTGCCGCGTCAGCATGGAAGCTGCCTGTTTACCACTGATGGCGGTCGTAAAAGCCGATGCTTACGGCTTTGGTGCGCTGATGATCGCGCGTGCCTGTCTGGATGAAGGTGTGTGCCATTTCGCTGTCGCGCGTCTGGCGGAAGCGGTCAGACTGCGGGAGGCGGGTATTTCACAGGATATTTTGGTGTTCACGCTGATGAACCGCGCCGAATTGGCGGAAGCTGTCGAATTGGGTCTGACAATCTCGCTGAACCGACTTGAACAGATTGCCTGGCTGAAAGATCTTGCAGCCGAGACGAAGAAAACCCCAAAGATCCATCTCAAGATTGATACCGGCATGAGCCGTTTTGGCTTTCTACCGGAAGAATTGCCGGAAGTGATCGCTGCGCTCCGGGAGACAGCGGAGCTGCCGCTTGATGGGGTTTACAGTCATTATGCGAACATTGACGATGATCCGGCAGATCCGTTGAACATATTGCAGCAGGAACGCTTTGACGGCGCGCTGCAGCAGCTGGCACGAGCCGGAATTCGCCCCAAATGGATTCATTTTTCGAATTCAGCGGCGCTCTTTCACGCACCGCTGTCCAGCTGCACGATGGTGCGCGCCGGCACATCGCTGATCGGCGTGAATCCGTTTTATTATCAGGATTTCCCCGATTATATGAAAAAATGTATCACCTGGAAGTCGAAACTGGTTTCCGTCCGCCGCATTCCTGCCGGGGCAGGCGTTGGCTATTCGCAGCACACGCCGCTGCTGGAAGATACCTGGATCGGTGTGATTCCGGTCGGGTATGGGGATGGTTATCGCAGAGTCAGCGGCAATGAGGTGCTGATCCGGGGCAGGCGGCTGCCGATTATCGGCAGCGTGTGCACGGATGTGATGATGGTGAAACTACCGGAACGCTTCGAAGTCGATGAAGTTGTGGTCCTGCTTGGCTGTCAGGGCAGCGAGTCGATTGATGTTGAAGAGCTGGCAATGCGCTGGCACACTTCGCGCGCTGATGTCACGACGGGTATTTCTGCCCGGGTCGAACGAAAATATCTCAATTCTTGATCTGTTTGTAATCTATATATTCACAGCTATATATTCAGCCAGGTCTGCGCATCCCGCGGCAGCTGCCGAATGCTGCCGCGCCGTTCGGTGCATTTTGGAATTGAATTCAGAAATTCTGCCCCGTAACGTTTGGTGAGGATCCTGTTGTCGAGGATCACGACAATTCCGCGGTCCGATTGAGAACGAATCAGGCGGCCAAAACCCTGTCTGAACTTCAAGATCGCTTCCGGCAGGCTGTATTGAGCGAATGGATTTTCAAAACTTTCTGAACGGGCAGCGATCACCGGGTCGGAAGGCACGTCAAACGGCAGTTTGACGATCACGACCACCGAAAGTTTTTCCCCCTGGATGTCAACTCCCTCCCAGAAGCTGCGCGTTCCGAGCAGAATTGCCTGGTCAGTTTCGCGAAAAGTTTGCAGCAATGCCGATGCGGAAGCGCCTTCGCCCTGCTCAAAGATGGTGATGCCAGCCTCCTGCAGCACCGGAGCGATGTTGACCGAAGTGCGTTTCAGTTGCGCATAGGAAGTGAAAAGCGCTAGGGTGCGTCCGCTGGTTGCCTTGCAAAGCCGGACTAAGGCAGTTTCAACCATTTTTTGCGCCGATCCCTGGTTTGGTTCGGGGATGTCAGTCGGCAGGTAAAGCAGGACTGAGTTTTCATAGTCGAATGGCGAACCGACTGCCAGATCGTCCGCATCATGCGCTGAGAGCCGCTCACGGATGTAATCGAAGGAACTGTCAGTTGTCAGTGTGGCGGAAGTAACGACGATGCTTTCCTTCGTATGCCACAGCATTTTTTCAATCAGAGTGCCGATTTCGAGCGGTGCGGAATTGACCGAAAGGCGGTTGTTGACCGGCGCGATATCGATCCAGTAAATGGTTTGGGAGTCCGGTTCGAGGATCAAGCGGTTCAGCATGTTCTGCGATTCAGTCAGCCGGCTGATGATTTCACCGAATTGATCAACGAGCTCAGTAGCCTCTTCATCCAGGTCTTCGAGCGCTGAAAGACTGCGGTAAATTTTGTCACTCCGTTCTAATAACTTGCTGAAATTTCGCGCAGTATCGTCCCAGAGAATCTCGATGTCGCTCCAGCCGGCGAGCGAGCGGACGGATTGGGTGATCCGCATCTGCTGTCCGTAAACCGTGACCGGATTGCCGTCGCGAGCTTCTTTCATGAAAAACTGAATGGATTCAAACAGGCTATTCAAGGAAACATCCGTCATAACTGAATCATCAGAGACCAGGATCACTTCATTAACCAGCTTTTGATGATCAGCAGGGTTCAATCGGTCTGAAAACGTAGTTAACAACTTGCCGAGCAATCCGCGGCCGCTTCCTCCAAGTTCCTGTAATTGGCGGGACAAATCTGTCTGGGAAAGGCGGAAGCTCAGCGCGCTGGTGGCGGCTGATTCAAGATGATGCCCTTCATCGATCACCAAGTAATGATATTCCGGCAGAACGGCGCCGCTGAAAGCCAGATCGGCAAGTAAAAGGGCATGATTGACGATGATGACCTGCGAACGCAGGGCACGCGCGCGGGCTGCGAAAAATGGGCAGCTGCCTTCGTGATAATGCGGGCAGAGGTTCGGACGGCAGCCTTCAAAATCTGCGCTCCATCTTGACCAGATGTCGCGCTCAATCGGACCATTCAGGTTGATCTCGCTGCGGTCTCCGCGGCCGCCCTGACTCAGCCAGACCATGATTTTTGCCATCACGCGCACTTCGTCCTGGCTGTCAATTCCATGAGCGTGCGCGCTTTGGACACGTCTCGGACAGAGATAATTTGAGCGGCCTTTCAAAACCGTTGCATGAATATTCTGATTTAGCACTTTTTCGAGTTCGGGAATGTCTTTGTTGATCAGCTGTTCCTGCAAATTGATCGTGTTGGTTGAGATCACGACTCGTTCGCCGTTCAAATCAGCCCAATGGATGGCGGGAATCAGATAAGCGAATGACTTGCCGGTTCCGGTTCCTGCCTCAATAAACATGTGTTTCCCTTTTGAAAACGCCTGACTGACGCAGCGCAGCATTTCAATTTGCTGCGAACGCTGTTCGTAATTGGGGAAATAACGGCTGAAGGCTCCGCCATGTTCAAGAATCGCTGCCATTTCGTCCAAGTCGAGCGGCTGAATATTCTCAGCCGGCTTGAGCGGTTCCTTCTCTTCGTCTTCCATTCCTTTGAAATTGGGGAATGGAATTTTGAACACCGGTTTGATTTTCTCGCCGGCTTGAATCCGTTCTCGGATGATGCCGCGCAGCAGCTCAGCTTCGTTCCAGCCGCTTCTGCCGGAAATCGAAACGATATCGCTCAGCAGTTCAAGCGGCATGGCACGGGCTTTTTCCATCAGCCGGTTGAACAGCTGGAAGGTGGTCTGGCAGTCAGCGAGCGCCCGATGCTGATCGAGCACGATGATCCCCATCTGCTGCGCCAGAACCGCGAGGTTGTAGCGCGGTGCATCCGGGACCAGGATCGATGCCAAATTGTAGGTGTCATAGGTGAAATTCTTTTTCAGCAGACCGCGGATGCGGAAGAAACTGAGGTCAAACATGATATTATGCCCAATGATGATGTCATCGCCGATGAAATCAACCAGTTTTGGGGCTGCGTCCGCGAATTGCGGCGCGTTGCGCACCATCTCATTCGTAATATTGGTTAAGTGAATGATATTTGCCGGGATCGGCCGGTTCGGATTGACCAGCGTCTGAAAAGTGTCCGCGACGCGAGTGCCGGAAAACCGCAGGGCGGCAATTTCCGTGACAGCGTCTAATTTTGGGTCTAATCCAGTCGTCTCAATGTCAAGTGTGATCATGAATGCAGGTCAGCTTTCTGAAAAAAAGTATCAGCTGCAGGCGGTCAAGCCGGCAGGCAGCGCAACGCTCAAATTATACCTTGAGCTCTTCAGGCAGGATTTGTATTCCTGGAAAACAGGCAGGAAATGTAAAGCGGGGATGGGTTTACCGAATGTCGATAATCTTGTGCACCAGCGGCGTCAGTTCCTGTTTCAGCTGGTATTTGTCCGCGTCAGCGATTTTCAATGTCAGGACACGGTACCCTTTTTCTTCGGAACAATAAGTTGAGATTGTCGAAATTGAGGCGTTCATGTCAGCGATTTTTTGCAGCACGGGCAGCAGTTTGCCGGGCACGTCACTGATCATAATCGTGATGCGAATACCCTGTTTTCGGGCACCGGTCAGTTCAAGCAGGATCCGGATCAGCGAAATGGCGGAAATGATGCCGACAACGAAGTTACCGCGCACGACCGGCAGTGAGTTGACGTCGTAATCTGTGATGATTCGGGCTGCTTCTTCGATCGGGGTGTTCTCGGTGACGGTCAGCACCTGCTGAGTCATGATATCTTCAACGAGCGGTTCAGGATTTTCAGTCGGCTGCGGGTTTTGAAGCGCTTCTTCGAGCATGTCGCGTGTGATCAGCCCCATCAGTCTCCCCTGCCGATCGACGACAGGCAGTGAATGGACGTCTTCTTTGACAATCAGTTCTTTCGCGGCGTCGAGCGTTGCGCGCGGACCAATTGTTATTACGGGGTATGTCATTCTGGCGCCAACCAACATATTCAATCTCCTGGCAGTATTTTTCTTTCCGTCATAATCCTTGATTGGTGGTAAAATAATGTAGGGTCAAACATTACAAAAGTCATAAGGATAATATGACGTTTCACCATTTTAACATGATTAATTCGTACTTGATCAATCGATATTACAAAAAATTAAATTGTTATACGATCTGCGTATCAACAATTTAAATAAAATTCCCTATTAACAATAAATCAACTGAGGTTTTATGATATCCAATTTGTTGGACAAGTTTCCAAAAACGATTGAGACGGATCGTCTGTTGCTACGTCCCCTCACGCCGGCTGATGAGAGCGACATTTTCGAGTATGCTTCGAAT
The DNA here is from genome assembly GCA_002407845.1 of Leptolinea sp. UBA5366. Taxonomy (GTDB): domain Bacteria; phylum Chloroflexota; class Anaerolineae; order Anaerolineales; family Anaerolineaceae; genus Flexilinea. The sequence continues at coordinate 30,240 of DHPK01000030.1, read as the reverse complement.
CCGGAAGTTGCCCGGTTCATGTCCTGGTCAGCCCATCGGACAATTCAGGACACGGAAGATTTTCTGAATTATCTAGAGGATGTTGAGTCGGCAAAACTGCAGATTGACCGGGGTATCGTTTTAAAGGAATTCGGCAAGGTGGTCGGCACGATTGCTTTTGTCACCGTCGATTTTTCACTGATGACTGCTGAACTCGGGTATTGTCTCTCCGAAAAATTCTGGGGGAAGGGATTGATTGTTGAAGCTGCCAATGCCATGATTGATGCGGCAGTTAAATCGCTTGGTATTCACCGGATTGAAGCCGAATGCGAGATTGACAATTTCAAATCTGAACGGGTGATGCAGAAATTGGGAATGCATCAGGAAGGCGTCTTCAAGAAGCGCCTGCCTGTGCATGGTGTATATAAAGATGCTAAGTTTTATGCAAAAATCGTCGGCTGATCGCCGACGATTTTTTTTTAAAATTCAGTGCCAAACTGACGGTCGCCCGCATCGCCTAGCCCCG
>DHPK01000030.1:0-29616 GCA_002407845.1 Leptolinea sp. UBA5366 | reverse complement strand
CCCCGCATCGCCTAGCCCCGGAACGATATACCCGCGTTCGTTGAGGTGATCATCGACGGCTGCGAGATGGATATCGACGTCCGGATGTGCGGTCTGGAGGGCTTTAATTCCCTCAGGTGCACCGATGATGCCGACAAACTTGATTTTTGAAGCGCCCCAGTTCTTGATGATCTTTGTCGCTGCAATGGCTGATCCGCCCGTTGCGAGCATTGGATCAAGAATCAGGCAAGTGTTGAAGGGGTGGTCCTTCGGCAGCTTGTTATAGTATTCAACCGGCTGCAGCGTTTCCTCGTTTCGATAAAAACCGATGTGGAAGACATGCGCGTTCGGGATCAAATCCCAGATGCCTTCGACCATCCCGAGTCCAGCGCGCAGAATCGGAATCAGCGCGATGTTCTCTTTCATCGCGTGCGCAGTCATCATGCACAACGGTGTCTGGACTTCGACTTCGCGAATGGGCAGATCGCGCGTTGCTTCGTAGCATAGCAGAGATCCCAGTTCGTTAATCAAGTGGCGGAAAACGGTCGGGTTAGTGTTGACGTCCCGGAGAATCGACAGTTTATGTTCGATTAATGGGTGATTGGAAATCGTTACGTTGGACATAGATTGCCTCCGTTTGGCTTTTAATCGCCCTCTATTATAACAGGGGTAATCCAGAAATGATCGAATATGACAAAGGTTAAACTGCCAATTTCTGATTGTCTAAAAATTTGAAAGATGAGGATTTTAAATTCTTTATTGAAATTCTCGCTCGATATTCAACGAAAATAATCTCACCTGAAAATCGCTTCGATTAAAAATAATTCAATGAATAAATATTTATTTATTAAGTATTACATCCAGCATGGAAACCCCTGTATTTTGTAATATTATTCACAATATGGGTCAGATTTGATTGACATTTGAAAGGTTTGATTCTATATTATTAAATAGCAAGGTTATTGATCTATTGTCTAAACATCAAAAAGTTTTAGAACATTCGAGGAAAAAATATGGAAAAGAAGACTTTAATTGTGAATGGAGTTTCACAAACTATAATCGCTGATCGTGATGCGCTCCTGGTTGACGTCCTGCGTGAGCAACTGAATTTGCTCGGCGTCAAAAAGGGCTGCGGTCAGGCTCATTGCGGTGCCTGTTCGATCATTCTTAACGGCAAACTTATCCTGTCCTGCGTTCAAAAAATGGCACGCGTTCCAAACGATTCAACCGTTTTAACGATTGAAGGAATTGGCACACCCGGAAATCTTCACCCGATTCAGGTTGCGATGAAATTTCACGGTGCGCCTCAGTGCGGTTTTTGTACGCCCGGCTTCGTTATGTCGTCCTATGCACTGCTGCTTGAGAATTTGAATCCGACCCGGCAGGAAGTTCGGAACTGGTTTACGGCTCATAAAAATGTTTGCCGCTGTAACGGTTATCGCCCTTATATCGATTCTGTCATGGACGCTGCGGCTGTCATGCGCGGGGAAAAGTCGCTTGAATCGATCACCTATCAGGAACCAAAAGACAACAAGGTTTGGGGAACACGCCGGCCGCGCCCGTCGATGGAAGCAAAAGTTACCGGTACTTGGGACTTCGGTATGGACACGATGCTGAAAATGCCGCCCAACACGCTTCAGTGCGCGCTGGTTCAATCAGAAATTCCGCACGGGAACCTGATTTCGGTCGACACCAGCGAAGCTGAGAAAATGCCGGGTGTCTTCAAGATTGTGACCGCGAAAGATGTCAAGGGCAGGAACCTGATCAGCGGTCTGATCACCTTCCCAACGAATAAGGGGGATGGCTGGGATCGTCCGATTCTTTGTGACAAGAAAGTGTTCCAAATTGGCGACGCAATCGCGATTGTCTGCGCTGATACCAAGGAACAGGCGGAAGCAGCTGTGAAAAAGGTCAAGGTTGAGCTTGAACCGCTGCCGGCATATATGTCAGCGCTTGAAGCGATTGCCGATGACGCGATTGAAATCCATCCCGGAACGCCCAATATCTATTTCGAACAGAAAACGGTCAAAGGTGAGGAAACCAGCCCGATTTTTGAAAAAGCTGCCTGGACGATGGAAGGCGATTATTATCTGCAGCGTCAGCCGCATCTGACGGTTGAGCCGGATAACGGCTATGCCTATATCGATGACGAGGGCAATTTGACCATTCATTCCAAATCGATCGGTTTGCATCTGCATGCAGCCATGATCGCGGAAGGCATGGGCGTTCCGCTCGATAAGCTGCGGATGGTCGGCAACAATGCTGGCGGTACATTTGGCTATAAATTCAGCCCGACGATGGAAGCGCTGCTCGGCGTTGCATGTCTGGCGACCGAACGACCGGTTGCGCTGGCTTACAACTATTACCAGCACATGGTCTACACTGGGAAACGCTCGCCGATGTTCCTCAACTGCAAGATGGCAGCTGATGAGAACGGCAAACTGCTGGCGATGGAAGGCGACTGGCTGGTTGACCATGGCCCTTATTCAGAATTCGGCGACCTGCTGACCCTGCGGGTCAATCAGTTCATGGGTGCTGGCTATAACATCCCGAATATTCGCAATATCGGGCGCACGGTCTGCACGAACCACATCTGGGGAGCAGCATTTCGCGGTTACGGCTCTCCTCAGGCTTTCATTGCCTCTGAGTCGCTGATCGATGAATTAGCAGAAAAAATGGGGATTGATCCATTCGAGCTGCGTTACCGGAACATCTATCGTGAAGGATCTACCACTCCGACCGATCAGATCCCTGACAGTCTGTGCTTTGAAGAAATGTTTGATACCTTGCGACCAAAATATGAAGCCGCAAAAGCAAAAGCAAAAGCTGAATCGACAGCCGAATTTAAAAAGGGCGTTGGGATTGCGCTTGGCGTTTATGGCTGCGGCCTTGACGGCGTTGACAGTTCAGAAGCATATGCAGAACTGAACCCGGACGGCTCGGTTACCATCTTCTCATCATGGGAAGAGCATGGACAGGGCAGTGATGGCGGCATCCTTGGCACAGCTCATGAGGCATTGCGCAATGCAGGCTTTACAGTTGACCAGATTCGGATGGTGTCAAACGATACGCGCTTTACACCAAACTCAGGCCCTGCAGGCGGTTCGCGCTCCCAGACGATGACCGGCAATGCGATTCGGATTGCGTGCGAAAACCTGCTGGACGCGATGCGCAAAGAAGACGGCAGCTACCTGACATATGATGAGATGAAAGCTGCTGGAAAAGAGACCAAAGTCACCGGAAAATTCGCCATGTCAGAAGGCAAGGGATGTGACGAAAACGGACTCGGCAGACCTTTCATGGTCTATCAATACGGTTTGTTCATGTCCGAAGTCACAGTTGAAACTGCGACCGGAAAGACCAAAGTTGATAAATTTACTTGTTATGGTGACTGCGGAACGATCAATAACCACATGATCGTTGAAGGTCAGATCCTCGGCGGAGTCGCCCAGGGTATTGGTCTGGCGCTTTCTGAAGACATCGAAGACTACAAAAAGCATGTCACTATGAAGGGCGCTGGCATCCCGTATTGCAACGATATCCCGGATGAATGGGAAATCCGCATGTTTGAGAATCCGCGGGAATTCGGACCCTTCGGCGCCGGCGGTGTCGGAGAAATGCCGCTAACCGCCTCACACGTGGCAGTAATCAACGCGATCTATAATGCCTGCGGCGTCAGAATTCGCCATCTTCCGGCATATCCGGAACGCGTATTGGAAGGATTACAGGCGCTTAAGAAGTAAAGCTGTCTGAAAGAAATTGCGGAGCCTCAGGTGAAACCCATTCGGATATAATCACCTGAGGCTCTATTGTAAATAGCAGCTCATTTGTTCTCAAAAAACCAGCTCAAAAGGCGGAATGGAGACAGAATGGATCAGCAGGCAATGCGAAATTTTGAATCGATGTGCATCCAAAATGAAGCGCCGTTTTGTGTCGCGGCGTGCCCGCTGCATGTTGACGTGCGCGGCATGAACAAAGCCATTCAATCCGGCGATCTGGCGGGAGCGGCTGCCATCTATCGTAAAAGTGTCCCGTTCCCCGAATTTCTGAGCCGGGTTTGCAATGCTCCTTGTGAAAACACGTGCCGGCTGGCAGAGATCGGCGAAGGTATCAGCATCCGCGCGATTGAAAACGCGCTGATCACTACCTGCCCGGCTCCGGTTTCTTCCCAGCGTCTGCCGCAGAAAAAGCAAACGGTAGCTGTCATGGGTGACACCCTCGACTGCCTGACCGCTGCTCATGACTTGCGCCGAAAAGGCTACAATGTGGTGATGTTCAGCCAAGCAGCGGCTGGACTGACACAATCGAACCGGATTCCCGATGCAGCGGATTTTGAATTGATCATGGATCGCCTGCTGGCGCTGGGTGTAAAAGTTGAGCCGGAATCCCAGCCCGGATCGCTGGACCGTGACCGTTTTTCCGCCTTTTATTTCGCTTCCGAATCATTCGAATCAGAAATCAATCCTGAGACACGCATGACTAATCAGGAAGGTGTGTTCAGCGGTGGAGCAGCTCAAGAACAATGGGTGGAGAGCATGGCGGACGGCAGGCGTGCTGCCATCTCCATTGACCGCTTCATTCAGCGCGTGTCCCTGACTGCCTCACGCGAAAAGGAAGGCGTTTACCACTCGAAACTTTTCACTTCGCTGGTTGATATTGCCCCAAGTAAGTCGATGCTGAAAAATCAGCCGAAAGCAGCAATGGATTCTGTGATTGCCGAAGCGGATCGCTGCATTTTATGCGAGTGCATGGAATGCGCGAAGGCTTGTGAATATATTCGGTATTACAATGGATCTCCCCGCGATTATATCCGCCAGATTTACAATAATTTGTCAATTTGCACTGGGCTGCGGCAGAAAAACAGGATGATCAATTCTTGTGCCGTCTGCGGTCAGTGCGAAGCGATTTGCCCTGAAGGTCTGCCTTTTCAGCAGGTCATTCAGACTGCCCGTGAAACGATGGTTGAAACGCGGAAGATGCCACCCTCGGCATTCGCTTTTGCGCTGGATGATCTGGCTTTTTCGAATAGTGATCGGTTCAAACTGACCCGGGCGCCGGCAGGTGCTGACCATTGCAAGAAGGCTTTCTTTCCGGGCTGCCAGCTGCCAGCCTCCAGCCCAGCGGTCACCGAAAGGCTGTTTGATTGGCTGAATGTGAATTTGGCTGAGCCGGTGGGATTGATGCTGCGATGCTGCGGCGCGATCGCTGAGTGGGCTGGGGATCAGGACGCCATGCAGGATTCGATGAACGATCTGCGGGCTGACTGGCAAGCGCTCGGTGAACCGGAGTTGATTCTCAGCTGCCCGACCTGCCAAAAAATGATCAACGCTTATCTGCCGCAGATTCGCACAGTTTCCATCTGGCAGTATCTGGCTCAGCATGACTCATTTGCTGGGATTGCTGATCAAATTCCCGACCAGATTTTTGCGATCCACGATCCATGCAGTGCCGGCCTACAACCGGAGACCCGCGAATTGGTTCGGACGTTAGCTGAAAAAACCGGTTTGAAAATTAGCGAGCTCCCATATAACGGCGAGACGGCGACTTGCTGCAGTTATGGCGGAAACATGTGGAATTCCAATCCGGAACTCAGCCGGGCTACGGTTGCCAGCCGGATTTCGGACGCGCCGGAGGATTACCTGACCTATTGCGCGATGTGCCGGGATTTCTTCCGCAAAGGCGGCAAAAGCAGCTGGCACCTGCTTGACCTCCTGTTTAATCGGGAGGAAATGATGGCAGGCACGGCGCCTCAGGCTCCGGATTATTCACAGCGGCATGAGAACCGCTGGCGAATTAAACGAAATTTACTTGAAAGGGTTTGGAACGAAACCATGTCCGATAAGGAAATTTTGAGCGGATACACGCTGATCATCAGCGAGGCTGTTCGCAAACAGATGGAAGAGCGCATGATTCTGGTCGAGGATCTGAAACTGATTCTGAAACAGGCGCTTGAAAGCGGTGTTTACATGACCAATCAGCAAACTGGAACCCATCTGGCGCATGCGACACCGTCAGTCGTAACATATTGGGTGGAATACATCCCTCGCGGCAGTGAGATTGAGATCGTCAACGCCTATTCTCACCGCATGTTCATTAAGGAGACTCCATGATGGCTCAATATGTGGATGAAAATGATTTTCAGGGATGGCATTGCGCGAAATGCGACAGCGATCTTGAGTTGAAAGAAGTGGTCGTCTCCTATATGGAAGGGTCGTTTCCGGTCGAGCTGCCGGTCTGCAAGGTCTGCGGTCAAGTGTTCATCCCTGAATCGCTCGCGATTCGAAAAATGAACGAAATCGAACGCGAAATGGAAGATAAATAAGATATATGGGCTGGCAGATGGATTGCCACCCGGGCGGGTTGGAATTGACCCAAGAGCTGATCCAGTCAGCCGGGTTGACTCCAGACAGTCTGATCCTTGATCTGGGGTGCGGGATCGGAGCTTCAAGTCAAATGCTGGCTGAATCCGGGTATCGCGCTGTTGGTGTGGATAGGGAACCGCGGACGAAACCGGGTTTAAACTCGATGATTGTTCAGGCGGACATCGCCAGCTTGCCATTCGGAACGGCGTGTGCGGATGCCTGCCTGATGGAATGCGTGTTTCGGTCGCTGTCGGATTTGCAGGCTGTGCTCCAAAGCTGTTATCGCGTTCTCAAGCCAGCTGGCATGCTGTTAGTCAATGATCTGTACCTGGCAGAAACTGCCAGCGATCGCGCGGGATCGGTGCGGTCAAAAACAGAAATTTTGAACGAAATTGAATCCTGCGGATTCAAGCTGATCAACTGGCAGGATCAAACCGCAAAACTCCAAAGCGCACGGTTGAAATGGCTTTGGGAAAATGAGGAAAACCACTGCCAAAGCAGGGAAAAAACATCCGGCTGGCGCTATTTTTCTCTGAGCGCCAGATCGCTGAAAAAGGATTTTTCATGACTGAAATGGATGAGATATTAACCTACGGGCGGCAGGGATTCACTTGTGCCCAGATGGTCGTGCAGACTTTTCTGGATCTGCAGGGAAAAGAAAATCCAGAATTGATCCGGTCGATGAGCGGGTTTGCCGGCGGAATGGGCTGGACTGGAGATACTTGCGGTGTTCTGGTCGGAGCTGTTGCGGTGCTGGGTCTTTATGCCGGTAAAGGATCGGAAGAAATCGAAAACGAACCGGAATTGATGTTCATGATCGAAGACACTTTGAAATGGTTCCTTGAGCAGAATGGCAGCAACCGCTGTGTAACGATTTTAGAAGGCAGAAATGGCACTTTCAATGTGCAGCACTGCGGAGAAATCATCCGTTCTACAATTCAATTTCTGAAAGAAATACTGGTTGAAAATGGCTTTGACCTTGCCGGCAGTGAAAATGACTTCTGAATTCGTGTCAAAGACAGTCAGCGTCTGCCCGGTCTGCCTTGAAAAAATTGGTGCCGAATACCGCCGGCATGCCAGCGGGGATGTTTACCTTGAGAAAACCTGTCAGATCCATGGCGCTTTTTCAACTGTCGTCTGGCGTGGTACTCCATCATTTGATGATTGGCACTCGTTAAAAGGGCAGGAGGGCAATTCAGCGCCTGTTCAGGCGGACTGCCCGCAGGCCTGCGCTGTCTGTGATTCGCATATGCATCTGCCATGCTGCGTGCTGCTGGAAGTGACTGATCGCTGCAACTTTCTCTGCCCGATTTGCTATGCCTCATCCGGATCGAAGAATAAAGCCGACCCGTCATTAGCTGAAATAAAACGCTGGTATGAGCGGCTGATGGCTGCTGGCGGACCGTTTAACATCCAGCTTTCAGGCGGCGAGCCCACCGTTCGGGAAGATTTGCCCGAGATCATTCGCATCGGGCGTTCGCTCGGCTTCCCTTTCTTCCAGCTGAACACCAACGGCATTCTCATCGCTCAACAGGCTGGTTACCTCGAGTCGCTGGTTGAAGCCGGATTGTCAGTCGTTTATCTGCAATTTGATGGGACGGAGGATGCGATCTATCGGACGATCCGCGGCCGTGACTTAATCGAGGTCAAGCAGCGTGCAGTCGAACGCTGCGCAGAGGCAGGCATCGGCGTGGTGCTGGTGCCGACCGTCGTGCCGGGAGTGAATGACGGCAATTTGGGGAATATTCTGCGGTTCGCGCTGGCGCGTGTACCTGTCGTGCGCGGAATTCATATTCAGCCGATTTGCTACATGGGACGCTTTGGCGAACAGCCGGATAATGCTCAGCGCATCACACTGCCCGAAGTGATTCACCGGCTGGTCGATCAATCTGGCGGCTTGCTGCAGGAAGACGAATTCAAACCGTGCACCGTGCAGCATGCCCGATGCGGTTTTCAGTCGAATTACTTAGTCGATGCTTCCGGCGAGTTGACACCGAGCAGCGCGCCAGAAAGCGCCTGTTCGTGCAAAACAGGCGGAGATCCCAGTCAAAAACGCAGACAGTTCGTTGCCAGAAATTGGACGCTAAATCCGGAAAAAGAGGAACCGATTGATTCCAATCCCTTTTCTGCCTGGGAGGATTACCTCAAGGAACGCCAGCGGCGGCAGTTCACACTGTCCGGGATGGCGTTTCAGGATAGCTGGACGCTTGATATCGACCGGCTGCAGCGCTGCTGTATTATGATCGCAAACCGGGAGGGGAAGCCCATTCCTTTTTGCGCTTATAACCTGACAGGGATGGATGGAACAGCGCTCTATCGATAAGCTGCTGCCGCGCGGGATCACACCGCTGCAGGCTGAGATCGAAGAGACGCTCGGGCTGGCGGCAGGAACGCTGACGCGCGAAAAACTTGCGGATTGGCAGCTGCAGCGTATCAATCAAACGGTCGCCCATTGCCTGGAAAACAGCCCGTTTTATCATGAAAAAATCGGATTTATAAAAGATCATTTACCCATCCGATCTCTGACCGAATTCACGAACGTGCCATTGACCACTCAGGTGGAGCTGGCGCAAAACGCACTGCAGTTGCTCTGCTGCTCTCAGAGTGAGATTGCGCGGGTGGTGACACTTAATACGTCCGGCACAATCAGCCGCTCCAAGCGTTTGTTTTTCACTGCTGCCGAAATGCAGCAGACAGTCCGTTATTTTCAAACCGGAATGTCAACCCTTTTAGCTCCCGGCTGGCAGTGCCTGATTCTCTTTCCGCATCAGCGTCCTCACAGCATCGGCAGCCTGCTGAAAACTGCAGTCACGAATTTGGGAGCGATTCCTGTCCCGCTGGGGATGTTCGAAAATCCCATGCCAGTCAATCAGCTGATTCAGGAAAAACAGATTGAGACGCTGGTCGGTGCGCCCAAACAGATTTACACTCTCATGAAAAATTGGACGCAGCTGCGTCTGGGACACTGCCCGGTCCGCACAATTCTGCTCTCATCAGATTATGCCGCACCGGCGCTGCGGCAGGCGATTGAACGCGGTTGGGACTGTCAGGTGCTCGACCATTATGGCATGACCGAATGCGGGTACGGCGCAGGGATTGAGTGTTCAGCGAAAGACGGGTTCCACCTCAGGGAAGCTGATTTCTATTATGAAGTGGTTGACCCGTCAGGGCAGCCGGCTGCTGCGGGCGATTGGGGTGAAGTGGTTATCACAACCTTGCGGCGGGATGGCATGCCGCTGATCCGCTGCCGGACGGGGGATGTATCGCGCTTTGTTGATGAGCCATGTGCCTGCGGGACAGTGCTGCGGCGGTTGGACGGGATTCCGGAGCGGGTCGATTCATTGGAGCTTTCGCTCAGCATCCCGAGGCTTGACCAGCTGCTGTTTCAGTTTCCTTGTGTGAATGGGTATGACGCTTATCAAGAGGAAGGACGCTTCGGGCTTGAGCTGTATCTTGATGAAAGCTCATCAGCAAGGACGCTGAATGAGGTCAGGGATTCTCTGGCACAATCGATTCAGACGACTGATCCGATCGTTATCACTGTGAAGAGCGGTTTTCCGCATTCTGCGTTCTCACTGGCGAAAAAGCGTGTTCAGTTTAAGAGTGCTGAAATTCGGTAAGAGTACGAAAGACGAGCTGTTTACGTGGTAAAATAAGCTAAATTTCTACTCCCGTAGATGGTATCAGTACTTCATGACTGTCAGTTGTCTAAACACCATATAAAATATCAACTGTAGAAGGCGTGGATTGAAATACCAGGAAGCTTGAATAAACTAGTGACCTTCTTCCGTCGCCCTCTGCAAATAGGATGTGAAATTAAACACCGTGTCTCACATCCTGACGGTGCCCTTCTTCTCACACCAAGAAATAATGCTGGCAGCGCAGTAAAGAAACATTAAAATTCATATAACTCCAACTTTCATTAAAATACCGTTTAATCACATGACATTAAACAGTCTTTTTATATATTTTGTCACTTGCAATCCCAAAATGGTATTATAAAATAATACATAAGTCATCATACAACATATAACTTAACTGAGGATTCCGACATGCAATTCCAGCCATTCCAACATCGAAATCTGAACCAATCAATTCAAGAGGCATTAATCAGCTATATCCTCAGCACTGGGCTGAAAGAAGGAGACAGACTGCCTTCTCAATCAGAAATCGTCCGCCAAATGAATGTCAGCCGCACCTCATTAAGGGAGTCAATTGCGCAATTAGAAGCCCGCGGGATCCTGAAACAGGTTCAGGGTTCCGGCACTTATTTATGCTCGAATCCCGATGAATACAAGACTAATGTTGAAATGGAAACAAGTATTACGGAAATGATCCTTGGAATGGGGAAAAAGCCGGGGACATTAGAAGTTCATCTCGAATGGCGGCCGCTCCTTGAGGAATTCTCTGGGGTTTATGGCGAAATTCAAGATTGCATCTGCCTTGAACGAACAAGAACAGCTGATGAGGAATTATTTGCTGTTTCTATCGCATTTCTCGCGCCAGGATTAATCGACTCTCCAGATGAAATTAAGATTCATAAGCATAGCGAATCGTTGTTTGATTTTCTTGACGAATACTGTGGAGTGAGTCCGGTATACTTCGAAAACGAAATTGAAATTGTTTTTCCAGACGCGAATATCGCGAAAAAACTACATATTACTCCATCAGATCCGATTTTTAAATTACGCCGTTATCAATATTCCGCTGAAAATAAGTTATTGGTCGTTTCAAGCGATTTCTTTAATTTGAAAAAGCTTTCTTTTAAAGTCAATCGTTATCGCTTGGTAGATCCAATAGGAAAAAAATATATCCAGGAGGAAAAGAATTAAATGCGCACTGTATCTTATGAGGATGACCAACTAGTTTTAATTGATCAGACTAAAATTCCGCAAAAGTTTGAACTGATTAAAACAACCGATCTGAACCGGATTGCAAAAGCAATTTCAACAATGGAAGTGCGGGGTGCTCCAGCAATCGGGGTGACTGCAGCGTTTGGAATGGCTCTGGCAGCCATGCAGTCGCCAGCCAAAGATGAGGCTGGATTGCGGATTGATTTACAAAAGGCAAAAGATCTGCTCGGTGCAACAAGGCCGACAGCGGTAAACCTTTTCTGGGCTCTGAATCATATGATGGCGTTTGCTGATGCCCATATGCACGACAACGATCTCGCAGAGAAAATGTTGATTGAGGCTCAACGAATGGCAGATGATGATGTATCTATTAATCAGAAACTTGCCGAATATGGTAATGAATTAATTTTTGATGGCGCAAAAATTCACACGCATTGCAATTGCGGTCCCTTATGTGCAGTGGATTTAGGAACTGCGATGGCTCCTGTCATTTACGCGCACCAGCAAGGTAAAAAAATTCATGTCATCACTGACGAAACTCGTCCTCGCTTTCAAGGTGCAAAGCTTAACGCCTGGGAACTTGCTAATGCAGGTGTGCCCTATACGCTGATCACTGACAACCATGCTGCAGCGATATTTGCACAAGGAAAAACCGACATGGTGATTATCGGCGTCGATCGCGTCGCCGCAAATGGCGACACTGCCGCAAAAATTGGCGTCTATGGCCTTGCGATCCTTGCAAAACATTTCAATGTCCCGTTTTACGCGGTAACTCCGCTCTCGACCATTGACATGGGAATTGAGACGGGAGCAGAAATTGAGATCGAAAACCGTGATCCGGATGAAGTCCGAAAAGTGAATGGCACTTATGTGACCATGCCGGACGCAAATGTTGTAAACTATGCTTTCGATGTAACGCCGAATGATTTGATAACAGCTTTTGTCACAGAAAAGGGAATAATCTATCCTCCTTTTACGGAAAATTTTAAGGCTTTGTTTTCATAATGTGGTTGCGAACTAATTTTACATTCGAATGACAAAAAAAATAGTAATTTATTAGGAATCTGAATGGAGAAGATAATGAAAATTGGGATCATCACAGGGACAGGTTTTTATTCACTGCCAAACCTCCGCGAAACACAAAAAGAGGTTGTTGAGACTCCTTACGGAAATGTTGATGTAGAAACAGGACATTTGGCCGGACGAGAAATTGTGTTCATTTCCAGACATGGTAAAAAACACACAATTGCGCCGAGTGATATTAATTATCGTGCCAACCTTTATGCCCTTCATATGAAGGGTGTAAAAATTATCTTGGCAACATCTGTCAGCGGATCGCTCAATACAGAATGGAAACCCGGAACTTTTATTTTCCTCGAGCAATTCTTAGATTTCACTTATGGCAGAAAATATACTTTTTATCCGCTCGATGGGAAACTTGCGCACATTACTGTCACCGATCCTTACTGCGAAGAGACGAAAAAATATATTCGGCAGGCGTCAGAAAATATTGGTTTAAAGATACATGAGGGCGGTGTTTACAGTTGTTTCAACGGCCCAAGATTTGAAACCAAAGCTGAGATCAATATGGTCCGAATGCTGGGCGGAAATCTCGTAGGTCAGACTGGCTTCCCAGAATGTGTTTTAGCAAGAGAACTGGCAATGAGCTACGCATCAGTGGCGATCGTTTCCAATTTCGCTGCCGGAATAGAAGCTGAATTGACTGCGACAGAAGTGACCGATAATCTTGCCAATTTGGGGAACATCGTCGGAGAATTATTCCAGCGCACCATTGAATTAATTCCGGACGATTTTGACAGTCCATCTCAGCATGCATTAGACCATGCGTTTTTATAAAAGTTTTTCAATATTCTTTTTTGAGGAGTGTTTTTGATGAAAATTAATAAGGTTTTATATTTTGTTTTAGCCCTGATCATTGGTTTGGTTCAGTTTTCAGGCTCATTGCCCGTAAAAGCGGAAAGCGAAGACTTTTCAGATCAGCTCGTTATCTACGTCACCTCTAAACCGCTGGGGACAAATCAATTCCACATTTTAGGCAAGAATGCTTTGGCTGGATTGGAAGAGAAATACGGCGTCCAAACGGATTATTACGAGAGCGAAAATGATCCCACCAACCGCGAAGAAAACATCCGCGCAGCGGTGAACGCCGGCGCAAATATCATTTACGTTCTGGGTACTGAATGGGGAGACATTATCCCACAAGTTGCATCGGAAAACGAGGATGTAGACTTCCTGATTGCCGATCAGTGTGTTGATGACCAACTGCCAAACATCCACTGCACCGTTTTCAAGGAACAGGAAGCTTCATTCCTGTTGGGAGTGATCGCAGCTTCACTGACTGAGACAGACCATATCGGCGCGATTGGCGCGTTGGATATTCCTTTTTTGCATCGTTATACCGATGGCTTCATTGAAGGAGCAAAGTATATCAAACCCGATATCAAGACTGAATTGCGCTGGGTGGGCGGAGATAATCCTTTCGGCGATCCTGCCAGAGGCAAAGAACAAGCACTGGCAATTTTCAGTACCGGTGCGGATCAAATTTTCTCTGCTGCTGCCGGCAGCGATCTGGGCGTCTTTGAAGGGGCAGCTCAAAATGACTTCTATGCCTATGGCGTGGACGTAAATAACTGTGCAATAGCGCCTGGAAAAGTTTCGGACAACTTATTGAAACATATTGATGTCGCTGTCATTGATGCGATTGGAAAAATTCTGACCGAAAAACCTGAATCACTCTTTGTTTCAGTAGGCGTTGCTGAAGGCGCGGTTGGACCCGGCGCGATCAGCGAAAAAGCTGAAGATAACGAAGGCTGCGTCGTGATGGAGCATCCAGAGATTATCGAACTGGTCAAAGAAGTTGCAGCAAAAATCAATAGCGGAGAAATCGTAATCGAAGATCCAATGTTCAAATAATCTTAGAATTTTTAAAGGGGAGAAAATCAAACGTTTTCTCCCCTCTTCAAGATGAAGGAATCCGTCATGCAGAATGCTATAGAACTAAAGAATATTTGCAAGAGCTTTCCAGGTGTGAAAGCGAATGACAATATCAGCCTAGCGGTAAAAAGAGGCGAAATTCGGGCGCTGGTTGGTGAAAATGGTGCCGGAAAAACGACTTTAATGAACATTCTCTATGGTCTTTTGCAGCCTGATTCCGGCACGATTGAAATCAATGGTGAAAAATGTGAATTTTATTCACCAATGGATGCTATAAAAAGCGGTCTGGGAATGGTGCATCAGCATTTTATGCTTTTCTCTGAATTATCAGTTGTCGAAAATATCATCTATGGAATGGAACCTCAGAACTCTGGTTTTATTCGAAAAAAACAAGCAAGAAATGAAGTAATTGAACTTGCTAAAGAATACAATCTTGAAGTGGACCCGGATGCAAAAGTAGGGAATTTACCAGTTGGCGTCCAGCAGCGGGTTGAGATCTTGAAAGCGCTTTATCGAAAAGCTCAAATCCTAATTTTTGATGAACCAACCGCAGTATTAACTCCGAATGAGCAAATTGGCTTTTTCGAAATGCTGCGAAAATTAGCAGCCAATGAGAAAACAATTATCTTCATCACTCACAAACTCAACGAAGTTATGCAAATTTCGCACACGATTTCCGTGATGAGGTTGGGGAAAATCACAGCTGAATTAAAGACCGCTGAAACCAATACTCAGGAAATTTCCCGCAGCATGGTTGGGCGCGATGTGCTTTTCGACCTTGAGCGGAAAGAAATAAATTCTGATAACGTTGTGTTAAGTGTCGAAAACTTGAATGTCTTCGATAAAAATAACATCCATATCCTGAAAGATATAAATTTTAGAGTGTGCGAAGGTGAAATTGTCGGCATCGCGGGCGTTGCTGGGAATGGTCAGGATGAACTCATTCGTGCGATTGTCGGATTATCAGATGCAAATTATATTTTTGGCAAAATCGAATTAATCGGCAGCCAGCTTAATCACGACTCGATAAAAGAACGGCGCTCGAAGGGGCTTTCCTATATCCCTGAGGACAGAAATTCTGTCGGGTTAGCATTGCAGGCGACAGTTGCTGAGAATCTGGTTTTAGGAAATATAGACGATCCGGAAATTACTCGGAAAGGCATGCTGATCAAAGAAGGTATCAGGAAATTCAGTGAATCTTTGAGAGATCAATATCTGATTAAGACTAATAACATTGACGAAGAAGCTGCCAATCTGTCTGGCGGCAACTTGCAAAAAGTCGTTGTTGCTCGCGAAATGAACCATCAGTCAAAATTGCTGATCGCTGAACAGCCGACTCGGGGAGTCGACATCGGCGCTATTGAGCATATCCATACGCAGCTGCTTGATCATCGTTCAAAAAATAATGCCGTTTTACTGGTTTCAACCGAATTATCTGAAATCATCTCCCTTTCTGATCGAATCCTTGTCATGTTTGAAGGGCAGATTATCGGAGAATCCGCGCACGATGAAGCGATTGAGGAATCCATCGGCTTGATGATGGCAGGGGTGATTCCGCAGGGCGACAGGAGTAACGTAAATGAAAATTAGAAAATCGTTTCGCAATTTAACATCCTCATTCAAAGCTCCTGTAATTGCTGTTATCGGTGGTTTATTAATTGGCGGAATCATCATGCTGATTTCCGGATTTGAGCCGTTTAGCAGTTATCGAGCCTTATTTGATGGCGCCTTTGGTGGAAAGAACTCAGCAAATCTGGTCGGAACGCTTGTCAGGTCGGCACCAATTATCGGACTTGCGCTTGCAGCCAGCATTTCTTTTAAAGCCGGTTTTTTCAATATCGGGGGCGAGGGGCAAATGGTTCTGGGTGCGATTACTGCTGCAATCATTGCCATTTATGCTCCTTTTTCAGCTCCAATCACCGCTGTTCTCGCAGTTCTAGGCGCGATAACGGTCTCAGGCTGTTATGCGCTGATCGGGGCTTGGCTGGATATTCGATTTTCGATTCCCCTTTTCATCAGCACACTTCTCCTAAACTATCCAGCGAATTACTTTGCAACTTATCTGGCGAACCACCCATTTCGTGATTTGACCACCGGTGAAGTTCAAACGCAGCGAATTCCAGCAGCGCTTCAAATCCCAAAAATTATTCCAAAGACTCAATTTCACGCCGGAATACTCATCATTCCAATCCTAGTTTTTCTTGCTGCCTATATTTTCAAATATACAAAAATTGGGTATAAACTGCGCATGTGCGGTTATAATAAAAATTTCTTGACATATGGCGGAGTGAACACAGTCAAACTCGAATATGGCACACTCTTTATCAGTGGTGCTTTAGCCGGGTTAATCGGCGTGTTAGAGGTATTTGGCATGCGCTATCGCTACATTCCCGGCATGTTAACTACGCCTTTATACGCATGGACGGCAGTAACGGCAGCAATTCTCGCTAACTCGAATCCAATCGGCGTATTATTTTCCGGATTTCTGCTCGCAGCGATTCAAAATGGGGGCTATGGCATGGAGCGAACATCTGAGGTTCCCCGGGAAATTTCACGCGTCATTCAAGCCGTGATAATTATGATCGTTTGTGCAGCTACCGGACTCAAGCGCAAAAACGTTTCCTCACGAAAAGAAGGATAATAGCAATGGATAATACCTTAAATTTATTGGATCCAATTTTCCTTAACTCAATTTTTCGATTAGTCACACCGATATTACTGGCAGCTCTGGGCGGAATGGTTTGCACACGGGCTGGAATTGTAAATATCGCGCTTGAAGGGCACATGATCATGGGTTGTTTCGGAGGTGTTTTAGGCAGCTATTATCTCAAAAGCGCAATCGGGGGCGTATTGGTCGGCATGATCATGTCCATGCTCGTAGCGCTGATCTATGGAATATTACGCGTAAATTTCGGCGCAGAAGAAGTTGTCGTTGGGCTGGCGGTCAACTTGTTTAGCACAAGTCTGACAGTCTTCTTGTTGCGGACAATTTTTAAAGTCACAGGCACGTTCAGCAGCCCCGATCTGAAAGGGTTGAAAATTTTAGAGCTACCCATTATCAAAGACATTCCAATCATTGGACCGCTCCTATCCGGGCACACCATCGTTGTTTACTTTTCTTGGATTTGTGTTGCGTTGACATATATCTTATTTTTTAATACGACACTCGGGCTGCGAATCCGCGGAGTCGGCGAAAATCCAGAAGCATCCAAAACACTAGGCATCAGCATCAGCAAAATTCATTACTTTGCAATCCTTTTGTGCGGCGCTTTTTGCGGTCTGGCAGGGGCTCAGCTCTCCTTGGGGAATGTCACCATGTTTGTCGAGGAAATGTCCGGCGGTCGCGGTTGGATTGCAATTGTGGCATCATTGCTGGGGCAGGCTCACCCTATCGGCGTTTTTCTGGCTAGCACTTTATTTGGCTTTGTGAGCTCGTTGAGCTTCCGAATCCAGGGTTTGGGCTGGCCGCAGGAATTCACAGAAATGCTCCCATACGTCATTACTTTAATCAGTCTGGTGATCGTCTATATCGCTTCAGACAGTAAATTGAAGCGGCCGTCAGATGAAATATTGAAAATGAAAAAAATCGGAACGACGAACGCGTCATTAAATTTGCCGGAGAAAAAATGAATGTAATCAAACAAATCATCGATCACTTTACCCTTGAACCGATGCCTGAAGAGGGCGGCGTATTCACTCGAAATTATCTGTCGACGGACGGATTCCTAGGGAGGGACCTTCCAGCGCGTTATGAAGGTGTCGATCATCCTGCTGGTTCTGCAATCATCATGCTATTAACCGATGAACCGGACAGTTTCTCCGCATTACACCGACTGAAAACGGATGAGGTCTATCATTACTATCAAGGCGATCCATTGGAACTGCTGTTGCTCTTTCCGGATGGTGAAGGAAAAACTGTTCGCCTGGGTCCAAATTTTCTAGAAGGGGATTTGGTTCAAATAGCAGTACCAAGGGGAACCTGGCAAGGGTCTTCAGTAAAAGCGGGCGGAAAATATACACTTTTCGGGACAACAATGGCACCTGCATTCGTGAACAGCGACTTTGAAATCGGATACAGAGATGAGCTTTGTAAGCAATTCCCGCAGTTCGTTGGTCGAATAACAGAATTGACACGCACTGAATACATTAAAAGAAATTTAAAATAATGACAGGAGTCTTATCTTGCTGCTAAAAAATCGAACGATCCTGATTACCGGTGCTTCAACCGGAATCGGGCAAGGAATCGCGCTGGCACTTGCGCAGGATGGTGCAAAGCTGGCAGTCACATCCCGCAGCCATGAACGCCTGGCAGACACCATGAGCCTTTTGAAGCAGGCGGATGCTGCTTTCATAACTGCTGCTCTCGATGTCACAGATGAAGACCAGATTATTGATGTGATAAATCGAGTTAACAATGAATTTGGACGATTGGATGGACTGGTCAACAACGCAGGCATTTTTCTCCCAGAAAAATCGCTTGAAGCTACCTACGAAAATTTCAGCTCGCAGTTAGATACAAATTTAATTGGTCTGATGCTCTGCTGTAAGAATGCAGCCAAGATCATGCGGACCCAAAAAGATGGTGGGAAAATTGTCAACATCGCTTCGAATGCCGGCAAGGTCGGGTTTCCGCTATATGCAGCCTATTCAGCTACGAAAGCAGGTGTAATTCGTTTGACGCAAACGCTTGCGAATGAGTGGGCTAAGGACAATATCAACGTGAATGCGGTATGTCCGGGCGGGGTAGAAACTCCAATGCTGCATGCAGTCGCGGACTTCATCTCGCAGGAAACCAAAGGAAACTCTCAGGAAATTTTTGAGACACTTGTTCCGCCGCAGCTGGGTAGACATATTACCGCTTTTGAAGTTGGAAAAGTTGTTGCTATGCTGCTTTCCGACTACGCAGAAATCATCCGTGGACAATCAATCAGCATCGATGGCGGCGAAACTCCCTTTTAATGGTTTTTAATCAAATTAGGTGTAAAAAAGCGTTTCAGCTAATTTAGAAACATAATGAGTGCAGATTTAACAATTCTTATCTAAAGAGGGAGGAACAGGACTCGAACCTGCGACCCCAGTCTTCAGCGATTATCAATAAGGATGTGCTCTTTTTGCAGTTGATAAAGTGCGGACGTGAGTCCTGTATACCAAGCAGGATAACTATTCCTAATAAAAAATACTCGATAAAATTTTCAATACAAAATTGATGTACCAAAAAAATATGCTACTCCAGCAATAAAACAAAAACAATAACTATATTTTCATTTCTTATACGTTTGTTTTCAGAGATAATTACATAATCAACTGGATCATCTGGAACTATTGTTCCAATATTATCATTTGAGAATGATATTTCATGACTAGGATGAAGATTAACTAACATGTTTCTTTCACGCCGCGAGAGATAGTAAATGATTTATAGAATAAATGGCACTATACCTAAAAAAACAGGAAAAAACTTATACATCCTGAACAGTGTTTTGGTTTAATCAGCTGGGCAGATGTGTGCGTTGGGATAAAACAAGGTAACCATACCGAATATAAGTTTTATTACTTCAATAATTTCACTTGTAGCCTGCTGGGAATAGTTGGGAATAGTATTGTTGTTGCTCATAGTAAACTGGTGATATTTGATGTATTAGTACAAAACATGAACTTACTTCCATCGCTGGAGTATTTCATGACACGATTGCAAAAGTTGAGAAAATCGAAGCGATGGCGAAAGAGAATTAGATAAATGCTTGTGGATTCCATTCCTCAGATATCTAGTGAACAAAAAAGAGACCTGTTACAGTCTCTTCCTCCCATTGACCGTGCGCGACATCGGTATCTCGTCCGGAGCGACTGCTCACCTCAGGATTAAATTTATTATACAGACTTTTCGGAAGAACTGCAAAGCATCTATTTCTTGCAGCTGCAGCAGTCGGAAATTGTTTGAATTTCGCAATATTGGTTAGAAATGATCTAAGAGGGATGCCTATTTCAGATTATCGTTGAAATTTGGTTGTATTTGCACGTGCACAGCACTGATAATGGATTGCTCAGTATAGCAGGCGAGTTCTCAGCACCAATTTGCGAAGATAATAACGCATTTGATACTTTATACCAAATCGCACAGTGAGCGTCTGTGAAGCTTACAGGAGGATTACTGTTTATGTTCTCATATACTGAGAAAGAAAACATCTGCCCAAAATTGGACATATCTATCTGACCTAATCTCTTCAAAATTGAAGACACATTGTCATTTGAATTTGTACAAATTTGAGCTGGTTGGAATCAATGCAATGAACTAGAAAAGGGGTATTTGATTTGGCGACCCCTTCCAAAAATGGAAAGTATTTCTACTCTGTACATTTTTGTACATCCTTCCTGAAAAGTCCACATTACAAGCGGTTAAAACTTTACGATTCGCGAATCTCGCTCAACATACTGAGCAATACCGCGCAATGGCAGACCGGGCATGATTGGATTTTTTGAGCTATCGCCGGAAGAGCAATGCCGGATCATGGGCGGTGCCAGATACAAAGCTTGGAAACATGGCCAAATTACTGATTTGAAAAACTTTGTGTACATGAAACCTAATGAAATATGGAGTCCTGCTCCGGCTATTAAAAATCTAAATGACTTAACGATTCAAACAGTTAATTCTTTGGATGGGGAAAAATATGTTTTTCATTCCGCCTGACTTATCAGAGTATTTTACGACAGATTTTGAGGATGCAGCGTATCAAGAAGCTATTGCAGGCGACAAATTTCATGGTGCGTATAAACAATTCGAATCGCAAAGTAACAGTGATATAAATAAATCAATCAAGAGCCTTGAAAAACAAGTATCTAAACATGTCGAATAAATAAAAGACCCTGAAAAATATGTCGACAATTGGAATTAAAATCAGAAAAGGAAAGACAAGGTATTATTAAAAACTGGGAATCGCATTTGATAAAGAATAAAAAACTTTAGATATTGCGAAAAAAATCAGAAATGAAAGGATGAATAAATCAGATGAATGATAAAGAATCAATCGAACTATTAATTGATAATTACGTTGAAATGATTGTGGATGATATTAAGTCAGCAGAAAACTCTGGTTCTGATTTATTTGAATCCGGAAAGCGGCTTGGATTAATAAGTGCATTGAAAACGCTGAAAACCAGTTTGATTTCTTATGATCCTGATCTGGCTGAAAATATTTTAGATTATGACATGGATAAAGCATACTTGTAATTGAAACATGTTATAATTACCGAAACAATTAAATAAACAGCTAGCCCGATTTGGGTCTAAGTAAGGCGGTGTGAAAACGGAAAATGACTGTAATAGGTCAAATTCGTTTTTACTCCGTCTTTTTGTTTCAATTAGCGGTGATTCTTGCTCAGTATCCAACCGGCCGGCTGCGCCAATAATAGAACAATTTTCCTATATCACTTCTCTCGAAACAGTGAACCGCTTTTCAATAGCCTCATTCAGGCGATCATGTAGCGTTTGATCCAGACATTCAAGCGAGTATAGATGTTCAACACAGTGCAAATCTGCTAGTCCTGTTTCAGATTCCACTCATAGTACATAATTCCGTTTATCTCACCGTCAAACGCTTCACAGATGACCTTGCTGCAGCAGGCATAAAATATAAGAGTCCTCACGCTTTCCGGCATGGTCATGTTCATTTGGGTCTGTCCAACAGTAAAACATTAGCAGAAATGAAAAGTGTAAGCATGAATGTCATGCACCAAAGTCTGACCATTACAGACACGATTTACTCACGTATGAACGCCAAAGAACTGAATCTGATAATTTCCAAAATCGGAACGGCGAAAACAAAAGAAGTTCCATCCAAAGATGAAATGATCAATTTGATTCTGAAATTTTTCAAAGATTACGAGTAAATACAGGTGAAAATAGTATTGTTGATATAGTTGATTGATTTAGTAATATCAAAAGTGGGCGGAACAGGACTCGAACCTGCGACCCCATCCTTGTAAGGGATGTGCTCTAACCAACTGAGCTATCCGCCCGAACAAACGCAATTATACCATTATCAGAGCCGTAAAGTTCAACGGCTCTGATCCATTTTTTTCCTCAAATCACCACACAATTTTATTCCGAAACCAGCCGCTTTTCCCCGCTGATCTGTTGAATCGGAGCGATGTTCTGCGTTACCTCCAGCACACCGAGGTAATCGCCCTGCTCATCCCGCACGGCAAAATAGCGAATATAAATATATTTATCCCCCATTTTTATCCAGAAATCTTCATGATCTTTCTTGCCTGATTTCAGGTCAGCCACAATGTCTTCAACGATATGGACGCTTGCCGGCGGATGGCAGTTCGAAACCTCGCGTCCGATGATCGCTTTGGTTCGCGGAAAAACCCGTTCAGCGCTCTGAGAAAAGTAACGCACTGTGTCATCTTTTCCTACAAAAGTGATATCCACCGGCAAGGTGTTAAACAGATGGGTCAGCTCCTGCAGCGATAAAAATCCGGTAGGAAGGGTGACATCGGCTCCATTCGGGGTCACGGGCGGAGCAGCCTGAACAGCTGCAGGCTCAACTGCGTGCCATGCCGGCGGTTGGGGAATCAGGCAATAGCCCAACTCATCGCTTTCAGCCGCGATTTTTTGCCATTCGGACTGCGAAAGGGTTTCCTCGAGCATCGGCAGCAGAATATGCTCCTCTTTAAAAATCATCTCATCTATGCGCGCCATGGCGTCTTCAAGTTTTTCGACAGCAAGCTTATCCCCCGCAGCTGCCAGCGCTACGGCTTCCTTGAGCAATGCGCGAATTTCATCATCCACGCCCCACATCACTTTTGGCGGCGCAGTGATGCCATACTGCTCCAAGTATGGGAACAGCAAGTTTTCCTTCCGCAGGTAATGGCGGTCGATCTCTCTAAGTTTTTCAATTGCATGAGTGAGCTCAGTCGCTGAACCGCTAGTCGAAAATTTCTCCATCGCCGGTCTTAATTGCTCAGCCATCAGCTGTTCGAGTGCCCGATTTTCAGCCATGAGCGTATGAGCAGGATGGCCGGGAACCTCTGCATTATCTGCTGGTTTTTGGATTTCCTCGATACTGCCTTTGAAAACAGCGGAATGCACATCACAGAGCCGTTGCACCTCGCTCACCGGCATTCCTTCGGAAATTAGCGCCTGTTCTGCCTCAGAAATTTCAGATGCAGATACGCCTGAAAAAGCTGCACCAAACTCCTGCTTAACATCGTCAACTGTCTGACCGTCATGCAGTTTTTGCAGCAGTCCTTTGATTACATTTTTACGATATTCGCGATTGTTGATTTCCTGACTCATTGTTTCCTCCCCTGTTTACTGATCAAGAACGATATCCCGATCAATTCATTATTTGATTTATACGGCTCAGCTTATCGCAGCAGCAATGGATCTGTTATAAGGATTTTTTGCATAGATTCCATCACAATCCCATCAGCTGCATAGCATTAGTATCCTATAACCGGTTTATATTTCCGTTGGAAATCAAACGCTTTCAAGCTAAATCAAAAAATAAGTCAAGATTTTTTTATCGCAATAAAGCCTTATTGATCTCTTTGAATGCTGGCTTCCGTACTGAACCCATCCGGATAGCGCGCCTCCAGTTTGGCAATGTTTCGCGCGGCGACTTCCTGCAGATCAACCCCGATATCATGGGCATAGACCGCGATATACCAGAGAATATCGCCCAATTCCTCGACAACTTTATCCTGATCATAAGGATGCCCATGGATGAAGACCTTTTTCGTCCGGTTCGCCAGCTCACCTGCCTCGCCAGCCAGCGCGAGCGACCATGCCAGATGCGTCATCTTTTCGTCCATGCTGTGGATCGTCGTCCGCAGGCAAAGCTGCTGGTAGTCATTGAGCGATTCTATTTTTGAGCTCATCGTTTTTACACTCCGTTAATACCTGTCATATATAAAATATACATGTTTTAACTATAATACGATATAGAGACCGCTCAAATTGCGGTCTGATATTTGAAATTATCCTTATCCAGTATAAGGTCAGGAGCGAAATATGAACTTTGATCAATACACACAAAAAGCCCAGGAAGCAATCGCCCAATCCCAACAAATCGCAATCGAATTCGCCCATCAGGCGATTGAACCCAGCCATTTGCTGCTGGCGCTGCTGCGTCAGCAGGATGGAACTGTCCCAGCAATTGTCGCCCGCGTTTCCGGCAGCGCTGCCGGATTGACAGCTGATGTTGAGAAATCGCTTGAGGATCAGCCAAAGGTTTATGGCAGCAATGCCAATTTATCAATCACCAGAACCACATCCGACGTTTTCCGAAATGCAGAAAGCATAGCCAAAGGGATGCAGGATGAATATGTTTCAACGGAACATCTGCTGTTAGCGCTCTGCGACAGCATTGAAGGCCGCCGCCTGGCAAAATTCGGACTCACCAAAGACGCAGTTCTCAAGGCACTGATGGCAATCCGCGGCAGTCAGCGCGTCACCAGTCAGAATCCGGAGGACACCTATCAATCGCTCGAGAAATATGGGCGAGACCTGACCGCGGTTGCACGTCAGGGAAAGCTCGATCCCGTGATCGGCCGCGATGATGAAATTCGGCGCACGATTCAAATTCTTTCTCGGCGAACCAAGAATAACCCGGCTCTGATCGGCGAACCAGGTGTTGGAAAGACAGCTGTCGTCGAAGGATTGGCACAGCGGATGGTCAAAGGAGACGTGCCGGAAGGTTTGAAAAACAAACGGCTGGTTCAACTCGACATGTCAGCGCTGGTCGCAGGTGCAAAATTCAGAGGAGAATTCGAAGAGAGGCTGAAAGCCGTCTTGAAAGAAGTCACTGATTCGAACGGTGAAATCATCTTGTTCATCGATGAAATGCACACGATCGTTGCCGCAGGCGCGGCAGAAGGCGCGATGGATGCCGGAAATATGATTAAACCGATGCTCGCACGCGGCGAACTGCACCTGATCGGAGCAACGACGCTGAATGAATACCGCAAGTACATTGAAAAAGATGCAGCGCTCGAACGCCGTTTCCAGACCGTTTTTGTGGACGAACCATCGGTCGAAGACACAATCAGTATTCTGCGCGGGCTGAAACAGCGATATGAGGTTCATCACGGCGTCAGAATCACAGACCCGGCGGTCATCGCTGCGGCAACGCTGTCCAACCGCTATATCACGGACCGCCAGCTGCCTGATAAGGCAATCGATCTGATCGACGAAGCAGCAGCGCGGCTGCGGACAGAAATTGACTCAAAACCGCAACCTTTGGACGATGCTGACCGCGAGATCATGCAGCTTGAAATTGAGAAACAGGCGCTGCAGAAAGAACATGACCAGGCATCGAAAGAACGGCTGGCAAAGCTTGAAGAGGAACTGGGGAATCTGCATGAAAAGGCAGATCAGCTCACCGCTCGCTGGCAAACTGAGAAAGAAGCGATTCAGAATTTAAAGACTGCGAAGGAAAAAATCGAATCGCTGATGATTCAGATCGAACAGGCAGAACGCTCTAATAATTTGGAATTGGCAGCACGGCTGCGCTATGGCGAACTGCCTGCGCTCGAACAGCAGCGGACTGACAGCGAAGAGAAGCTCAAAGAAATTCAAAAAGAAGGCGCTCTGCTGAAAGAAGAAGTTGACGAGGAGGAAATCGCTCAGGTCGTCGGAAAGTGGACCGGCATTCCAGTCTCGCGCCTGATGGAAAGCGAGATGCAAAAGCTCGTTCACATGGAACAGCGGCTGCATGAGCGCGTCATCGGGCAGAACGAAGCCGTCAAGGCAGTCAGCAATGCTGTGCGGCGCTCACGCTCCGGACTGCAGGATCCCAACCGCCCGATCGGATCATTCATCTTCCTCGGACCAACCGGCGTCGGCAAAACCGAACTCGCCAAAGCGCTGGCAGAATTCTTATTTGATGATGAACGCGCAATGGTGCGGATCGACATGAGCGAATATCAGGAGAAACACACTGTTTCGCGGCTGATCGGCGCTCCTCCGGGATATGTCGGCTATGAAGAAGGCGGTCAGCTGACTGAAGCCGTTCGGCGACGACCTTACAGCGTCGTGCTGTTCGACGAAATCGAAAAGGCTCATCCTGAGGTGTTCAACGTCCTGCTGCAGGTTTTGGATGACGGCAGGCTGACTGACGGTCAGGGACGGACAGTGGATTTTAAAAACACCGTCATCATCATGACTTCAAACGCTGGTTCTGAATTATGGATGAACGGGGATCAGGTTGTCAGCCGCGAAGCGATCAACCGGGTGCTGCAGCTTACATTCAAGCCTGAGTTTCTCAACCGGCTGGATGAGATCGTGGTATTCCACAGCCTGACGCTGGATGATCTGAAAAAGATCGTCGAACTGCAGCTTCAGCACGTGCGCAACCTGCTAAGCCAGCGAGGATTCCTGCTGGAAATCGAGCCGGATGCAAGTGCATTTCTGGTCGAAGCCGGGACGGATATCGAATACGGCGCCCGTCCGCTCAAACGCGCGATCCAGCAGCAGCTGCAAGACCCGCTGGCGCTGGAAATCCTGTCAGGCAGCTTTGTGCCGGGCGATACGATTCTGGCAAAGCTAGCGCCTGAAAAAGATCGACTGCTGTTCGAAAAAGCAGCGTAATTCTGCGTTTCGCTAATCAAGACACTGGATGTTTCAACTGGAATATCCAGTGTTTTTTATCTAAGGGGAAATTGTCAAGGATTCTGCCCACTCACTAATCAAGGCTGAAACTGACTTACCAGTCTAGGAAGACAATTGATCAAGGTTATATTTTGCGATAGCAGAAAAATTGACAGAAGACACAACATTTGGATCAGCGACAATCCTGAATATTTCTTCATATTCATCTGCTGACAAATGTTTTTCAGCCCATTCTTTAGCTTGAAAAAGCTGAATAGGAATAATAATTTCACCCGCAATCCAGATATTCGTTTTTGTCTGGATGCTGTACTTGCTCGTTGCTCCACAAACTCCATAAATGAAATAATTATTAGCTTTAGTTTGATATAAGGTTTCAGACTAATAGTTGAGATCACTACTATCATCGGATTCAATGCAGCCTAAACGATTGGCTTTATTTGTGTCATATACTCTATTATTGAATATCTTTTTCTTATTTTCCTCCTGTAGTCATCAGGTAATTCCGATGATAAATAATAATTCTATCTTTTGATCTTCGCGTTTTCCGCACCAAAAATAATGCCGATATCCTCGCCTTAGAGTTTAGACACTTATGTACAAGCAGTTGAAGTGAAATCTACAATGCACAGGGCGACTGACGCAATCGCCTTTGGTAATCCTTCAATAGTTATTTCAATCCACGCCCTCTATACAGAGGGCGACGCAGCAGTTCAAGGCGTACAACCTCCGGGACGTTATTTCAATCCACGCCCTCTATGCAGAGGGCGACTGCGTTATATTCAGGAAAATTGTCCACCATTTCGATTTCAATCCACGCCCTCTATGCAGAGGGCGACGGTTGCCGAGAAAGAACGATATGACCAGATCACAATTTCAATCCACGCCCTCTATGCAGAGGGCGACGTCATCGGCTGAGCATCCGGAATCTTCAATTCAGATTTCAATCCACGCCCTCTATGCAGAGGGCGACCCGGCGTTCCCTCTGCTTGCTTGCGATACCAGTTATTTCAATCCACGCCCTCTATGCAGAGGGCGACCTGATCAGCCAGGCATTTATGACGAGATTTTCGTAAATTTCAATCCACGCCCTCTATGCAGAGGGCGACGTTAAATGCGTCGACAGGAAACCTGTACCAATAGAAGATTTCAATCCACGCCCTCTATGCAGAGGGCGACCTGATCTTGTCTGGCGGAGTTGAGTATACGCTGCTATTTCAATCCACGCCCTCTATGCAGAGGGCGACAATCAGGAACAGGCGAACAGAAAAAGATTTCCAGATTTCAATCCACGCCCTCTATGCAGAGGGCGACGTTCGTGATTCTATCAGACGGTGTTGAATACCCAATTTTATTTCAATCCACGCCCTCTATGCAGAGGGCGACGGATCACCGCTGCGCCAAAAAGGCAAGATCGCTATTTCAATCCACGTCCTCTATGCAGAGGGCGACTCGCTTCTTCCAGATCGGGAAGATGGTTCTGGGATTTCAATCCACGCCCTCTATGCAGAGGGCGACATTAATGCGGTGATTTAAAAAAGTCGCTTTTTAGATTTCAATCCACGCCCTCTATGCAGAGGGCGACCGCAGAAAGCCTTGATCGAGGCGGTGAAAGCCGATTTCAATCCACGCCCTCTATGCAGAGGGCGACTAGACCCAATCGCGAGGAGGTAAATCGTGATCAATTTCAATCCACGCCCTCTATGCAGAGGGCGACGATTTACGGTTATCCGATGCGCTATGGTTGTACAGATTTCAATCCACGCCCTCTATGCAGAGGGCGACTCAAGAACGCTGCTGAGGCTGCTGATGTTATCAAATTTCAATCCACGCCCTCTATGCAGAGGGCGACGATTCGCCTGATTCTCTGCAGCCTGTCCGGATTCGATTTCAATCCACGCCCTCTATGCAGAGGGCGACTTGAGGTTGATCCGTTGTCCGTTCAGCCGATGCACGATTTCAATCCACGCCCTCTATGCAGAGGGCGACTCTGTAATAGCTTTCTTCTTTAATCCCCATTTGATTTCAATCCACGCCCTCTATGCAGAGGGCGACCAAAAGCTCGTTCGCATTCTCACCGTATACTTTGGCATTTCAATCCACGCCCTCTATGCAGAGGGCGACCCTGTGTAGTGCGCTCAATCGCCTGACCGATTGTATTTCAATCCACGCCCTCTATGCAGAGGGCGACATTGATAGCTATGTACCTGACACCGTTATCAGGATTTCAATCCACGCCCTCTATGCAGAGGGCGACATACTGCTTCATCAGCTCTGACTGCTGCTTGTGGATTTCAATCCACGCCCTCTATGCAGAGGGCGACTCCTGACAGACAGAAACCGATGATGTCGGCCGACATTTCAATCCACGCCCTCTATGCAGAGGGCGACACGTCTGTCAGGATTTCAGTTTCTAATTTATAAAACAATTTCAATCCACGCCCTCTATGCAGAGGGCGACCTTCACATACCATCTGAAATCAGCTTTTCCAGGCATTTCAATCCACGCCCTCTATGCAGAGGGCGACAAAACTCGATGAGTGGATCAGAAATGAAAGTGAAAATTTCAATCCACGCCCTCTATGCAGAGGGCGACCTGACGGCGGCTGGATTTCAGAGGACGAGAGCTATAATTTCAATCCACGCCCTCTATGCAGAGGGCGACCGATTCACGAATGAAGCATTGAACTTATGCCAAATCGGCATTTCAATCCACGCCCTCTATGCAGAGGGCGACGCTATTCGGGATTACATGCAGGCGCGCATTTCGATTTCAATCCACGCCCTCTATGCAGAGGGCGACAACGATCCGAGGATCATGCTGTAATAGTCCGCCGATTTCAATCCACGCCCTCTA
>DHPK01000029.1:73738-84688 GCA_002407845.1 Leptolinea sp. UBA5366 | reverse complement strand
CGCTCCCAACTGCGCTACAGGCCCCGGTTCTGAAGGCTGTGTTATTTTATACCGGAGGTTCCTGCGTGTCAAGGTGAAATGGGCGCTTGATGATGGTCAATCAATGATTTCTACCTCTTAAACGGATCCTGTAAATTAAGAAATCATTACAAAAACGCCAGTGCAGGGAACAGGCAAATGATTGATGCCTTCAGCGGATTTGCTCAAGCATTGTCATCTTTTGTAATCAAACCCGGCTTCTATAAAAATCTTTTGTTAGAATGCTAAAGTATCATGAAAAACTCAAACAATCTTCTCCTGAATTCGTTGTTGCTTAGCCTTTTGAAAATTGATCAAACTGGCGGGTAATCTTCTATTTCAACGTAGAAGCTGTACACAGATAATTGAAACCGCCGGAAGGCGGTTTTTTTATACAAAAAACCATTAGAAAAGGAATAAATCATGGCTGAACACATCTATATTTTCGACACAACTCTGCGAGACGGCGAACAATGCCCAGGTGCATCAATGACATCGACGGAAAAAATAGAGATTGCCAGAGCGCTTGCAAGAATGCGCGTAGACATCATAGAAGCCGGTTTCCCAATCGCATCCCCGGATGATCTAGCAGCGGTGCAGCAGATTGCGCGCGAAGTCGGAATCTCAAGAAACGGTTCCTTTGCGCCTGTGATCTGCGGACTGGCGCGCTGCGCGAAAAAAGATATTGATGCTGCCTGGGAAGGTGTGAAAGACGCTGACCGCAGCCGAATCCACGTGTTCTTAGCTTCTTCTCCGATTCACATGAAATATAAATTACGCATGACGCCTGAACAGGTGTTGGAGCGAACTGCAGAGATGGTCGCTTACGCGGCTTCGAAGTGCAAAGATATTGAGTTTTCACCCGAGGATGCCAGCCGTTCCGAACCTGAATTCCTTTACCAAATGCTTGAAACTGCAATTCAAGCAGGCGCGACAACCTTGAACATCCCGGACACAGTCGGCTACTCAACGCCGGATGAATTCGGGGAACTGATCCGAAAAATTCGTGCGAACACCAAAGGCATTGAAAACTGCATCATCTCTGTTCACACGCATGACGATCTCGGCATGGCAGTTGCAAACGCGCTTGCAGGACTGAAAAACGGTGCCCGTCAGGCAGAAGTGACTGTCAATGGGATTGGGGAAAGAGCAGGAAATGCTGCAATGGAAGAGCTGGTAATGGCACTGCATACCCGACGCTCCTATTTCAATTTTGACACGGGAATTGAAACAACGCACATCTCCCGCATGAGCCAGCTGGTTAGTAACTTTACCAGTTTCCCGATCCCGCCGAATAAAGCGATCATCGGCAGCAATGCCTTCGCCCATGAGTCCGGCATCCATCAGGATGGCGTTCTGAAAAACGTGCTAACTTACGAGATCATGAAACCCGAAGATGTCGGGATTAAACAGAGCAGTTTGGTTCTTGGAAAACACTCGGGCAGGCACGCGATGGCACAGCGCATGACCGAGATGGGCTACCGGCTGTCAGATGATGAAATCAGTCAGCTGTTCATCAAGTTCAAGGAGCTGGCGGATAAAAAGAAGTCAATTTCGAATGCCGATCTTGAAGCACTGGTGACCTCGGATGTCAATCAAATTCACACTTATTTCGCGCTGGATGGGCTGCAAATCGCTTGCGGCACCATCGGAATGCCGACCGCATCAGTTCGATTGACTTGTCCGGATGGAGAAATACGCACGCATGCCGCGATTGGAACCGGTCCGATTGATGCTGCTTTCAAAGCGATTGATGCTATTGTTGAAATTCCAGGTATTCTAAAAGAATTTGCGGTTCACGCAGTCACTGAAGGCATTGATGCAGTCGGCGAGGTCAGCGTTCGGGTCGAAAGCGATTATGTCGCTTCTACGACTAATCCTCAGAACGAAGAAAACCGAACCAAGATTATTGGCGGCTATGGCGCACATAATGACATCGTCGTTGCATCCGTCAAAGCTTATCTTTCTGCTCTGAATAAATTGATTGATCTAAGTGAAATCAGCAACGAAGGAGCCTTTAATGGATAAACCCCGCACCATGTTCGAAAAGATATGGGAATCACATGTCGTGCATCAGGATGCGGATTCTCCAGCGGTGCTCTACATCGACATGCATTTGATTCACGAAGTGACCAGTCCGCAGGCATTTGCTGAATTGCGGAAACGGGGGCTTCCGATTTGGGATAACCGGCGAATTAAAGCGACAATCGATCATTGCAACCGGACAATTCTTGGCGATGCAGGTGACGAACGCAGCAGCCTGAAATTCAGTGATGAATTATCAATAACACAAATCTTGCAGCTGGAAAAGAATTGTGAGGAGTTTGGGGTTGATCTGTATGGATTAGACAACCCATCGCGCGGTGTTATCCATGTGTTTGCTCCGGAGATGGGGTTGACACAGCCGGGCATGACCATTGTCTGCGGGGACAGCCACACCGCGACGCACGGCGCGTTTGGCGCTCTGGCATTCGGCATTGGCACCAGCGAAGTGGGGCATGTCATGGGAACACAATGCCTTATGCAGTACCAGCCGAAAACAATGCGGATTCATTACATCGGCAGGATGCCTCAAGGGACGAGCGCAAAGGATTTGATCCTCCACACGATCCGGGAAATCGGCGTTGCTGGCGGGACGAACTATGCAATTGAATTCACGGGTGAAGCGGTGCGATCTATGTCAATGGAAGGGCGGATGACGCTTTGCAACATGGCGATCGAAGCCGGTGCCCGTAACGGCATGGTCGCTCCTGATGAAACAACCTTTGCATGGCTTAAGGGGAGACCTTACAGCCTGTCCGGTGCAGATTGGGATGCAGCGGTTGAAAGATGGAAAAAAATTGCCAGTGATCAGGGCGCTGTCTATGACAAGACGATTGAAATTAATATCGAAAATCTCCAGCCAATGGTGACGTTTGGAACCAATCCGGGTATGGCATGCGGGGTGACAGAGACAGTTCCCGTTGATGGAAACGCAATCGGCATGGATCAAAACGCTTTTTCCCGAGCGCTGAACTATATGAATATTCAGCCAGCCAGCCCGATTCGGGAACAAAAAATCGATCAGGTTTTCATCGGCAGCTGTACCAATG
Source organism: Leptolinea sp. UBA5366 (assembly GCA_002407845.1). Taxonomy (GTDB): domain Bacteria; phylum Chloroflexota; class Anaerolineae; order Anaerolineales; family Anaerolineaceae; genus Flexilinea. Next base: position 81,578 of record DHPK01000029.1, on the reverse strand, counting down.
GCCGGCTGGAAGATCTCCGGTCTGCTGCTGCGATTTTACGCGGACACAAAATCGCAGATGGGGTAAAAATGACTGTTGTGCCTGGGTCAGACTTGGTAAAACGTCAGGCTGAGGCGGAGGGGCTTGATAAAATCTTTATCGAAGCTGGCGCCGAATGGCATCAATCCGGCTGCAGCCTGTGCCTATCGATGAATGGGGATGTAGTTGAAGCCGGCAAAACATGCGTCAGTACCAGCAATCGGAACTTTGAAGGACGACAGGGCGCGGGCGCTCGAACGATTCTTGCGAGTCCGGCAACTGCTGCCGCGTCAGCCATCTTTGGCAGAGTGAGCGACCCGAGAGAAATCGAGGCAATCCATGCGTGAACCAATGAATATCATTCAGTCGACTGTTTGTTATATTCCTTCCGATAATATTGATACTGATCAAATTATTCCTGCAAAGTTTTTGAAAACAATCTCTGAACAAGGATTCGGGGATAAACTGTTCTACAACTGGCGTTTTGATCAAGACGGAAATGAAAAAAAAGACTGTGTTTTGAATCAGGAACCCGGAAAAAGTTCAAAAATCTTATTTGCAGGAAAAAATTTTGGTTGCGGATCTTCCCGTGAGCATGCCCCATGGGCGCTGCGGGATTTTGGATTCAAGGTGATAATTGCCCAAAGTTTCGCAGATATCTTTCGGAATAACGCGCAAAAAAATGGACTATTACTGATCAAGCTTGCGCCTGATGTTCACCAAAAAGTTCAACAGGAAATCGACCTGAATCGTGGAACGATCATTACAATTGACCTGCCCAGCCAGCAGATAATCATGGAAAAGCAGCAGATTAGCTTTGAAGTGGATGCTTATCACAAAACCTGCCTGATGGAAGGGTTGGATGATTTTGGGTACCTGATAAAATTACGAGACAAAATTCAACAATTTGAACAGATGAATGGAAAAAGGGACAGGTTATGACATATAAAATTGCGCTGCTTCCTGGCGACGGCATTGGTCCAGAAGTCCTCGAAGCAGCTATTGAAGTGCTCGTTTGTGTTTCGGATATTCGAGGGCTGGACTTTAACTATAAACACTTTCGGATTGGCGGAGAAGCCATCGATCGGGACGGTGTTCCGCTGACAGATGAAACAATCGAGCAGTGCCAGCAGAGCGATGCGGTCATGCTTGGCGCAGTCGGCGGTCCAAAATGGGACAATCCCGATGCGGCAATGCGGCCGGAGCAGGGCATTCTGCGGCTTCGGAAAGCTCTCGATGTCTGGGCAAACCTGCGACCTGTTAAAACCTATCCTGTCCTTTATTCATTTTCTCCTCTGAAGCCTTATTTCCTGGACGGAGTTGACATTGTCGTCATCCGGGAACTGACAGGGGGGATATATTTTGGGCGTAAATCACGCGAGACGGTTGACGGCGTAGTGGAGGCTGTTGACGAACTCAAGTACAAAGATTACGAAATCAGCCGGATCATGAATCTGGCGATGAATATCGCTGCCAGCCGTAAAAAGAAAGTGACATCGGTGGATAAAGCCAATGTGCTCGAATCCTCCCGACTTTGGCGAAAAATTGCCGTTGAAACCGCAGCGAATTATCCTGAGGTAAAGCTGGATCATATGCTGGTGGATACTGCTTCAATGAAGCTGCTGACCGCCGCGGCTGGATTTGACGTGATTGTGACCGAAAACATGTTCGGCGATATTCTGACCGATGAGTCATCCGTTTTGGCTGGTTCAATGGGAATGCTGCCATCGGCATCTTTGGGGGATGGAAAAGCTGGATTGTATGAACCGATTCATGGTTCGGCACCGGATATTGCCGGGCGGGGCATCGCCAATCCCATCGGCATGATTCTCTCAACTGCGCTCATGTTCCGATATTCGCTTAAACTCGAATTTGAAGCGCGGGCAATCGAACTCGCGGTTGAAAAAGCAATTGAATATGGGACTTTCACGCCTGACCTTGGCGGAAGCGCAAAAACGGACGATATCGTTCAAAGGGTGATTATCAATTTGGAAAAGATCCTGAAACAAGGAATCTGATCTGCTCCATATTAAAAATAAAAAAGGGCATAACCGGTTTTGGTCATGCCCTTTCGTTTTGTTGTTTGATTACGGTGCGGTAGTCGCTTCTACGATAGGTTCTGCAGCTTCTGCTTCGGGTACGCTGGTCGGCTGAACCGGGTAGGGGGTGAATTCTGGTTCATTGGGAACAAGATCCAGCCAGCCATCAAAGGTTTCGATGTCAGCCTCAGCATTGACCTTATCGAACCATGCCTGATAGAGCGCATACTTGGCATTGTCTATCGCTTCGCCTTCAAGCGGACGAACTTCCTTGCCGTCAGAGGCGATGATATGATAACCAAAATCTGACTTTACGATTCCGCTGATTTCACCGGGTTCGAGCGCGAAAGCGGCTTCTTCGAAAGGAAGAACCATTGTTCCTCTTGAAAACCAGCCTAAATCGCCGCTGGTGTCTTTATTGCTGGTGTCAATTGAATTTTCGGCTGCCAGTGTGTTCCAGTCTTCGCCTGCAGCGAGCTTGTCTAAGATTTCCTGAGCCTTATCTTCAGTTTCAACCAAAATGTGGCGCGCTGATACCATCTCGTCTTCGAAAACCTGATCTTTAAAGACGGTCTCTTCTAAGAGTTTGTTTTCTAACAACATGTAATATATCTGTTTTCGGAAGAAATCCTGTGTAAAAGCGCCGTCAATTCTGGTGCTGAAGAATTCATCGACAGTTTGTTGAAATTCAAGTTCTTTATTAATTTCAGGTTCGACACCGCCGACCTCGACCGATTCGGCGCCAAGGGTGGCTGAGGTGTCTGCGGCAGCGGTCTGGTCCTCACCAAATCCAAACATCTCTTTCATGCTTGCTGTCACTTCGTCATCGGAAACGGTGACGTTTGCTTTCTGCGCTTCAGAGTCGAGAACCAGGTTATAGGTTAGCTGGTTCAAGGCGCGCTGACCAAGTTGAGCTTTGTTCTCTTCGCTTAATTCATTAATATACTGCTGATTGAATGCATCATCAATCGGAATTCCGTACATGGAATAGACCTGATACATATAATCATATTCTTGAATGATTTCAAAACGCGCATAACGAGCGCTTTCGACGAATTGTTCGGCAGTAATGTCGGTTCCATTAACTTTCGCAACGATATCTGATTCAGCGAAAACTGCTGAGCTGATCAGGATCAACATGGCAATAACGATGACTGCTGCTCGGGAAATTTTATTTTTGTTCATTGATTGTCCTTTTCATTAAATGTCTTAATTTGATTGTAAAGCGAAATTTCGAATTAATTGTTAAATTTTGATTAATATGATGGCGTCCTGTAATAAAAAAGAACCCCGGCTGTCAAAGCACCGGGGAGTTTTTGAGTGATCTTCCTATTAATTTGTAGGGATTTCGATATCTTCAGCGTCGGCTGCTTTATTAATTGTCCCTTTAATCTTCTCTTTGCCTTCTTCGAAATGATCGCGCCCTTTTTTGCTCCATTCCTCGGCATAGGATTTTGTGTTTGAAGAAAAATCATCAAACATCCCGCGGGCATCTTTCGCTACGATTTCTGCCTGTTTGTAAGCTTCATCCATTGAAACATTCGCTTTTTCAATTAAATCGTCTTTTTTATCTCGCAGAACTCTTCGGGTTTCTTCGCCTGATTTTGGCGCATAAAGCACAGTCGCAATCGCTCCGGCGATTCCACCTGCGATGAATCCCATTAAAAATGTTCCGAAACTGCTTTCACGATCTGACATGGTTAACTCCTTCTTTTATTCTTGATTCCTGGGAACAGGATTTTTGTCACGCTGCGCACCCCCGCGATTTTTGAATTCGTCTGAATTACCGGTGTTACAGCGTTGTCACTCAGGAATGAAACGGTGCCTTTGACGTTATGGGCAGTTTCTTTGGTAGTTTCCAAGATCGGTTTAATTTCATTCTTGAGCAAATTAATTAATTTCGAAATTTGAAGAATCAGCACAATTAAAGATGCCGTGAACAGGAGAGATCCGAAGATAAACAGGATAATAGCGGTATCTTTAACCAACACGCTGGTTTCTGGAGAACTGATAACCATCAAGTAAATCAAACCAGCAATCCCAGCCAGCGCGATCAGTCCAAACAGAATAAATCCACCCTTACCGTTATTCGATTCCGGTTCGCTGGTTCCCTTAACTTTTTGTTCAAAGTCATTCGCATTACTCATCGTATTGCTCCCCTCAAATCTGTAGGTAATTATAATCGAATTCATTTTCGCAGAAAAATCAAACATTTTCTTATATATATTTTACATTTCTCAATTTAGACATGATTCTTAGATTTCCCATTTTGAATAGCTCTTAAAATCGATAAAATAGCAGATATTATTATAGAAAGATGGTAAAATAAATCACAAACAACCAATTGCCATTGGTTTTCTTTTTGAAAAATATCGGCATCGAGTTTGAGCATTTATTTATGTCGAAAGGAAATCGATTTATGTACAAAATTCTTAAAAAGAGAGCTTTAAACAGCACAGTCACTTTGATGGAAGTTGAAGCGCCTTACGTAGCACGAAAGGCCGAACCAGGACAGTTTATTATTTTGCGTGTAGATGAAAAGGGCGAACGCGTCCCATTTACTATTGCAGACTATAATCGCGAAACTGGCGGCGTGACCATCATTTTCCAAATTGTTGGGGCAGCGACGGAAGCGATGAATCATCTGAATGAAGGTGAGTATATTCATGACTTTGTCGGACCGCTTGGAAAACCTTCTGAATTAGATGGGCTTAAAAAAGTTGCTGTCATCGGCGGCGGTGTGGGCAGCGCAATCGCATATCCGACTGCAAAGAAACTCCACGAATTGGGTGCAACCGTTCACACAATCGCTGGATTCCGCAATAAGGATTTGGTCATTCTGGAAGATGAATTCCGCGCTGTCAGCGATAAATTGATCCTGATGACGGATGACGGCAGCTATGGCGAAAAAGGTCTTGTAACCAACGCGTTGAAAGACCTGCTCGATGCTGGCGAGAAGTATGATGAAGTGATTGCAATCGGACCATTGATTATGATGAAATTCGTATCCAAATTAACCAAGGAATACGGCGTTAAGACAATTGTCAGCATGAATCCGATCATGGTTGATGGAACTGGAATGTGCGGCGGCTGCCGGCTGACGGTTGGCGGAAAAACGAAGTTTGCCTGCATCGACGGACCGGAATTTGATGCGCATCAGGTCGATTTTGATGAAGTGATGGCGCGAACTGCTCTGTATAAAGATTTTGAACGCCAGGCGCATGAAGATACCTGTAATCTTTTCAATCTCGAGGTTAAATAATTATGCCAAATATGTCGCCAAAAAAGAATGAGATGCCTTCTCAGGCTCCTGATGTCAGAAATAAAAATTTTCAAGAAGTCGCCTTAGGCTACTCTGAAGCGCAGGCTGTTGATGAAGCAGCCCGCTGTTTGCAGTGCAAGCACAAACCGTGCGTTGCAGGCTGTCCGGTAAACATTAATATCCCGGGATTCATCAAGAAGATCACTGAAAAAGATTATGAAGGAGCTTATCAGGTGATCGGCGAGACCAGTTCGCTGCCCGCAGTTTGCGGTCGGGTCTGCCCGCAGGAATCTCAGTGTGAAAAATTCTGCGTTCGCGGAATTAAAAATGAACCAGTCGGCATTGGACGTCTGGAACGGTTTGCAGCTGATTTTCACTTTGCACAGCCGGACATCGAAGTCGTTAAACCTGAACCCAATGGACATAAAGTCGCTGTAGTTGGATCAGGCCCTGCCGGACTGACCTGCGCGGGAGACCTTGCCAAATTAGGCTATGATGTGACAATTTTCGAAGCGCTGCATCTGGCAGGCGGGGTGCTGGTCTACGGTATTCCTGAATTCAGATTGCCGAAAGCTATTGTCCAAAAAGAAATTGACACGTTGGAAAAATTAGGTGTAAAGATTATCCGGAACGTGGTTGTCGGACGCTCGATTTCGATTCAAGAACTGATGAACGAAGAAGGATTTGAAGCGATTTTCGTCGGTTCCGGTGCCGGACTTCCCAATTTCCGCGGTATTCCTGGTGAAAACTTTAATGGCGTTTATTCAGCGAATGAATTCTTGACACGGGTTAACCTGATGAAATCCTATCGCGTTGACAGCACGACTCCGATTGTTCACTCAAAACGCGTAGCAGTGATTGGCGGCGGAAACGTCGCGATGGATGCAGCCCGCTGTGCGAAACGCCTTGGCGCCGAAGAGGTGTCGATCGTTTATCGCCGCTCAGAGGATGAAATCCCCGCCCGGCATGAGGAAGTTGAACACGCGAAAGAGGAAGGCATTGTCTTCCGTCTGCTCAGCAATCCGACAGAAATTCTGGGAAATGAAAAACGATTCGTAACCGGAATGAAAGTGATTAAGATGGGGCTTGGCGAGCCGGACGATTCTGGACGCCGCCGTCCGATTGAAATTCCGGGTTCAGAATATATCCTTGAGATTGATACCGTGATTTTTGCGATCGGAACATCACCCAATCCGCTGATCAAAATGACAACCGAAGGGCTTGAAACCCATAAATGGGGCGGGATCATCATCAATGAAGAAACCGGTGAAACCTCCGTTCCAGGTGTTTTTGCTGGCGGCGATGCCGTTACCGGCGCTGCGACTGTGATTTTGGCAATGGGTGCCGGGAAAACTGCAGCCGCGGGAATGGACGCTTATATCAAAGCAAAAAGCGCCTGATTGTAAATAGGTCAAACTAAGAGCTTTCACAATTGATTTGTGGAGGCTCTTTTATTTACTTGACATTCCGAATTTTGGATCATGCTAAAATTATTAATGAATCTGATTGACGAAATTGAAATTCTCTTTATCTAGGGAATGAATTTTTGGGATTTGGCGTTATGATATAATTGCTCGATATGACTACAGAAAAATGTAGAGTTGATTGCAAAAAATGGGAGTTAGAATAACTTATGAATAATCAATTCCAAATCCGGGTGCATTCTGGATCGCTCCGGGGTCAGGCATTTGTCATCAATAAACAGGAATTTAAAGTAGGACGGGATCCTTCTTGTGATATTGTCCTGAACGAAAATGCTGTTTCCAGAATTCATTTGTTGATTTATCCGCAAGCATATGAAGCAATTGTTCTCGTTGATAACAATTCAACAAATGGAACTACGGTCAATAATGTCCAAGTGACTGCACCGGTTCAAATTACTGAAAATGATGTCATCATGCTCGGTGGCGAGGTCGCGCTGGTTCTTGAAAAAGTGCCGGTTATGCAAAGTCCTTATCCGCCATATCCGCAGCAGCCCGGCTATCCTCAGGGATTTGATATGCCAGCACAGCAATATCCTCCCTATCAGGCGCCGTTCAGTGCGCCCAGCGCCGTTTCGCAGCCCCAGCAGCCTTATGCCCAATCCGGATACCCGGTTCAGGCTCCACAGGCACCCGTTCCTCCGGCACATGATGGGATGGTTGAACCCGTTGCGGATTCATTAAGGGGGGCAGCCAGCCATTTGCCATCTTCAGCCCCTGATGGTTTGGGACATGAATATGAAATGCCTGCTGATAATGGCTTTGGCACCTATCAACAGCAGCCTCCGGCAGTATCGCCGGCAGCTCCAATGGGAGATGCACCTGCCTATGGCGGTTACCCACAGCAGCCTTACTACCAGCAGCCGCAAATGCCCTATCCCGGTCAAGAAGCTCAGCCGTATGGCACAGCGCAGGCAAACATGGGTTACGATCCGCGGTCGCAATACCCTGCACAGCCGGATCCCTATATGGCTCAGGCACAGGGCGGTTACAACCCGATGTCGCAATATCCGCCACAACAGCCTTACCCGCCGTATGGT
>DHPK01000029.1:73378-73663 GCA_002407845.1 Leptolinea sp. UBA5366 | reverse complement strand
AATACCCGCCACAACAGCCTTCCCCGCCGTATGGTGCGCCTTACGGCGCAGATCAGTCGCAATATCCGGCCCAGCCGGGTTATGGCTACCCGCCTCAGCAACAGCAATATCCGGGTTATTACGGGCAGCAGCCGTATGGAAATTATGGCGCGCAAGAGTATGAATCAGCTGAAGGATCAGATGAAAGCCGCAAGAGGAAAAAGCTTTTTATTATTCTTGGCATCATATTGCTGCTGATCCTGGCGATTGTGATCTTCATCATTTACATTGATTCAAATTATTTAT
>DHPK01000029.1:46977-73257 GCA_002407845.1 Leptolinea sp. UBA5366 | reverse complement strand
CATTGATTCAAATTATTTATGGTGTGATGTCTTCCCATTCCTCTGGAGTCCGGAAGCCTGCGCTATTTATCCGTAATCTGATTGATAAGACTCCACGCCAAAATCGGTGTGGAGTTTTCATTTAACAAGAGTGATGAATCTGTATTGCTGAAAAAGACTTGCAATATCGTTTGAATGTATTCGGAAAATGCAATTTGAAGATATAAGAACAGAAAGCCAGATAAAATTAGAGAAAACCGAAATAGAGGAATAATATGAAATCAGAAGATTTAAAACCAGAAATTGTGGCACAAACTGAAAACTTTATCGCTTGGCGGGTGGATGAACCCGAATCGGAAACGACCTATCATCTCGATATCAACAATATCACTGTCCATTTCTTTGTTGAAGAATGGGACTCCTTTATTGATTTCATCGGTAAATTTCCGGAAAATGACAAATCCATGACGGGTGTTCTCGCTGAAAATGACGACTATTTGCTCAGCAAGGAGAAAATTGGCGAAGATGATGTTTACGTTTTGGAATTGATCAATGCCTCAATCTTTATTTATGATTATGATTGGGTCGAATTTAAACAGTTGGTAAAAGAACTGAAGTAAACGATCAGATTACGCTTCAAAAGAGGATCGAAGCCAGTTCGTCACGATAAGCTCTAAGCTGCGGATCACTTTCATCCAGCAGTTCGAGCAGAGCGAGGATGGTTTTATGCGCAAGCCCCTGACGATAGGTTCGATCCTCTTTTAATATTTCTAACAGTCCGTCAATGGCTAAATACAGCTTGTCTGAAACGGCAAAGCGCATGCTGGCTGAAAAAGAAAAGTCAAGATCATTCTCAGCAGGCAACTTGCCTTCCTGGTATTGGGACATCGCCTTTGCAAGGGGCAGCAGGATCTCAGCTTGATTATAAAGCGGACTTGCAGGGAAATCCTTTAATATGTAATAAGCATCAATCGCTTTACCTGAATGCAGCGATGCCACTGCCAAGCCGAACAGCGCTTGCGGGTGCTGCGGTTTCTCATCCAAAATGTCCAAAAATAATTCGCTCGCGTTCTCATACGCTTTCTCATGCAGATAAGCTTCGGCTTTTTCAAGCTGAAGCTGAGAAGGATCGGGAACTTGAATGGAATTCAGCATCCGAACGATTCGGTATTCAGGCTGGTATCCGATCAGTTCCCCGACGATATTTCCACGATAAAAAATCTTGATCGTTGGGAGCGTGTAGATTCCGAATTTCGATGAGAGCAATGGACTAGTATCAATGTTTACATGCGCGAGCCGCAGCTGTCCAGCTGCCTGGCGCGTCATTTTCTCAAGCATCTTTTTGTATTCGAGGCTTGGTTTAGACCAGGACGCCCAGAAATTCAGGATGACGACAGCATTCAATGAATAATCGATGACTTCTTCTTCGAAATTCATTTCATTGACGTCGATAATTATTTCTGGTTCCATGTCCTGTTTTCTTTTCGTCTCGGATTGATGCCGAATCCCGCTACCGGTTATTCGTTTTCCGCAGTGGTGGGCGACTTGATCTCCAAAACGTCCCCATGAAAATTGATTACGATCGAAAAACCCATCATGCCAATATAGGCGCGGGCTTCTTCCGGAATTCCTGTATCAAAAATTGTGTCAATATGCTGATCGATATTCTTCAGCTGGTTTTTCAGGATCGCTATCGTAAAGATATCATCCTGCCCCATCATTGTTGCTGCCTGCTCGCTCAGGAAATCTTCTTTTCCTTCCATCTGATCCGTAAACGTCTTAAGAATCTGGCGATCAACGATTTCTGAGGAGATATATCTGCGAAAACCGGCATCATTTGCGACGTAAAATGATTCTGATCCAACTGTTTCTGTTTCAACTGGAGCATCATTTTCGTCAGAGATCAAGCCGGAAAACAATGCGAATTTAGCCATTTTTGTTCCTTTCAAAGTTCAGGGAGTCAAAGCTGCGATCCCTGGCAAGATATAAATTGTTTCTGCTGCTGGTTCTGTGTCTAACACCACCGCCGGTTTATTTGCGAGCATTGTGGTTGAAGATTCGTTATTTATGTAACACAAGATCCCGTCAGCGATACCGCGTGCGACCTGATCGGTCTTTTCTGTCAAGGTTCGGTAATCGAGGTTCAAATAACCAGTTTCAATCACAGACGCGGTCGTGTAGTCATTGATTTGACCGTACTGATAAAAAAGTTCCGGATCGGAAGAAACCGTATTTCCCAGATAACTCATGCCGGTGCGGCGCTGATAGCGGTCAATCAAGCAGTTATTTAAGTTATCCGATTCAGCTGGATAAGCAATTCTTCCAAGTCCCGAAACCTTGAAACCTGTAGCTTGCCCATTAATGTAATTACAGGTATCTGTGTGAATCGCCACAATCGCCAGCCCTGTGTAATCGGTTAATTCAGGCGAAAATTCCTGCAGTAGATCAACCTGATATCCTTGCTCGGCAAGCATGTCCCGCACTATAGTCGAGACACGCAAGTTCACATCAATTTCGCGCAGGTCATTCAATTCCGGCGGGCAGGTGTGCCCCAAATCGTATCCCCAATGTCCCGAGACGAGTGCAATCCGGCTTTGTTCATTCGGCAAAAGCGTCGGTTGAAGTTCACGGTCGATAACCTGGCTTGCTGGGTTCAGGTTGCCGATGTAAGTGTTGAGGTCTTCGCCAGGAGTGAAGAAAAGAAACAATGTTGAAGCAATTCCTGCAGTCAGCAGAATTGTAAAAATTGCTCTGAAAATCGAGTATTTCTTCATTCGATATCCCAACCCCTCATGAGGTTAAGTATAAACGAAAGCTCAGAGCAGATTCGTTTTTTGCGGCAGCTCAAAGGCTTTCTAACGAAAGTTTAATAATGTCTGATAGACTGTCCGACCAGGTGAGCATAGATTGCAGCTGCGAATGGAATCGTAAAAATGAGTCCGATGTAAAACAGCGAAATGCCGACACTAGCAATAATGATGCAGATAATGATCGATAGCAGCAAACTCACATAGGTATTAATGTTGCTGCGCAGTGCCTGGTAGATTCTGCGGAATTCAAAAGTGTCTCGAATGTTACGACGCTCAAGATAAATTTTCAAGATACACGGAACAAGCAGCAGGAAAAAGAAAAAGTAGATAAATGTAAGCGCGCTGCTCATGAATTCGAAAAGAGAGATGCCGGCGCGCTCGAGAAATCCGCTGAACAGATACACCCAAAATCGCGTAACAATTTCGATCAAAACACGGATGAGAAGTAAAGGAAGCCAGTAAATAATGCCGGCAATTCCCAGCTTTAAACCATTGATGAAAAAAGAAAACGAAGGTTTTTCCGGCAGCAGCGGATAATTATTCTTCTGATAACGATCCACTGTTTCTGCGATCCATCCAATCAAATAAATGAAACCCAGAAAAGGGATGATGGTAATTAATCCGGTAATCAGGATCTTTTTGATCCAATTTGGTTCACGAAACACATAAGTGATTGCGCGTGTAAAGTCCATTCTCTTTCCTCTTCACTCTGTTTTATACTTCATATACGATAAAATTACAAATCTGTTGCGAGGAAAATTTGATCCATCGATATCTGAAGAACCATCCAAAGCGAACCCTGTTCATCTCGTGTGCCTTGTTAGGCGGAATTGCATTTCTGCTGCTGTTTGGCATTGAAAACGTCAACCCGGCAAATACGAACTGGGTTGTGAACGGCGGCGGAGATAATTTCCAGCATTATATCGGCTGGCGATTCTTCAGAAACCAGCCTTGGACCCGATATTTTTTATTTATGCGGAATCTGAATTATCCTGTCGGCACCTCTGTAATCGTGACGGACTCAAACCCCTTGTTCAGTGTTCTGTTTAAATTACTCAGAAACTGGCTTCCTGCTGCATTCCAGTTCAATGGCATCTGGCTCGTGACTTGTTATGCACTGTCTGCTGGATTTGGTGCGCTGATCGGTTGGAAACTGACTAAAAATTATTGTTTTTCCCTCATATTCAGTTTGTTTTGTACCCTAAACCCGGTTGTTCTGCAGCGGGCGATGATTCACGACTCGCTGGCAGCGCATTGGCTTATTTTGGCAGCGATTTTAAATTCTCTTTATTGGCGGCCACGCTGGAATATGCCGATCTGGTGTCTGCTCATCTTGCTGACATTTTCGATCCATGCTTATTTCCTGCCGATGATTGCACTGGTTGGTGTTCTGCAAGTCGAGCGAATGATGCTTGAAAAAGGACAGGTCAAACGGATTCTGACGCTTGGCATTGCATGTGTTTTAACAGTCGGATTTTGCTATTATGCGTTCGGATATCAATACGTTCAGCCTGAAACCGGCAGTTTCGGCGAGCTCTCGATGAATCTGAACGCTTTTATCAACCCCGACGGCATGGGCACACTTCTTCAGGATCGCTCGACATTTCCGCTTCAATACGAGGGGTTCAATTATTGGGGTGCGGGATTGATCCTGCTCAGTCTGGCAGGCATTTTTATCGGACTTGCAAATTTTCGAAAGAAGTATTGGCTCTATCTGTCAATTTGTGGAGTCTTTCTCCTTTTCGCGCTTTCCAACCAAATAACCTGGGATAGAAATGTACTTGCGGTCATACAGCTGCCTGAATGGCTCCTTGACCGGCTTTCAACCTTTCGATCCTCCGGCAGATTGGGCTGGATCTACTATTATCTGACTCTTTCCGCGAGCCTGTATTTCATTCACCGATTCGCAACCAAGCACGAAAAGTACCAAAGCGCTGCGATTATCTTTGTGGTTCTTTGCCTTGGCGTGCAAATGATGGACTTATCGAAAATGATCCAAACTGCTTATCAGCGCTTCAGAACGATTGATGAAGGTGCTGAATTGTTGAAATCAACCGAAGCGTGGAATAATGCTCTAACTGATATCGATCATTTAGCTGTTACGGACGGCGAATCTGACTGGATCGATGCGTTGACGCTGCTGGCAGCTGATCATCATCTGACGTTCAATCGCAGTGCCAATGCCAGAGGGGTTATGCCAGTTTTTGGCGGTGATGCTGTTCCCGTTTCAGAAATCGTAAAGACTGGAAAATTCGAAAACAAAACCTTATACATTTTATTGGATGAGAACCTCTCAGAAATTGCACGAATAAAATGGCCAGATTGGATTTTTCAAGTAGACGGGGTAGATCTCTTAAAACCCGATCTTAACTAATCCTTTTCACAAAAATCTGATAATAAGAAAAAGAAAAACGGATGGAAATTTCCATCCGCTTTATCGTTTAGGGTTGATTATGCTTAGCTGCGGCTTATTGCCTGATCGACTTCAACTTTTGCTTGCCCCAAGAGGTGACCGTATACTGCTGCGCCATAAGGGATAGTAAAGATAATTCCGACGATGCAGAAGATCAAACCTGCTGAAGAAATCAGAGAGACCAGAATGCTCAGCAGAAGAAGGACAAGGAAAGTTTTGGGGGCTTTTGTCAGCATCTGCCAAATCTTGCCCAAGTCTAAAGCGTCCCGGATGTTTCCGGTTTCGATCAGGCGCAAGGTTGCGGCAAGAATGAACAAGCTGATAATCAGTCCGATAATCATGGAGAAGAGACCAGAGACACAGCTGAGCATTGCGCCGAAAGCTTGAACTGCCTGGGATTCAGAGGACGAAAAGATTGAGGTGAAGATGCCAGAGAAGAACGAAATCACCATGATTGGCAGGGAATATACAAAGTTGACGACCAGAAATTTGAAACCGTATTTGATATGCTTGCCAAATTCAGTTTCTGGCAGCAGATCAGACCGTCCAGCGAGATAACGGTTTGCGACTTCCATGCCCCAGCCGGTCAGATAAATTTGTCCGATAAGTGGAATGATGCTGATTAATCCAGTGATTAAGATCTTAGTGATCCACTCTTTATCATTTTTTACGAAAGTAAAAGCGTTAGAAATGTTCATGTTTCTCCTTATTAATTCGATGACTAATTTTTTACTTGCTACCTTAATTACGGAATAATTTGAAATTCGTTGTAACAGGTCCAGTAAATTAGCTTAGAAATGGATAAAGTCATCGACTTTAATGACAAACGCAACGCCTTTTTGATTTGCGTCTGATTTATCAACATTCTTTCGCAGAATTTCCAAGGCTGCTTGAACTTCGGTGTCTTCGACCCCGATTAACAGCGTTGAATTCCCTTTTCGCAGGAAACCGCCGGTTGAAGCGACTTGTGTCACTCTGAATTTCTGGCTGGTTAATGCCAGCGAAACTGCGTCCGTGTTGGTGTCTGGAATAATTGTGATGATGAGTTTCATATTAAAGCTCCTCGTAATGTTCGATCTCAAGGTCAAAAACGATTCCGCCGCCAACAGAGATTGGAGTAGGGGTCGGTAATGGCATGGATGCGCTTTCCAGCGGGATAGCGATATATTCAATACGTTGCTGGCAGGTTTTCTTAATGATTTCCTGAACCTTTTCGCGTTTTTCAGGCGTAGTTCTGATGAGTAATGTGACGTTTTTCCTGCCGAGGAATCCTCCCACGCTAGGAAGGCGGTAAGATTCGATAGTCATCTCGCTCAGTGCTTGCTCAGCCATGTCCACATCCTGCGACTGAACAATGGCAATAAACAGGCTGTCGTGGGGTGAATCATTCATAATAGACTCCTTTCACAGAATAAATCCGTAATCATAAGAAATTATAATGTAAAAACCTTGTATTCGTAAAATAATGCACAATGGCAACGGAAGCGAAATGAGCTAATCCTCCGATCCCGGTCAAGTGAATTTATTCTTAGGAGGACTTATAATAAGAGACATTATGACGATTCAAGCAGAGAGCCGCAGCGTAAAATAAGAAAATGTCAAATCCAAATCATGAATCAGACCGCCCTCAAGCGCTTTCCGAAAACGAAGCTGAATCGGATCAGCAGGTGCCGATTGAATTTCGCGCTAAACGGTTTGACAATCAAGTGATGAAAGCGATTGAGAAGAACAAGCCAGGGACGGATGCGTCCGGGAAGAAATCCGGCAAGCTGACTCGGTTCTTGAAAGCTGCCGGTCTGATAATGCTGGGAGGCATTCTTCTATTAATAGTCGCTTTTCTGATTTGGTATATCAGCGTTGCCCGCACGTTGCCGGACGTTGACAACCTGCAAAGCAAGGCATCCCAATTCGAAACTGCCCGTATTTTGGACCGTGAAGGGAATCTGCTGTATGAGATCATTGATCCAAATGCCGGCCGCCGGGATTATGTCACGCTGAATGATATTTCACCTTACATGGTGGCTGCGACCATTGCGACCGAAGACAAAGATTTTTACAACCATCCTGGCTTTGACCTGATCGCCATGTTTCGGGCAGTGATCCAAAATCTTGAAAGTGGGGCAACCGTTTCTGGGGCATCGACGATCACTCAGCAGCTTGCCCGAAATTTGCTGCTGTCTCCTGAAGATCGTTATCAGCGGTCAATCTTGCGGAAAACGAAAGAAATATTTCTGGCAGCGGAAATCACCCGCCGCTATTCTAAAGACCAAATTCTTGAACTTTACCTGAATGAGAACAATTACAGTAATTACGCATACGGAATCGAAGCTGCCGCCAACACCTATTTTGGCATCCCTGCCAGATTTCTAAATTTGGCTCAATCAGCCTTTTTAGCCGGACTGCCGCAGGCACCAGCTTACTATGACGTTTTCACCAATTATGACGCTGCGATATCGCGGCAGGGAACTGTCCTGCTGTTGATGTATCTGCGCAGCAAGGAAGAAAAATGTATCTATGTCAGCAATTCCAGCGGCCGGGTTTGTGTGTCAGAACAGGATGTCGATAAGGCAATCAAGGAGATCAAGTCTTACGAATTCAAGCAAGCCGGATTCACTATGAAGTATCCTCATTGGGTAAACTTTATTCGAACCGTGCTTGAAAAGGAGTATGGCGCACAGGCAATTTATCGCTCAGGTCTGACAGTTTACACGTCGATTGATCCTGAGCTGCAAGAATTAGCACAAGGGATTGTCTCGGATCAGATTTCAAGTATGGCAGGACAAAACGCCCATAACGGTGCATTGGTGGCAATTCGGCCGGATAATGGCGAAATCCTGGCGATGGTTGGATCCCCAAATTTTGATGACGACGAGAACAGCGGTCAGATCAACATGGCGACCTCCCTGAGGCAACCCGGTTCTGCCATTAAACCATTTGTGTTTGCAGCAGCTTTTGAAAAAGGCTGGACACCGGCGACCCTGACATGGGATGTCGAAACTGAATTCTCTCCGACGGGACTTGAAGCCGACCTTGCATACAGCCCGCCATACGTCCCCGTCAATTATGACCGCAAATATCATGGACCCGTGCTTTTGAGAGAAGCGCTGGCAAATTCATACAACGTTCCAGCGGTAAAAGCTCTTGAATTTGTCCATGTCTATGATGATCCGGATACTGCGGAAGCGGACGGTTTTATTTCTTTTGCCAAACGATTTCACATGGATTCGCTGGATAAGCCAGGCTATGGATTATCGTTAGCCCTCGGCGGCGGGGAAGTTACACTGCTGGAGCTGACAAATGCCTTTGGTGTGTTTGCAAATAATGGCAAGTATGTTCCGTTCACACCGATTTTAAAAATATTAAATAGTAAGGATGAAATTATTTATGAGGCTTCCGCGGTAAAAAGCGAACAGGTTATTCGAGAAGAATATGCCTATCAGATTACCTCAATCCTCTCTGATCCACTTGCCCGGGCTTCCATGTTTGGACAGGATAACGTTCTGAATCAAACTTTTCCGACTGCAGTAAAAACAGGTACAACGAATGATTTCCGCGATAACTGGACGGTTGGCTATACTCCAGATTTAGTCACCGGCGTCTGGATCGGCAATGCAGATTATGAACCAATGGTAGAAACAACCGGGTTGAGCGGAGCAGCTCCCGTCTGGTCAGCGTTTATGCAGTCGGCTGTTTTGAAAGTATCGAATAATAATCCCGCTTCGTTTGTTCGTCCGCCAGGTGTGGTGGATGTCACGGTCTGTTCAGTCTCGGGCACGCTTCCGTCTGAATTCTGCCCATCTCGAAAAACAGAGATATTTGCGTATAATCAACTGCCGCTTGCGCAATCCGAGGACTTGTGGCAGCCTGTCCGGGTTAATACCTGGAATGGTAGACTAGCTAATGAGTTCTGTCCTGAAAATTCTGAACAGGTCATGACGGTCAACATTCGTGATCCATTTGCCCGGCGCTGGCTGGTGTCAACGCAGGAAGGGATCAACTGGGTCACTTCTATGAAACTGACAGAGCCTGGACGATCGGTGTATTTCACTCCCGATCAAGTTTGCGATCAAAACCATACAAATCCGACCATTCAGTTCGTTAATTTGACGGATGGAATGGATTTAAATTCAGACGTTGTAGAAATTTATACTGTATTTAATGCCGCGGACGGCATCCAATCCTACAGTCTTGAATTTGGAAGAGGCGAATTTCCGCAGGAATGGTTCGTGATTACGAATGGCGGTGAACGCCAAGTGTATTATCCGGAGAAGTTGGCTGACTGGTATCTTCGAAGTATCGGAAACGGAATTTATACATTGAGGCTGGTCATAACTAGCCCTGCCGGTACGACTGCAGAAAAGAGAATTGTTGTGCGGGTCAATTTGCCAGAGGATCATCCTAATTCTGAGCCAATTCTGGTACCAGTGTATGGCACAGATGAGGCGCTGCCGGACTTCTTCCAATAAAACCCGATAACTTTGCCAACAGTCCGATTTGCTAATTTTTCCTCTTTGCTTTTGATATCAAATTTCCACCCCGGATTGAATCCTACTGAAAAAAAAACTGCCTCACATTGAGGCAGTTTTTTTTCAGTAAAGTCGGTTTGGACAGTTAGTTAAACGACATAAGTGCTGGCGGACGTTGAACCGCCTTCACCTGTCCAATTGGTGTGGAAAAATTCACCGCGCGGTTTATCGGTTCGTTCATAGGTGTGAGCGCCAAAGTAATCGCGCTGTGCCTGAAGCAGATTTGCCGGCAGGTTTGCTGTGCGCAATCCGTCATAATATGCCAATGCGGAGCTGATGCAGGGTACCGGAATTCCTTTTAACTGAGCTTCTGAACAAACCTTGCGCCAGCCCTGTTGGCTCTTATCGATTTCCTCTGTGAAATAGGGGGCTAACAGCAGGTTATCCAGAGCAGGATTTACTGTGAAAGCATCTTTAATCTTGTCCAGGAAAACGCTGCGGATGATACAGCCGCCGCGCCACATTAGTGCGATTTCGCCATAATTTAGATCCCAGTTATACGTCTTTGCGCTGGACTTCATCAGGGTGAACCCCTGGGCATAAGAAATGATCTTCGCTGCATACAAAGCGTCATGGAGGTAGTTGATGAATTCTTTTTTGTCGCCCTCAAATTCAGCTTTTGGTCCGGATAAAACTTTTGACGAAGCAACCCGAAGGTCTTTCTGAGAACTTAAGGAGCGCGCAAAAACTGCTTCGATTACGAGCGTCAACGGAATTCCTTCATTGAGAGCTTCAATGCCGGTCCATTTCCCAGTTCCTTTTTGTCCAGCTGCGTCCAGAATGGTATCGACAACATATGCTCCTGATTCATCCTTGTATCCCAAAATGTCGCGGGTAATTTCGATCAGATAGCTGTCTAATTTTCCCTTGTTCCATTCCGTAAAGATTTGATACATCTCCTCGTTGGAAAGATGCAGCAAGTCGCGCATGATCTGATAAACTTCGCAGATCAGCTGCATGTCGCCATATTCGATGCCGTTATGAACCATCTTAACGAAGTGACCGGCACCGCCGCTGCCGACCCACTGGCAGCAGGGAGATCCGTCATCGACTTTTGCAGCGATCGCCTGGAAGATGGGTTTTACTGCCGGCCAAGCTGCCGGGGAGCCGCCGGGCATCATTGAGGGACCTTTCAAAGCCCCTTCTTCGCCGCCTGATACCCCAGTGCCGATGTAATTCAACCCCTTGCTTTCAACATAGGCAGTTCTGCGGGCGGTGTCCGGGTAATGGGAGTTTCCGCCGTCAATAATGATGTCGCCCGGGTCGAGCAACGGGATCAGTTTTTCAATAAAATCATCAACCGGCTGCCCGGCTTTGACCATCAGCATCACTTTACGCGGTTTTTCAAGCTGTTGGATCAGCTCTTCCAATGTAGCTGCGCCGCGAATGTTTTTCCCTTTTGCACGGCCATTGACGAAATTTTCAACTTTATCAACTGTCCGGTTATATACTGAAACTGTGAACCCCTTGCTCTCCATATTCATGACAAGGTTTTCACCCATGACAGCCAAGCCGATCAAACCAATATCTGACAATTCTTTCATATTTTCCTCTGTTTTGGTCATTTTAGCGTTTTACGCGGGCATTGCCTGCATAGACTGCCCAGATCTGTTCTTCATCGAGCGGCTGAGCATAGTCTTCAAGAACTGTAGTTGCCATACAACCGGTTGCCCAGGCAAATTGAATCCATTTTTCTGGCTCCCAGCCTTTCAAGATTGAATACAGCAGACCGGAGACGAATCCATCCCCGCCGCCGATTCTGTCCAGAACCGGAATGTCGCGCGGTTCTTCCACATGCCAGTTGCCTTTTTCATGCAGAATTGCTCCCCAGCCGTGTTCATTCGCTGAATGGACTTCCCGCAACGTGTTTGCAAAGACTTCACATTGCGGATAAGCTTCTTTTGCTCGAGAGACCATTCCCTTAAATCCTTCGATCTTTTCGGCGATTCCTTTTCCGCCAGCCGGAGGGCCTTGAATGCCCAGCGCTAATTGATAATCTTCCTCGTTACCAATCAGGATATCGGCAAGCGATGCAATTTCCATGAAAACTTCGCGAAGTTCTTTCTCACGGCCTGCCCAGAATGAAGCACGATGATTGAGGTCAAAGCTGACTTTTGCATCATATTTCTTAGCTGCGCGGGCAACATCAAGACAGAATTTTGTCGTCTCTTCGGACATGGCTGCGATCAGTCCTGACATATGGACGATCCCAACACCTTCCTGACCGAAAATCCGTTCAATATCGTAATCTTCAATTCTCAGTGTCCTGCCAACTTCGCCGGCGCGGTCGTTATGAACGCGGGGACCGCGCATGCCATAGCCCGAATCCGCGACGTTAAACTGGTGGCGATAACCCCAGGGTCCGCCCTGGTCAACATCAGGACCTTCATATTCAATGTTTCGGGCGCGCAAATCATTCTTGATAAATTGCGCAATTGGACTTCCTTTGACGAATTTTGTCAAAAGCTTTACCCGCATTCCCAACGATGCTGCAACCTGACCGACGTTTGATTCGGCACTGGTTGACTGCATAAAATAATATTGGCTGGTGTTCACGGGCTGCCGATTGATTGGAGTAATTCGAACGCCCATACTGGTGGGAATGACCAATGCATATGAATAATTGTCTTTCAGCTTCATGTTTTATGCTCCTTAATTAGATTGATGGTCACTTTGGTAGAAATAGTCTTTATAAGCCCATAAACCAAGTGCTGGATTGCTGATGTAGAAAACCTTTTCTCCATTGACGTCGTTGTACCCTTCTTTGAATTCTTTGATTGGATATCGTTCCAACGCTTCATCGAGCGGCATATATGAAAAATTCGCTTTCGTAACCTGTTCAGGTGTCAAATGTCCGGCAGCGTAATAAATGGTAAATCTGCCTTCTGATGATCCATGAATCAAGTGAGCGGCAACGCCGAGGTTTTCCTGTAAGTCCTGATTTTTCTCGATCAGTTCAGTGACAGTTTTATAGTCGTGATAGCCATATTTACTGATCAGCTCCTCATTTAGCGGATCTTCGCCGAATTTCATGACACCGGGCGCGATGATGATCAAGTCTCCGCCGTCTGCCATTGCCATGCGCGTGCGATAGATCGCTTTGTTGCCGACCCAGGTCGTGCGGAATTCTTCTGGCTTTAGATAAACGACAGCTTTTTGAATCGGTTCATCCAAAAATTCCAGATTGTGTTTTTGACTGACCTTAATCGATTGGGTGAAAATTTCCCGGCCGCGGCCGATCGCCAGGCTCTGAACATGAACTTTGTCACTGGGATCAGTTGTTGTTACGGTCAGCGTGTAAATCAGCGGAATGTTTTGCAGAAAATGGGCTTCTGCATAATCAAAAATCTTGTGAACTGGCGTCAAGTCCCGCCCCATCATCCGCTCAAGCCCGTACAGCGCGCCGACAATATGGCTGCTGTTGATCATGCTGCTGCCACCGCAGCCGACGAAAATATTCTTATTGTAATTCGCCATCCCGACCACTTCATGCGGCACAACCTGACCAATTGAGACGATCAGATCATAGGATGGGTCGACAATACGCCGGTTGACTTCGACGTCAATCTTGTGCGGATAACGATTTTCAGAAACCTCAGCGACAAATTCCTGCGGAACTTCGCCCAATTTAACCACATCATTCCGCCAGTCGTGGACGACAAAGATGTCGGTAGGCAGTCCCGGGAAGACAAATTCGATTTCTTCCTTGTTCATGGGCATGTGCGTGCCGAGCGCTGGCATAATTTCAACTTCACAGTCAGCCGGCAGTGCATCATAATACATCTTCGTAATCGGACCTGCGTAAGCATTCAGCCGGGTAATGTCCGGCGGGATCAGCAGTACTTTCTTTAAAGGACCCAAATCTGCGATAGCCTGCTTGATCGCTGCATTAATTTCTGAGTCTGAAAATCCGTTATTGTCTTTAGCTTCAAAAAAATAGTTCATTTCATCCCCTTATTTCTTATTTTGTTATTTTTTCCAGTGCAGCGCGGGTTGCGCCAGGACCGGCGATCATTTCAACGAAGTAATCCTCAATCTTTTTCCCTACGCCAGCTTCAAATAAATCGACCCCAAAAATGAGTTTATTTTTTAAGATCGGTTCCAACTGTCCAGTATAGGACTTGGGATTACCAAATTCGATCCCTGTCAAATAGGACTGCAGTTCGGCAAGCATCGGATCAGCGCTTAATTCCATCGTATTCCCCTGATCATCGATGGCAAGCAGGTATCGGCACCAGCCGGCGATTGCAAATGGAATGTATTTGAGAGTTTTCGGGTCGAGATCTTCCCGTTCCATATAGGATTTAATCGTGTTGCCGAAACGGATGCCAACTTTCTGTGAAGTGTCGGTAGCGATCCGCTGCGGTGTGTCAGGCATGTAAGGGTTCGGGAACCGTTCTTCGATGACTTCCTTAAGGAAGGTATGCGGATCGATGATTCCTGGATTGACGACAACTTTCATGCCCTCAATTTCACCAACTCCGCGGATCAGTTTGACGATTGCCGGATCTTTCATCTCATCCGAAATCTTCTGATAGCCGAGGACGCAGCCGATGACTGACATCGCGGTGTGGAGCGGGTTCAGACAAGTGGTAACTTTCATGCGTTCAACTTTGTCTACCGTTTCGCGGTCCGTGATGTAGACATTTGCTTTTTCCAACGGCGGACGCCCGTTCGGGAATGCATTTTCGACGACCAGATATTGGGTTGATTCAGCGTTGACGAATGGGGCGATATAGGTTCTGAATTTTGTGATGACGATTTCTGTGTCTGCGAAACCAATCTCTTTTAGATGCTGACTGACCTGCGGATCAGGACGCGGGGTGATTTTATCGATCATCGACCACGGGAAAGCGACCTTTCCGCTAGTCAAGTAGGTAACAAATCCAGCATCAGCCAGTCCATTGTCAACCCAGTTTTGTGCAATTGTCACAACCGAGTTCTTTAATTTATCACCGTTATGAGAGAAGTTATCCATGCTTACCATGGCGATTGGACTTGCACCAGCTTTGAATCGGCTGTAAAGCAGCGCTGCCACGATCGACATCGTATTTCTTGGAAAGTCATTATCTGGGCTGGTATCAAAATCTTTGGAAACGTCCGGAAGGAAAACGCCATTGATATCCTGAATTTGATACCCTTTTTCAGTGATCGTGAAACTAACCATCTGTAAATCAGGGTCTGCCATGATTTGGCGGGCACGTGTCCAGCCATCCGGGTTGGTTGCATCGATCATTACAGCTTCGCCAATGCTCGCGATCACTTCTTTTTCTAACTCTCCGTTCCCATGCATTTGAACCTGCAGTGTGAGATTTTCATACGGAATATAAATTTTTTCGTACACTTCATGGTCAAAAGTTGAAAAAACGGTAATACCGCTGTCCATTTCTCCCTGTTCAATCAGATCCTGCGCGAGGGCTGCGACAAAACCTCTGAAAATGTTTCCTGGTCCGATATGAACCCACTTGGGGTGCTTTTGAGTGTTCAGTGCTACATTTTTGATATCGTAATCCGGTATGCCGATCCCTGCCTGGTCCCAATCCTTTCGGTTTTGTAAACTCTCACTTGATAAATGCAGCATAATCATTCCCTCCGTCTTGAAATGGTTTTTTGATAAAAATCTAAATACCTTTTATATTTTGTGTAGTACTCTTTATGTAAGTTTGAATCCACCTGAATTATATCAGCTTTGGCTGAATCTATTGGGGTACGATAATCAAATATTTTCAAAATATTGTAAACCGCACCTAAGACAGACGCATGCGTCATTGTTGATATTTCAAGTTCTTTATTGAATAAATTTGCGAAAATTGATAACCATTGCCTGGAGTTGATAATTCCTCCTGAGACGATGATTTTCTCAGGTACTGGTTGGAATTCAAGCAGCTTTTCATAACAATGAAATAAGTTGAATAAAATCCCTTCGCAAATCCCTCGATAAAGATCGTGCAGCTCCATTTCTGCGGACAGTTCAACAAAACCGCCCAGCCGATTTGCGTCCCAGCCGGGGCAGCGTTCGCCAAAGATGAAAGGCAAAAAAATCGAGGTTGGGTCTCGGTCTGTCAGATGAGCGTTCATGAATTCAAAATCAATTTGTTTTTTCAGAAATGTTTCAGAAAACCAGTCAATGCAATTGCCGGCGCCATTGATCGCAGCCCCGCACAGCCATTGATTGACCCCGACATAGCACCAGGTGCTTTTGGACGGCGAGAACTTTGGTTGGTCAGATGCCAAACGGATCGCGCCTGATGTGCCGATTGAGGCAGTCATCACTCCCTTTTCCTCTGCCTGATTGCCAACTTGATTCAGCGCGCCATCCGGATATGCGACAAAAACGGGTATACCGGCTTTAATCCCCAATCTAGCTGCGACGTCCGAAGTCAGCGGCGCAAAGCGCGGTTCGTGCACAAGATCACCAAACTGATCCGGACTAATCCCTGCAAGATCCATAATGAACGGATCGAGGACTTTCTCTGAGTTGTTCAGAAATCCCATGCCGGAGAGCATGCTTGAAGTCTCCCAATTACATCCAGTGAGGCGGTAAAAAAGATAGCCACCCTGACTTAACAGCCGATAATTCTGAATCGGCAATCCGGCTAATTTCAAATGCATAAGCGTGTAAGGCTGATAAGTGGTGTTGGGCATGCATCCAGTCCGGAAATAAATTTCATCCGTCATTTTTTCATCGTCCCGGATCTGCTGACACAAATCGCCTGTCTCTGTGAAAAGCCAGTTATAGGTCGGCTGCTGCGGGATGTAATTCTGATCACAAAGACAAATGCTGTGCCAGATGCCGCTGATCCCGATCGCATCAATCGGCTGGTTATTGATTACCTGGCAGGCGGTTTCTATTAATGTCTGAAAAATCCCCTCAGTATCCTGCTTTCCATTGTGGCTGATTGATTTTGTATAAGATTCGGAATGGGCGAATAGAATCCCTTTCGTGTCGTTATATAAAACAGCTTTTGCAGAACTTGTGCTGGCTTCCAGTGCTAAGATATTCATTCCAACTCCAATTTAATAAAAATCTAATCGCCTCATGACCCAAAAACAATGAAAATGAAAGTACTTTATTTCAAATGAGTCTGATAAGGTCCGAAATTTATTCAAAAAGCCAAACGAATTATCGAACGTTTGGCTTTTATGTGAAAAATCAAGTTTGAATAAAAATTATCTATTTAACAAAAGTTACGTTCCCGCAGTTTTGAATTTCTATTTGATATGCTTCCGGAGGAATGAAAACTGTTCCGCCTCCCATGCCTAGATAGTTAGATACAATTCCGCCTTTAATGTCGGTAATTTTCCAGTAACATTTGGTTCGGTTCGTTTCTGTCCGCCAGACTCCGGGGGCAATCTCTGGTCCGATCAGATAAAAGCCATCAGCCTTCTTCGCCTTAAGAATGTCCTCGTCTGTGGTGGGCGTCACTAAAATATATTGAATGTAAGGAGTTGCTGATGGACCGGCAGTGTAGGTTGGCAATGTTGTATACGTCGGCAGAGGCGTGTAAGTCGGTCTTTTCGTCTGGGTTGATAATGGGGTATAGGTTGGTCTGTGCGTCAAGGTTGATAATGGCGTGTAGGTCGGCCGCAATGTTAAGGTTGACAGAGGGGTAAAAGTAACCTGTGGCGTGAAAGTAATTTGCGGTGTAAAAGTAATCCGAGGCGTAAAAGTTTTTTGTGGTGTAAAAGTCAGTTGAGGGGTATAAGTTTTCAGCGGCGTATAGGTCGGGCGCGGAGTTAGCGTCGATAAGGGCGTGAAAGTAAATTGAGGAGTGTATGTGGGACGATTTGTCAGCGTTGACAAAGGAGTCTGAGTCGGGAATTGCGTATAGGTAGGCTTTGCAGTTGCCGGCGGAATCAGCGTAGCGGTTGGAATACCGTCGAGCGTTTCCTTCACTGCAATGTCTATCGTTGATTGAACATCTACCTTTTCAGAGCAACCGCTGAGGGTTTGAATGAGAAGAAGCAAGATCAACAGAGCAATGGTCCGTTTTGATATATTCCGAAATTTGGTCCAATGAACAGACATGTCAACCTCTCTCAGTAATAATAAATTCTTAATAAAATGAGACTGTTTAATTCTACCAAAAAAAAGGTATTAAAATGATACGATTATTTAGCCAGTCTTTAACAAATGAATTAATAATATGTGATTTAATAGGGGTAGTGAGTAAGGAAGGCTAACAAGGAGAAAAATGGAAAGAAATATTCCACGCGATGCATCTGAATCAATCGATTTCTATCTGCGGACAATTTATTCTGTTCTGCGGTCAAATTCTGATACCCGGATCAGCGGGTTGGAAGAAGCTCATTCGGGCATGGATTCGATGCTTCACCAGGATGCACGGTCAGAATATCCGGACTATAACGCTTTTATTTACAGTTTGCTGCGCCTGCCGGACTGTATCCTCAACGTCCAGCGGATTGTGCTTGGGCAGAATATAAAAATGTTCGTTGAGCAAGGATATCAGGAAATCGAAAATTGGAAGGTTGTGTCAGCAAGGGCTCGGCGCCGTTACTGTTTGTACGATGGAAATTCGACCTTAGCCTGTTTCATTACCAGCCGTTCGGATATCGACGATTTGGTTCCAGAGTTGACAGCCTTTCAAATCGAATGGAACAAATTTCACTTCTTATTACAGACTGTGCCGGATGAATATCTTGAAAATATTAGTCCGGAAAATGAGATCGAATACCAAATTGTTGCGGACGCGATTCTTTCGCCGGTCGAGGACTTGAACCGCCTGTACACAATCTGGGGCGGCCAAACCGGTGTCTGGCTCAAAACGATGAAGGCGCGGATGTCAGAACTGCGCGTCCGGTTGCTGGACAGCTCTTCAATTCAATATACGCGGTCTGCCAATACCTGGATGAAAAAAATTCTGCAGGAATTCCCTGATCTTCATGACCGTCCGATCTATTTTGTGTCCAGCAATACCCACAGTTTCGTCAATCTTCTCTCTGGATTTGGGCTGCATAAAGAAAAAGAACTGATTGACTATCTCAATAATTCTGAAAATGCGATGCTACTGAATGAATGGAATCTGATCAATAAAAAGAAACTGTCAGCAAAGAGGGAAAATGTCCTCTATTACGCACTGAAAAAATATCAGCAGACGGAAAAAGGCGCTTATACCTTAACTGAACAGCAAGATCAGGAAATTCAAAGCGGAATATTTCGTGTAGCCGGTGTTGATACGTTCGATATCGAAACACAGATCATCGATCTAACTCGGATTAATTATGAAAAAATTGACCCGCGAATTAAAATCGGCGATATCGACAAACTTAAGGATAGCAATGCAATAATCTTCAACATTGACTATCCACTTGGCATGACAGCCTTCAATATTCTTACAAAATTTGCGGAAGAATTTGAAGATATTCGCGGAATTTATATTCTCGGAAAAGCTGCCTCGCTGAACGGAATTTATGGGGATGTGATGATCCCGACCGTGGTGCATGATATTCATTCAGAAAACACCTACATTTTCCAGAATGCTTTTACTGCTCAAGATATTGAACCTTGGCTTGTTTATGGTTCGATTCTGGATAACCAGCGCTCGGTTTCTGTTTTTGGAACATTTTTACAAAACCACCGATTTGTGGAGACGCTCTACCAAGGTGGATACACGGATATCGAAATGGAAGCGGGCCCATATCTTTCTGCAATTTATGAATTGGTTCGTCCAAACCGCCATCCGACGAATGAATTTATCACACTGTATAACAACAAATTTGATGTGGGTATCCTGCATTATGTTTCGGATACTCCGATGAGCAAGGGAAAAAACCTCGGAGCAGGCACACTCTCATATTTTGGCATGGATTCAACCTATGCGGCAAGCATTGCAATCTTGAGAAAAATCTTTATGCTGGAGTCTCAACGGAATTGCTCATCTGAAAAAACGAAATAAAGCCGGTAATTTTTAGAAATGAAAACGGTCAGAATCATTAAATTGATCCTTTTTAGTCTGTTCGGATTTCTGTTTGCCGTTGTAATATGGGGAATTGTTCAAGCAGTTTCAATCGGGAATGGTTTTTTATTTATTCCCTCTCACACGCCCAGCGCGACGCAGACAACAACACCAACCAGCACATGGACGGTTTCGCCGATCCCAAGCGGGACACCTGATCTCAACGCGTTGAAAACGGAAGCAGTCTGGTCTTTTCAAGAGCAATTGATGGCGCTGACCGAAACGAGTTTTGCGATTGCCACCTCGACCAGCACCCCTGACATTGCGGGGATTAAGACTTCAGCAGTCGGAACGATGGCAGCTGCTCAGACACGCGAAGCAGATTCTGCTGCTGCGACCTTGGAATATTCAGTGCGAGCCAATGAGAAAGGATATCCTGAACAGCGGCGCGGCAAGGATCTGAAGCCGATGGTGAAGCTCTCTATCGGAAACACCGAATTCTGGATTGATAAGTACGAAGTCTCTCAGAAGAATTATTCGATTTGTATCGAACAAAGCGCTTGCCTGCCGGTTTCGCAGGCGATTTCCGATGAAAAGCTCCAGATGGATAATTTGCCCGTAACAAATGTAAGCTGGGAGCAGGCTGCTGCCTACTGCAAATGGGCGGAGAAAAGGCTGCCAAACGTATCAGAATGGCAAACGGCTGCCAGCGGAACGGGCGACAACAGATTCCCATGGGGAAATGAGAACGATTTATTGAAAAGCACTGTTTCGGATCAACTGACCTTGGGTCCGGAAGAAGTCGATTCACACGCAGAAAGTGCCAGTGTCCAGGGCATTTTCCACCTTCTGGGAAACGTCTGGGAATGGGTAGACGACGAGGGCAGCAAGAGCGCTGTGAACGTTAGGTTGAAGCTGATTGCCGGCGGCGGGTGGAAAACTTGGCGCGGTGAGCTGGACTCAAGTTTGCTTGGGATGATGGAAACCGCTGAAACAGCCGATGATGTCGGATTTCGCTGCGCGATGGATTAGCCTCCCAGGATTTAACTGTTCGATCGAGTTTGTTTAAACATTGCTGATGTGGATAGAATAAACCTGTTAATAGTTTACGGAAAAAAATCCTAAAAAAGAATTAATAATTTTCGGATCATTTCCTGATATTCATATTAAAAATATTTTGAGCATTCCAGAATCAATTTGATAAATATTGTCAATAAATCTGTTTATTCGGAACCGATGACACAAGAATTCCTTTCAAAAATTTCATTTTGACTTTCATGAAAGGTGATACTATAATCAACTCTAAATTGATTACCCGTAAACTTAACACTAACGTAAAATCATTTATAGATCCGCCAAAATCTGCTTAGGACTGATAAAGGTATATATGGAAAAAAACGCTCAAAATAGCATCTGGAACAAAGCGCGTCAATTTTTGTTCAATATCTGGTATATGAATGAAAGTGGCATTATTATCCCCACGATCATTTTCGGATTCCTGGTTTATTTGGTCAATCCTGTATTCCTTTCAAAAATCAACGTCACAAACATTCTTCGCTCGACGGGATTCACATTAATTTCCGCAATCGGGATGACTCTGGTCCTCATTTCCGGAGGAATTGACCTTTCGGTCGGGTCAGTCCTCGGGTTGGGAGGGATGTTTGTCGGCATCTTCATGGTAAATCTTGGCATTCCGATTTGGCTCAGCATTCTTTTGACACTTTTGATTGGACTGTTCGTTGGTTTCCTAAATGGGTTCACGATTATCAAGTTTAAAATTCCGCCGATGATCATGACGCTGGGAATGATGTATATGGCTCGCGGTATCGTCTACACCCGCACAAAAGGTCTGCCGATTTATCCGATGCCCGATGCGTTTCAGGCAATTGAGCAAGTGAATCTGTTTGGTGTTCCAAAAATTGTCTTCATTTGTTTGATATTAAGTGCAATCTTTCATGTCATTTTGACATCGACTGCATTTGGGCGATCGATCTATGCAGTCGGGGGCAATATTTCAACTGCCAAATTGTCGGGGATCAATACCGAAAGGGTGATCCTGCTGGTGTATATGATCAACGGCATGATGGCTTCGCTGACTGGCATTATGATGGCATCCAGATTGGGTTCTGCTCAGCCATCATCCGGGACTGGCAATGAAATGAACGTTATCGCCGCCTGTATCATCGGAGGCACGAGTACTTTCGGCGGGCGCGGGACGATTCTCGGCACAGCAATTGGCGCGTTATTTATGAGCATGTTATCCAACAGCATGACGCTGCTCAGGGTAGATGTTTATTATCAAAACCTTGCAATTGGTGCGGTTCTGGTCTTTGCGGTGATCTTAGATCAATATAAACGGACGATGGCAGAATCCGGCGCAAGAAATAAATCCCATTCGAAAGCCTGATCAGCATGAAACCATCCGATATCCTGTCAATGGAGCATGTTACAAAACGATTTCCAGGCGTCACTGCGCTTGATGATGTCAGTATTGAGCTGAAAAAAGGCGAGATCCTTTCAATTTGCGGTGAGAATGGCGCTGGTAAATCCACTCTGATGAAAATTCTTGCGGGTGATTACGCTCATGGAACCTATGATGGCGAGATTTACGTCAACGGTGTGAAGGAAAAAATTACTTCTACCGGCTATGCAGAAAAAATCGGCATTGCAATGATCTATCAAGAAATCAATGTTGAGCTTGATATGTCTGTTGCTGAAAATATTATGCTAGGGATCATGCCCAAAAATCAGTTCGGGTTAATCGATTGGAAGAAAGCCAGAGAAATTTCTGCTGAAACACTGAAAACGCTGCATGTTGATATTGATCCTGACATGACAATGCGAAATTTGAACGCAAGTATGCAGCAGCTGGTCTGTATCGCCCGCGCACTCGTCCGAAACCCCAAAATTTTGATTTTGGATGAGCCTACTTCAGCACTGACTGAAACGGAAACGAAAAATCTTTTTGACATCTTGTACCAGCTGCGAGAAACAGACATCTCTTGCATCTATATTTCCCATAAACTGGACGAAGTATTTCAGATTTCGGATCGGGTGATCGTGATGCGGGACAGCCATGTCATTTCTGAATTTGACCGCTCCGAAATTGATCCGAACAAAATTATTAATGACATGATCGGACGCCATCTCAACGCGCTTTATCCTTACATGGGGGACCGCATCATTGGTGAAGAAGTGCTGCGCATTGAGAACTTTGCGATTCAGCATCCCTATTCAAGCGAGAAAGAGATCATCAAAGATGTCAGTCTGACAGTGAAGAAGGGTGAAGTTGTTGGTCTTGTTGGTCTTGTTGGGTCTGGTAGGAGTGAATTGCTGCGCGCAGTTTATGGTGCGCTTCCCAAGAAAAAAGGGAAGACCTTTATCAATGGAAAAGAAGTATTTATTAATTCCCCTGAAAATGCGATTGCTAATGGAATTGGTTTTCTGACGGAGGATCGAAAGAAAGACGGAATTGTTGGCACAATGAACGTCAAAGAAAATCTGACGCTTTCAATTCTGGATAAACTGACCGGCAGAATATTCCTGAATAAGACTGAAGAACAGGAAAAAGTTGATTTATATTTCGAAAAAATCAACATCAAAGCTCCGTCACCCAAAACAAATATTTTGCATCTCAGCGGCGGCAATCAGCAAAAAGTAGTTCTGTCAAAATCGTTGATGACCGACATGAAACTGTTGTTGCTGGACGAACCGACCCGCGGAATTGACATCGGATCCAAATCTGAAATTTATCGGATTATCGCGAATTTGGCAGAGAGCGGTCTCAGTCTGATCATGATTTCCTCTGAATATCAGGAGTTGATTTCAATGTGTGACCGCTTTATTGTAATCGGCAACGGCTATATCGTCGCTGAATTAAGTAAGGAAGAAGCAAGTGAAGCTGAATTCATCCGTCTTGCTTCATGTATATAGGGCCCTCGAAAAACTAATTTACTGGGGCCTTCAAAAATAAAGGAGAAAAAATGAATAAGAAATTAGTTGTACTACTTGCAGTGCTGATGGTCATGCTCATTTCAGTCAATTCAACTTTCGCTGTAAATGATCCGCCGCGGATCACATATGTCTTGCCCCAAGTTGCGAATGAGATTTGGAGTGTTGCAGTGGAAGGGTTCAACACAGCTTGCGATACTTATGGTTTTGATTGCAATGTTGTTGCACCGACAGTTCCAAACGATGTTTCAGAAATGAATTCATTGATTGAAATTGCTATTGCGGAAGGCGTTGATGGGGTCATGACGCAGGCAGTCAATGCAAAGGGTCAGGCGCCTGCCTTCAAGAAACTTGAAGAGGCTGGAATCATGCTCGCGCTGACGAACTCTGACGCCAATGATTCGGACATTTCAACATTCCTTGGCAACATCGGAACCGGTTCAGAACTCGGCAGAATTGCCGGCGAACAAATTGTTGCAGCGATGGACGGCGAAGAAATTCGGGTCGCAACTGCGCTTTATTCAATTTCCGCGGAATTGGCGATCAAGATTCATAATGCTTATTTAGGCGCTTTCGAAGAAAATGCCGGCGGATTTGAAGAGAAAATTGTTATGGACACCCGCTCAGATCAGCTCCACATTACGGAAGCTTATCAGAACGCATTCAGCACCTATCCTGATATCAACGTTGCGATCAATGTCTGCGGTTTTGCAGCGCCTGCAGCCGCAAAAGCAGTGAAGGAAGCCAATTTGGTTGGGAAAGTTTTGATCATGGGGATCGATGACAACCTGGAAACGCTTGACGGCATTCGCGACGGCGTGATCTATGGAACCATGACGCAGAACTTTTTCCGCATGGGCTATGAACCTGTGATGTGGTTTGACACTTATTTCAAGACAGGGGAAATGCCGGAAAGCAAAGCCAATGACTCTGGAACGCTCTTCGTTGACATGAGCAATATCGACACCTACAGTGCTGATATGAAAGACCCCTCTAAGTGGTAGAAGCTTTTTAACGCTGGGTAGGGATTACCTGAATTTTGATTGTTTCCTGAAATGATTGCAGGTTTGACCAGACCAGAAAATAGAAAAATAAAAAACAAGGAACTCCTTTAGGCGGCAGAACTTCAAATGTTCAGAAGCCAATGAAAGGAGTTCTTTTAAATTCTGTGAGTATTCGATTGATTATGCGGTTTGGATCATTAATTTCATTTCAGCAGTAATCGCAAGTCCAATACAACAAAACTGCGCTCTGAAAGCGCAGTTTTGTTGTGTTGAATAGCTAATTTAATGGTCGGATATTAATTTATCCAACACTTAGGGCGATCTATGGCTTTTGATAGACAATGCTCGGTCTTTCAACCGGAATTCGATTGATTTCAGGAATTCGGTTGTAATTCGTATTGATTTCCTTCAGGCGGAAGGAGAGCTCAGGGGTCAGATCAGACGAACGGAACTGATAGCCCCAATTGCCGATCGCTTTGCCAGGGAAGTTCATTCTGGTCTCCGGACCTGACTGCAAGATGTCTTGCAGCGGTGCGATTGCATAAACTGCGACAGAACCCCAAACTTTCAGCACCATTTTCCAAGCGATGTCGCTACCGTCGCTCAGTAAGTAACGGCGGGCATAATCGCGTTCCTTTTCAGAGGCTGTTTGATACCAGCCCACAGCTGTGTCATTGTCATGCGTGCCGGTGTATGCCACGCAGTTTTGAATGTAGTTATGCGGGAGGAACAAATTACGGGCGTCATCTGAAAATGCAAATTGCAAAATTTTCATACCCGGCAGGTTAAATTTATCGCGCAGATCGATCACATCCTGTGAAATTTCGCCAAGATCTTCAGCAATGATCGGCAGATTTCCGAGCGATTCTTTCAACTTCTTTAAAAATGCAGGACCAACGCCCGCCACCCAGCGGCCGTTGATTGCGGTTTCATCTGCCGCATTTACTTCCCAATAACCGTTGAAACCGCGGAAGTGATCGAGGCGAATGATGTCAGCCATGATCAGCTGTGATTTAACGCGGCGAATCCACCAGTCGAAATCTGACTTTTCATGCTCGGACCATTTGTACAATGGATTGCCCCAAAGCTGCCCGGTTGGTGAAAAATAGTCCGGCGGCACGCCAGCAACAACCGTTGGATGACCTTCTTTGTCCAGGTAGAAAAGGTTGGGATTGCTCCAGACATCAGCGCTGTCCATCGAGCAAAAAATCGGGATGTCACCGACAATCGTGATGCCTTTGCTGTTCGCATAGGATTTCAAGCTGAGCCACTGCCGGAAGAACAGAAATTGGCGGAACGCGTGCCTTTCGATCAAATTGTTGTTTTCTTTTGAGAATTTATCAAGCGCTCGTTTTTGTCTTTTACGCAATCCGACCGGCCATGAAAGCCAGTTCTGTCCGCCCTCAGTCTCTTTGATAGCCATAAATAAGGCGTAATCCGGCAGCCAGTCCGAGGAAGTATTCTGGAACGAGACGAACTCATCATGCAGTTTTCCGGGATTAGCTTTGTAATTCGCATAAACGCGGTCGAGAATCCTGATTTTCCATTGAATCGCGCCGCCAAAATCGATCCGGCTTTCTGGAAATGTTGGACGGTCTGTCAAATCATCGGGAGATAAATAACCTTCGTCAAGCAGGATTGTTGCGCTCACCAGATATGGATTTCCCGCAAAAGCGGAAA
>DHPK01000029.1:33043-46852 GCA_002407845.1 Leptolinea sp. UBA5366 | reverse complement strand
GGATTTCCCGCAAAAGCGGAAAAAGACTGATAAGGCGAATCACCGTAGCCGGTTGGTCCTAAGGGCAAAATCTGCCAGATTGAACAACCCGAGGCTGCCAAAAAGTCGACCCAATAATAAGCCTGAGGTCCAAGATCTCCTATGCCATCCAGACTTGGAAAACTGGTTGGGTGAAGCAAAATACCTGCAGATCGTTCTAAATTCATTGAAAACCCCCTGTTGAATGGAATTTCATAGTGATTTGTATAGTTTCAGATATTGAAGCGCCTGTTTTTCCCAGGAGAAATCTTGTTTCATGCCCCGCAGCTGAAGCTTTCGCCAATTCTCTTTATCATAATAATATTCAATCGAGCGGCGCATCGCCCATTCAGCACCTCCGACGTCTGCGTTATTGAAAAGGAATCCGGTGTAATCTTTCGGATGATCGAATGGATCTTTGATCGTATCTTTCAATCCGCCGGTGGCGCATGCAACCGGGATGCAGCCATACAACATACTGATCATTTGCGCAATTCCGCAGGGTTCATAGCGGGAGGGCATCAGGAACATATCGCCGCTGGCATAAAGTTTCCGTGAGAGCGGGGAGTCAAATTTGATCACAGCTCTGACTCGATCTGGGTTTGATCGTTCCAATTCAACACAGGATCGCTGAACCGCTTCTTCGCCGGTGCCAAGAATGATCGCCTGCCAGTTGATGTCGTACATCTGCTTGAATGCTTGGATGCAGAGGTCAAACCCTTTTTGATAGGTCATGCGCCCGACCATTACAAACAGCGGAATATCCGGATTCTGCGGAAGATTGAAATCTTCCTGGATCCTGCGTTTATTTTCAGCCCTTTTTTCAAGTGTCTTCCCACTAAATGGCTGGTAAATGAC
This sequence comes from Leptolinea sp. UBA5366, assembly GCA_002407845.1. GTDB lineage: Bacteria > Chloroflexota > Anaerolineae > Anaerolineales > Anaerolineaceae > Flexilinea. The sequence continues at coordinate 45,976 of DHPK01000029.1, read as the reverse complement.
TTTGTCGATTTCCGGATTCCACTGATCCATCATAATGCCGTTGACGATTCCAGACAGTTTATGGCGGTTGTTGCGCAGAAAAGTCTGGTACCCATGCCCAAAAGCTTCGGTCGTGATCTCTTCAGCATACGTCTTCGAAACTGTACTGATGTGATCAGCTGCGTCCAGTCCGATTGCCATCGGCAGGCTGCGCAGATAATAGGGAATATCCAAATCAAATGCAGGAGGAATGTCGTACAGATCGAGAATATCTGGATGATTTCCGCCTGAATAAGGTAAGTTATGGATTGTGTAGAGCGATTTTGTTCCTTGGAAAAATGGATCATAGGCGCGGATTTGCGCCAGTTTTTTCACTGATAAGGCCGCGTGCCAGTCATGCGCATGCAGAATATCAGGTTTCCAATCCAGCTTTCGGCACATTTCGAAGGCAGCCATGCAGAAAAATGCATACTTTTCAAGGTCAGTGTGCGTATTGCTACTGTAGATGCCGGTGTTTCGGATCGGCACGCCGTCGATCAGGTAAATGGGTACTTCTGTTTCAAGCGCTTTAGAAATGTAGATGTCCCTAAAACCCCGGCGCGACTGGATCTTGCTGTTTAATACCCATTCGGACGGCCAGTTAATTTGTTTCAGGCGATCGTGATAAGGAATTGCGACGCGAACATCAATTTCAGTTTGGTTCGTTTTCGATAACTTCAGATTTTTTAATGCAATAGGAAGCGTTCCGCCTACATCCCCCAGTCCGCCAATCTTAATCAGAGGATCAGCTTCGGAAATCAAAAAAAGGATATTTAATTTCTTTGTCATGTCAATTCTCGATTATCCCCAAACACAGCAGTTTTGAATTGTGAAAAACGTAATCTATTGTTCTATTATAGCCGTTCGAACGAGATTTAGTGTAGACAAAACAGATTGCTCTTTTGAAAAGGTCAGACTGTTGTAAAAACGTTCGCTTTGGTAGTCTTTCCAATGTGTTTTCAGGAAGATTTGAAGATGATCAAACCCCTCTTTTGTCGGTTCGATCTTTACCGATAAATGGAATAAAGCTCTTTCTGATTCAGAGTCTTTCTGATCTATGTTAGTTGCCTGTGATGGAGCAGCACCTATGAATGGTTTTTCAGACTTGATCAACTCAGGATCGAAGGCACGCGTGATCAGCCCGTCAGTTCCAGTTTCAGTGATTGAAAGTTGGATTCCCTTACTTTTCAGCAGCCCGTTGACAACGGAATAAAGGGTGTCAGATTCTGACCCGAAAATTGCATTGCCGAGCAGTTGTCTGATGCTGATTTCAAACTGATCAAGGGCTTGCTGAGTATTTTCGAGCGAGCTGCCTTTGGCAGTCAGACGTAAATCAATTTGTCCTTGCTTCGCGGAAAGCCCCAGCGTTGGGTTCGCTGAAGTTTCGAGTTCCCCGACCATCTCGTCAATCACAGATTCGCCTAATCCGTAGGTGTGCAGCGTACGGACGATGATAATCTCTTTCGATGGATAAAGGGTTTCAAAAACCGCTTTAGCTCCGTTCGAAAAAATATATTTCATCTCAGAGGGAACCCCTGGCAGACTGAGTACCAGTTTGCCATTCTTTGCCACATAAAAAGCTGGTGCAGTCCCGACTGGATTTGCCAGTGGCTCAGCGCATGCAGGAATGTAAGCCTGGCGCTTGTTGTTTTCGGTTGAGGATCTGCCCATCTTCGCGAAATAATTGCTGATATCTGCCCACAGCTCCTCTTTAAAAACAGTTACCGTGTCAAATGCCAGCGCAACCGCATCCCGGGTCGGATCGTCGATTGTCGGTCCTAAACCGCCAGTTGTGATGATGATGTCTGCGCGTTCCAATGCTTCCTTGATCACCTGAGCAATACGAGCTGGATTGTCGCCGATCATCGTCGTGCGGAACACATCAATCCCCATCCCGCGCAGCTCTTTAAGCAGATAGAAAGTGTTGGTGTCCTGAGTTTCCCCAAGCAGTAATTCTGAACCTATCGCAATTATTTCAGCTTTTGCCATTTTAATCCTTCTATTCGAACCTTAAACCGCTGTAATTATAGCGGTGAGAACTGCTGCTCAGGTGTTTTCGTTACGGTTGAGACAAGGATCGATGTAATAAAAATTATTAAAATGAAGAATATATATAAAAACAAAAGAATATAATTTAATCTACACCGTTTAATGGATGTTTTAGTTTAAATATGAAAGGAGATCCCATGACTGAACATTTCGATATGGAAATGGAAACGAAGATTATCAGCTTTCAAAAAGATATTATCAAAGCTTTTATGGGAGCAAAGGCGGATGAGTACGGCATTACACAAGTGCGTGTCAAAGATATTCCGATAAATCTCGTTCAATCAAAGCGGGAAGCTTACACAAAATATGTCTACTTCCCGATACAAAATCAGGTTGCTGCAAAAACGCAAAATGACATCGACTATCATTGGTATGCAAATTTTGATTGGGATCAGATCGTTGGCATCTGATTTAAAATCTTGCTAAAATGAAAATCACAGTTTAAGGCAGGCTGTATGATTTCTGAGCAGCCTGCCTTGGTTTTTTACCTCAGTAGAAAAAATAGGTATATGAAATTCAAATTTAGCCCATTTAGCAAAAGATTAACCAGAATTAAATTAGTTTTGTATTGATTTATCTGAAAGCCTTTTCTCTTTTTGAAATGGTTGATTGGAATTGTAATCAGAGCGCAAATAATTTATTAAGATAATTACATCATTCCGTATGATATCTTCAATTTTACATCTCCAAGATATTTAAAAAGATCAATTCGTGCAAATAACGCTTGATCGTGGTTGCACTTAATCCTTCTGCTATTTTAGTTTTTATAAATCCATCAGTGAGTTTTTCAACTTAAAAGACCTTAGTTCGTCGGTTCAATTTTGTGCCTCTTTTATAAAAATGTCACTGAATCGATGAACTAAGGTTTATGTTATTTGTGGTAGACCGTATATCGGACGTTGCTATTTAGCGCCCCCAGCAGGACTCGAACCTGCAACCTACGGTTTAGAAGACCGGTGCTCTATCCGTTGAGCTATGAGGGCTTAAAACATGAGTCCAAGCGATGTCGGACTCATGCAGAAATGATTATACCATTTTTTATTCTGGAGAAACGTTTTTCAGCACTGATTCTGCATATAAATAATATTCCGAAGATGCAATTTCCAGTACTGATTCTATAAGATAAATCATTCTGTTTCGGATCAACATCCAATTGCCGCTGAAATAAATCGGCGAGATTAATTCCGCGAGAAATCTTCCAACAAGCAGAATGATATATCTCAATAAGTATGTTTTATTTCACTTCAATCAGTTCATAAGCTGACGTGCCCATCCCGATCTTCTCCGCGTGGGCGACACAATCCTGCCAATTCGTTTCCGGATGTAGCGCTTTAAAGTGATCCTTGTCAGTCCGTTTTCCGTCTGTCAGCAGTGTGTTTGGATTCAAAGGCTGGCGATTGACTGCGTCGGCACACGCCTGATCCAGCGCGACAGGGTCAAAAGAAGCGAACATACCGACATCGGGGACAATCGCGACATCATTCTCATCGTGGCAATCGCAATTCGGCGAGACGTCGATGACCAAACTGATATGAAATGAAGGGCGCCCCTGTGTGACAGCCAGCGCATATTCAGCGATTTTGTAATTCAAAACCTTATTGGACTGGCTCCATTCAGGAGAAATTGCGTCGACCGGGCAAACAGCAATACAGCGTCCGCAGCCGACACACTTTTGATGATCGATAAAAGATTTTCCATCAGTGATTTTCGGCGCTTGCCAGGCGCAAATTTCAATGCAGTTCCCGCAGCCGATACAAAGTTCCTGATCAACCTGCGGTTTCCCATTGCTGTGCATTTCCATTTTTCCGCGGCGTGACCCGCAGCCCATACCGATATTCTTTAATGTACCGCCAAAACCGGCGTTTTCATGCCCTTTAAAATGAGTCAGGGAGATAAAAATGTCCGCGTCCATGACTGCGGTTCCGATTTTGGCTTCTTCGACGTATTCAGCTTTAATCGGAACAAGCTTTTCGTCGGTTCCTTTTAATCCATCGCCAATCAAAATCTGACAGCCGGTGCTCAACGGTGAAAAACCGTTTTCAAAGGCAGCTTCAATATGATCCAATGCATTTTTTCGGCGCCCAACATACAGCGTGTTGCAATCAACCAGATAAGGCTTTCCGCCCAAACTCTTGACGATGTCTGCGACAGTCTTCGCATAGTTGGGTCTCAGGAAAGATAGATTTCCTGGTTCACCGAAGTGCATTTTAATCGCAACGAATTTATGTTTGAAATCAATCTGATCAATGCCTGCAGCCCGGATCAATTTTTCAAGCTTAATCTGACGATTATTGACCATCGTCTGTGTCCGTAAATTTGTAAAATAAACTTTTGCTTTTTCCATAATAACCTCTGCCTAACGCGGATTATTTAAATTAATTGGGAATGATGGATGGTTTTTCCTTGAACAATCTTTCCCAATTTTCGGCCAATAGTTCACTGAAATCTTGATTGTCTTTTCCGATAATCACGAGTTCAGATGCTTCTGCTTGTGATAGCGTTGCAGTGTTGATCACGAAATGATCCCCGACCATATCCACATGCCAAAATCCCTGAGATGATTTTAAGAAACCTTTCAGCCTTAGAATTTTAGATTTGATTGCCGAAAGGAATTCTTCTAACGGTTCCTTCTCGACTGTCAGAACGGAGGAAAAAATGTAGTTAGCCGGCCGATTCCAGTCATGATTGCTGGTCTCGCCAATAAAGTCGCTGGCTTTCAAATTTGCTGTTAGGATGTTGAATGGCAGCTGTCCGAATTTCGTGTCATAGATGAAAGCTTTCGGATTTATTTGGTTGATTGTCTGATGGATTTCTTCAATTTGGTTCTGGTCAACCAGATCCGTTTTATTCACCAGGATGAAATCGCTTGAAGCGACTTGATTCTGGACTGGAGTGAAAATTTCGTTGTAATCCAAGAATAATTCGCTGTCAACAACGCAAATGGCTCCTTTAAAATCAAACTTACGCTCTGTATAAGGCTCAATTTCAGCTAATAATTTGAGAAAGTTGGAAGGGTCGCCTAGTCCTGAATTTTCAATGAAAAGGTAATCGATCGGCTGTTTCGAGAGTTCAATCATCGTTTTAACAAATCCAGCTTTGAGACAGGCGCAAAAAATCGAACCGTTGTTCACTTCAATGATTTCAACACCGTCTTTCGCTAATACTTTTCCGTCGACACTGATCGCACCGAATTCATTTACTAAAACACCGACTTTATATTGATCGTAGTTATCGAGAATGTTCTGTAAAAAAGTTGTTTTACCGGCACCCATAAAGCCGGAAATGAGAATTAATTGAATATTGTTTAGCATTTTACCTTCCTTAAAAATAAAGAGGAGATGATCTCTCCTCTTTATTATACTTAGAAATCGATCCAAAGATCAGGCGTTTTGTATTTTCTCCCATACGTTTTCCGGAAAGATCGGCAGGCTTCGAATTCGAACGCCAACCGCGTCGAAGACTGCGTTGGCAACTGCCTGACCAACTCCGTCGATTGGAATTTCGCCAAGCCCTTTCGCGCCATAAGGTCCCGACTGTTCATGGTTATCAATCAGCATGGAATGCAGTTCCGGCATTTCTTCGGCTTGGAATATGTGATAATCGCCAAAACGGCGTTCATTCAATCTGCCTTCAGCATCGTAGGTCATATTCTCCGAAACAGCATAACCGAGCGCTTGCGTTTGTCCGCCGTCCATCTGCCCGATCGCGGTCATCGGGTTCATGACCTGACCGCAATCTACACACAGCGCCAGCTTTTTCACCTCAACCTGCCCAGTTTCGATATCAACTTCCACTTCGGCGAATTGTGCGCCGAATGATGGCGGAGCGGTGCCTGCCACATGGGATGCTGTTGCCATGATTTGGTGCTGATCATGAGTATGGAGAGAATGGAGCGCTACTTTTTCGATCGAGATACTCTTTCCATCTTTCGCGTAAACATGGTTATCGTGCGCTGTCATGCCATCCTTTGAACATTCAAGCAGAATGGCTGCCCTATCAAATATCATGTCACGCACTTTTTCAGCTGTTTTTCTGACAGCGTTGCCTGAGACAAATGTGATGCTTGATGCATAGGCACCGACATCAAAAGGTGTTATGTCGGTATCAGATGCATAAACGTTTACTTTATCCATCGTCAGCCCGATCGTCTCAGCCGCAATCTGCGCCAGGACAGTGTCCGCTCCAGTCCCTAAATCGGTTGCCCCGTAGAGAACATTGCAGCTGCCGTCGTCATTCAATTTGATGTATGCCCCGCCCATATCCAATCCGGGGATATTCGTGCCATGCATGACAAAAGAAATCCCAAGTCCGCGGCGAATATGCGGGCGATCCGGGTCAGTTTTCCAGTTCGGATCTTTGCGTCGCTTCCAATCAATCGCGGTCGCTGCCCGGTCAACGCATTCCGGCAAGCCCCAGCTGTCAATTCCTTGCGGAACAGGACCGGCTTCGCCCATCTTCGACATGATCGGAATTTCATCCCCTAAGCGATTGACGTTTTTAGCCCGAAACTCAATTTGATCAAAGCCTAATTCAGCAGCAATCTCGTCCATCAGACTTTCAAGTGCAAAAAGACCCTGAGGTCCGCCGTACCCGCGATAAGCTCCTGGTGTTGGTTTATTCGTGTAGACAATATCAGCGTTGAATCTTTCGTTTGGGCAGCGGTAAGAAGCCAGTCCTCGCGTGCCGATCACATTACAGACTGTCATCCCCTGTGTCCCATAAGCGCCGGAATCTTCAATCACTTTCATGTCAAGCGACTGCAGGAACCCATCCCTGCTAACACCAGCTTTGAAATCAATAATTGCCGGATGACGCGAGCGGGTCGCCATCATCTCCATCTCGCGGGAATATTCCATTCGAACGGGTCTGCCGGTTGCGATGGTCAGATGGGCACAAATATCTTCCATGACCATCTCTTGTTTGTTGCCAAACCCACCGCCGATCCGCGGCTTGATCACGCGAATCCGGCTGACAGGAATGCCGATTACAGAGGAGAGCATCCGGCGGACATGGAACAGAACCTGTGTACTGGTTCGGACAACCAGCCGGTTGTTTTCATCGAACCAAGTGATGCAGTTGTGCCCTTCGATGGATGCCTGCTGGACCTGATGGACGGTATAGGTCCGATCAAACTGGTGATCGGCTTCTGCGTAAGCTTTTTCGACATCACCGACCTCAGCAAAAAGCGTTGTCACGATGTTGTGAGCTGCATCTTTGATTCCCACTGCATCAGGCTCATCATGGATAACCGGCGCGCCGTCTTTCATCGCATCGACTGGATCGAGGACAAATGGCAGAACCTCATAATCAACCTTTATCAGTTCAATCGCCTTACGAGCAATGTCCATCGATTCGGCCGCGACGAATGCAACACGGTCTCCGACATAGCGGACTTTGTTATCGAGCGATACCTGATCCCATGGCATGGGGTTTGGCCAGGATTGACCGCCCGTTGCATATAAAACGCGCTCAAGGTCTTTGTATGTCAGAACTGCCTTCACGCCTGGCAGACTGAGCGCTTTTGAGCAGTCGATGTCTAAGATTCTGGCGTGGGCATGCGGACTCATCAAAAGTGCGGCATGCAGCATTCCCGGCAGCTCGATATCGTCAGCGAAAACCGGTTTACCCTTTGCCAAAGCATAGCCATCCACTTTTCCCGCAGGTTTTCCGACTACCTTAAGATTCTTCTGGGGTTTTGTAAAACTTTTCTTCCTTTTTGAAGGAGGTGTTCCATCCGGATCAATATAATAAGTCTCAGTTGGTTTTTCTTCATCATAAGCTTGGGGTTCAGGGTATTCCTCCCCCCGCATATAGGCAGCTGCTCGCAAAACCGCTTCAACTGGCTTTTTATAGCCGGTACATCGGCATAGGACAGCTCCAATGTATTCACGGGCTTGTTCAAGGCTCGGATTCGCTTCTTTATCCAGCAGCGCTTTTGTTGCCAGGATCATTCCATTTGTGCAATATCCGCATTGGATTGCGCCTGACTCAAGAAAAGCCTGTTGAATCGGATGGAGTTCCTGAGATTCAGACAGTCCTTCATTGGTGAGAATCGATTTGCCTTCAATTTGAGGCGCTAATAGTAGGCATGAGGAAACTAATTTACCGTCAAATAAAATCGAACAGGCTCCGCAATCGCCGGTTCGGCAGCCGTGTTTCACACTCAAGCAGCCTGCTTTTCGGAGAATTTCAGAGACAGGATCTGAAGGAGCTGCTTCGACATTGATATATTTTCCGTTCAGTTTGAATTGAATATTCATGACTGGTCTCCCAGTGAGGCTGTTGATTTTTTCCAGGCGTTCATGACAGCTCTTTTGATCAGAACTGTGGTCATTGCTTTGCGATAAGTTGCTGACCCTCTGAAATCTGATTTTGGATTTGTTTCTAACGCTGCGGTTTCGCCGGCTGTTTCAGCAAGCGACTCTGAAAATTCCTGATTGAGGAGAACTGCTTCAGCGGACTTAAATCGATGGCAGGAGGGTGTTGCGCCGCTGACTGCAATTTTTGCATCGGAAACTTTATTCCCATACCGCTCAATAGACACCACTGCTGCAACTATTTCCTGATCCTGCGGGGTTCGGGAGACGCGCTCGAGACAAATGGCGCGGTTTGGATCGGAAGCAAATGAAACAGCGATCAGCACATCGCCTTTATCCAGCTTTGCTGATGAATCCAAATAATCTGAAAATGGCATCTTTCTAGTTTTTTCATCATTGCGGATAATTGCATAAGCGTTCAAAATGAGTAATACTGCAGCAAGCTCTCCAGGACCATCAATGTCCCTCAGGATCCCGCCCAGAACAGATAAATTTCTGATATTGATTCTGGCAGTCCGCTTTGCGGCATCACACAAGACGGAAACATTTTCTGACTTTAAAACATCGGATTCAACAATTGCCTGCAAAGTCGTCATGACCCCGATTTCAATCATGCCATTTTCGACCTTAATTCCCTCCAGATGCATACCGGAAAGATCAATCGCCGATTCAATATTACGATCATGAATTGCTTTTGGTTTGGAGGAGAGCATAATCGTTTCAGCTGAAACGTTTGATGCTAAGAGAAAGTTGGAAAGCGTTTTCCAATCCTTCGGTTTATGATATTCCTTAATAAACTGTTTCATCTCAACTCCTTCGTTTTAATACCAGTAACTTTTTCTCTCTGAATTAAGATTATTGATGTTATTCTGCGGGCTGGGGATTCTCCTCTTTATTAGCGTGTTTATGGTAAATACAGGATCCGCGCAGCGAGCAGATGTCGCAAGGTGTAACTTTTTCTTGATTTTCCGGACTAACGCCAATCACAAACGAGAGCGATTTGAACGGATGCATGATCGCGTTTTGATTAATGACGATTTCATCTGATTCAGAAGATAAAATGTTAAAGATCTGGTTTTGTCCAATCTCGACTGGCCAGCCAATCATCCCGGGGTTGAGCGGGACAGTTGTGGTCAGCCCTTCAGCTTCAGCATTCTTCTCAAAATAATCGCAAATATCCGTTGCAAGTTTCTCAACGGCTGAAGAACCAGCTCCGTTCAATGCAAGGGCATAGACAATGTCGTTGTCAACGATTTCATCAACTCTGTCTTGCAAGTCTTCTGAAATTGTGCAGGCTGCGATGATTACTTTTGTTGAATTGTGGAGGAATTTCTTGACGTATTCCCCTGTCAATTTGCTGCCGTCTGATAGGGTCAGCGTTTCGTGCGCATATGATTCGACCGCCAATTCCTTATAGATTACAATCGGTTTGATTAATTCTTGCGCTTCAATTAATGATTTTTCCGCGATTGTAACTAATTTTGGTGAGCGTTTGCGGACGGTTTCAGGAATAGCGCCCTGACCGCGCAATACGTCATCAACATCTATTTGAATTTTTCGATCATATATCACAGGCATAGGTAGGCTCCCTTGATTAAGGTGTTGCTTTCATTAAAGTTTTCTTGGCTGATAGGGGTAAGCAGTTCGCCATGCAGGTTCAGAAATGTTGATCTGGTAGCGCTTTTCGGTTCTTTTCACCAGATCATGCGCAATTTGATTGGTGCGATTAATTAACTCCAGCAAATCGAGTCCGACAAGCTTTCCTTTTTCGACCCGAATTTTCCCGTTGACAATGCTCAAATCAACCTGATTTGCTTCGCACATTACCATTCCGGCAATCGGGTCGTGCATGCCGCCTGCGAAGGCTGGCTTGTCAAATAGATTAATCCCGATCAGGTCAGCTGCTTTGCCGATCTCTAAAGATCCGATGTCAGTCCGCCTCAAAAGTTTTGCCCCGCCGAGCGTCGAAAGTTCGAGTGTCTGAGTCGGGGAAAGCGCATCGGCGCCGAATCGGACGCGCTGTAAAAGCATGGCATTTCTGACTTCATGCAGCATATTTGAAGAATTATTAGCCGCTGACCCATCGACACCGATTCCGACCGTTGCTCCGCTCTTCAGGAGGTCGCGAACGCGGCAAACGCCTGCAGCAGTGTACATGTTTGAATTGGGGCAGTGAGCAACCGCCGTTTTCGTTTTGCCAAGAATGGCAATTTCCTCATCGGACAGAATTACCCCATGGGCATACCAAACATCCGGACCGGTCCAGCCCCAATCTTCCGCGACATAAACCGATGATTTCCCATAATTCTGGATCATGTATTCATCATCTTCAGGACATTCTGCTAAATGGGTGTGATTGCCAACTCCATATTTTCGAGCCAATTCAATTGACTCCCGCATCAGCTGCGAGGAGACAGAAAACGGCGAGCAAGGAGCGTTGTCAATCCGGGTCATCGCGAACGGCTTGGGATCATGCCATGTTTTAATCAGCCTTTCAGTATCAGCAAGAATATCATCTTCTTTTTCGATGATGTTATCAGGCGGTAATCCGCCTTTGCTTTGTCCGACAGAAAAGCTTCCTCTTGCGAGATGAAACCGGATGCCAATTTCCTGAGCTGCCTTTATTTGTGTGTCAAACTGCATGTCATTGACGTGAATATAACTATGGTCGACGTTGGTTGTGCAGCCTGACAAAAGCAGTTCCGCATGATTCAACATGGTTGCAACATATTGGTCTTCGTCCCGGACTTCGCTCATGAGCAAATACAAAGTATGAAGCCAGGAAAAAAGCGAAACATCCTGCATAGCTGGGATGTTCCTTAATAAACATTGAAATAAATGATGGTGCGTGTTGATCATTCCGGGCATTACCAGATAGCCCGAAAGATCAAAGACCTGATCAGCTGACGGCAGTTCATCACTGTTGTGCTTGCTGATCTGATCTATTAAATTGTTTTTAATAAGAATCCATCCATTCTTTATCACCTGCCGACCTGCATTAAAAGTTGCAATCGTATCAATGTTTTTTAAAAGAATGGATGGCATAGGTTTATTTTTCCTCTCGTTTATACGGAACACCGAGATTGAGCGGCGAGCCGGAGTTTTGGCGGCCGATCGTGATTGCCGCAATTGTCAGCACATATGGAAGCGCAAGCAAAATCTGATATGGCATCTGGACCCCCAACCCTTGAATTTGGAGCTGGAAAGTGTCTAATAGTCCGAAGAACCAGGATGCCAGAAGAATCAGGAACGGGTTCCAGTTCCCGAAGATGACAATTGCTATCGCGATCCATCCTCTGCCCCCGGTGATGTCGGGGAGAAATAGTCCGGCCGAACTGATGGTCAGGAACGCGCCTCCAAATCCAGCCATCAACCCGCCGAAGAAAACAGCCAGATATTGATAGACACCGATCTGAATTCCCTTCATATCCATTGCCCGCGGGTTATCGCCGATGCAGCGCAGGATCAATCCATATTTGGTTTTATAAAGGAACCAGTAGATGACCAGCACCATTAACAAAGCTATAAACGTGAGAGGCGATTGTTTGAAGAATGAAGGTCCGATGATCGGTATTTTTGAAAGCAATGGAATTGACACTTCCTGAAAAATTTTGATATTCGGCAGATTTGAAGTGCCAAGATTTTTAAACACGACCCGATAAATGTAAAAAGTCAGACCGGACGAGAGAATGTTGATTGCAAGACCGGTTACAGTTTGATCTGCTTTTAATGTTGATGTGAGAATTGCGAAAAGGATTGACATCAATCCAGCTGCCAGACCAGCAGCGATCAACCCCAGCCACAATGAGTTCGTGAGATAGGCTGTGATGAACCCAACAAATGAGCCCATCAGCATTAACCCTTCCACACCGAGATTCATCAATCCGGATCGTTCGACAACCAATTCACCCAGTGCTGCCAGGAGGAGCGGTGTGCTGATTCGGACCATGCCGGCGATCAAACTGATCACAAAGTCCACTTGAAAAATTTCAGCTGTCATTTGGGTACTCTCCGAATTTGATAATAAGTTAGCGGTTCGATTGCAAGAACGCAGAAGAGAACAATTCCTTGTACACAAAACACTAATGCGACTGGCACGTCAGCAAAAATCTGCATGGCGGTCGAACCATTTACCAATGCTCCAAATGCAATTGAAGCGATGATCACGCCGAATGGATTTAGCCTGCCAAGCAGCGCGACCAAAATCGCGGTGAAACCATAGTTGTTTGAGATGTCGAGCCGCAGGCGGTGGTTCAGTCCGTTCAGTTCCGCTCCGCCAGCCAGACCGGCTATGGCGCCAGAAATAACCATTGCCAAGACGACGATCAGTTTAATGTTTATCCCTTTATAGCGGGCAGCAGTTGGATTGTCCCCAATTGACCTGAGCGCATAGCCAAACGGAGTTTTGTCGATCAGGATATAGATAAACACGGACAGAAATAAGGCAAGGAAGAATCCGAGATGCAGCCGGCTGTTGAAAAAGGTCGGCAGCCAAGTGGATTCCGCAAACCGCGGGGACTGCATGAAAAAGTCTCCGACATCCGTCCAA
>DHPK01000029.1:12891-32911 GCA_002407845.1 Leptolinea sp. UBA5366 | reverse complement strand
CATCCGTCCAAGCATTGGAGAGCAGGTAGGATAGAACGTACTTGATGATGTAGTTCATCATCACGGTCACGATGATTTCACTGACGCCCCAATAAGCCTTTAATACGCCTGGAAGGATGCCCCAAATTCCCCCTGCAATGGCTGCTGCCAGCAAGATCAGGAACAGTAATAGCGGGCGCGGGAGATCAGCATAGTTCATGCTGACCCAGGCAGCAGCGATCGCCCCTGCAAAGAATTGACCTTCCGCTCCAATATTCCAGACACGTCCGCGGAATGCGACCACAATCGCGAGACTGATCATCAGAAGCGGAGTTGATTGAACCAGCGTTTCTTTGAATGCATTCATTGAACCAAATGCACCTCTGTAAAGAGAAGAGATCGCTACTGAAATGTCAGATCCGGACGTCAGAATCAATAAAGCGCTGATGACGCACGCAATTATTATTGCAACGACAATCCCCAAAAAAGTTGAGAGCGGGGTTGTTTGATCCCTCTTTTCAATTACAAGTTTCATACTGCCTCACTTGGAATTCCAGCCATCATTAGTCCGATAGAAGAAAAGTAACTGCGTTCTGCTGGGACAGTGCCGATGATATTTCCTCTGTAAATTACCGCAATTTTGTCAGAGAGGTTAAAAATCTCATCAAGATCTTCTGATACTAAGAGAATTCCTACTCCCTCGTCTCTCAATTCTAAAAGGCGCTTATGGATGTATTCTGTCGCACCAATGTCAAGACCGCGAGTAGGCGAGCTCGCGATTACAAATTTAGGGTTTTGAGAAAGTTCGCGGGCAAGAATTATTTTTTGAAGATTCCCACCGGACAGCAGCCGGGTTTTTTGCGTCGGGGAGAGAACAGCAATATCATAATTTCGAATCGATTCAATTGCGAAATTGTTGATGTTTTTTTTATCTAAGATGGAACCATGGCAAAACTTCTTGTCAGTCTGTCTCCCTAGAATTAAATTTTCTTCAATTTTAAAATCCATCAGCAATCCTTCTTTGATCCGGTCCGGCGGAATACTCGCAATGCCCAGATCGATAATTTGCTTGGGATGCAGATGGCTGATATCCTTCCCCTCAAGGCAAATTTTTCCAGAAGTCTGATTTCCAGCGCCGACGATACAGTCAAAGAGTTCCTGCTGTCCATTGCCAGCAACGCCTGCAATGCCTAAGATTTCATGTTTGTGTACTTTGAAAGAAATATTATGAAGGGAATCATGCCCCCCATTGTTTTTAGCGGTCAATCCGTCAACTTCCAAAACGACTTCCCCATTGGGAACGTTGCTTTTTTCTAGTCTGAAAATGACTTCACGGCCTACCATTAGAGTTGCAAGCTCTTCCATATTCATGGAGGAGGTCTCGACAGTTGCGATGTGTTTTCCTTTGCGCAAGACTGTGACGTTATCAGAAATTGCCATAACTTCACGCAGTTTGTGAGTGATCAAAATGATCGAAATGCCATTATTGCGCATAGCGGATAAAATCGAAAAGAGTTTTTCTGTCTCTTTCGGAGTCAAAACGGCTGTCGGTTCATCTAAAATCAAAAGTTCCACACCAACATAAAGTGCTTTTAATATTTCCACCCATTGTTGTTCACCTACAGACAGCTGTGAAACTTTCGCGTTTAGATCGAGGTTGATGTCAAATTTCTTACAGAGAAGGTCAAGTTTTTCGTATCCCTGTTTCATTTTCAGGGTAATACCAGGAATATCAGTGCCAGCAATAACATTTTCCAAAACAGTCATGGGCGGCACTAAGACAAAGTGCTGGTGAACCATTCCTATTCCAGCTTTGATAGCGTCACGCGGGGAATTGAATGAAATCCGCTTCCCTTTGTATAAAATTTCACCGCCATCTGGTTTATAAGTTCCATAGAGACATTCGGCTAATGTGCTTTTACCGGCTCCATTGGCTCCTAAGAGACAATGGGTTTCTCCGTAGCGAATATCAAACGAAATGTCACTGTTCGCAGTAAGCGCCCCAAAGCGTTTGGTGTGGTTGCGAATGCTTAACAAAACGTCCGGAGTTTCCATAATTCCTCTTTCTTATTAGCCTTCCCCGGAAAAAGCCGGGGAAGGCTTGTTGCCAAATAGTGCGGTTAATCAGTTGTTGCCATTTCCGGAATCAAAGGAACTTCAATTTCTCCATCAAGAATTTGTTGTCTAATTTCGGCGACTTTGTCAACGACGTCTTTCGGAAGCGTCTCAGCAAAATCATGGT
The DNA here is from genome assembly GCA_002407845.1 of Leptolinea sp. UBA5366. Lineage (GTDB taxonomy): Bacteria > Chloroflexota > Anaerolineae > Anaerolineales > Anaerolineaceae > Flexilinea. The sequence goes on along the minus strand of DHPK01000029.1, from coordinate 30,690 downwards.
AAGGAGCGATATCGCCTCCGCCATCTTTCATCATGAATGAGATTTCAGATCCGGGAGCGCTGAGCGGTTTTCCCGCAACTTTTGCGTCATACCATTGGTTGATGACTTCGCGGATAACTTCATCCCACATCATGACGGTGCTGGAAACGACTGCTTTGGGCGCCAGAGAGTTTTGATCGACATAGTTGCCAAACGCAAATTTGCCGCTTTCATTTGCTGCTTCAAAAACGCCAAGCCGTTCTGCGAAAATGTAATCAGCACCGGTTGCGTATTGAGCGATCGCAGATTCTTTGGCTTTTGCCGGGTCATACCAGCTTTCAATATAGGTGACTTTTACCTGAGCATCGGGGTTGACGGATTTAACACCGGCAATATACCCGTTGACTGGACCGTTGACATTCGGATAAGGATATCCAGCAACAACACCAACGATGTTGGATTTGGTCATCAATCCGGCAATCACGCCTAATAGATAAGCCGGTTCATGGGTGTAAGTCTGACCCCAGAAGAAGTTCGTTCCTTCTGCGGGAGCAAATCCAGAACCCGTGCCCACAACCATAGTTTCTGGGAAACTGCTTGAAATTGCAGCAGCTGCGTCTGTATAAACGCCATTTGCCCAGATGATATCGAACGCGCCGATCGTTGCATATTCACGCATGACCCGTTCGGCATCCGGCGTTAATACATTTTCAGCATATTTATATGAAATCTTCAAACCATGCGGTGGATCAGCCATGACTCTTTCAATCGACTGTACCATCGAAGTGTTCCAAGGTTCTTCGAGCGGGCTTTGGTTGAAGAAAACGATTTTTACTTCTTTCGGTTCTTCAGCAGCAACTCCGCTGACCAGACTGAGGAAAATCCCCACAATAACTATGAAAATTAAAAGAGATGTTTTCTTGTTCACAGTTTTACCTCTGTCGTAAAAAACTCGGTTTCTCCTGGATTGGAGATTTTCCCAATTCAGGAGAATTTATTCGAAAATGTTTAGAAGTTATCCAACGGAATGCCCATATCGCGGACATCATCTTTGACTTTGCGGTACATCGCTTCCCATTCAGGAATCGGCTGCATCGTATCAAGGTTGTAGCAATCCTGGAAGCGGCGTCCGAGATCAGGGGTCTTCAGCGTAGCTTCGTATTTTGGCAGGATCTTCTTTACGATGTCATTAACCTCTTTCGGCTGCATTGGGGAAGCTTTGTGAGCAACTTCACCGACGAACCGGCATTCCAATGGGGTGATGTGGTCATGCATCTTACCGCCGGCGCTGCGCGGGCCAGTGGATAAGGTTGCGCCGGAACATGCCAGCGTTGCCATGCCAGCTGCGATTTCATACAGCAGGTTTTCGGTGCATGGGCCTGAAACTTCATTGGCGATGTTATGGAGCATCAAGTGCGTGTTGCGGGACAATGCCTGATTGACGGTGCTCAGCGCCCAGAGACCTTCGCGGTTGACGTTTGACAGATAGCGAACGTCATAAATTTCACCGCCGCCAACTGTGTTCATCAAGATTGCATAGGAGAGCAGGGTGCAGGCAACTTCAGCGACGACTGCGCCTTCTGCAGGTCCAACCATACCGCCAATCATTGACGGGGAATCAGCTTTGATCACGCCGCCCATGTTCAGTGTGTGAATAACTTTGTTCAGCGTCCGGTAGTCAACTTTCATTTCCGATGGGAACAGGATCAGAGCAAGGTCTTTATTGGAGAAACCGCCCGGGGTGCCATAGGCACCGAACTGCCCAAATTCAGTCACAGCCGAAATTGAGCCGATTGCGCCCATTCCGGGGCGACCGGCGAGGTTTCGGGCTTGCCGCTGCAGCTGTCCATGGGTATAGCCCATCAATGTTTCAATTGGGGTGCCCGAGAGCACTTCGTGGCCATTGACGGTGATCAAGGATCCAGCTTCAAGAACATCGACTTCGCGTTCGCGGGCGATACCGGAGACCAGTTTCAGGAAAATGTCTTCACTGACAGTGATGCCGAGCGAGCAGGCGACTTTGCAGGGATAGGGATCGGCTGGAGTTCGTGATCGCAGCCAGGTGCCGTCTTTTCCTTCGCCCAGGAACAGTTCGGAGGGAGCAAATTTCAATGCATAAGATAATTCTTCTTCGTCAACTTTGATGATTCTTTCGGTATCTTCCACGAAATAACCAAGCATCAGCGCCAATTCAAAGCCAGCCTTATAGAATTCATCCGCGAGGTCATAATCGAAGTTGACCGGATTATCAGGGTCGCAAGTGTTCTCAAGGCGGTACTTTTTCAATACCGAGCGGACTGCTGTCGGAATCTTTTTGAGGTCCCAATCTTTGGCTGTGCAATATTCTCCATGGAATGCGCGTTCAAGAATTTCATAAATATCAGGTGATCTTTTCATTTTGTATACTCCTTCTTATTTGGAAATTAAAGCATTTTCAATGATCGGTTCGCTGAGTTTGGAGCGTGAGCCGATTTCAATCAGTTTTTTGCAGAGCGTGACTGCGTCTTTTGCATCCCGTCCGTATCCATCTGCTTCAGCTTTGACAACCCATTCAGGGGTGACTGGGCCTCCGCCGAAGATGCAGAAATAGTCATCGCGTTTGCCCATAGCAGTGAGCAGACCGATCAATTCCCGGGTATAAGGGAGGGAGGTAGTGATCAGCGTGGATGCTGCGATGATGTCAGCGTTGTTCTTGATTGCTGCGTCAATCAGCTGTTTCGGCTGAACGTTTACGCCCAAATCGATCACTTTGAAACCATTTGCTGCCAGAACTGCCAGAACAAGGTTTTTGCCGATATCGTGGTTGTCGCCATACATAACGCCTAAGACGACGGTGCCGCTGTTGAAATCTTGCCCTTTTTCTGCAAGTTTTGCCATGATTAAATCGAGCGCTTTGGTAGCCGCATCGCCAGCGATGATCAATTCAGGAAGGTATGCATCACCGTTTTGGAACATATCGCCAATTTCATCCATTGCTGGCTGAATTGACAATTTGACGATTTCGAGAGGATCAATCCCAGAATCCAGTGCTGATCGGGCGGCTGACTGGGCAATTTCCTCATCGCCATCTAAGACAGCTTGCTTAAGCTTTACAATAAAATCATTCGACATACAATACTCCTTTTTTAAATCGCTAACTAAAGTTCTTCATAAGGAAACGCGCGTCTCCAAATGAACTTATCTAACGGTGCCTGATACCTTTTCGCGGTACGTGCAACCAGTTTCTCACCTAATTCATTTTGCTTTGCGATCAATGCGTCCAAATCAACCGATAAAAGTACCCCATTCTCGATGATAAGTTTTCCGTTAATGATCGATAGGTCAACTTCGCCAGAAGCGCACATCACAAGCGCGGCAATCGGGTCATGGAGACCGCCAGCAAATGGCAGCGTGCGGGTTCTGATCCCGATCACGTCAGCTGCCTTACCAGGGACGATGCTGCCAATATCGCGTCTGCGCAGCAATTTAGCCCCGCCCAAGGTCGCCATTTCAAGTGCCTGTGTTGGGGACATGGCTTTCGCCCCATATTTAACCCGCTGCAGCAGCATGGCGCTTCTGACCTCATCAAGCATGTTTGAAGAGTTGTTTGAAGCGCTGCCATCCACTCCGATTCCTACCGTGACATTCTTCTTGAGCAAGTCTGTCACCCGGCAGATTCCCGAGGATAAAAACAAATTCGAATTGGGGCAGTGAGCAACGCAAGTGTGCGTTTCAGACATGATATCAATGTCGGAATCACTCAATTGGACCGCATGCGCATACCAAACATCGTCTCCAACCCAGCCCCATTCCTTCGCCATTTCCACGGATGATTTTCCATACACCTCGTGCATATATTTCTCGTCATCCGGAGACTCTGCCAGATGCGTGTGATTGCCGATGTTATGTTTTCTTGCTAATTCAATACTGTTGATCATTAGTTCGGGGGAAATCGAGAAAGGTGAGCACGGTGCGTTGTCGATGCGAACCATGCCAAAATCGTCTGGTTCATGATATTTTAGGATTAAGCGCTCCGTATCGGCTAAAATATCATCTTCTTTTTCAATGATATGATCAGGAGGAAGTCCTCCCTTGCTTTGTCCGATCGAAAAACTGCCGCGCGCCAGGTGGAACCGGATGCCCATTTCCTGAGCTGCCTTGATCTCGGTGTCGAAACACATATCGTTGACTTTTAGATAACTGTGATCCGAATTTGTCGTGCAGCCTGATAATAAAAGTTCTGCCTGAGCGATCTTTGCCGCGTAATATTGATCTTCGTCCGTCACTTCGCTCATCAGAAGATAAAGATCGTGCAGCCAGTCGAAAAGCGAGGCATTTTGCATGCTCGGCACATTTCGGATCAGCGTCTGAAAATAATGGTGATGGGTGTTGACCATGCCGGGCATGACGATATGTCCGCTCATATCGATCACTTTGTCCGCTACTGGCAATTCGGATCCCATTTTTCCAAAGGAAGAAATCGTTTTATTTTGAATCAGCAGCCAGGCATTGCGCAGCACGGTTCGATCTTCATCAAATGTAGCTAAAATTTCGATGTTTGTTAGTAATATTGAGTCCATTCTATCCTTTCTGTCGACTAAGAATTCTCAAATTATCGAGCATCTTGAACGTATGGTTCACCTAAAGTAGCGGGAGCATCACTCGAGCTATTCCGAAACAGCAATACACCGATAGTCAGCAGATATGGCAGCATCAGGAGAAATTCATAAGGAACGGTGTTCTTGCCATAGGTGACCTGAGTAACGGCTTGAATCCGATATTGCAGCGAATCTGCAAGTCCGAAAACGAGCGCGCCGATAACCGCATTTTTTGGACGCCATCTTGAAAAAATGACCAAAGCGACAGCGACCCAGCCTCGTCCGGCGATGATGTTTTCGCGGAAAAGTCCAAGCTGAACCACGGTCAGAATTGCACCGCCCAACCCTGTCAGTCCGGACCCCACGATGGTTGCCAGATAACGGGTTTTCTCGACGCTGATACCGGATGTGGCTGCTGCTGCGGGGTTTTCCCCAACTGAGCGAATTTCCAACCCGCGCCTAGTTTTGAACAGGAAAAAATGAACCACGAGAACTAAAACGATTACCAGATAAAACACAAGATTCTGTTCAAACAGGATTGGTCCAAGAATTGGTATTTTGTGCAAATAGGGTATTTTATAGATTGTGAGCGAGACCAGCGATTCGGCAAGTGTGTTCATCGCCTGCCGATAAAGATAATTGGAGAGGCTGACGCCCAAAAGCACAATTGTGACACCGCAAACCGTTTGATCTGCTCGGAGCGTCACGCTCAGAAATGCCATGATCAGCCCCATTCCCATGCCAGCGACGAATCCGGCAATGAGCGCGAAATAAATCGCAAGCTGAGGCGAACTATGCAGGCTGCCGCCCTGAAGATTGAAAGCTGTCAAAAAGCCGACAACGCCGCCGACAGCCATGATTCCTTCAAGACCAAGGTTCATGACACCAGCGGACTCAGTGATGATTTCACCAAGAACTGTGACCAATACCGGAATGGATAGGCGAATGCCGGCAGTCACCAGTGCAATAAAGAAGGAAGCAGAGAGAACTTGATTAATATCCATTAGGATGCCTTCTTCCGAATATATGAATCTACGACCATGACGGAAAGCACAACCAACGCCTGAATCGCATCTGAAAGTGAGACCGGCAGTCCAATTACAACATGCAAGTTTTCAACACCAATTGTCAAAGCAGCAAAGAAAATGGATGTCAGGAGAACACCCCAAGGGTTGGTTCTTCCTAATAATGCAATTAAAACACCATTGAATCCATAATTCAAGGAAATTGAAGACTGCAATCGCTGATATGCCGTACTGATTTCGATTGTTCCCGCCATGCCGGCAAGCGCCCCGCTGAAAATTAGTGCAATAAAGATCGCCAGGTTCACATTGAACCCTGCGTATTTTGCAACTTTTGGGTTTGATCCGACTGCCCGCAGTTTGAATCCCAACGGCGTCGATGTGAAAATGTAATAAACGACAGGGACAAGGAGCAATGCGATTACGCATCCCAAATGCAGCCGGGTGCCGAACATCTGAGGCATTCTGGCAATGCGCTCTAACTTTGCGGTTCGCGGTAAAAAGCCGCCGGGTTCCTGAAGGGGTCCTCTTGCGAGATATTGGACGATCAGGATCGCGATGTAATTCAGCATTAAAGTTGAGATGATGACGTTCATGCCATTCTTGATTTTTAGGATTGCAGGGAGCAGTCCCCATAAAGATCCGCCGATCAGACCTGCTGTCAGCATCAACGGGATCAGCACCGGTTTCGGCAGTGCGGTTCCATACATGCCGACCATCCATCCAAAGAGAGCGCCGATATAATATTGCCCCTCTGCCCCAATGTTCCAAACTTTTGCTTTGAAGGACGCGGAAAGCCCTAAGCCAATCAGCAAGAGCGGACAAGCTTTAATCAGTGTTTCGATGATCTGGTTTTTTCCGCCGAGAGAGGAAGAAAACATGATTTTATAGGAGGCAATCGGATCAGCACCAGCGATAACAATCAGGACCGCGCCTAAAATCAAGCCGAGCAGAATCCCGGATGGAATCGAAATCAGGTTCAAAACTGTTGGAGAAGCCGTGTGGAAGATGTCCGTTCTTCTTCTTTGAATTTTCGAAGGTTCCCTGTTCATGATTCGATTACTCCTGTTTGTTCAAGCGTGCTGGACGGACGTTTGATCCCAGCCATCATTAAACCAATTTCCAGAATGTCAGCATCCTCCCGATTGATGATGCCGATGATTCGCCCTTCGTAAATCACAGCAATGCGATCGCTGAGGCTTAATATTTCAGTTAATTCGGTGGAGAACAAGAGAATTGCCATCCCCAGATCGCGCTGTTCGATCAGTGCATGATGCACATATTCGATGGCGCTAATATCCAAACCGCGGGTAGGCTGCGCAGCGATCAGAACATATGGGTCGCGCGCTAATTCGCGGGCAAGAATTAATTTCTGAGCGTTACCGCCAGAGAGTTTGCCCGCCTTGGTTTTTATACTGGGCGTTTTGACTCCAAACCGTTTGACAAGGGAAGTCGCTTCTTCGTTGATTTTCTTCCATTGCAATGAACCGTGCTTTGTAAACGGTTCGCGGTCAATCCTTTGGAGAACTGCATTTTCTGAGATCATGAAATCTGAAATCAGACCTGTTTTGTACCGGTCAGTCGGAATATGTGCAACGCGGGCGATGCCGACTTTGTGAGGCGGCATGTTGGTGATGTCCTTGCCACAAACAATCTTCTTGCCGGAAGTAGATTTACGAAGACCCGAAAGCACTTCTTCCAGTTCATTCTGACCATTCCCGGCAACGCCGGCAATTCCCAAAATTTCACCGGCTCTGACATCGAACGAAACATCGTGCAACGCTTCAAGCCCCCGGTTATTATTTGCACATAAATGCTCGACCTGAAGCCGAACCTCATGGGGTTCCGCTACCTTTTTCTCGAAATTGGTGTTAACTTCTCTGCCGACCATCATTCTGGCAAGATCACGCTCATTTGTGTCTTTAGCAAAAACGGTTTCGATTTTCTTGCCATCGCGCAGAATGCTGATGCGATCGCTGATTTCCATCACTTCAGATAATTTGTGTGAAATGAAAATGATTGATTTCCCCTCGCTGGTCAATCTTTTGAGGATTTCTAAAAATTCTTTGACTTCCTGAGGGGTTAATACTGCAGTCGGCTCATCAAGAATTAAAATTTGGGCACCACGATAAAGCGCCTTTAATATTTCAACCCGTTGCTGTTCGCCGACAGATAAGGTCCAAATGATTGCATGGGGATTAACTTTTAATCCGTATAAATCAGAAATTTCTGTGAGTTTTTTACCGATGAGATTGAGATCATCAATCCGGGGTTCCCTTGAAGATTTTTGCCCGAGAATAATGTTCTCTGCAACAGAAAACCGTTGTACAAGCATAAAATGCTGATGAACCATTCCCAGCCCGTGAGCGATCGCGTCGCTGGGGTTCATAAAATTTACTTGCTCGCCATTAATCGAAATCGTTCCTGCGTCTTGTTTGTATAAGCCGTATAAAATATTCATCAATGTAGTTTTTCCGGCGCCGTTTTCGCCCAGCAATGAGTGAATTTCGCCTTTTTTAAGGTCAAAATCAACTCCTGCATTCGCGGTTACGCCTGGAAAACTTTTGATAATTCCCTGCATTTCGACAATAGAGCCCATTGGAAAATCCTTTTGGTTGAACCTCCAGCCATGCTTTAAAGCTTGGCTGGAGGTTTGAATTGCCTAATAAGGTGATTTATTCAGGAATGAACTCAACTACAACTTTGCCCGACTTGATGTCTTCGAGAGCCTGGTTCGCTGCGTCAATTGCTTCCTGCGGCACGACGTCTTTCAGACCATCATTGAGTGCAAAATACATTGCGCCTTCTGCAACACCGAAGCGATAATATTCGCCATCGAATGTGCCTTCGCGGACATCTGTCAGCATCTGAGAAAACATCGGTTCGAGGTTCCAGATCAAGTTGACCAGCACGACAGACGGACCGTTTTCGATCATGTCGCCGACGTAGCCAGTCGCATAACCGCCGACTTCCTGGGCAGCTGCAATCACGCCAAGAGCCGGACCTTCACCGCATTCGATCCAGAAATCTACGCCGAGATCGCTCTGTGCCAAGGCTGCTTCTTTTGCCTTCGCAACGTCAATCCAGTCACCAACCGCCGTTGAAATCAATTCGATATCCGGGTTGACCGATTTGGCGCCGGCAAGAAAAGCTTCGCCCATGGAGTGGCATACCGGGATGTCCGTCCCATAAACTGCCCCGAGTTTTCCGGTTTTCGTAACATTAGCAGCGATGATTCCGATGGGATAGGCTGCTTCATAGAACGGCTGTTCATAGTCCGAAACATTTTCAGAACCTTGATCAATTCCACCGCCCCAGGCATAATAGGTGTCCGGATATTCTTCCGAAACCGTGAAAACCGGGTCGCCAAAGTCAAAAGAGTGACCGATAATCATCTTGTACCCCATGTCGGAGTATGTTCGGAGGATTCGTTCAGCGTTGCCTGCTTCGACACTTTCGGCGATCGCTACTTCGACACCCTTTTCTTTCAGCGCTATCCCTGCATTGTAGGCAGCTTCGTTCCATGAATTATCATTTTCCGGCCCACTCAAAAGGATTGCGAGTGAATCGCCTTCAAAGGCGATGGCTGGCATGATTAACACTGCCAGCAAGATAATGGATACAGCTATCGAACTAAAAAATCTTTTATTCATTAGTATTTTCTCCTAAAATTTTAAGGAAGCTGATCGTCAGCTTCTATTCAAACGACCTTGGTATACTGAGCTTTATATTTTTTGAATCAAACCAGCTATGGGCTATCACAAGCGGTTTACCGTCAGAACGGAAAAAAAGTTCACTGAATTTTAATAAAGGGGTTTGAATCGAGATTTTCAAATTTTGTGCAATATTCCCTGCTGGCATGGCAGCACTGATCTCGGACATGCCATAGACCAGATGCTGACCGGAAAAATTGAAAATAAAATCTGTAATAGCGTAATTGGCGTCGTGCAGCGTCACTTCTTTCTTTAAATCTGTCGTTGGCACGATGTTGTTTGAGAAAATTACCGGAGTTTCATCGGCGAAAAAGACCCGGTCAATCGAGACAATCTGGGTTTCATAAGAGATTTGGAGTTTCTCGACTTCATCGCTGTTCGGCAGCCGATAGAGCAAACTGACTGCCCGAATGGATGGCGTTTTGCCGTTGAAGCGGATGAGATTCGTGAATTCCCAAGTCTTGTTAAAGGAAGCCAAAGAATTCGCGAATTCTCCATTGATCCGGGTTCCATGTCCTTGTTTGCGGATGATAATATGTTCACCGGCAAGGCTGGCTAACGCAGTCCGAATTGAAGAACGGCTGACATTAAATTCTTTTGCAAGATCATTTTCGGATGGCAGTTTCCCGTCAACTTTGTAATAGCCTTGCTGGATTCGAGTCTTGATAATCTCTTCGATTTTCGACCCGATTGTCAATTCTTTAGTGTCAGCCATTTTCTTGTTTTCCATAAGATCTCAGCGAAGCGGCAATCCCATTTCCCGAATTTCGGATTTGACGCCTTCATACATATTTTCCCAATCCGGAACTGGTTTCAACGTCCGCAGGTCATAAACTTCCTCGAATGATTTTCCTGCTGGACGCTGGTTGAGCTGATCTTTATACAGTGCCAAAAGCTTCAGCGCCAGTTCGTTTGCTTGGGAACGCGGGATGCCGGCTGCGGCGTGCGCAACTTCAGCCATAAAGCGCGATTCCAAACCAGAAACGTGGCCAGGATTGACGCCAGCGCCAGAGCGGGGTCCAATTAGACCGCAAGCGCCTGAGGCGGTCGCGAGGATTGCCATGGCCGCAGTTTCGTATAGCAATGTTTTTGTGCCCGGCCCGCCGACTGGGGTCAGGACAACGTCTGTCATCAGCCGTGAGTTTCTCGCCAGCGCCTGCTGGGCAATGCTGATCGGCAGCATGATTTCTGGACAGGTATCGTTCCCATAAAACGGGTGTGCGGGAGAAACTGAATGGGTGTTGGTCATGTAAATCATCTGCAGGAGGATGCAGCCGCCAACGATGGCGATGGCGACGCCTTCCTTACCGCCAACTGATCCGCCATAAACCGTGTTATAGAACGAGTGGATGATGCTGCCATTATTAACAAGATGCGTCAGTTTGTTCAGTGCGGTGTAATCCGTTTTGAATTCCGAAACCATCGCAATGTGATGCCAATCATATTTACTGAATCCGCCTTCTCCGGTAACAGATAATTCTGAAATTTCCGAAACAGCGTTTTCCACACAACCGATGCCGAGTCCGGGACGTCCTGCTCGTTTGCAAGCTGTCTTGGTCGCTTCGGCTTCAAACCAGCCGACCAGAATTTCCCATGGGGATCGCGTTCGAATTTCTCGTCCGTAGATGGTCTCAAGCGTGCAGTTGATCATGGCATCGATTAATGGTTCTTGCGCATAGGATTGATGAACCGGCAGATAGAGATATTCTGGGATGATCGTGCCAACGCCGCCGCCTTTGATGGTGAGCGGTTTGGAGTCTTCTGGGCGTCGTTTACGCTCAGTGTGTTTATCCAGTCCATTCCCATATGTGATTTCGATCGGAGCTACACTGATCGCGTCTTCAATCTCTTTTGTTGTCCACATCATTCTGCGTGAGGTACTCGAACACAGGACACCGATCCGATTGGCGAGTGCGAAACCGGCTTCAAACAATCGGTCTGCGAGCTGATCGTCATTCGGGATGAGCGTGTCCCCCATATTTTTAAAGTTGATGTCGAACTCAGCCTGGAGTTTGGCAATTTCCTGAGGGACCATAAAAATGTCCCATTGCGATTCATCAATGATCGGACCGTTCTCAGCGCGGTCTAAAATGTCGAGTAATCTGGTGGTATGTTTCATGGCTGATCCTTTATTTTGTATTTATAATTCGGTTGCAAATCTCAACAGCTTCAACTGCATCTCGTCCATAGCCGTCGAGACCGGCAGAGGCAGCCCAACTGGAGTTGACAGCCGCGCCGCCGACGATGACTTTAAACTTCTCGCGCGAATTGAACGCCGATAGACGGTTCACGACATCTTTAATAAATGGGAGAGAAGTGGTCAAAAGAGAGGACATTGCGATAATATCTGCGTTCATCTTTTGTGCTTCTTCGATAAATTGCTGCGGTGTGACATTGACGCCAAGGTCTTTAACTGTATACCCGTTGATTTGCAGCAGCATGGCGACCATACTTTTGCCAATGTCGTGGATATCCCCCTGGCAGGTTCCGATTACAACTTTTCCTTTTACGAGATCAGAGACTTCCCCTTTCAGATTGTCTTCTGTAAAGATGCTTTCCTGAATGCCTTTGACGACCATGCTGGCTTTCATTAATTCCGGCAGGAAAACTTCTAACCGAGAGAATGCATCCCCTAAATCAGTCAGTACCGGCTGAATAATCTCTGTGAAAAATTCAACGGTCGTGATTCCTTCGCTGGAAGCATTTTTTGCCAGCTCAATGCCGGCATCAATCGAACCTTCTTGAATAATTTCAGAAAGTTCCTGGGTATATTTTTCTTGGAGAGCTTTATTTAAGGGCATAAGATGTATGTATCCTTTTTTAAATTATTTTTTCCGCTAAAAGAAAAACACTGTTATAGACAAATGGTAATACCATTGTTTTGAATTGAATAGTGATGAAAATCCGAAGAAAAAGATGAAATTACTCGTAAGAATAAAAATTAAGCGATTTATCATATTGAGAATGTGCAATAAGTCATGAGTGATTTAAGAAGAAAAGTACCCAGAAATGATTAAAGGTATTACAAGTTGTATGGTTTAAGAATACCTATTATTAAACACAGAATCATCGAGGCTTAATGGGTATTGAAACCACGTCCTGGATAGATACAACGTCCACCTGATTTTTCAGGTGGACGTCAGCATTTGTTGGATTGATGAATTAACTAATTGGAGTAGAGCGCTATAGGCTCATGTTTTGGACAAGAATGTTTTTGAAATCTGGATGCGATGTCAACTCAACATAGCGTGTTTTATCGCATAAAAAGTCACATTCAGTCCTGAGTTTTTGCGAAAGAAGCAAATTTTTGGCACCGATACCCGCTGCATTTCCGACTTGTTGAAAACGATCGAGCGGAATATCAGGAAACATCCCAATTCGAATAGCGTTTTCTAAAGAAAGATATGTGCCGAAAGCTCCGGCGACAATGAATTCTTCGATGTCCTCAGCCTTGATATTTGCTTCAATTAATAGAACGTCAATGCCGGTGCGGATTGCGCTTTTGGCTAAAATAATCTCATTAATATCCACACGGGTCAGGGTGATGGCTTCTTTAATTCCTGAATCTTTTTCAGGCACTACAACATATTCATAATTGCGGGTCGCAGGACGAACGTTTGGACAGTCACGATTGAAATTGCCCCGTTCATTAATGATTCCGGCATCGCGGAGTGTTCCAATCAAATCAAGAATTCCTGAACCGCAAATTCCGACTGGTTTTTTATTGTTGATCGTTTGATATTTCAAATGACCATCGATGAATTGCGCTCTTTCAATCGCGCCATCGGCTGCACGCATCCCAAATTTTATATGAGCGCCTTCGAATGCGGGTCCCGAAGCGCAGGAACAGCTGTAAATCTTGCCCTGATGCGAAAGGCTGATTTCCGTGTTTGTGCCGATATCCAAAGCAAGAACGGTCTTTTCTTTTAAATTAATTTTTGAGGCAATCAGCATTGAAACATGATCAGCCCCGACATAGCCGGCGATGTTGTTTGGAACAAAGACATAAGCCCCTCTAGACACATTCAGACCAAGGCTGATAGCTGGCAGGCTGATCGCTTCGTCGATTACCGGGATAAAGGGATAAATTCCAAGTTGTCTGACTGGAAAATTGAGGAAGAAATGGTGGATTGCAGTATTGCAGACCACAACAATTTCAACGATCTGATAAGCTCCTTGACCAGTTTCTTCGCACAGATCGCTGATTAGCTGATTGAGTGACTCGATTAACTTCCCCTGAAGCTCGTTCCGTCCATCTGGATTTTCATTCGCATAGGCAATACGCGAGACAACATCCTCGCCATAGCTGATTTGCGGATTCATGATCCCTTTTTTTGCGAGCGTTTTGTTGGTTTCGAGATCTATCAGATAAGCTGCGACCTTAGTTGAACCAATGTCGACCGCGATCCCGAGCGGTGAGGCGGAAAGCGGGATAACCGAAATTAATTCGTCTCCGCGGGTGATCGCTTTGAATTCCCATTCATGCGTCCGCAGCCAATCTGACATCGAAGAAAAATAATGGAAATTGATTTTAGAAATCTGAATGCCATTCCGTTTCAATTCATCTCTGATTCGCAGGGAGTCGGAGCGGAGATCGTCAATCGTCGGCGGCGGCATGTGAAGCGGCGTTGCTTTGATGACGCTTTCAGAAGTGTCAAATACTTCTTCTGTGCCCTCTAATTGCAGACGTTGAAAAGTCGACAAAGATTCTGGCGGGATGTTAATTTTTACATCAGTCCGCGGGAAAGTCTGACAAGCGAACCGCATCCCTGCTTCAATTTCGACCGGATTTAATCTGAGGGTTTCAACGCTGGTCAATTCGGATACACTGCCGGACATGACCCGAACTTTGCAGGCGCCGCAAGTTCCATATCCGCCGCACAGCGCTGCAATTTGAATTCCAGCTGCCTGCGCTGCCGCCAATATGGATTGACTGCTTTTTATTTTTACGCGCTTGCCGATTGGTTCAAAATCAATTTCCAGCAGATCAATATCACTCATTGAAAACTTCCTTCCTTAATGTCCATCATTGTAATAGTCTGAATTGAAACAGGTAAACCTTCGTTCACATTCATCGCAATGCGAGCCATGCGGATTGACTTCATCTCCGATACCAAATATAAAAGAGACGGATTTTGCAGGAACCATCAGATTGGTATGTGTTAGTGTGACTTTTCGGGAAATATTTCCCAGCACTGCAAAGATTGGCGGTTGACCTTCCTCAATCGGCCAGCCAACCATGCCTGGATTGAGCGCCATTGTAATCGAGGTGTCCTTTGGAATGACTGAACTCTTGAAATAATCTTTTGCGGATTTAGAGAGATTTGAGATTGATGCAATCCCTGCTGCATCTAATGCCAGCGCATAGGCAGGATCTTCCTTAAAACTTTCGCTGACTTTTTTCTCAAGCTTGTCTGATATCGTGCACGCAGCTAACAGCAGATGTTTTGCATTGCCCAAATGCTTTTCGACGATCTGCCCCTCAAAAACAACGCCGCTTTCAAGCGTCAGTTTGTTTCCTGAAAATGCAGTGATTTTCTGAATGTCAAACATCACAAAGGGATCAAGCAGGTTTTTAGAATCGTCACGCGCTTGCTCGGCGATGTCGTACAGATGGGGAGATCGTGATTTGATGATTTCCGGCTTTGCGCCTTGCTTGCGGAGCACATCGTCCACACTAATTTCAATTTTCCAGTCAGTCAGAATTGGCATAGTTCCTCTAAAATATGATCCCATGAATTGTTAAAAATAATCCAATTCACGGGATCTGTAAATAATAAAGAATGAAAGAATGCTATTTGATCAGTTTTTCAATTTCTGATCGCAGTTCTGCCGGATTCGGAATAATCGATGAATATTTCAGTTCCCCATTGATCACGATGCTGGGCAGGTTCTTGATTCCCATTTTCATAACGCGGGCAACATTTTCTTTCTTAGTAAACCGGTATTCGATAATATCCGCAGTGCCGTTCATTTCTCCAACAACCCGTTTCGCAGTGTTCCACATATACGTGCAAGCTGCGCAGGTTTCAGAATCGAGCGTGAAAACTTCAACCAGCGGTTTTTCCAGGTTGGCATAATCTGGAATGATCACCGAATCGAGGTCGTATTCTGCTTCGTGATAATTCTCAAGCATCTTCCGGGTTTGATCCGGCTGGCGGACTGCCTGCAGCACACCGACCGTATTTTCAATCGGCGTATCATAAGGCATGTCGCAGCCTGGGGAAAGTATCCAATTGTCATGGCTGATTGAATCCATCAAATCGATTGTGAACTTCATGTTGTCCTGCTGAGTGCCGAGCAGCATGCGTGTAGTCAAAGGAATATTGCCGCCAATGCTGATGTTGAACCGATCGGTGATTTCCTTTGCTTTGACGATGTCAACGTTTTCATCGACTGATATATTGTCGGGGTTGGTCTCGCACATAACTTCGATTGATTTCGTCGCGTCGCCGCAAACGAAGAACGAGGAAGCAATATTTTTGGCGCGAATGTAATCAAAAATTTCGGTGTATGGGGCTGACAGGAACTGTTTGAAATGGCGCGGGGAGATTTGAGAAACCAGCGGGTCAACAATCGCGATCACATCCATGCCAGCGTCGATGAAGAGTTCTGCCATTCGAATATTGATGTTTTTGGTGTATTCGAGTAATTCCAAAACATATTCTTTATTGCGGAACATGTCCATGAAAATTTCAGTTCCGCGCAGGTGTGATGCAAGCGTGAAAGGACCGCAGGTGAGGCCATAAAGAGCGGTGTGATCGCCAACTGCTTTTTTCATTCTGCGCATGACATTCAAAATCATTGGCAAGCGTCCGTCAGTTGCTTCAGGCAGTTTGCCCGTGATTTCCGGATTGGTTGCCAGTGGATGGCTCGCTACTGATGGCGGAGTGTTCGGCAGCCACATCAGTTCGCAGCCCAGAATTTCCGCTTCAATTTGAAGATCAAATACGATTGGCTGGCCATCTGGATCGTAAACTTCGTTTACTTCCAGCAAGGACTCAAACAATTTATCTTCATCTTTGAGCACCTCAATAGCATCATACCCTTTTAGTTTGCCTGCGTGAACCCCAGCAAACGGAACCCAAGGAATCGCATTCGTTTTTTCATGGCGAAGCGTCTTTAAAATTAATTCTTTCCCACTCATGATTTCACTTGTTGTCATATCTTTATCTCCAAATATTCTAATATTGATAATAAAAAACAGGTAAAGTCATCCAGCCGTAAATATAGTATTTTGTTTAGAAAACCGTATAGGCAACAAATTATAGATTGCAGGTTGAAATACCTGTTGATATTATAATCGAATTACATTGAAAACTGTCAATTATTAAAGGCAGATTCAATTAGAAAACTTGACAAATCCAACAGAAATTTGCTTCGATTATAAAATTATAGAATCAAAAGAATCGATATTATAGAATCGGACGCACACCGCGGTAAATCCGCGGTCCGCTCAATGTCTTTAAAATTGTATCGGCAGGGCGATTGATGATTTGACTGATCTCTTCAGCGTCTAATGGTGCGTTTCCGTTAGAAAGAAAAACGCGAAAGACGGAGTCCGTCAGGGTCCCTTTATCCTGAAAAAAGTCTTCCATGCGCGCGCAGTGGTTGATCAGCGTATCTTGGAGCTGATCAATCTGCGTAACAGCGCCGGTTTCCGGATTGACCGAATCTACCATGACATCAGCGCCTGCATTACCGAAAAAAGCCTGATGTTCTTCGCATAGATATCCAGTTAAGAATACGCGCCAGCTTTTATCGTTTTCTTTCCACCAATCAAAATCGATTTTGAATTTTGTAGCTAATGTGGGCCGAACGAATGGATTGATTGACTTAGCGGGGTTCATTTCAGTCATAAGATGCCTCCTGAACTGATTCTTTTGAGCTCATTTTGAAATAAAGATCATCTAAAAACTCATAATGATTGTTTTCAAAAAGAGCTTGGAGGAGCGGGCGCGGCGGACAGCGGTACATCATATTGACCGCTGAATAAATTTCTTGAAAATGAACAATTCCTTGCGGGTTTTCAGAAGAAATATCTTTGAAAACAGTTTCAAGGATCCGATTGAAGTTGATGTCAGGTTTGTTGTAATGATCCCAAACGACGTCAAGCTGAGGTGAATTTTCAACATGAATGCACATGCGATCATCATATTCAGATGCAATGGACTGCTGTCTGACTTCAAAGTACATGCGCCCCTTGGGATCAAACAAGGCTGTTCGCACCCAATCTTTCGACGAGTGCGGTGGGATCAAAGATATCTCAACGATGGCAGTGTCCTCTTTCCTTGATAAATGAATCAAGCTGCCTGGAATCACATTTCGCTCTCGATACCATTTTTTAAGCCCACTGACATAATTTTCTTTAATTAGAACCCAGCCAGGGAAAGTCACTTCTTTGTCCCGATCATAAAATTCAAACACCACTTTATCAGTTTCAATTGCAGTTGGGAAAATTGAATGAATCTTGCCAATTAGCGGCAGCGTGCCCGCTTTCCAATGCGG
>DHPK01000029.1:0-12778 GCA_002407845.1 Leptolinea sp. UBA5366 | reverse complement strand
CGTGCCCGCTTTCCAATGCGGATATGTGATGCAGATGTTAAACGAATCGATGTCGCTGTCAGGGATTTCCAACGCAGCTGGATCCAGTTCATCATGAATCAGCAAATGGTCAAGCGGAATCTGGTTGATTTTTTCATTGATTTCACTTTCCCCGTAATACTTCAAAGTCAGAGGCTTTTTTCGGACATCCTCTGGCTCAAGCAGCTTCAACGTCCAAAGGACATTGCCGGTCGATCCAACCTGATCAAAGCGGTCATCCTGGAACATCGCATAATTAAAGGAGAACTCGGTCAGTGATTCATTGGTGTCAACAGGATAATCGATGGCTTCAAGAATCATGCTGGTCGGGACTGGAATGCCTTCTTCCATTTCAAGCATCGCTTCGGCAAGGTTCAGATATCCTGGAATGATTTCAGCCATCAGCGATTTTGAAAACCAGAGATCGGCTAGTGTAAATAATTCATCCGTTTTTGATAAAAGCGTCTG
The DNA here is from genome assembly GCA_002407845.1 of Leptolinea sp. UBA5366. Lineage (GTDB taxonomy): Bacteria > Chloroflexota > Anaerolineae > Anaerolineales > Anaerolineaceae > Flexilinea. The sequence continues at coordinate 12,292 of DHPK01000029.1, read as the reverse complement.
TACATTCCTCAGAATGTTTCTGCCATATTTTGAGATGATCGCCTTGGAATCCAAAAGTACAGTTGATTCTTTTTCCCAATAGTTGGCAGTGTTCAAATCATGCTCAGCAAGGCTTCCAGCGTATTCAGCCTCAACCCCGTCGCCAAATCGAAATGTGACAACTTTGAACGTGGAAATGTCAGGATTCCTGCCTTCGCGGACAGCTGTGACCGCTGCTTTCTGGTTTTCCAGCAGCGGAAAGACTATCTCTTCTCCGACTTTAAAGTCGTCTTGAGGACGATAGACTTTGCCCAAAGACTTTTCTTGCTTCAGCAGTTCCTTTTTATAGAGTCGCACGCGCTCTTCAATGATCGCTCTTGCCAGTTGTTTCGTCGTCATCGGTTTTTCTTTTTCGAGCAGGAAATTATAGATAAAATCTAAATCGGCCTGTCCAAGTTCCAAGTTTTCCCACATGACTAATTGGTTGTTATCCTTATTTTTCACGCTGTAAATCCCTTCCTAATCGCTTTGGTTTCATCAATCCGCAGCAATTACGGATAGCTGTTTCTGATCCATGACATGGGGTCGACATAAACCCCGTTTACTTTTATTTCCCAGTGGAGATGGGGACCGACAGATCGTCCGGTTGAACCGATTAAGCCGATCAAATCACCGCGTTTCACCTGCTGTCCGGCTGCGGTATAAATCTCTGACTGATGCGAATAAGTTGAATAAATGCCCCAGCCATGATCGATGATGGTGTGCTTGCCGTGAATCGGCAGTTCACCGGAATAGAGCACTGTTCCGTCTGCAGCAGCATAAATGTTGATGTTTTGTGCGGAGCAGACACCGAAGTCAACCCCAGAATGGAAATTCTTATAAGAGCCTTCATTATATGTGCGGCGATTGCCGAAGCCGGAAACGATGCAAGGTTCATCGACAGGGTAAGACATTTTTTCTCCCCAAGTGCGGGTTGCTGATGTCTGCGTGATCCCCATCAGGGCTTCGTCATCGACTTTATTCGTATGATCTTCAAGCGTCGACGCATCTACGCCGACGACTACTTCATAAGTAAAAATTCCAGGTTCGACTACAATTTGTTGATTGATATCGAAATCCTTGCCATTTTCATCATTTCCGCTAATATGCAAATCTGTCAACCCGACTTCTTGAATAGCGTTGACCCCAAAGAATGCATACCAATTAGAAAGATTTTCGGGGTCTTGATAGAATTTTAGCTCTTGATCAAGGATGTTACCTTGTAAACTCAATTGAAGCGGACTAACTATGTGGATGACTTGCGTTTCACCCTGCATGAGGGGAAGTTTGGAAATTTCGAGCTGATCAATCAGCGGGGAAATAGAATGAACCGGGGTGAACGCATCATTATTGGAAATCGAAAATAAAACCTGTTTCTCAGCAATATCCCAAGCCCCATTGATTTGATTGATCTTTTCGAGTTCAACTGGATTGATTTTATGCCGGACAGCCATTTCGAGACTGGTGGCGCCATCAGTATAAGCGTCTACAGCTGAATAATCCGGTCCCTGATCGTTTTCAATTAGGATCAATGTGCTGCCGACGAATGCTTCCGAATAACTGGTCAGCTGGTTGATGCGGATAATATCTGCGGTCTGCATGCCGGACAAGATGCTGATATTCGATAAGGTTTCTCCAATATTTATATTATCGGTAATGATCGTGCCTGACAATCCTTTTAAGGAAGGGATCTTTATCCGGTCGCCGATCGCGATCGCATCTGGATTCTGAATCTGATTAACCTGGATGATCTCATCTAAGGTCGTAGAAAAACGAGCAGAAACAACAGAAAGGAAATCTCCTGATTGAATGACATATTCGGGGTAAATATCATCAGAATTTTGGCGGAAAGCGGAAGCGGCTAGTACCAAAAATAATAAAAAGATTGAAAAAACAAATTTTTGTCTATAAGTCATAAAACTACGTCAAAAATTGTACCATAAAAAAGAATCAGTCCCGGTCAAATATACGCTCATAAGTATCATCAAGCTCGTCATTTGCCAGATGGGTATATCTTTGGGTGACAGAAATGTTCGTGTGGCGAGCGAACTCCTGTGCAATTTTCAAGTTTCCTGTTTCATGCAGAACTGTTGTTACAAAATAATGACGAAAGGAGTGCGGTGTGATCGTGCCAACGGCATCCGTGCCCAGACACTCAGTGACACGCTGCGAAACAATCATTCGTCCAGTCTTTGTTGTAATGTGCAATATTCGCTTGCCGGCACCTTTATCATGGCGTGCAAAAAGGGGCAATGCGGACAACTGGGACGAACCTAAACCATCGATCGTGCCTCTTTCGTTCAGATAATTGCGCATAGCCAATAATGAACGATTAGAAAAGCGAATAACAGCCTGTTTATTTCCTTTTCCTATAATAACGGCTTTCCTCGTGAACCAATTGACATCTCCGCGTCGCAGACCGCAGATTTCATGGATTCGTAAGCCAGTATCAGCCAAAGTAAGTAGGAATGCTGCGTCTCGTAAGTTTATTATTTTCTCCTGATCAGTATTGACCGGTTGATTCGGGAGCTGCTCGGCAAACGTAAGCACTTGCTCAATTGATTCGATTGGGAATTGAGGGATTCGAATGCCTGGTTTTCTGGAGCGCTGGGCGATCAACATTTTAACTCGATGCATATTGAGATTGATGATGTTTTCTGCAATCAGAAATTCAAGGAAATTTTTAAAGACATTAATGTAAAGACTTTCCGTTGCAGGTGAATAGGATTTCAAATGTTTCGAAAATACGGAGACTTGATCTTCTGTTAATTCGAGAACTGAGAAATTATCAACATCAATATCGCTTTCAAACAGCATTTCCAAATATGCATCTAAACCGTTGCTGTAAGTTCTGGCTGTGTTTTCACTTCTTGATAATGCAATATTATCCAGGAACTTATTGATGCAGTTTTTTATTTTCAGATCGTCCGAATTCATCGATTGCCTCAATCCATATATTGTGTGCGATAAGAGTACTTATCAAACCCATGTGAATTATAAACCCACTTTTGATATATGTGTAGCCGCACCGTTCGATCAGTTATTATCCTTTACCAGGTCTATTTCTGTCCCTATAGTAGACTCGTTAAATTATGATGTGAGAACACACTATTTGCGACAACTAAAACAAGCTCAATTATTCTTGTATGACGTCAAGAGAATTTATAGATAAGATGAATTACTAATTTATTACAATAAAAACTCTTTTACAAATGTATGAGTTTTCTCAATTCACTTGACTTATAAAACTGTCAACAAGATCCTATTTGATCGATAAGTAATATTTTTTGCTTCCGATTCTTTTTGTCTAGTCAAGCCGCCTCTTTGAATACACTACTCTGATAAATTGAAAATGAAATATGCAGAAAGCATAAGATCGCTTCACACCGCACGAATTCTTGTATAATTCAGAAAGAAAGTTTTTTGATCAGATTTAAAGAGATAGGGAACTTACATGATGGAAGAGAAACCAAGAGTTACAGGCAGCACAACGATTGCGCCTGAAGTGATCGAAACAATAATAAAAATGACCGCTATGGAAACAAAAGGCGTCAGCGATATCCCGCTGTCTCCATCGCACCAGGCAGTCAAACTTCGAGTGGATGGCAAAGTTGTCAATGCAGAGATTTATCTGCGCATCCGTCATCATTTCAATGTCATAGAAGTAGGAAAAAAAGTGCAGGAAAATATCAATCGCGTGATCAGAGAAACGATCGATATGGAACCCGGCATTATCAACATTCACGTTGTCGACATCGATTTTGTCGCCTCCTCGGCAGATAAAGCCTGATCGTTATGCAAGAATTTCTTGACGAAAACGATTTCGAAACTATTCCTGAGACATTTCCTGACGATTTTGACCCAGAACAGGACAAAATCATTGAGCGGGTGGTTGTCGATGATATGGAACTTGACGACCGCACCAGAGCACGCGGGATCGCCTTGCAGTCCTTGTATGAAATGGACATGTCCAGCCATCCGATCAACATCATCCTGAAAGAACGTACAGATTCTGTTCATCTGGATCCTGCCCAGGTCGAGATGATTGAAAAGATCGTTTCAGGCGTCTTGCCTTACATTCATCAAATTGATGGAATCGTTTCCAAATATGCCCCGGAATGGCCAATTGACCAGATTGCTGTGATTGACCGTAATATCATCCGAATTGCCGTTTGGGAATTTGCGATTGGGCGAACCGCACCGGTGAAAGTCGCAATCAATGAATCTGTTGAACTTGCAAAAATGTTTGGATCTGAAAGCTCACCGCGCTTTGTGAATGGCGTATTGGGCAGCATCGTCGCTCATCTTGATGAGCTGATTGCGCGTTCTAAGTAGGATAAAGCTCGATTAATACAAATTATAACTACACGCAATATTAGAAAAGGACAAGCGGATTAGTTCTCTTGTCCTTTTTGTTACAATTACACACATATTTTTTAGAAATAAGTCAAACAGATTATAATTGTTCAAATTGGAATTATAGCTAGGAATTTGGCTGTAATCCGCGTGAAAAACTTACTATACAAATCTTGTATATCAGAAAAATGGAGGAAATTTATATGGAACACATTGGTACCCCTGGCAGTTACGGTCTCGAAAACTATGGGATAAAGAATGCTGGAAAAGTTTATTGGAACGCAGTTCCGGCTGTCTTGGTTAAAGAATCGCTGAAAAGAGATGAAGGCGTACTTTCTCCTGATGGTGCTTTGATCGTCAACACCGGGAAATATACCGGGCGCTCCCCTAACGATAAATTCGTCGTGGACAATGGGACCGAAGAGGAAAAACTGATTGACTGGGGTAAAGTCAATGTGAGAATTTCCCCTGAAAAATTCGACCGTCTGTACAACAAGATGCTTGGTTACGTGCAGAACCGCGACTTATTTGTGGCTGACCTGGTTGCCGGCGCTGATAAGAAATACAGCACCCCATTCCGAATTATCACTGAATTTGCATGGTCAAACCTGTTCATCAATGACATGCTGATCCGGCCTGCACTCGCTGACCGTGTCAATATGATCCCCGGATTTACCATTATCTGCGTCCCCGGACTTGAAGGCTCACCGGAAGAAGATGGAATCAATTCCGGCGCATTCATTATCGTAAACTTCGCAAAGAAAATCGTCCTAATCGGCGGTTCTCATTACGGCGGCGAAATGAAGAAATCAGTGTTCTCAGTCATGAATTTCATTCTCCCGCTGCAGGGCGTCATGACAATGCACTGTTCCGCGAATGTCGGCAAGAAAAATGGCGACTCTGCTCTGTTCTTTGGTCTCTCAGGAACCGGAAAGACAACCCTTTCATCCGACCCGAACCGCTTGCTGATTGGTGACGATGAGCATGGTTGGAGTGATGACGGCATTTTCAACTTCGAAGGCGGCTGCTATGCGAAAATGATTAAACTCAGCCAAGAACATGAACCTTTGATTTGGGATGCAGTCCACCGCTTTGGCGCAGTTCTTGAAAACGTCATCTATGACGAAGTCACCCATGATCTCGATTTTGACAGCGACGCCCGCACAGAAAACACCCGCGGCGCCTATCCGATTTTTCACATCGACGGAATCGTTGAGGACGGCAAAGGCGGTCATCCGACAAATATCTTCCTGCTGACAGCTGATGCTTCCGGTGTTTTACCCCCATTATCAAAACTGGATAAAAACCAGGCGATGTATTACTTCATGTCAGGCTACACCTCAAAGCTGGCTGGCACCGAACGCGGCATTACTGAACCACAGCCTAACTTCTCAGCCTGTTTTGGCGCACCTTTCCTGCCGCTGCATCCTTCAGTTTATGCAGAACTCTTAGGGAAGAAAATCGCTCAGTTTGATGCTGATGTTTGGCTGCTGAACACCGGCTGGTCCGGTGGTCCTTATGGGATCGGCAAACGCTTCAGCCTGCCTTACACCCGCGCATTCGTAACAGCTGCATTGAATGGCGATCTGGCAAGCGTTGAATTTGAAAAAGAACCATTCTTCGGTCTCAACATTCCGAAGAGCTGCCCGGGCGTTCCGTCAGAAGTATTAAATCCGCGCAGCACATGGGCTGACAAAGCAGCTTACGACGAAGCTGCACAAAAATTGGCTGCGTCCTTTGCACAAAACTTCAAGAAATATGCAGAAAAGACTTCCGCTGACATCGTCAACGCAGGTCCAAAAGCATAACAGCATTCATAATAGAATCTATAAAAATTCCGGCATAAAAGCCGGAATTTTTATTTCCATTCAAATATAAAATTGTTTTTCTATGTGAAGAAATAGGAATAAGTATAGGGATATGCTGTTTCTTGCATCAAGACTTCAATATCAAAGAAAAGGATCTTGCCGCTCTGTTTGGAATCAATCTCAGTGGTAAATGGAATTGTGAGAACTTTCTCATTTTCCAACCTGGCTTCCCCGACAATTTCGCCATTCATCTCCGCAATAAAATTGACACCGGACAATCCTTTGAACAAATCGCACTGCTCCAAATCTATTCGAATGCTATCTGGATTAACTGTTACACCGGGCGTCTGAGGAAAAAGAAGAGCTGGCGGGAATTTCTGTTTAGCTGGAATGTATGGATTCGATTCTTGCTGTTTAGAATTTTCTGTTTTCGCTTCAGCAAGTAAGTCTGGGTTGGTCAGCAAGTCGACACATGTCATTGCAGTAACTAAAGCTGTCGCTAAAATCCCTTTGTACACATAATCTTTATTAGCATATTCGACCAGATCGAAAGAGTGGCCAGACACTTCTGGCGGACATGATGCAAGGGAAATTCGAAGCCATGGCGCGAGCCAGGAGGCATCTCCTTCGTCCGTTCCGCCCATGATTAGAACTGGTTCCTCAGGTAATGGTTTGATTTCTGTGTAAAATCCTTGTGAAAAACCCTTCTCGACTGCTTCTCTTTGTTCATCAGCAGTGTACTGTGGAGAACCCACCAATTCAGCATTATGCTGTGCAATATTTGCCAGCGTATGGTTCGGTAAAGTATTGAAATATCTTCCTGTTTCGATGATCTCTACCTGGCATTGCAGGGCTTTCGCTGCGGATTCGGCGATAATATCAATTTGGATTTCATCCTGTTCAATCATATCTCGGGTTTGGCAGCGATATCCGCATTCTACCTCAGCGAAATCAGTGATACGGTTGGTCATCTTTCCGCCATCCGTAATAATAGCATTTACTTTCGAATCAGTATTCTTTTGTCCCTTAAAAAATTCAAGACCGATCATAAAATATTGAGCTGCCAGTAATGCATTATGTCCTTTAAAATCAGTATCGAAAACATGTGCAGATTTTCCAAAAAATCTATACTTCTTCATTAATATTGCTATATGTTTCCGAAACATCACACCATTGTCTATTGAAACGGGATGAACGCCAAAGAATGCATCGATACCATTCAGCAAGCCTTGCCTTGCCAGATACTGTTTTGCACCGCCACATTCTTCCGCAGGGGCGCCAAAGACGGTAATCTTTCCGCAGATGTTTTCTTCCAGCATATATTCCCTAAGTGATAGGGCTGTTCCGACTGTTGTAGCTGTGTAAAGGTTATGCATACAGCCGTGGCCAGGATTTCCGGAACGATCCAGAGCCATTCCAGGTAATGCATCAAAATCGCTGAATATTCCAAGTGATGGCCCATCGGTTCCATTTTCAAATGTAGCAATATAACATGTTGGGAAACCGCCAACCCCGCGTTCGACTACAAATCCGTTCTTTTCATAAAGCTCCGCAAGAAAAGCGGAGCCTTTGAATTCGTGTCTGCCAATTTCAGCATTTTCCCATAGAAAACGACCTGTATTCTTAATATCTGAGGAAAAAGATTCTACAATTTGTTTCAATTTTTCAAAGTTTTCCATGAGCTCTGATCTCCTGATTTCTACTCTGCCAATAATGAAAAGATATTGCCAGATTTTACCTGGCAATATCATAATAATAAATAATTAACTTAGAATGGGTTCCAAAATTATTTCCAGGAATATTCCCCATAATACATTCTGAGAACCGCATTCGCTTCGACGCCGACAAGATCTTTGTTTGCAACTACGTTATTTATCCCTGCGTAAATTGGAACGATGATTGCATCATCACGGACGATCTCACAAACCTTTGCGTAAGCAGCTTTTCGTACATCAGGATCGAGGGAAAAACGTCCATCATCAAGCGCTTTATCCAGTTCTTCATTTTTTACACCAAAATAATTGTTTGAATTTCCAAACATAGAACTATGGAGTCGCGTATAGGTCGGTGAGTCGCCATCCGGATAGTCTGAAGTCATATTGAAAATGCCGATTTCATATTGCATATTTTTATAAACTTCATCAAAGAAACGTCCGCCTTCCATTTGGTCAATGGAAACATTAAAGCCAGCTTCAAGCAATTGAGCCTGGATGATCTCGGAAACCTTTACCCGCTCTTTTGAATCTGTTGTCTTGAATTTAATCTCCTGTCCATCATAACCAGCCAGTTCCAGGTATTCTTTTGCTTTTTCAACGTCATGTTCGAAAGGAACAAAATCTTCCGGATATCCAAAAACGTCGTGAGCCATAGGAACATACAAAGGAACGCCCTGACCTTCGAGAGCGCCTGCGATGATTTCATCACGGTCAATTGCATAACTTACTGCGAGCCGCATGTTTTTATCAGTGAATATTCCCTCATAATTATTCAAGATGATCATATTGAAGTTTGCAGACGGTTTTTCATAAAGTGCCAGTTTATCATTTTCGCGAACATTCCGTAGATCACTTGCTTGAAGATTCGGCATAACGTCTAATTCACCATTTTCAAGCGCAATCATGGCTGTGTTGGCATCAGGCATAATTCGGAAAATCAATTCATCGTAAGCAGGAGTGAATCGATAATAATCATTGAATTTCTCTAAAGTGACGCGGTCGCCTGTTTTCCAGGAAACAAATTTAAAAGGACCAGTTCCAACAGGATTACGGCTAAATTCTTCGGGACTTTTTTCGTATGCAGCTTTATTAACGATGCAAAGGGTTGGCTGGCTGAGAATACTCAACATTGGTTTGAATGGATACTTAAGGAAGAGTTTTACTTCATTTTCTCCAGAAACTTCCATACGATCCATCATTCCAGTCATCAATTTGTTTGGAGCGTTCGCAATCGCAGTATTAAAACTGAATGCGACATCGTCGGCTGTCAGAATATCGCCATTGTGAAATTTGACATTTTCCCGAATCTTGAAAACGATTTCTTTCCCATCCTCGGAAACAGTCCATTCTGTTGCCAAGCCGGGCTCAATTTCCGAATCGTTGTCATGCATGACTGTCAAATTATCATAAATACTTGTCAATACCTGATATGTACTGCGGTCGGGAGCCAAAATGGGATCCATTGTGCGAGGTTCAATGCCAACACCCGCTACCAAATTAGGACTCTAGTAATGATACAATCACTAGAGTCTTTTTTTATGCCTGAAAAAGCTTGTTATATAAGGCTTTTGGGGAGTGGATTAAAATACGAAAAGGTGCAATCAGGCTGTAAAAATCCTGATTTTTCAGAATTCATAATTTTTCAGCCAGACTGGGTGCACTAACATTCAAAAGTTCTGACTTTCATATAGCTAGTATGACTTTCATATAGCTAGTTCGACTTTCATATAGCCAGTTCGACTTTCATATAGCTAGTGTGACTTTCGTATAGCTAGTATGACTTTCGTATAGCTAGTGTGACTTTCATGTAGACAGTATGAGTTTCGTATAGTTAGTATGAGTTTCATGTAGACAGTATGAGTTTCGTATAGCTAGTATAATTATTCCAATTAAGCGAAATCAATTTATCACTTGTTTATCGTCTTGGCATCCTCCATAACGTCGAACTCTTGGATCGTAAAATGTATATTAATTAGTGAAGGTTTTTCATTCACGATGAATAAAATATTTTAGACAATAATATATTGGCTCTGCTATAATTTTTATATCAGGTAATTATCGAGGTAGCCTTATGTCTAAATATGATGTGTATAATACTCAAGTTCGAAACGTATTAAATTGGATTGACTCAGATGAAGTTGCAATTCCTGAGATTCAACGACCTTTCGTTTGGAATGCAACAAAAGTAAGAGATTTGATGGACTCGTTATATAAGGGATACCCTGTCGGATACCTAATCATTTGGAAAAATCCTGATATCGTTCTTAAAGATGGTAGTATCTCTAAAGGAAAGAAGATATTGATAGATGGTCAACAAAGAGTCACAGCAATGGAGGCGGCAATAGCTGGTCTTCCTATTATTGACAAGAATTATAAAAAGAAGAGAATTCAAATTGCTTTCAATCCCATTGAAGAAGTCTTTGAAGTCAGTAACCCGGCAATAAAAAAAGACGTCACTTGGATAGCAGACATAAGTGAAATATTTGCAGCAGATTATTCACAATGGTCTTTTGTCGCTAAGTACTGCGAGATGAACGAATTACTAGGCAAAGAGGATTTTATTGCGTCGAGAATACAAGCATTGGAGTCTATAAAAAATATTAATATTGGAGTTATTGAGCTCTCTGACACCTTATCTATCGAAGAAGTTACTGATGTATTTATTAGAATTAATTCACAGGGAGTTGTATTGTCACAGGCAGACTTTGCTATGTCAAAAATATCATCAGATTCTTTATATGATGGGACTAATATTAGAAAAACAATCGACTATTTTTGCCATTTTTGGGAAAGACCAATGGATCATGAGCAAATCCTAGCTAATGACACTGAGTTTCAGGAAACAGAAATATATCGTAAGATTAGTTGGGTAGTTGGAGAGAGTCAAGATATTTATATTCCAAGTTATTCTGATGTATTAAGGGTAGCATTTACTTATAAATTTAAAAGAGGAAGAATTTCCGATCTCGTCAGTTTATTGTCAGGTAGAGACTTTAAAACAAGAGAAAATCATGAAAGTATTGCTGAAGATTCTTTTTCGAAGTTAAAAGATGGAGTCTTTGACTATGTAAACGAAACTAATTTTAAACGATTCATCATGATAGTGAAATCTACAGGAATTATCGACAAATCTTTGGTTCGCTCGAAAAACGTTTTGAATTTTGGATATGTCTTCTATTTACTCCTCAGAGAAAAAGGGATCCCGGCCCATATTATAGAGAAAGTAGTTCGAAAATGGATAGTCCTATCTATACTTACTACAAGATACTCCAGTTCACCGGAATCGTCCTTTGATTACGACGTTAAGAGATTTGACACTTCTAACCCAGAAGAGTACTTACGCATGACCGAAGAAGGTGAGTTATCAGATGCCTATTGGAACAATGTGTTAGTTAACAACCTTAATACTTCAGTTCGAAGCAGTCCATATTTTAATGTTTTTGTCATGGCTCAAGTTAAAAATAGTGCTCGTGGCTTTCTGTCAGAACAAATTGATGTTCCAACTTTAGTCGAGCAAAGAGGTGATATTCACCATATTTTCCCTAAAAAGTTCCTTCAAAACTCAGGGTTTTCAAACCAGCGGGATTATAATCAAGTCGCAAACTATGTGTACACTCAATCTGAAATTAATATTAAAATTGGGGCGAATTCTCCAAAAGTATATATGTCAAAGATGCTAGAACAAGTCCATGGTGGCAATCAGTCTTTTGGAGGAATTTCTTCACAAGAAGATTTAGAACGCAATCTTGAAGAAAATTGTGTGCCTGTTGAGTTCATTAATATGGATGAGTCAGATTATCTTAATTTCTTGAACCTTAGAAGAAAACTAATGTCAGACTACATTCGTAAGTATTACTATTCTCTTTAGCAAAATAAGCCCCACAGCCAGATTCCATAGAACCAGACTGCGGGGTTAAATTTAAGCTTGCTCTATTCCATCAATTGCTACCCAAGACGAGATGCCATCAGGATATCCAAGAAGCACTTTTCCGTCACCGAACTCACTGATTTTGTGAATTTTATTTTTCACCCAGTCAGGGATAAGCTCACCTGTGGTGTATCGCTTAGCGGTAATTCTCACAGAATCACCAACCTTAAAGTCTGTGCTTTCGGTAGGAATTTTCAATACTTGGCCAACTCGAATCAGGTCGGAGCTAATTCCGTTATAGCTTTTGATTTCAGGATACCTCGAACCATCACCTAGGAACTGCTGTGCAATGCTCCAGAGCGAATCCCCATTCTTCACTGTGTATATATTAGTAGATTCTATCGGATAGATTTTCTTTCCGGATTCATCAAAAACAGAATAACCCGGCTGACTATCTACCTTCTTCTTGGCATTATTTAGAACTGTAAATGCACCAATTTGGCTCTATGTTCTTACTCATTTTGATA
>DHPK01000002.1 GCA_002407845.1 Leptolinea sp. UBA5366 | reverse complement strand
GGTTTCAGTGATTTCAGGGTCTGGGGTTACTTCAAGTAGTTGCTCTGGAATAGCAGCCGGTTCACCTGGGTTTTGGGTTCCATTCGGGTCGGGTATTTCGGTGATTTCCTGGTTATGCAGTTCTCCTGCAGCGCTGCTGGCAGCGTTATCTGCTGGCAAAGATTCTATGGGGTCTGGTAGAACCGGAGCACTCAAATCCAGTTCTTCTCCCGCGTTGCTTTCTGCACTTAAAATCTCTTGAATCGGCATCTCAGTCGATTCAGCGACTGCATAGGCTGCAGATACCCCCATGACATCGATGGTTAGGATTAAAACCAAGATGACAACTAATAAACCCAGGAATTTTTTACTTTTCATTGTGGAACCTCTTTCAACCCGAACCCCTAAATAAGTGGTTAGTAACCGAAATTAAAACAAAATCACGCACTTTTTTCTATAAATTTGATTTTTGCGGTCGATTGGTCTTTAAACCACAAAAATCCTTCGATAAAACGATAGAATTTTTTATATTGTCTTAAAATTTATTTTTTATGATTGTTTTCAAGTAATTCGTTGTATTTGTGTTTTCGGGATAGGTGAATACATACTATCGCAAAAGTCACTCCGACTGTGAATGCCAAAACGGCGACAAGCACATAGCCGCCCGCATCTTTCAGCAGCATTGTTCCCCAATACTCCTGCTCAAATTGAGGAATCAGCGTAACGCCTCTCAATTCTGCACGGATGATTCTTCCCAGAACAACTGTTAAAACAAGACAGACAGACCCCAATGCGGCAATCCATCGATTTTCCTGCCAGCGCTGAATTGCTTTGGCGCGCGATCGGATCCGGTTCAATCTATGCTCTGTTTTTCTGCTTTCCATGCGAAAATTCCTTCCGATAGAATCATGCTGTCTACTAATGTAAATACACGAATGATGAAAAGGTCTCACGTGACATAAGTCCTCTTCGAAAATTACTTATATTAAAAACTGCCGTGATCAGCAGTTTTTGAAGATAAAAGGGGAAAAATATTTAATGATTTATTCGATCCAATCGTTTTTCAAGCGGTATTCCAGCAAGAATCGAAAGGATTGGAAACAAATAGCCGATGTATTGAATCACACCGTAGTCCACACTCACCGTCAGATTGTAAATCGCGTGATAAGTGATTGCGGCGCAAAGAAGCCCCAGCGTCCCTGCCAGCTTAAGCCAGGTGTGCCGCCAAATGTAAAACATCCCATAACCGACAATCGCGCCGCAGACAATGTGCATAGCGCCAACCCCAAAACCGCGGATGAGCAAATGGCTCAGATTCGCTGAATAATTTTGAATCAAGTAATAGGTATTTTCAAAGGTGGCAAATCCAGCGCTGACACAAATAATTGCGACTCTGGCATCCTGAATATTTGGTTCAAAAATGAGTACGAGGAATAAAACAGGCAGCAATTTTAGGATTTCTTCACATACCGGCGCGATTTCAACCGCTGCAGATAACGGATCAGCATTGTACAGTTGGGCAAAAAAAGTATTTATATATGCCGCCAGCAGACACATTCCCATTCCAATCGCAAAAAATAAAAACATCATGCGGTATCTTCCTTTGGTAACCAGTACCGCAATGATTAGGGGTCCAACCAGGCAGACGAAAATGTTTTCCAGATAGATCATAAGTCAGCAACTTTCTTCGTGGTTGTCAGCAGAAACAACAAGCTGGCAGTAAGCGCTTGATCAAACCAGAGATAAGGCCGTAACAGATCTCCAGTGGGGAAAAAACAGGATGAAAGAAATAATCCAAATTCAATCAGGACGAAAGCAAGGATAGCAAGATAAAATTTTTCTTTTGCCGGAACTCTTTCCTTTTGACTCCGAAGATAGAGCAGTCCGCGCGTTGAGAGATACCCGCTGACCATCAATAAACCATGCCACGTTATCGTTGCGAGATAGTCTCCCCATAAAAGCATATAGGCTGTTAAGCCAGCCAAAACAGCCATCAATATCCATTCGACAATAGTGTGATAGCGCCGTTCTTCAGGGGTTACGACAGAGGAGCATAACATCACCAAAAACAAACAGCTAGCGATCCATGAAAGATCGGAAACATAAAATATTTTTGGTGAGTAATTGTTAACAGCCAGATAAAAAGCCCAATAAAGCGACCCGAGTGCAAGAGTGAAATAAAAGCAGGTCAAGATAAACAACCGCTGATTGTCATGACGCGCAGCAAGCAGCCCGGAGTAAATAGCACAACCGGCTCCAACGATGAGCTGCAGCATATTGCTGATTATTTCATACATCGGTTTGATCATCCTCGTCAGACTGAATCCTTTTTTGAAGCGCTGTGCACAGGAGCGTAACAAATATTCCGAGCAGAAACCCCAGCAATGCGATCAATACATAGCTGCGAGCTTCGCCATAATAGAAAACACTTCCCAAGTTTTCCAAACCATTGATTTCAGAATTAGACATGTTCGCTACAATCGCCGGCATAGCAATTGCGATGCCGCAGATTAAGATCACGCTAAATACACCGATTGAAAGGGTCACCAACCTTGCCTGTCGAACCTTTTTTTGGTAATTGATCTCTTTTATCCGTTGATTAACTGCAAGAAATCGTTCGTCAGTGGTCTTCATCCGTGAGTCCTTCCTTTGCTAAAATTGGTTTCAATGCCTGTTTGCCGCGATAAATCAGGTTGGAAACCTGCTTCACTGTCTTTTTCATTACTTCCGCCGCCTCAGAATAGCTCATTTGCTCAAAGTAATGCAAATAGATTGCCTCGCGATATTCTGTATGGATTTGATCTAGCGACCGGGAAATAATTCGATATTTTTCGTTGTTGATCAGATCATCCAAAACCGAGGAATCCTGCGTTGACGCCGCTTCGACCTCATCAATGTCAATCAAGGAAAACATCTTTGACTGCATGCACTGGCGCAGCGCTAAATTCCGCGCAGTTTTGTACAAATATGTCTTAAATCCATTTTCTTCAAAATTGGGTTGCTTCGCGACTACTCGAGAAAAGGCTTCAATCATCAAATCTTCGGCTTCCTGCAGGTCATGAACATAACCATTTATGTAATAAGTCAGTTTATCGCCATGCCGATCAATTAACGACCGCAGACCAGCCTCATCCCCAAGAAAATACCTTCGAAATAATTCTTCATTCGTTACGATTTGATCTTTTTCATGCTGGTTCAGCTCAGCAGAATTCTGGTTCATGATTGAGGGCAGCATTCATTTCCTCTTGTCTTTCATGATTCAATTGAATATTCAATCAAATTTTTATTGTCACGCTTTATTTCGACATTTTCCCAGAATTAATTTCTCAATTTTACTTACTGCGCTGCCTGGTCTTTTTCACCATTTAGCTGAGCTTACTCATCTCAATTTACAAAAATCCAAGACAGATATTAATAAACTGAACCCGAAAGATCTGCTGATTTGGTTCAGATTTATACGTCCGATTTTTCTTGAATTTTTAAAATTATATCAAGTCTTTTTTCTGCAAGTATGCAAATTTTAAATAATTACAAAGATTTTTTTAATTATTTAATCCATCAATTTAACGGTCAATTCTATAGATAATATATGAATTTCTGACCTTAAACTGTGCTCTTATTGATCCTGAACAATTAAGCCAGACGCCTATTGGGTGAACATGGTCGGACCGTCACGGCACACCAGCCACGCACGGCGGCTGCCGGGCTGATCAGCCGGCTCCTGCCAGGTGTCTGGCAGTTCAATCCGGCAATTTCCGCAAAGGCCCATGCCGCAGCGCATGACCGCCTCCCATGACAGCTGGCGGGCAATCCGGTATTTTTCACAGAGCGCATCAATTCCGAGCAGCATCCCCTTCGGACCGCAGGCATAGACGCAAGCCTGATTTCGATCGGGCAGCTCCTGAATGGCGGCTTCCAATGGGACGGTCACAAAACCCTGGAGACCGGCTGAACCGTCATTCGTGGTGAGATGCAGCTTGAGCGGCAGCTTTTTAAACTGGTCTGTTAAAATCAGCAAATCTTTGTTTCTGGCGCCCAGAAAGACCTGAACGTTGATCCCTTTGCTGATCAAGTTTTCAGCCAGCAGCAGCAGCGGGGAAGCCCCATAGCCGCCGCCGACCAGCAGCGCTTCACTGCCGTAAGCCTGGTAGCCTCTGCCCAGCGGACCGCGCACCCAGACCCGGTCTCCCGGTTTCAATCCATGAATTTCATGCGTCATCTTTCCGACGTCGGCAATCGTTACGACTAGCGGATCGATGCCAGCAATGCTAAACGGTTTCTCCCCAATCCCCGGCAGCCAAAGCAGCAAAAACTGCCCCGGTTCGCTTTGCAGTGGTTCCCGCATGATCAGGCTGGTGGTCATCTCATTTTCAATGCGAACCTGATCAACTGTGAAAATTTGGGATCTCATCCCCTCGTTTTTTCGAAACTCACTCATGATTTCCACCAAATCTTTCCAACAATTTCATCCAAATCGCGATACCCTTCAGACTCCATAAAAGCCGAGAATTCATTCATAATGCGTGAAAATGCGCTATAGCCTTCATAATAAAGCGCTGATCCGACCCCAACACAACGGGCTCCTGCCATCAGCATCTCTGCCATATCCAGCCCGCTCATGACACCGCCGACGCCGATGATCGGCAGATCGACAGCCTGGTAGAGTTCTCCGATCACATTCAGCGCAATCGGTTTGAGCGCTGGACCGCTGATCCAGCCCGTGCCGTTCGACAAAAAGGGCTTCGCTGCATAAGCATCAATCAACATTCCGGGGATCGGGTTCACTGCTGTAATTGCGCTTGCTCCGCCATCCCGAATCGCTTCCGCCAGTCTCGAAATCCGGCAGCAGTCAGGAGAAATTTTAATTGAGACGGGAATCCCTGCAGCGTTTTCGCAGACAGCGCGGGTCACTTCTGACGCCAGATTTTCATCCGGCGCTGGCAAGTCCGCCTCAATCAGCACTGGATTCAGCGCGGCAGTTTTCCGAGTCAGTTCCGCGAATTCTTCCGCCGTATCGGCATAAATGTTGGCAAATACGGGCACAGCTTCATCGCCAGCCTTTTCAACGTAGGCGCTCAGCATATATTTCATTGAATCGACACCAGGATTGGTCAAGCCCAGGTTGGTAATCAGCCCGCAGCCCCAATCCGTTGAGACGGGATTGTCGGCGCCTTTGCGATATTTCAATGTAAAACCCTTTGTGGTCACCGCCGCCGCTCCTGATCGCGCTGCCCGAACCAGTAATGAATCGCTGTTACCGGAAACGCCCGAAGCCAAAATTAATGGCGTATTCAGCGTCAATTGATCAAACAATTTGCATGGATAGTTATTCATTCGCTATTCCTGTATATAGTTTGGCTTGCTGCTGCCTCAATTTTACCCCTAAACGAAGAGCGTCTCGGCAGAAAGCAAAATTATTCTTCACCTATTCAGTCGATGAATATCATTTTATAGCGTAAAATAGAGGATGAAACTGACAGGAGAGAAAAAATGTTTGTAGATGAAGCTGAAATTTATGTCCGGTCCGGCAGGGGCGGCGATGGCATGATGCATTTCCATCGTGAAAAATATGTTGCGCGTGGAGGACCTGACGGAGGCGACGGCGGCCACGGGGGCGACCTGATCCTCAAGGTCGATCGGCGGATTAACACGCTATCCGCGTTTCGGCATATTTCGCGCTACATCGCGGACAGCGGCAAAAAAGGCGGAATCAACAACATGACCGGCCGATCCGCAGTGGATAAAATCGTGCTGGTGCCAGCCGGAACAATCGTGCGGGACGCTCTGACGGATGAACTGATCGGCGATCTCGTTGAAGATGGACAGGAACTGGTCGTCGCAAAAGGCGGCCGCGGCGGTCGGGGCAACACCCATTTCGTCTCCGCCTCTTTTCAAGCCCCGCGCGTCGCTGAAAAAGGCGCGCCATCCGAAGAACGAAAACTGAAACTTGAATTAAAGCTGATCGCCGATGTCGGAATTGTCGGCGTACCCAACGCCGGAAAATCCAGTTTTCTGGCAGCTGTCACCAATGCTGAGCCGAAAATCGCGGATTATCCGTTCACAACCATCGAACCTAACCTCGGCGTTGCCGAACTGGATCTGGATCATTCACTGGTTCTGTCCGACGTCCCCGGTCTAATTGAAGGCGCTCACATGGGCGTGGGGCTAGGAGATTCTTTTCTGCGCCATATCCAGCGCACAAAAGTCATCCTGCACATGCTGGACGGTATGGCAGAAGATCCAATCGCCGATTTCGATCAGATCAATCAGGAGATGGCGCTATTTGATGAAAATCTCGCCGGGAAAGCTCAATTGGTAGCGTTCAACAAGATGGATATCCCAGAGGTCAGCGCGCGCTGGCCGGAGATTCAGGCTGCGCTCAGCAATCTCGGTTATGAATCCTACGCAATTTCAGCCGCAACCAGTCAGGACGTCAGACCGCTGCTCTGGAAACTCTATGAACTGGTTCAGAGTGTTCCTGAGGAAGAGACAGTCGAGACTATGCCGCTGTACACGCCGAAGGATGATCCGAGAAAATTCGAAATCTATAAGGATGAAGACGGCGACTGGGTTGTGCGCGGTATCTCGATTGAGCGCGCTGCAAAAATGACTTTTTGGGAGCACAGCGGTTCTGTGCGCCGATTCCAGAACCTGCTGCGCACGCTCGGCATTGAAGACGCGCTGCGCGATGCCGGAATTGAAAACGGCGAGACCGTCATGATCGGTGATGAATTCGAACTGGAGTGGCTGGATTAATGCCCCGCCGGATCGGCATTTTCGGAGGAACGTTCGACCCGCCGCATCTCGGTCACATGATTCTGGCAGCCGAAGCGGCAGACCAGCTCAGCCTCGACACTGTGCTGTGGATGCTCGCCCCGCAGCCGCCTCACAAACGCGGAAAACGGATTACCAATTTTGAACAACGGGCAGAAATGGTGCGCGCCTGCATCGGAAAAGAGCCGCGGTTTGAGCTTTCCCTGCTTGAAAATGACCGTCCGGGTCCGCATTACACCTCTGACACGCTGACTATATTGCAGCAGCTTTACCCGGGTGAGGAACTAATCCTTCTGATTGGCGGCGATTCGCTTCATTATCTCTCAACCTGGCACGAGCCGCAGTCCGTAATCGCGCAGATCGATGAGCTGGGCGTGATGCAGCGGCCGGGAGAAGACTTCGACTGGGGAGCCTTGGACACCACGTTTCCAAACATTCTGGCAAAGCTGCGCATGATCGATGCGCCGCTGCTTGAGATTTCCTCAACCGAGATTCGGGAGCGGGCTGCTTCCGGTCACCATTTCCGTTATTATCTGGCAGACGCTGTCTATCAATTGATCCAGGAAAACCAGTTTTATCAATAGACATTAAGTCTTCGCAATTGAATTAATGAAAAAACATCTGCAAGTCCAATAATATCTGAGTGAAAGAAACAAAAACAAAAAAGGAGTTCGGCATATCAACCGAACTCCTTTTCTTTTCAGCATTTTGAGCGGATCAGCCGTTCAGATTCTCGTCTGAACCTTCCTCTTTTTCGTCCTTTTCAAGATCTGCCTTGATCGAGTCCAAAATGGAGGCGCTGAACCCCTTGGACTGTGTTTCGCCGGTCTCTTCAGGCTGCGTCTGCGATTCTTCCGCTTCAAAAGCAGGCGGAATTTCGCTCTCATCCTCCGTCCGGGCAGGCATTTCAATGACCGTCGGCAGGATTGCCTTGGTCATGACCTGAGCTGAATCAACCTCCCGTTCGCGGTCTTCTTCCGAAGACTGGGAAACGTTCACTTCGCGCGGTGAATAATCACCGGAAGGGATATCGCTGTTGCGCGGCAGGAACGAGGAGCCGCTGCTCTCGCCAGAACTCTGGCTCTTGCGATAGTAATACAAAACGATTCCGCCTACTCCGATGGTTGAAATGATTGCACCGGGGATCCAGCCAATGCAAGGGATAACTCGGCTCAGCAGCATCGAAGCCAGCGTTATAACGAAAGTTCCGAAGGCGGTCGCCCAGATATCCTGCCAGTTAACTTTCATCGCAGCTGTCAGCCGCTGACCGACTTCGTAGCCGCAGACGATCCAGCCAAAAAACACCAGCACGACGATTAGTACACCTAAAATCAACGCCAGCGGCAGCAGAATGACCGTGATGCTGAAGAAGACCAGCAGAATCGGCACAGCAATGAATGTCAGCAAGCCAACGCCGAATGCATTCAATGGCTGCGCAATGATCGTGCTGCTGATACCTTTCAATTGAGAACCGAACAGCAGCGCAATCAGGATCCCCAAACCGGTGATGATCAAAATCGATGCGATGAAAACCCCGATACTGGTCATTATTCCGAAGATCGCAGCCAGAATTCCACGTCCCTCATGAGAGGCAATGGAGGGCGTCTTCCCGTCCGTTGAGGAGCCAACCACCTCATCGAAAAACTCTTTATTAAACTGCACCCGTCCGCGTTGATCCACTGTATTGCCGGTGATCACCGCGCCTGGGGCTTTGTCAACCGTGCCGCCCATTGACGAGAAATCGCCGTCGATCAAAGCATTTGAGCCGAGTGTGATGCTGCCGCCAAACGCGGCAAAATTGCCGTCAACCGTGCCATAGACCTTCACACTCCCGCCGAAGATAGCGACGTCGCCCTTGACAGTTGACGCCTCTTCAAGCGTCACATCCCCGCCAAAAACAACCAGACTGCCTTTGAGTTTTTCGCCTGCACCGAGCACGTAATCCGAGCCCATGACAAGCTTGTCTTCTGCTGCGACCGAAAAAGCGGACAACAAGAAAATGGCGAGCACAACCAACAAAGTGAGCAGATAACTTTTTCTTTTATTCATGACTAACAACCTCCTCAGCACGTACTTTCACGTGATTTCTCAGATAGATAACGCTTCCGATAATGTAAGCAACTGCAGCACCGATCCCGCTCAGCCCAATCAGCAGCAACGGCCAGCGGATCACATCAAGCACCGCTCTGAGCTGATTGATGTAGCCGGCAAAGAATGCCACCAGACCGCTGAAGAAAAGCGTGAACTGAATCAATCTTTGCGGCGAAAACAAAATTGCCGAGGAGAAAATTGAAAGCAGCGTTATCATCACGATCACTCCGATGATGATCCGTGTCTGAACTTTCTTTTCGTGTTCGCTGACTTGGTTTTGAAAATAGGTCTCCCAGCGCTTCGAAAAACCTTTGGCAGGGCTGATCATGGGGGATTCGTGCAGCAAATTCAGGCATCCTTCCCATTGCTCCTGAAGCTTCTGGCAGCTCGTGCAATCAGTCAGGTGGTCATCCAGCCTTTCCAATTCATCGACAGTCAGTGACTCCTCATTGAGAATCAGGTTTTCATAATATTCATGCGTTTCCATATCAATACTCCTGCAGAGGTTGAAGCTGCTCTTCCCAGATTGTTGCCAACTGCCTGCGGGCGCGAAAGAGTCTGCTTTTGACAGCGCTCTCGCTGATGCCCAAGTTTTCGGCGATTTCCCGATCAGAAAATTCGTACCAATAGCGAAGAATAACTGCGGCTCGATCCGTTTCATTCAGTTTTTTCAGCATATTCTGGATTTGAGCTTCCTCGTCATTCTTGATCATTTCCTGATCCGGACGAAGGGTGGAATCGGGAATGATTTCTTCCATCGTCTCATCTATTTCAGTCTCCGGCACTCGTTTTTTACGCTGCAAATCGATGCAGTGATGAGCCGCAATTGCCAGAATCCACGTTGAGAAAGGTCGGTTTTGGTCATATTTTGAAATATTCTTCCACGCTTTCCAAAAGGTTTCCTGAGCGGCATCTTCTGCCTCAGCAGCGTTGTACAGCATGCGGCTGCACAGGTTAAACACCGGAGTCTGACAGACCTCGACCACATAGGAAAAAGCCTCGGCGTCGCCGTTTCGTACTCTCTCCAGGATGTCTTCAGAAATGTTATTCAACCGTCTGCTCCATTAAGTTCTATAACCATATACGGAAAACTCAGGATCGCGTTGCAAGAATATGAATTTCTAAATTATCTCAATGCCGGGCTTTTCAACCACTTCGCCGATCACCCAGGTTTTTTGTCCCGCTTGCTCCGCATTCGCTAAAAATTCATCGAGTTTTTCAGGATGAATCCCCAGCAGCAGCCCGCCGCTCGTCTGAGGATCAAACAGCATCATCTGCTCAAGCTCACTGATCGGTACTGTAAATTTAACGTTTTTTCCATAATATTTCAAGTTTTCTACCGCACCGCCGGGGAACAGCCCCAGATTCATATACTTTTCATAATTTGTAACGCGCGGGATCGCATCCCAGGCATAACGCAGTCCGACTTTCCCGCTGCGGATCATCTCGGAGCTGTGCCCCATCAGGCTGAACCCTGTGACGTCGGTTCCGGACTGACAGCCGACTGCCACGGCTAATTCGGATGCAGTGCGGTTCAGCGTTTTCATCCAGCTGACAACTTCTGCGAAATCCGCTGGATCAGCCTGTCCGCTCTTATTTGCAGTCGAAATCAGTCCGAACCCCAGCGGTTTGGTCAGCACCATTTTATCGCCAACCGCTAATCGCCCTTTGTACATGATTTTTTCAGGATGAACCATGCCAATCACCGCCAACCCGTATTTCGGTTCCTGATCGCGAACGGTGTGTCCGCCGACAATCGGACAGCCTGCTTCCTTGGCTTTCTCAGCTCCGCCGCGGAAAATTTCAGCAATCGTTTCCGGCGGAAGATCCGTCGGCATCGCCGTGATGTTGAGCGCCATCAGCGGCTTCCCCCCCATCGCGTAGACGTCCGAAATGCTATTCGCTGCCGCGATCGCCCCATAGTCGTAAGCATCATCCACCAGCGGCGGGAAAAAATCAGTTGTGAAAACGAGCGCCTGTTCATCGTTCAGCCGATAAACCGCGGCGTCATCGGCTTCTTCAAGTCCGATCAGCAAATCAGGAAAATCCTTCTGGCTGAACAAATTTCCGAATGGGTTGATCACATCCATCAATACTTCAGCTCGCAATTTGGCGGCACATCCAGCACAAAATGCCAATTCAGTTAATTTTATTGGGTTCTTTTTCGTTTCCATATTGCTTCTTCTTTCTCTGCTTTTATTTAATATTTGAATATTTTATTAAACACTATTATAATTGCTAAATTCAGTATTGCTGAACGCAGCGCGAATCAATCATAACAAATTCAATCCGAATGCGAAACCTGCATCGCACTCCTCTAGGCAGGAATTCACATGGATTATGCAAAGTGTTTAGCACAGATCACGTACACCGCACAGGAGATTTTCATGAAGCAAAAATCCAGAAGTTTTTTTTCTTCGAACAAAGCCATCATTCTGACAGGATTGATTATCGGTGTGATTGGCTCCTCTCTGCAAAAATTGGGGAATCCCAAGAACATGACCGAATTGGAAAGCTGAATTGATGGAACCTTTTGCGATTTTTTCTCAGAATTCAATCCTTGCGATCGTCGGCGCAGGCGGCAAGACTTCTCTGATGTTCTATCTGAGCCGGGCATTGCCATGGAATTGTCTGCTGACGACCACCACCAAAGTCGGCTTGGGACAAATTCAGCAGGCAGATGCGTGCGTGTCATTTGAAGAATTTCAGAAAAATCCGCAGGGACATTCCGAATTAAAATCAATTTGGGTCAGCCCGGGACTGAGTGTCGCTCAGCAAAAGATCAGCGGGTTCACACTCGAGCAGTTCAGCCAGTTCGCAGCTGCCGCCGAAGGATTGGGGCGCGTGATCTTAAACGAAGCGGACGGCGCCCATTGCCGCCATCTGAAAGCGCCAAATGCGACCGAGCCGGTGATTCCGGTTGAAACGACGCATGTCTTGAATCTGGTCGGCATCGACGTGATCGGCGAGCCGCTCAATGCCGAAAATGTTCACCGCCTTCCAGAATTTCTCGCAATCACCGGCGGGCAGCCGGGAGCGCTGATCGATGAAAAAATGATTGCACGTGCCGTGTTGCACCCGCTGGGCGGGTTTAAAAACGCACCCGCGGGCAGCCGAAAAATTCTGGTGATCAATCAGGTCGATTCCCCTGATAGAATTAGGCGAGCAGAAAGTTTGGCGGAGCTGGTTATCCATGACGGCGGAAAGACAGCCGTGGATCAGGTCTGGCTGACCTGCCTTGACCCCCAACGGAAGCCCGGTGAGAAAAAAATCATCAAAACCTACGGTACTTATGAAAATTGACAAACATCCAAGAGAAATTATCGCCTTCCGCGGCGCAGGAGACCTGGCGACCGGCATTGCGCTGCGTCTTTGGCGCAGCGGTTACAAAGTCATCCTGAGTGAGCTGCCTAAGCCATTATGCATTCGCAGAACAGTCGCCTTCGCCAACGCGGCTTATGAGGGTAGCATGACGGTTGAAGGGGTCGAATGCGTGCTGATTGCTGACGCTGGAAAAGCCACAGAAGCCTGGAAGAGTGATCGCATTCCGCTGCTGATCGACCCCGATCTCACACAAATCAAGACCCTCCAGCCGGCTGTGCTGGTCGATGCGCGCATTATGAAATCTTTTCGAGACGATACCCGCCTCACGGATGCACCGCTCGTGATTGGGCTCGGACCCGGCTTTACCGCCGGCGAAAATGCGCATGCCGTCATCGAAACCAACCGCGGTCACGACCTCGGCAGGGTCTACTGGCAGGGCAGCGCTGAACCGGACACCGGCACGCCCGGATTGATTGGAGGCGAAGGCATCAAGCGGGTTCAGAAAGCGCCGGCTGACGGCATTTTCACTCCGAAAGTGGAAATCGGGCAACAGGTCGCTGCTGGTGATCTGCTCGCAATGATTGACGGAACTGAACTGCGCAGTCCATTGGCAGGCATCGTACGCGGCAGTATTTATCCTGGCACGCGCGTCACTCGCGGGTTAAAAATTATGGATGTCGATCCGCGCGGCGAGCGGGATCACTGTTTTACCGCCTCGGACAAAGCCAGTGCGCTGGGCGGGGCAGTGCTCGAAGCTATTTTATCTTGGAACGTTCAAGGATCAGTTCCGCCACAATGCTGACGGCAATTTCCGCCGGCGTCTGACCGTTGATCGTCAGTCCGATGGGGGAATGAACGCGGTCGATCTGCTCCTGAGAAATGCCTTCGTCCCGCAGACGCTGGTAAATCATTTCGCGCTTGCGGCGGCTGCCGATCATACCGATGTAAAACGCATCGGTTTGGATAACTGATTTCAGAACATCATAATCACCCAGATGACCGCGCGTAATAATCGCGACAAAGCTTTGGCTGCCAATCCCCAGATCAGGCAGATGCTGATAATCGTCAACAACGATTGTCTGGGCGTTCGGAAAGCGTTCAGCGTTGGCAAATTCAACCCGGTCATCGATAACCGTCACTTCAAAATCAACCAGCGCTGCCAACTGAGCAGTTTCGCGCGATACGTGTCCGCCGCCAAACAGGATCAGCTTACGGCGTTCCTGCACCCGTTCCACCAAAATTTCCGAGTTTTGCAAAATCTCTGAATGAATCGAGATTTCACCCGGCGTGCCTTTCATGGCTGCCAGCGACTCGCCATCGATTTCGAGATCGCCGGTCTTTTCGCCGAACTGGTCAATGAAGCAGTATCGGCTGCGCAGCGTTCCAGCGTTTGAATATTGCGTGACCAGCCAGCCTTGTTCATTTTTCGAAGCAGCCTGCAGCGCGGCTGCGAAAACAGCATGCGAAATTGCGTCGTCTGCTGCAATATAGCTCAGCAGGACATCTCCAAAGCCCCCGCAGATCATATCCATCTGAGCGACATCGTCGCCGGTCAGCTCGAAGTGATAAATCCGGCTCATCTTATCGGAGAATACTTTCCCAGCTTCCAGGATAACGTTTGCTTCAAGGCTGCCGCCGCCGATGGTAGCGACGATTGAATTATCGCGGCGAATCAACATTTTCGTGCCGGCAGTGCGCGGCGATGAACCCTGATTCTGCATAATCGTTGCCATCACTAAATCATCCTGATTAATCGAAGCCTCATAGATCCCCTGTAAGATTTCCCGCATTTTACACTCCTTTTAAGTTAGCTAAATAGTATTCTTATTCCAAACCGCGCCTGATTTCAAGGCATTCTTTCAGCCAAGCAACCGCCGCATTCAAATTCTCCAGCCGAAACTGTAAGACCATCCGGATATAAGCTGACTCCCCGTCAACGCTCTTCAGCCTGCGTTCAAGCGCTGTCACCCAGCCTTCGCAAAGTTCGATCTGCCGAAAGAGAACAGACTCAAAGGTGTTGAGCGGATCGTCATTCAGAAAATAAAGTTTTGCCAGAAATTCTGAGCGCAGACTGCGGCTTTTATCAACCGGCTTGATTTTCCACTCCTGAAAAGAGTCTTCTCCATGCTCTGTCAGCACGTACACTTTCCGAAACGGATAAGCCGCCCCGGGTTCAAGCGTGGATTCAATCAGATGGTTTTTTTCAAGTTTTTCGAGGATCGCATAGAGCTGGCTTTGGTTAAAACGCCAAATGATATTCAGCTCTTCCCGCTCATTCAGCAGCTTATCCAGATCATATGCATGAATCGGTTTCTGACGGATGATGCCCAGCAGCAGATATTCGATGGTCAATGGATCTTGTTTTCTTGCCATAAATCATTTCCTCAGCAACTCAATTCTAACAAACTTTTCCCGCTGCAATCAGTCAGGACAGCCAGCATGGAGAGCTGGTTCACATTCATCATAACTTTCGATTATATGCCAGTTTCCATGATGGAAGAAGGTACAATCGAAGCCTAACCGTTAAGCTATGTTAATTAATGAAAGGATTTATCAGATCAGGTTGGCAATGATTCAGCCTGATGCTGAGAGGGCAGGTCTATGCTGACACTCGACTCGATCTACAAAGCGAACCACATTCTGAAGTCTGTGATCCGGAAAACCGATCTGATTTTTTCGCCGTCGCTCAGTAAGACTAATCAGGTTTATCTTAAAACCGAGAATCTTCAAATAACCGGTTCTTTTAAAGTCCGCGGCGCCTCTTACAAGATCGCTAATCTGAGCGAAGAAGAGAAAAAACTCGGGGTTGTCGCCTGCTCTGCCGGCAATCACGCTCAAGGCGTTGCGCTCGCTTGTCAGAAAAATGGTGTAAAAGCCAAAATTTTCGTGCCCAGTATTGCGCCGATTTCGAAAGTCGAAGCGACCAAGTCTTACGGCGCTGAGGTCGTACTGGTTGACGGAGTTTATGACGATGCCTATCACGCTGCGCGCAGCGAGGCTGAAAAAAGCGGCGCGGTATTTGTCCACCCATTCAACGATGAAGATATCATCGCCGGGCAGGCGACCATCGCGCTGGAGCTGCTCGATGAACTGCATGATATGGACGCGGTGGTGATCCCGATCGGCGGCGGCGGGCTGGCAGCGGGTGTCGCTTTCACGCTCAAAAAGCTGAACCCGAATATCCGTGTGTACGGCGTTCAGGCAAGCGGCGCGCCTTCAATGGCAGAATCGCTGATGGAAGAAAAGCAGATCACCCTCGATAAAGTTTCAACTTTTGCAGACGGCATTGCGGTAAAATGCCCAGGGGATCTGACTTATGATCTCTGCCGCAATCACGTGGATCAGATCGTGACGGTTTCGGATGATGAAATCTCGACCGCGATCTTGACGCTGATGGAGAATGAAAAACTGGTTTCGGAAGGAGCCGGGGCAGTCAGCGTTGCTGCCGTTCTTTTCAACAAAATTCCAGAATCTGGAAAGAAAATTGTCTGCCTGATCTCCGGTGGAAACATTGACGTCACAATTCTGTCGCGTGTGATCCAGCGCGGGCTGCTGACCTCCGGCAGACTGTCGGACGTCTGTATCGAATTGATTGACAAGCCAGGGCAGCTTAAAGAAGTTGCGACGATCATCGCCAATTCAGGCGCAAATGTGATCAAGGTAAATCATGAGCACGGCGGAGAAAACACCGACGTCAACGGCTGTTACCTGCGGCTGTCCATGGAAACCCGCAATCATGAACATTTCCAGCAAATCAGGGAAGCGCTGAACGCATCAGGCTATCATCTGATTGAATAAAGGATCTTTATTCGAATGCATTGCACGCAATTTTCCCATCCTGCGGAAGTTGTGGTAGAATGTTTGATTGCTGGATGATTGAAGAATTCAGCGAGAAAAAGCGAAATTAATAAGTCGGATTGGTTCTTTCAGCGCTTTTTGCAGGGTGACATTGAGGTACCGAAAAACGACATGAAGAAGGAAGGATTTAAATAAAATGGCAAAATGTGAAGTGTGCGGAAAAACTACCGTTTTCGGTCGCAGCAGAAGTTTCTCACAACGGGCAACAAACCGTCCGTTTTACCCGAATCTGCAGAAAGTTACTGTTTACAGCAACGGGCAGAAGGTTCAGAAAACAATGTGCACCAAATGCATCCGAACCATGTCCAAAGTCGGTAAATAAGTATTAACAGCAATTTTAAAAACTGACCGCCTCAAATGAGGCGGTTTTTCTTTCTTTATCCAAGATTCAAGCAGTTACAATCGAATCAGTCATCAATCCGCAATTCTCGCACTCCGGCAGCATACCCCTCAGGATGGCGGAAAACCCCAGTCCCCGCGACAAATGTGTCAACGCCCGCCTCATAACACTGCCGAACTGTGTCCTTGTTCAAGCCGCCGTCCACCTGAATCCGCACCGGCAGCTGGCGTTCGTCAATCCAGTTCCTGATTTTTCTGATCTTCCGCAGCGTTTCAGGGATGAAAGCCTGCCCACCGAATCCCGGATTGACCGTCATCACCAGCACCATATCCACAAAAGGCAGCAGCGTTTCAATCATTTCAGCTGGCGTGCCCGGATTAATTGCGATTGCCGGTTTGGCTCCAGCCTGCCGGATTGCCATCAGTGTGGAATGGATATTCGCATTGTTCTCGCAATGGACGGTCAAGATGTCCGCACCCGCTTCAACGAAGCTGCTCACGTGTTTTTCTGGCTGCACAATCATTAGATGAACATCCAGCGGCAGCGCAACTGTCCGCTTTAACCCCGCAACAAACGGAATCCCGAGCGTAATATTCGGCACAAAAACACCGTCCATCACATCAACATGAATCCAGTCCGTACCGGCGGCAGCAACTGCTTGAGTTTCCTCTGCCAAACGCATAAAATCGCAGGCTAAAATCGATGATGAAACGATTATTTTATTTTTTCCCATTTGTCATAATCCTCACTGAAAACTATTGTACCCGATTGATAACGCCTGATAAAGTGCCGCCCCGTCAGGATAACGGTCAGCCGGATCGAGCCGAATTGCTTTCTGGATAACCGAATCAAGCCAGCGCGGAACTTCAGGACAGATCGTCCGCAGGGACACCGGCTCAGAAATGCATTTAAGCTGCATCAGTTCGTCAGCGTCCGCGAGATCAAACGGGAGCTTACCCCCGTACAGACGGTAAAGGATCACGCCGGCAGAATAAACATCCGCTGCTTTGGTCACCGGCTGTGCCCGGCATTGTTCAGGCGCCATATACAATGGAGAGCCCCAGATTATTTCCTGTTCACCCGGTCGATACTGCCGCGAATCACCCAGCCAGATGCTTTCGCCGAAATCGCAGATTTTCAGCGCTTCGGTATCATTTTCCAACAGAATGTTCAGCGCTTTCAAGTCAGCATGGACGATATTTATTTCATGCAGCGCCCGGATCCCTTCTGCCAATTGGAGCGCGATGTTTCGTTTGCTTTCAGCAGAAAAGACCGTTTCGTTATTAAAATCATGCCAGAGGGAGCGTCCATTTACCAGTTCCTGCACGATCACCATCTCATTTCCATCGTCAACCAAATCCAAAATACGCACGATCCGGGAGTGATTGATCCGCAGCTGAACCGCAGCCTCATTTCTGATTTTTTCAACAACGGCAGCATCCTCGCGCCATTCATCCTTGAGGCGTTTAAGGGCGACTTTTCGCCCGTTCGCAGGATCAACTGCCTCGTAAATCTCAGCAAGCCCGCCAACGGCAATCTTGTTCAATAGGGTGTATCCAACCAGTTTTTCGGTTTTTCCAGCCATGTTTTATAATTATAAGTTGAAGCACGGCGACAGGAGAAAAATCGGACTTGAAACAAAACAAAGGCATCGTAACTTTACCTACCTGCATTATTTCACTCTTTCTGGGTATCGCGGTGTTTCTTGGCATCATCATGGCAGTTATCAGCAGCGGCAGCAACCCGGTTCAGGAGCCGGCTGATGCATTGGCACAGCTGACGATCATTCCCGCGCCAACGCTGACGCCGACCTCTCCGGTTGTTTACGAAGAGCCGAACCTTGAAGTGCGCTACGTTTCGCCGGAAGGCTTTTCAATTGGAGCTTATGTGACGATCGAAAAAACACAAGGCGCTGGGTTGAAAATTCGCCCGAATCCCGGCACTGGCGGTGAGACCTCTTTTATTGCGATGGACGGCGACCTGTTTGTAATTATCGATGGACCGGATGAACGAAATGGCTATTCCTGGTGGAAACTGCAGGGATTTGAAGATAAATCGCTGGTCGGCTGGGGAGCTTCGGACTATTTTTCGCTGATCGCCCCGGCTGCGGATCAGACGGTTCAGGAAGGTCAAGCCAATGGCAGTTGAAACGCAAGCCAAACTGACAACAGCTTCTGCGCATTCGATCGGCAAAGTTCGGCGCACGAATGAGGATGCTATGCTGTCCTTCGAGATTGAATTAATGCGCTGCAGCCAGGTTGAAACGCTCGGATTATTTGCCATCGCAGATGGCATGGGAGGGCATGTCAACGGGGATCAAGCTTCCGCACTGGCAGTGACAGCGTTCAGCAGTTTCTTTTTCGAGAAAATCATGCCGCTTTTTCTCGACCAAAACTCAGACTTATCCTCCGTACCGGAGCGGCTTGAAGAGGCTGTCATTGAGGCCAATCAGACGATCCTGGATCATTTGCCCGGCAGCGGCACTACTTTCACTGCTGCTTTGATCTGGGGAGAAAGACTGTACTGCGCTCATGTAGGTGATTCGCGACTTTTGATCTTGGATGAAAAAGGATCAATTGAAAAAATTACCCGCGATCATTCACTGGTTCAAATGATGGTTGAACTGGGCGAAATAACGGAAGATGAAGCGCTGTCGCATCCCAGAAGGAGCGTTCTGCTGCGCAGTCTCGGATTTGAAAGCGCGCTTGAAGTCGATTTATATGAAAAACAATTGAACCCCGGGGATGTTGCGGTTCTTTGCTGTGACGGTCTCTGGTCAACGGTTGATCTGGAAAAGATCAGCCGGATCATTCATGACGAACCAGTGTTACAGAAAGCTGCGGATGAATTGGTGAACGCTGCTAACAAAGCCGGCGGTCCTGACAATATCAGCTGCATTCTGGTAAAACGAAATGCTTAATTCAGCAGACCTTGCTTTTGGAATATGGAGGAAAAGATGGTTGAAGAGAACAAGAAATTCCTGATTCTGGTGGTTGACGACGACGAGCGGATTGTCCGCATGATTCGGCTGAATCTGGAGCATGACGGCTATTCGGTCATCGAAGCGAATTCCGGAATGGAAGCGATCAATCAGGTTCGCGAAAAACTGCCTCATTTGGTGATCCTGGATGTCATGATGCCGGGGATTGACGGGTATGAAACGCTGTCCTTGATCCGCGAAACAACTCAAGTGCCGGTCATCATGCTGACTGCCAAAGGCGAAGAGGAAGACCGCATCCGCGGCCTCGAGCTCGGGGCGGATGACTACGTCACAAAGCCTTTCAGCCCGAGGGAACTCGTCAGCCGCATCAAAGCCGTTCTGCGCCGGACGGAAGGCGCCAGCGGCCTCGACTCAGGCGAATTCATTGAGGTCGATGAGCATCTGAAAATTGACTTCGGCAAGCGCGAAGTCTGGCTGGACGGCGAGCTGGTCAAACTGCGCCCGACAGAATACCGGCTGCTTTACCATCTGGTTCAAAACGCCGGCTGGGTCATGACCTATGACCAAATCCTGGCGAAAGTCTGGGGATACGAATACCGCGATGAAACCCATTATGTGCGATTGTATATCAATTACCTGCGCCAAAAATTGGAAAAAGACCCCTCCAACCCAAAATACATTCTGACCGAACGCGGCGTTGGCTATCGCTTCGTGGATTATCGAAAACTAAAGCAGGACAAAAAGGACGAATAAACTTTTGTTGATAAATCATTAACAATAATTTGAGGATTATCTAATAAAGCGCAAGCATTTTTCTTACACTTGCGCTTTATTATTTTAATCAAGATAAAGAAAACAACGTTCAAAAATGGAACGCTAAAACATCAGGAGGATTAATATGTACGGCAAATTAAGAATTCAACCAGTCAGAGAGTTATTTACAATGCAGAACGCAATGGATCGCCTTTTCAACGAGTATTTCACAGAAGCAGATAACGTTCAATCTTCAGTGCTGTCACCGCGCTGCGATATGAAAATGAAAGAAGATCAGGTCGATGTAAAACTGTCAATCCCGGGTGTTGATCCGGATGAAATCGAGATTTCAGCTGCTGACAATATCTTGACCGTCAAAGCCGAAGTCAAAGAAGACTCAGAAGAGAAAGACGAAAAAGCTGAATACCATCTCAAGGAACATCGCTGGAGTCAATACTATCGCCAGATTACGTTGCCGGTCGAAGTAGAAGCGGATAAAGCCAAAGCCGATTACACCAATGGCGTGCTGAAGATCAGCCTGCCGAAGGCAGAAATCTTGAAGCCCAAGACAATCAGCATTTCTGCATCGAAGAAATCCGACAAGAAAAGCGAATAATTCGGAATTCAAAGATTCTCAACAATAGATAAAGATGCCCCATTCGGGGCTTTTTTACATTAATTCGGGTGCTTCTGCCCAAAACGTGGTCAGGAACCATAATTCTCGTTATAATTTTTTTATGCAGCTGACCGATTCATCGCTAGTCTTGATCGCAATCATGCCCAAGGTCCGGGATATGGAAATTGCCCGCGTCCTCGGCTGGTATCGTATTCCAATGAAAAGCGCTCCAAAAATCCTGCAAACTGACTACATCGCCTTTTACCAGACCGCCGCTTTCGGCTCGAACCAAAAGAGCCGAATCGAAAAATATGCCGAAGTCCGCGGCGTCGAACTCACAACCCGGCGCGAGCTCTGCCGCGACGAACCGGATCACCCGCGCGCTGACGAGGAATATTTCAAACTACAGCTTGGACCGCTGCAGCAGCTGAAAAAGCCGATTCTGGCAGACAAATGGAAGCGGTTTCTCTTCTTTTATACCACCGGCGAAAAATTATTCAGCGCATCGACGCTGACAGATTTGGCAGTTAACAGCGCAGAACGGAAAATTATTTGGAAAGCTTTGCAAGAAAGAAAAAGCCAGTACAGCGGAAATTCGGAAATCCAAAGCATTGAATTGCCGGACGAGATCAAGTTTTTATTAGGCAACCTTACATTGTCCAGTTTCGAATTCGATTCCGGGCAAGATAACTAAATTAACATTCTATTGAGGAGTCTGGATATGACTGAAAAGATCATCAAAAACGGGAAACTGGTAACTGAGTCGGATATTTTTGAAGCAGATATTTTAATTCGCGATGAAAAGATCGCTGCGATCGGAAATAATTTGAACACAGCCAATGCAGAAGTCATTGACGCTGCCGGGATGCTCATTCTGCCGGGCGGGGTTGATGCGCACGTTCATCTCAATCTGCCAATGCCGAACACCGTTTCGTCCGATGACCATTACACAGGCACCAAAGCGGCTGCTTTCGGCGGCACCACGACGGTCATCGACTTTGCGAACCATGATCTGCCGTCGCTTGTTGACAGTTTCAACGTCTGGCAGGAAGATGCTCTGCCAAACGTTGCAGTTGACTATGGTCTTCACCAGAATTTCAGCAAATTTTCTCCGGAGACGCTGCAGGAAATCAGAAAACTGCCAGATCTCGGTGTTACCTCGATTAAAATGTTCACCGCATATAATGGACGGATGCGGCTGGAGGACGGCGAGATTTTCCAGGCAATGCGAGTCGCAAAGGAAGAGGGAATCCTTTCTCTGATCCATGCGGAAAACGGTGACCTGATTGACCTGCTTATCGACGAAGCAGCATCAGCCGGAAACCTTTCGCCAATCTGGCACGCACGCACCCGCCCAGCTTGGGGCGCAATCGAATCTGTCCTGCGTGTCAGCGCACTGGCTCAGGCTGCCGGCAATGCACCACTTTACATCGTTCACATGAATGTCAGCGGCGAAGCCGATCAACTCAGTTATGCCCGTGAAAACGGGATACCGATCTTCGGCGAAACCTGCCCGCAATATCTGCTTTTTAGTGAAAAAGAGCTCGAACGGCCGGACGGCGAAAAATGGATTTGTTCTCCGCCGATGCGCACGGAAGAGGACAACGAGGGTCTGTGGGCAGCACTGGAAGATGGACTAATAGATGTGGTTGCGACCGATCACTGCCCCTTCCTTTATGATGGCAGCAAACCGATCCAATATGAAGGAAAACCATATCAGCAACCGGGCAAAGAACTGGGAAAGGGTGATTTTCGAAAGGTTCCAAACGGTCTGCCGGGCATCGGCGACCGTCTGCCGGTTCTATGGACAACAGGAGTGGTCTCCGAGCGCATCACTGCAAACCGGTTCGTTCAGCTGTGTTGTGCGAATCCAGCTCGTATCTTTGGTCTTTATCCGCAAAAAGGCGCATTGCTGCCAGGGTCAGACGCTGACATCGCAATTTGGGATCCGAATAAAGTCGTTCATTATGGCGTGGAAACTGCGAAGCACCGCACCGATTACAATCTTTATGAAGGAATGGAACTGCTTGGATATCCCGTAAAAGTTTTTCTGCGCGGAAAATTAATCGTTGACGGTGAAAACTGGCATGGCACCCGCGGCGGCGGCCGCTTCCTCAAGCGAGCCAGATTCGAAATATAGCGAATGCTTTTTCTGCTCATCCCAACTGCGATTTTACTCGCAGCGGCGCTCATCATCTTTCTGATCACCCGCTTCCGTCCGAACACCGGCTTCTGCTGGCTGGTCGGCACGGTCGCGGCATTTGCCGTTTGGGGCTGGACGATTTACCTGCATTGGCTGCCAGAAAGCAGCTTTTCTCTGAACCTGTTCAACACAACGCTTGGATTTGTGCTTGATAAAACATCCTGGATATCCATGCTGGCAAGCGCTACGCTTCTATTGTTCGCAATGCTGACCGCGCCTTCCCGCCTCCATCCGGATTTCTCTACTAACACATGGGACATTATCCTATGCGCAGCACTGACTGCGATTGTGGCATCCGCAACTGACGGACGTTGGTCAATCATTTTTTGCTGGATGCTCTTTGATCTGACTGTCATCGCACCGCTGCTGATCAATCCTCGCGGTCAAGGCAACAGCGCGCCATTAAATGAAATGGTCATTCTCCAATTCGGCGGGACGTTTCTCGCAAGCCTTGGGCTGGCAGTTTCCGAAGCGGGAATCCTGCTTTCCACAACTGCGCCTGCGTCCTCGCTGCTGTTCGCTGCCTGTGCGCTCCGCAGCGGCATTTTTCCGCTGCGAATAAAAAAACCGGAAGTCAATGAAAATGTGGCGGATGAAGGAATCATTCTGAAACTGACTTCCCTGGCAGTTGTATTTCCGCTGCTCGCCCGCCTGAACGCAGCCTTTGTTCCGGACAGCATCTATCAGCTGCTGATGCTGCTGGCAGCAGCCAGCGCTTTCACCTGCGGGCTTGGCGCACTCCTGAGCGATTCGGCTTTCACAAAACGTCAGTATATGATCCTTGGAATTGCTGGTTTCGCATTCGTCTCTGCGCTGAGATCTCAGACAACTGCCTCCATCATCTGGGGCGCTGTCATTTTAATGGCCGGCGGTGCGCTGCTGCTTTACAAAAATCGCAGTCGTCTGCTGGACATCGTCTATCTTTTGCTCTTCCTGCTGTCGAGCGGGCTGCCTTATGCGCCTGCCGCTGGGAGTTGGCAGGGAATCGTGCTGCAGCCGCCGGCTTTTGCTGACTTCTTTCTGCTGGCAGCCTATGCCTGCATCGTGATTGGTTTATTGGAACCGCTGCGCAGTCCGAGCGCTCATTCCCCTGAACCGAATGACCGCTGGGTTAGCACGGTCTATCCGGCCGGATTTATTGTTCCGTTGATTTCGCTGGGAACTGCGGCTTATTTTGGCTGGAATTTTCTCGAAAATCTAACCGTTTTTTGGGGAATCATCCCGCTCTATGTCATTATCCTGTTGATCCTCACCAGAAATGTTTGGCTGCGCTGGACGCCCCAACTGCCTGAAAAGCTTGTCTTACCTTTGGAGCTGATAAAAAGAATTTGGCAGGCGCTCATCTGGCTGCTCTCATTTCGCTGGCTCGAAATTATCGTCGAAGCGCTCACTTTTTCCCTTTCATTATTAATCCAGTTCATTTCAGATGTATTTGAAGGTCAGGGCGGGATTCTCTGGAAATTTCTGTTCCTGACAGTGCTGTTGGTTCTGGTGATCGGCAGAGGCATCTGATCATGACTACCCAACTGATCGCTTCCATCGCCGGAATTCTTCTGATTGTCAGCAGCGCAACAGCAATTCTGATCGAATTAGATCGGCCTGATGCGCGAATCAGTCTGCTTGGATACATCCTGCAATATTTTGGGATCTGTCTGCTCTTTATCAATATTTTTCCGCTCCAAATCATCATCGCCCTCTTGCTCACAGGCATCATGGGCGCCGCAATTCTCGGCACTGATCAGATTAATCTGAAAACGAGGCTGGTTTTCAGCGGATTCCGATCCGATAATCTATTTCGCTTTCTGCTGGCAATTCTGATCGCAGTGCTGATCTTCGCAATTGAGCCAAAAATCTCACGCTGGATTCCGATTCCGGCTGCAATTCTTTTCAGCGCACTTTTTCTGATGGCGATCGGGTTGATTCTGTTCAGCCAGGGTCGGCGTCTGCTGAACCGATTCATTGGCATTCTGAACATTTTTCTCGGCTTTCAGGCAACATACATGCTGATTGAGGAGTCCGTGTTGGTGACAGGGTTCATGATCGCTATCAACCTGCTGATTTCGCTGCTCGGCGCTTTCTTGATGTCGACGCAGTCTCATGACGCGGAGTCCCCCGAATGAGCGCGCCGCTCCTCTGGTCTGTTTTTCCCTTTGCTTTTGGCGCGCTGCTGCTGTTATTTTCCGAAAAGCGCAAACTGACGATTGTTCTTGCTTTGCTGGTTTGCGGATTATTGGCAGCAATCGCAGTCACGATCCCGATCAACAGTCTGATTTTGGTCGGAGATACTTCAATCATCTTTACAGACTCGATTGAAGTCCTTGGAAGAACTTTATCGCTCAGCCGCAGCACGCAGCCGCTGCTCGCTTTTTTCTTTGTGTATGCCGCCCTTTGGATTCTCAGCTCGCTGGTCATTCAAGTTCACCGTTTCTTCGTCCCGCTGGTGTTGATGGAGACCGCCCTGCTGATTGGGATGACTGCTGTATCTCCGTTCATCTATGGCGCCTTTCTGATTTTGTTTGCTGCGCTGATTGCAATTCCGATTTTCTGGGTTCAGAAGACCGTTGTCAGCAGCGAAGGCACGATCCGCTTCCTGTTGTTTCAGGTTCTCGGACTGATCTTCCTGGCATTAGGCGGCTGGATGGCTGCCGCGGTTGATATTAACCCGTCCGATGAATTTTTACTGCGCCGCACGGTGATTGTGCTGCTGGTGGGGTTTGTTTTCTGGCTGGCAATTTTCCCGTTTCATAACTGGGTCGCGCTGCTGATGGACGAAACCTGCCCTTCCCTTTCTGGGTTTACGATCACCATCTTGCAGTTTTCGACCTTTTTTATCTTGCTCAATTTTTTACGAAAATATCTATGGCTGCGCACCTATCAGCCCCTCTTCGTCGGCATGCAAATCATTGGGATCCTGATGCTGATCATCGGCAGTCTCTGGGGATTTTTCCAACGCTCGGTGCAGCGCATTCATGCGTTCCAGCTCGTTGCCGAAAACGGAATTCTACTGTTTCTGCTCGGCGTGAAGACAGAACAGTCCTTCAGCATCTTTTTCTCGCTGCTTTTCATCCGGGTCTTCACATCAATCATTTGGGCTTTCGCAGTAAAATGCCTCGGACAGCTGCCCGATTTCAATATAACCCGCTTTCAAGGTCTGTATCACCGTAAACCGTTTGTCAGCGCTGCATTAATTGTGAGCTATTTCGCCCTGGCAGGGTTTCCGCTGCTACCCTCATTTCCATTTAAAACTGCAATGATCTCGATCGCATTCGCTCAATCGTCTGACTTCGGATGGGCTGCCGCGTTTGGCCTGTTCGTCTTGCTTGCTGCCGGATTCTCATTAGGGAAAACGCTTTTCGGCGGACAGGAATCAGACACTGATTTATCCGGAGAGAGTCTCGGACAAAAATTATTTTTAAGCGCAGCAATCCTGCTGATCCTTCTCATCGCCATCTTTCCCGGCTATTTCAATCAAATTGTCGCTTTAATCAGTTCTGAGTTCCAGACCATCCTCAATGGATGATTATTTTTCAGGTCAACATTCAATATTAAATCGAACGGGTATAATATTGAATGTTGACCTGAAAA
>DHPK01000035.1:22645-40001 GCA_002407845.1 Leptolinea sp. UBA5366 | reverse complement strand
ACAGCAAATTCGCACAAGAGAAGTCATGGGTTATCATTTGCCAAGGGTTGAAACCAGATCGGATACCGATTCATTCTTACATGCCATTGGTAAGTTAGACAATTCTCAGACCGAAAGATGGCTGAGCTTGCCAGGGGTTTCATTTTTTGTAAACCGAACTCCCCAAGGGGCTAAAGGTAACAACCTTTCTGGACGCCGTGAACTTTTTGACAGGCAAGGGCAACGCATCAACGGTGTGCTCAACCGCACCCGTACCGTTGACCCCAGGTACCCCTATTACGCCCCCATCGATCTGGAGAAATATGAAGCCTTCCAAGCGGGAGATCTTTCGCACCTTCAGTTGCTTAGTGAACAACTGGCGATGCTTCTTTACACAGTCCGCAACAACCTCATGCACGGGCACAAAGAAGTCATGAGTCAAAACGATGGCGAAGTCGTCTTCAATGCCTACCCCCTTCTAGAATTCCTGGTTAGTTGTTTCGTGAAGATCCCGAGGGTTAGGGAGTGGTGAACAATTGTTATTGTGAATAATATGCACAACAATATAAAGCAAGACACAAGTATTTCTCTTCAAAGAAAGAAATGTTTTTTGAGCATGGGGTGGTCCTGGGTCAAATTACAGAATTATGAGATGAAAAACTGATGAAAAAATTTTCAGATCTTGGGGCAAGAGCTTCGAATGCAGGCGATGAGTTTCATGAGCTTTGGGCATTAAGAAAAGCGCATCTTTTGATTAAACCTTTTTCTCCCATAAATGCCCAAACTCTCGATTTTATGGAGTAAGAAATGCTCGGACGTTATGCAAAGAATGAATTGTGGGACTAATGGAATCTGAATCCTGCGACCTGGAGAACTTAAACCTAGCAATACGATATTATAACGTTTTAAGACGTGGAGGTATCCATACAATTCGCCATTTAATCAAGGTAATTAATACTGGATCAATTAATTCTGTTCGTCATTTAGGGAAAACAGGTTACGAGGAAATTTTGATGTCCGTCCAAATGCGGTTTCCAGATCTTGATCTGTTCGCGAAAGATTTGCGACTTCCTTTATTCGACTCAAATACGGTAAAGAGTCTTTTCTCGGGCAAGGATAAAAGTGGGACTGATGATGAGTCTCATGCAGTAACACCTGAAATTGGCATAACTATCGAATCTGTCATCGAGAAATTCCAGCCAAAACATCCAACCGCAGTCCATATTGATTGAATGAACCAGAGCACTATTAACTCGTTAAATCGACTGGTTAAAAGGTCAGATATTACGATTTCAGGTTTCTCCCTCATAACCCGAAGGTAGTATATGCATATTTCAGTAAACAGCGAATACGCATCCTTCTGAGAAAGCAGCAAAAATAAATTTAAGGAAGGGAGCCGAATCAGTCCCCTTCCTCCAAGCAATATAGTTCTTGAAACTTACCCTCGCTTGGGGACGATTTCTATCCAATAGCCGTCAGGATCGCAAATGAAATAGATCCCTATTTTCGGGTTTTCATAGCAGATCACACCCATCTCTTTGTGCTTTTGATAGGCTGCGTCATAATCATCCGCTTCCAATGCCAGATGGTATTCAAGATCGCCCAAATTGTAAGGCTCGAGCCGGTCGCGCAGCCAGGTCAGTTCAAGCTCAAACCCAGATTTGCTGTCACCCAAATAGACAATTTTGAAAGACCCGTCATCCGCATCTTTTCCCCGAACCGGGTGCAAGTCGAGTGTGTCACTGTAAAACTTCAAACTTTTTTCAAGATCGAATACATTAAAATTAAAATGAATAAACTTGAACATGGTCTCTGCTCCTTTTTTATTGATAATACCCGAAAAACCGTATTTCAGATTACGGGCGATCACAACCTATTGTCAATAAGTCGATATAATAAATTGAAATCACGGAGATTATTATGTCAAAAACCAACGAATTAATCCAAACCATTCAATCCCATAAAATTTATACCAGCACGACTCTGCCTGACAGTCCGGCGCGTGCAAATATCCTGCTCGTGCATGGGCTTGGGGAACATTGCGCCCGCTATGCGCATGTCAGCGCATTCTTTTCGGAAAACGAAATCGCAACGTACACCTTTGACTTGCCAGGTCACGGGAAAAGCGATGGCAAACGCGGCGTCATGCGCTATCAGAAAGCCTGGAAAATTATTGATCAGCTGAAAACCTCCATCGCTGCTGGCAACCCAGGAACACCGCTGTTTCTTTACGGCCACTCGCTTGGCGGAGCTTTGGCATTGACTTACGCTGCCCGTTTTCCTGACGCTCTCTCGGGGGTCATCGCGACCAGTCCCGGGCTGGGGCTGGCAAAGCCGGTGCCCAATTTTCTGGTCAGTCTCCTCGGTCTGGCTGCCCAGCTGCTGCCCGACCTGACCATCCCAAACGGTCTTGGGGTTGAAGGACTGTCTCATGATGAAAACGTGGTAAAAATTTATCTCGAAGATCCGCTCGTACATGACCGGGTTTCGATCGGTCTGGCTTATGACTTGATCAGCCAGGGCAGTCAGCTAACAGCCTCAGCCACTCCATTCCCACTGCCGCTTCTGCTGCTGCAGGGGTTGCAGGACACGCTGGTAAATCCCGAAACGGTCACGCGCTTTGCAGAAAACAAACAGGCTGAGACACTGACCTATCGCACGTTCAGCGAAGGATTCCATGAACTGCATAATGAACCGTATAAGGCGGAAATTTTAAAATTGATTCTGGGATGGATTCAAAACATTATCGAATAATTGCATAATTGAATGATCAGCGGCTGATTAAACGGTAAAATTAAAAGATTGACAATTTACGGATTCAATGAGGAGGATTTTCCAATGGAAAACTATCGATTCGATGGTGAACTTACTGAGATAGACGACGCCGTCAGTTTTGTGACGCGCCTGGAAGAAGAAAGACAAAAACGAAAATTGATCATGATCCCGAGTGAGTCATTCGCTCCTGCCCCTGTCAGGCAATCGCTCAGTTCAGTATTCCAAAACGTTTATGCAGAAGGTTATCCAGCCGAATCAAGCCGCTGGTTGTCCGAAAATGAAATTCTTGACTACAAAGCCCGCCTCGGTGATTACCGCCGGAATTCAGACCCGCGTTATTACAAGGGTGTCGAATATGTTGACATCATTGAACCGCTGGCACGGCGCCGCTGCGCTGAACTCTTCGCGACCGATCAGGTCACAGCCGATGATCTTTATGTCAACGTTCAGCCTCTGTCAGGCGCGCCGGCAAATAATGCCGTTTACCATCTGATCAATCCCGGTGACACAGTGCTGGCAATGGATTTGCTACATGGCGGTCACCTGACACACGGCAGCCCGGTTAACCGAACCGGTATGCTCTACAACATCGTCCACTACACCGTCGATCCGGAAACCCAGCGATTGGATTATGACGAAATCGAAAGACTGGCGCTTGAACACAAACCGGCGATGGTGATTGCGGGATATACCTCCTATCCGTTTATTCCTGACTGGAAGCGATACCGCGAAATTTGCGACAAAGTCGGCGCAATTTTAATGGCAGATATAGCCCACATCG
Source organism: Leptolinea sp. UBA5366 (assembly GCA_002407845.1). Taxonomy (GTDB): domain Bacteria; phylum Chloroflexota; class Anaerolineae; order Anaerolineales; family Anaerolineaceae; genus Flexilinea. The sequence goes on along the minus strand of DHPK01000035.1, from coordinate 36,466 downwards.
CCGGACTGGTTGCTGCCGGTGTCGTTCCATCACCGGTTGGCTATGCGGACGCGATCACCTTCACAACTCACAAAACACTTTCAGGTCCGCGCGGTGCTGTCATCCTGACCACGCGGTCAGATTTCGCGAAACGGCTGGATAAAGCCGTTTTCCCGGGCGAACAGGGTGGCCCGCACACGCAAGTTTTTGCTTCGCTCGCGACCAATTTCAAACTCGCGATGACTCATGAATTCAAGAATTACCAACAACAAATTCTCAACAATACACAGGCTCTGATTCGCCAGCTCCAGGCTCGCAGCGTCCAGATCGCCTACAACGGTTCTGACAGCCATATGCTGCTGATCGACTGCAAGCCATTCAAAGGAAAGGACGGCACGCAGCTGACAGGCGATATGGCAGCCCGGATTTTGGACAACGCCGGGATCGTGCTCAACCGCAACACAATCCCGGGCGACAAATCCGCTTTGCGTGCCAGCGGCATCCGCCTAGGAACGCCCTGCATTACCCAGATCGGACTGAAAGAAGACGACATGGTCAAGCTGGGAGACATTATTGCCGACCTGCTTTATGCCATCCACCCTTACAGCATTCCAGGCGCGAAAGGCTGGCTTGCCCGCGCCAAAGTCGATTTCAACACTTTCGAAGATTGCAAGACGCGGGTTCGCGCTTTGTGCGAAGCCCATACAGAATTGAATCACACCGCTGAATTTGGCTATCCGCATTTTTATTATATCGATGATGAATTTCGTTCTGAAGACGGTCTTTCTTCACTTCTGATCTCCGGTGATTTAGCAAAAGAATTTATCAACTATGCCTTTCACAGCGATGCAGAAGCACTCGAACGCAATGAATATCAGGACGCCCATTTATCTGTCGCCGGCGAGGTGGTAGAGGGCAAACTGCTCTACGCTGAAACCGGTTATCAGTTCAGCTGCCCGACAGCGCAAACAGGAAAAACAGCTGCCTGGCTGCGTGATCTGTCCGATGGTTTCATCGGTTTTGATGATGATCTGCGCAAGCGGCTGCCGGGACCTGTTTTCATCAGTGAATGCTACCCGGAAAAAGGGCACGAAACACTCAACAGCGAATTTGAAAAGCCATATGCGATTGGCAGGCAGAATAAGGAAGGGTCCGGTCTGCCGGAATTCGATTTCTCACGATTTGCCGAGTCAGATGCTGAACCAAAAAAGACCACGCTTTATTACAATCACATTGCGCTTGGAGCGAAAATGGTTCTCTTTGCAGGTTGGGAAATGCCCCTTTGGTACACCTCGATTCGAGAGGAACATCAGGCAGTCCGCAGCGCAGCCGGTCTGTTCGATGTCTCGCACATGGGCATCTATTCCGTCTCCGGTCCAGATGCCTGCGTTTTCCTTGACAGCGTCTGCGGGAATGACATCGCCGCGCTTGAGCTTGGCGATACCTGCTATACGCACCTGCTTGACCCGGATGCGAATGTTATCGATGACTTGATCGTTTATGCAATCGAGCCCGAGCGCTATCTGGTTGTTGTCAACGCTGCTAACGACGATAAAGACTGGGCATGGCTGAATGCCGTCAAAGACGACAAAGTTCTGATCGATCGCAAAGCACCGACCGCCCGCGCATTCGGACGCAACGCGCTGCTCGAAAACCTGCGCAACCCCGAACTTGGGGAGCGAATGCTCGCGGATATCGCACTGCAGGGCAAAGCATCGCAGCAGATTCTGCTGGCACTGGGTTGCTCAGACGCTGACCGGCGCAAACTCGATAAATTGGCGAAAGGACATATCTGCCAGCTCACGCTGGGCGGATTTGATCTCTGGCTAGCACGCACTGGCTACACCGGTGAACGGATTTCGTATGAACTTTTCATCCACCCTGACAGGCTTCCGGAACTCTGGGACAGACTGCTGGCTGCCGGTAAACCCTTTGGGCTAAAACCCTGCGGACTTGGCGCCCGCGATTCGCTGCGGATTGAAGCCGGGCTGCCGCTTTACGGACATGAATTAGCCGGTCCACAGAATTACAAAACTAATGAAGCTGGGTTCGCTCACTTTGTAAAAACGTATAAACCTTGGTTCATCGGGCGGGATGCATATCTTGAGGACGAAAAGAATCAAACCCGCGAAGTCGTGCGCTTCCGCTTCGACGAGAAAAATGTCCGGCTGGCGCATCCGCAAGATCCTGTTATGGATGCAAAAGGGAAAGTCATTGGTCAGGTCTCCAGCTGCTCAATGGACAAAGACGGCTTCATTATCGGGCTGGCAATGGTTGAACGCGCTGCGAAAGCCGAGGGCACACCGCTTTTCATCTATCAAAACAGCAGCCGGGCTGCGCTGAAAGAACCCGCTGAGCTGCAGCCGGGCGACCGCACAACACTGCCGGGCACAGCGACCGTCATCAGCCGCTATCCAAAACTGTAAAACCAAATTTCCATACAAAAACGAGGCTTCAAATGAAGCCTCGTTTTTCTGATTATCTTATACGAGTTTGCGTTATCGCTGGACTCTGCCAGTGACGTCTCCGCCTACCAACGCTTCGACTTCCTGCACTTTGACCTGATTGAAATCATATTCAATCGATTGTTTCAGACAAGATGCGCCAACTGCAAATTCCAGCGCGGTCTGGGGATCGGAGCCTTTCAGTTCGGAATAAATCAGCCCTGCGCCAAAGGAATCTCCGCCGCCGACCCGGTCGACAATGTGAATCGAATATTCCCGTGAGAAGTAAAACTCATTATTCTTATAATACATGCCGGACCAAAGATTATCATTTGCTGAAATGCTGCTGCGCAGGGTAATTGCAACGGCTTCAAAGTTAAAATGCTCAGCTAATTTCTTAGCGACCCATTTATAGCCTTCCGGGGATAGAATGCCTTGCTTCACATCGGTTTCGGGAGCCTGGATTCCAAACACATCATGAGCATCTTCCTCATTCGCGATGCAGACATCGACATACTGCATCAGTCCGCTCATCACTTTTCCAGCCTTTTCCTTTGACCAAAGTTTCTTGCGAAAATTCAGGTCACAGCTGATCTTGATGCCGCGGGCTTTGGCAGCCTTGCAGGCGTCCTCACACGCCTTCGCCATATTATCGCTCAGCGCAGGCGTGATTCCGGTAAAATGGAACCAGTCCGCACCCTCAAAGATTTTATCCCAATCGAACTCATTCGGTTCTGCCATAGCGATCGAAGAATAAGCTCGGTCGTAAATAACCTTGGAACCACGCTGGGACGCGCCTTTTTCGACATAATAAGTTCCGAGCCGATCTCCACCCCGCAGAATGAACGAGGTATCCACACCGTATTTGCGCAGGTCGTTTACACAGGCATCTCCCAATTCATGGGCAGGGACTTTGCAAACAAAAGCTGCGTTGATCCCATAATTTGCAAGTGAAACAGCAACATTCGCCTCGGCTCCAGCGAACGAAATCATAAATCGATCGGCTTGAACAATCCGCAAATACCCTTCGGGATTGAATCTCAGCATCACCTCGCCAAAACTGACAACTTTACTCATTTGAATTCCCCTTTACAGACTTTCCATGAATTTCCGGACGCGCTTGAAGCCTTCAATGATGTTCTCCTCAGAAGTTGCATAAGAGAAACGCACATACCCTTCTCCATTCGAGCCAAAACCTGAGCCGGGAACGCCCACAACGCCGGCCTTTTTCAGCAGGCTCATGCAAAATTCCTCTGAGGACATCCCGGTTTCTTTGATATTTACAAATGCATAGAAGGCGCCTTTCGGCCGGATGCAAGAAATTCCGTCAATATCATTGACCATTTCATAAATCAGATTCCGCCGCTTCTCATAGATCGAGCGCATGCGTTCGATGTCATCCTGGCAGGAGCGCAGTGCTTCCGCAGCGCCCATCTGACTTGGTCCGGACAGGCAGGACGCGCCATTCTCATGCATTTTGATCATATTTTGAACGATCTCCGGCGTGCTGATTGCATATCCCAGCCGCCAGCCGGTCATCGCGAACATTTTCGAGAAACTGTTGATGTAGACGATTTTGTTTTTCAGTTCCGGAAAATCGGTCAAACTGCTGAAAGATTCTCCATCATAAACGATGCGGTTATAGACTTCATCGGTGATCACAAAAACGTCCTCATTAGCAATAATCTCAGCATACGCTTTGATTGTTTCAGGATTGACGACTGCACCGGTCGGGTTGGAAGGAGAGTTAATGATGATCGCTTTCGTATTCTTGGTGATCGCCTGTTTGAGCTCTTCAGGTGTTGCGATAAAGCCGTTTTCTTCAGAAACTTCGACCGTCTTTACTTTCCCGCCGCACATGCTGATCTGTCCAAAATAATTTGGCCAGGTCGGTGTGATCATGATCACTTCTTCACCCGGATTTACCAGCGTGAACAACGCGAGCTGAATCGCTTCAGTCCCGCCGGCGGTAATGATCACCTGAGATTCGGGATCCGGATCCAGTTTCGTTTCATATTTGGCAATTTCCTGACGCAATTCAAGGATGCCCGCATTTGGTGTGTAGTGGGTCAAACCAGCCTGCCAGCCTCTGCAGGCAGCATCAATGATCGGCTGAGGCGTAATAAAATCGGGCTCGCCGACAGTGAAATTTACTTTATCCGTAATTTTCAGCGACTCATTGAACATTTTACGAATAATCGATCCACCGGAAGATCTCACCAAATTAGATAATTCAAGGTTTTTGCTCATTTTCTATGCTCCTAAATATGCATTTTTAACTCGTTCATCTACCAGCAATTCTTTCGAATCGCCTTCAATCGTAATGATGCCATTTTCAAGAACGTATGCCCTTGATGAAACAGCCAGAGCCAAATTGGCATTTTGCTCGATCAGTAAAATGCTGGTTCCGTTTTTATTAATTCGCAGGATGTTTTCGAAAATCTCCTCAACGATAATCGGAGCCAACCCCATCGAGGGTTCATCCAGCAGCATCAATTTTCCGTCAGTCATGATCGCCCGACCCAACGCGAGCATCTGTTGTTCACCGCCGGAGAGCGTCCCTGCTTTCTGCGTGATGCGTTCTTCCAGCCGCGGGAACATCGAAAAGACTCGTTTGAGATTTTCTTCTTTCCTTGCCTCATCGTTCTGCAGGGTCGCACCCAGTTTCAGGTTCTCCAGAACGGTCAAACCGCTGAAAACGTGCCTTCCTTCCGGCACATGCGCAATCCCCAGTGCCACGATTTTGTGGGCAGGCGTTTTGGTTAATTCCTTGTCGGCAAAACGAATGCTCCCGGATTTGGATTTAACCAAGCCTGAAATCGTACGCAGAATTGTCGATTTGCCCGCTCCGTTTGCACCGATCAGCGCAATGATTTCGCCCTGGTTTAGATCAAAGGAAACTCCTCTGACTGCAGCAATCGCCCCATAGGAGACTTGCAGATCTTTTACTTCAAGCATTGCCATGGAAACCTCCGCCCAGATACGCTTCAATCACGCGTGGATCTTTTTGAATTTCCGCAGGAGTTCCTTCAGAAATCGTTTTACCAAAATTCAAGACGATAATTCTGTCAACGATCGGCATGACAAAATTCATGTGGTGTTCAATCAGAATGATCGTCTGTCCATGTTTCTCGCGAAGTTCTTTAACCAGCTGCGCCATTTCATCCAACTCAGTCGTGATCATGCCTGCCACTGGTTCATCAAGCAGCAACACCTTCGGATTCAGCATCAACGCTCGCACGATCTCCAAACGGCGCTGGGCGCCGTAAGGAAGGTTTTTTGCGATCGTATCCGCCTGTCCTTCCAACCCGAACAGCGACAGCAGCTCCAGCGCATGCTCGTCAAGCTGGCGCTCTTTTTCAACCATCCCAGGCGTTCGCAAAATCGATTCAAAGAAATTCTCATTCGAATCCGCGGTGTTCGCCATTTTCACATTATCGATCACAGACGCGTTGGAGAAGAGACGAATATTTTGGAAAGTGCGCGCAATGCCGGCTTGTGCAAACTGAAAAGGTTTTCGGCCGAGCAGGTTTTCGCCATCCAGATGAATGGTGCCATTCGAGGGCGGATAAATTCCAGTTAACATATTGAAAATCGTTGTTTTTCCAGCGCCGTTCGGTCCAATGATCGCGATCAATTCTCCTTTTTCGAGACTCAGGTTGAAATCCTCAACAGCTTTCAAGCCGCCAAATTCAATTGATAAATTCTTAACTTCCAGAATTGCCATTTTTTTCTTCCCTTCTAAGAATTCTGCTTGTCAGCAAGCTTTGGATCATTGAATTTATTGAATGGCTTCCGAAAAGAATCACGATTGATCCTCAAGAAAGAAATCTCTTTTCCGCCGAACAATCCAGAAGGTTTGTACAGCATGATAAGAACCAGAATCACAGCATAAATTACAATCCGCCAGTTGGTCAAATTACCCAGGAACCGTAAGGCTTCAGGAATAATAGTCAGAACCAGCGCTCCTAAAACAGAACCAGTAATTGAACCGGAACCGCCAGCGTACAAATAAACCAACAATTCATTTGACTTAACGAAACTGAACGAATCTGGCTGGATGAAGGTCATCAAATGCGCGTACAGCCCGCCGGCAACGCCAGCAATAAAGGCAGCGAACACAAACGCGATGACTTTGTAACGCGTCGTGTTGATTCCCATCGCGTCCGCGGCAATTTCATTATCCCGAATGGCGATGCTCGCTCTGCCGTAACGTGAATAGACAAAGTTGCGCGTGATATACAGAGTGATCATCACGAAGAAAAACATCCAGGCAAGGTTTGTTATTTTGGGAATTCCAATCATTCCTCTTGCCGCTCCAATCGGTTCAATCAAACGCAGCGTTGAACGCACGATTTCGCCGAATGCCAGTGTCACAATCGCGAGGTAGTCCCCCTTAATTTTCAACGTCGGCAAGCCGATTAAGAATCCGACAATTGCAGCAAGGATCCCGCCGACCAGCAGACTCAGCAGAAAGACCGGAATCCGAAGATTGGGATCCATCTTCATTCCGCCGAACAGCATGGTCGTAATAATGGCTGATCCATAGGCGCCCAACGACATGAACCCGGCATGACCGATGCAGAACTGACCAGTAAATCCGTTCACGATGTTCAAACTGACTGTCAGCATGATGTTGACGCAAGCAAACATCAGGATTTGAATATGATAAGGATTCAGGATTTTCTTTGACAGCAGGAGTTGAATCAGAAAATAAATCAGGACCAATACAACTGGCGGCAAAATGCTATTTAGTTTATTTTTCATGATTTCCTCTCTACACCTTGTCAATCTCTGTTTTACCGAGAATGCCAGCCGGTTTGATCAGCAAAATGACAATCAGAATGACAAACCCAATCCCATATCCAAGGTTGGAATTGATGGAGGTCGCCAGAATCTCGGTGATCCCCAAAATGAATCCGCCCAAAATCGCGCCGCGGATACTGCCGATACCACCAATCACGGCTGCAATAAAGGATTTTGTTCCGAGCCAGGAGCCCATGTAGACATCGACCTGAGGATAGATGCTGGCGTAGAAAATGCCGCTCGCGGCAGCCAGAACTGCGCCAATCAGGAAGGTATATGAAATTACCCGGTTTGTATCAATCCCCATCAGCAGCGATGCGTCTTTATCAAAACTGACCGCGCGGATTTGTGCGCCGAATTTTGTCTTCTGAACGATCGCGTCCAGAGAAATCATCAGGATGATTGAAACAACAATCAGGATGATCTGGGTAGAAGTTACTACCACACCGCCCAATCTGAATTGAATCAGCGGGAATAATTGCGGGAATGGCCGCGGTTGCGGACCGATGAACGGCAGCGCCCGCGGGAAGTTCTGCAAGAACATGGATACGCCGACCGCTGTGATCAGCGATGACATGCGGGGGCGGTCGCGGAGCGGTTTATATGCAATTTTTTCAACCAGCACGCCCAGAAGACCAGTCAAGATCATTGCGCTTAATATGATCGCCAAGACAATATAGAAAGGGTATCTGCCATCTACCATAAAGCCTGAAAAGCCCATCGCGATGAAAATCGCACTCAGGGCGCCGATCATTAAAAAGTCGCCATGTGCCATGTTGATCATTCTGACAATGCCATAAACCATGGAATAACCCAGCGCAAGTAGGGCATAAACACTTCCAAGTTGGACACCATATACTAAGAATTGCAAAAAGGTTGTCACTGAGTTACCTCCATATCCGAACCGAATCAATCGGTCAAACATTCAATTTTAAGATGTCTGCAGCATTATCTGCAGACATCTTTATTGCATTTGAATTAATTACGGATTAACAATGGTTAAGAATCTTGAGATTCCGTTTTCATCATAGCGCATGACGGACGCACCCTTGATCGGGTTGCGGTCCGGACCGACAGTCAGTGTGCCTGACGGCAGCTGCAGGTCTTTAATCTGGGCGATGGCATCCCGGACGCCGGCACGGTCAAGCGTTTCCGAATTTACGATGCCTTCGACGATCATCTTGCCAGCTTCATATGCAAGCGTCGCATTTGAGTTCGGCAGGTCGCCATTGAATGCTTCCTTGAAGCGATTGACAAAGTCCTGAGCGATCGGATCCGGATTCTCTGCTGAGAATGCTGCAACATAGACGGAGCCTTCGATGTTCTTTGGACCAGCGATTTGGGTGACTTCCGGGGTATCCCAGCTGTCGCCGCCGATCAATGGGGCAGTGATGCCGATTGAGCGCGCCTGTTGAATCTGGAGGCCAACTTCGCTCAGAAGATTCGGCATGAAAATGCAGTCCGGGTTAGCGGCGTTGATTTTTGTCAACTGAACGTTATAGTCCTTGACATCTGAACCGCTGTAAGCCTGAGCTTCGACGACTTTCCCGCCTAAGCTTTCAAATGTGAGTTTAAAGAACTCATAGAGACCTTTACTATAAGCGTCAGCATTGTTGAAGAGCACGCCAGCAGTCTTGTAACCGGCTTCCCATGCATAAGTTGCCGCAGCCTGACCCTGGAAAGGATCAATGAAGCATGCGCGGAAAATATAGTCGCCGATTTCGGTAACAGCCGTGTTGGTCGGGAAAGTACCGACGTTCGGCACGCCTGCTGCCTGCGCGATTGGTCCAGCAGCCAAAATTGTTTTGGACATGTCTGGGCCGAGAATTGCAAGCACGTCATCTTGATAAATCAGTTTCTGATAAGCGTTGGCAGTGATGTCTTCTTTAGCTTCATTGTCTTCAAAAATGAATTCAACGGGATAGAAGACGCCATCGCGCTCAACGCCGCCGGCTGCTTTAATTTCTTCATCCAGCAATTTGACGCCATTAATAATATATTTCCCGGCGATCGCTGCAGAACCGGAAATGGGGCACACAACCCCGATCTTGATCGTTTCGCCCGGGTCAATCGCACCAACTGAGAAAGTTGAAATTAAGAGCGATAATACGACAAGAACTGACAACAAAATACTTTTATTTTTCATTGATTACTCCTTTATTAACTTCGTAATTAAAATTATAGCATATTGCCTTTACTGATATCTGGCAGATATTGAATAGCGTTTTCTCTCATCATCTTTTGGGCAATACAAATTTCACTATTTGATTGTTGTTGAGGTTATCTGTTCTGCTATGTGGAATTTGATTTCAATTTTCAAAAAAGTATATCATGAATTGATCCCTGTCAAGTCACTTTTTTTAGTCCATACGTCTCAAATTCCGAAATATAAAAAGAAATAGGATAAATATCACGCTTTCTATATGACAAAATTATTGAATCTTTTAAGTGATAAAATAGAATTGTGTTCCACGATGCAGTTTTTTAGCGTGGCACAGCAAGAAGGAACCCATGACAGCACCTGTAATTCAGGTCATTGACCGCGCTTTCGAAATCATTGAACAACTCTCAACTTCAGAGGTTGGACTCAGCATCACAGAGCTTTCTCGGCGAACGAATCTGCCAAAAAGCACTGTGTTCAGGATTTTAAATTCGCTCACCGAACGGCACTATGTCCTGAAAAATGAACAATCAAATTTGTATCAGCTCGGATATAAGTTTGTCGAGATCAGCAGCATTTACCTGAATAAAATAGAATTGAAAACCGAAGCTGTTCCGATCATGCGGCAATTAGCAACCACTTTCTCCGCGATTTGCTATCTTGGTGTTTTAGAAAAAAAAGAAGTTGTCTACTTAGAGAAGATTGAAACGATGAACAGCCTCCGCCTATATTCACAGATCGGAAAACGCGAGCCGCTGCACTGCACCGGTCTTGGAAAAGTTCTGCTTTCTAAGTTAACGCCGGCTGAGTTCGATCGTCTGGGAAAATCGCTTGATCTGGTGAAATTTACGCCCAAAACAATCACCAATTTTGAAGAGCTCCAGCGGGAAGTCACGCTGGTAAGGAACCAGGGGTACGCTGTTGATAACGGCGAACAAGTCGAGAATAATTATTGTCTGGCAGTTCCGATTTATGACTATACCCGCAAAGCAATTGCTGCAATGAGCATTTCAAAAATTGACCTCTTTAAGTCTTATAAAATTGATGTCATCCTGCCTAAGATGCTTGAGGCGAGTGAAAAACTTTCTCGAAAAATGGGATATTCAAAATAAAATAATTGCAGCGTTTCAGCACTTATAAACACTAAAGTTCCACCATATGGAACATGATTTCAAAATAGAACATATTGAACAAATAGGAAGGATCAAAATGGATCAAATTGTCAGCAAAATCGAACAAAAGAAAATCATTTCAATCTGCCGCAAAATTTATGGCGAGGACATTTTAAACCTGTCCAAAGCTCTTTACCGAGGCGGCGTGTCGTTCCTTGAAGTGACTTTCGACCAGGCAGACCCGGATTGCGAAGAAAAAACGGCAGAAACAATCGCAATGCTCATTCAGCGCTTTCCCGAAATGGAATTCGGTGCAGGGACAGTCTTATCGGTCAAACAAGTTCTGGCTGCTCATCAGGCAGGAGCAAAATTCATTATTTCCCCCAACACGGACACCGATGTAATCCGAAAAACCAAGGAACTCGGCATGGTCTCAATTCCCGGCGCGATGACGCCGTCTGAAATTATGACCGCGCTCAACGTCGGCGCAGACCTGGTGAAACTCTTCCCCTGCAGCTATTTAGGCACACAGTACGTCAAAGAGATTCTCTCACCGCTCAGCCATGTCAAACTGGTTGGAACCGGCGGAATTTCGCTCGAAAATTTGAAAAGCTTTCTTGATGTCGGCATTTACGGCTTCGGAATCGGTAGCTTCCTTGCCAGCAAAAAATTGATTGCCGAAGGAAATTTTGCCCAAATTGAAGCGAATGCCAAAGCTTTCATGGACATTGCCACGCAGCCCAAAGGATAAACTTTCGTGAGTTTCGCTTGCTGATCCCTCCTTCTGAGACCATTTTGTCTTTCGGATGACGCAATGAAGCAACGCTTTAAGAGCAGCTGGGGCAGAGCAAACATCTTTAACAAAATAATGCCGCGGTATTTCGCGGCATTTTTATTTGTACTTGGCTAATTATTTTTCCAGACGGTAAAATCTTTCAAGTTTGACCCGCCGGTAAATTCTGCCAAAATCGAATTGGGCGGAACCAAACCATCGGGCAGCGGCAGCACCCAATCCAAAAACGACAGCAGGCGCTTGGCTTCAATATATTCGCCGGATCCCCACTGCACTTGCCGCAGCGCGGTTTCTGCCAGCGGCTTCAGCGCCGACAGTTCATAGACTAGCGACGTGTTGCAGTATTCATCTGCCAGCGTTTGATAAGGGATAATGAACTTTTCTTCTCCGCGGCGCACGGATCCCCAGCGCCCGATCGTGTCCTGCGCGCTGTAACCGCGATCGCGATAATCGCGCACCACCCGCCGCAGCAGCCGGGTGTCGACCGTTGAAACGCGGTTGTAGCGATCCACGTTCACCTGAGTCAGCGGTGAAGCATAAATTTTGAATTTATTGTCAGCGTCAATCCCTTGCAGCAATTTCGGATTCATCCCGTGAATCCCTTCGAGAATGATGATTTGATCCGATTGGATTCGCATAATCTTGCCGGGTTTGCTCTTGCCATCAATGAAATCATAACGGGGCAGCTGAACTTCCTCACCCGCGATCAGCCGATGGATGGAGTCATCCATCAAAGCGAGGTTTAAATTCTCGACCGATTCGAAATCGTAGCTGCCATCCGGAGCGCGCGGACTCAGCACCCGGTCAACAAAAAAGTCGTCCATCTCGATCGGAACAGGCGAAATTCCTAGCGACAGCAACTCAATTGACAGCCGTTTCGAAAAAGTTGTCTTTCCGGAAGATGACGGCCCAGCGATCAGGACGACGCGAACTTTGCTTTTTCGCTCTGAAATATCCCGGGCAACCTGAAAAAACTTCTGATTATGCAGCGCTTCACTGACCAAGATCACTTCCTGAATCCGATCCTGTTCAATCGCTTGATTCAGGGATGCGATCGAGCCGATACCCAATCGCTGCAGCCAGCTGCCGTACCGGCTGAATTCAGACATCATCTTGGGCGATTCAGACAGCTTTAAAATCTTATTTGAAACCCCGTCGCTCGGATACCGCAGGAAAAATTCATTAGGCTTCTTCGCTGGCTCAATCGCAAATATTTTCAGATAGCCGGTTGACGGGACCATGTATCCATAGTGGTAATCGATGAAATCGCCAAGGCGATAAGTCGTGAGATAGTCCTTTTTCCGATACCTTAGCAGATCGACTTTTTCCTGCTGATGTTTTCCGGCAAAAACCTCCCGGGCTTCATCCAATGAAAGCGATTCGCGGATGATCGGCAGATTCAGATCAATCACACGGCGCATTTCTTTTTCAATCGATTGATAAACGGCAGCTGAATTCTCTATTTCTGGACCCTTAATCTGGCAGAATAAGCCGCCTGACTGGATTGAATGGTCAACCATCAGCTCATGATCCGGCAACAGCCTTTCAAAAGTAGCAGAGAGCAGATACACCAGCGACCGCCGGTAGATGTTTTTTCCATCAGAATCAGCGGTTGTCACCGGTGCGATATTCGAATTACTGGTCAAGGGGAAGCTGAGTTCGCGCAGCTCTTTGTTGACGATTGACGCGACCAGCGGATATTTTAGTTCCTGGATCAAGGGCTGCAGAAACGTCTCAACCGTCCCGCCGCGCGGTCCATCGATCAGACGTCCGTCCGGCAGTTCTGCCTGTATAATATCTGTAGCTGGAACAAATTTAGTTTTTATCTTCATAAATCCCTCACATTTCCTAAATGATTATATTCGGAATTGCATGGGCTGCCAAAGGGATCGGATAATTGACAAGTGAGCTTAATAAACATCATCGCACTCTTCCTGATAATCCTGCTGCTGGGCACGCGGCTGGCAGTTGTGATCTGGGCGCGTCACCTCATCCGTCCGATTAAAGAGCTGCAACCCGTGGAATATGGGATCGTCTTTGGCGCGGGACTTGAGAAGACCGGTATTCCCAGCAAGGTTCTGTTGGAACGCATTCAAACTGCCGTGCTGCTTTATCAGACCGGAAAAATCAGCAAGATTTTCATGACGGGGGATAACCGCGACCAGTACTACAACGAGCCGGAAGCAATGAGGCTGACCGCCAATTCACTCGGTGTTCCGGCTGCTGACATCCTGACAGACCCGGACGGGCAACGATCGATCAATTCATGCCGAAACGCATTGGAACGCTTCAATATCAGCGAAGCACTGCTGGTCACCCAGAAGTTTCACCTGCCGCGTGTGATCTTGACAGCCCGCTGTCTTGGAATGAGCGCATGGGGGATTGCTGCAGACCATGAAAAACATCGCATTGATGACGTTGTCTGGTGGCACATCCGGGAAATTCCCGCAACGTTCAAAGCTGTTTTGGAAGTCAGTATTTATAAATTGAAAAGCAGCCTGACAAGACAGAAGAGCTCAAGAGCAG
>DHPK01000035.1:0-22508 GCA_002407845.1 Leptolinea sp. UBA5366 | reverse complement strand
TAAGGAGGATTAATGACAGTCCCATCGATCGGTCATTTCATTTTAAATAACGGACTTCCGATCCCGAAGATCGGTTTCGGCACTTACAAAACGACTTCCATGGCAGATGAATCAATCATCAGCGCAGCCATTGAGCAGGGATACCGCCTGTTTGATACAGCCTCTTTCTATGACAATGAGCCTTTCATCGCGAACGCAATCAGGCATTCAGGATTAAACCGCGAGGATTTCTTTTTGACTTCCAAGGTCTGGAAAACGCAAATGGGGTATGAAAACACACTTGCTGCACTGAATGAAAGTTTGGAAAAGCTGCAAACAGATTATCTGGATTTGTATCTGATCCACTGGCCGCGTGCCAACCTGACCGATCCCTGGCAGACCCTGATGAAGGAAACCTGGCAAGCGCTCGAATTGCTTTACGCCGAAAATAAAGTTAGGGCGATCGGTGTCAGCAATTTCTTGCAGTCTCATTTAGAAGTTCTGCTGACAGATGCGCGGGTGAGACCTGCTGTAAATCAGATTGAATTTCATCCGGGGTACACCCAAAGCGAAACCGTAGCGTTTTGCCAAAAGGAAGGCATTCAAGTCGAAGCGTGGAGTCCGCTGGGACGGGCGAGTCTGCTTGGTAATCCGATCCTGATCGAAATCGCGGCAAATTATGGCAAATCCGTCTCTCAGCTCTGCATTCGTTTTGCTCTGCAGCAAGACGTGCTGCCATTACCAAAGTCATCGCATCCGGATCGCATGCGCCAGAATCTGGATGGTTTCGATTTTTCGATTTCGGAAGCTGATATGGATCGCCTGCTCAGCATGCCGCGGACGGGCTGGTCAGGGGAACACCCGGATGCTGAAAGGGTCGTTTTTTAGTCAAGCACCCCGTGCAGCTTTTTCGCTTTAAGTTCAGTCAATTTGACGCGCGAAATCTGATTCTGCAGGTTTTTTGCTGCGATCGTCTCCACGCTTAGGTAGTTCTCGCTCAATCCGCTCATCTTCCAGGCAGCGTTCGGCAGTTTTTCAGCCGATTCCCAGAGAACCTGAACTGTTTTTCCGACCATACCCCGGCAGAAATCCATGCGCTGCGCTTCGAACTGATCGCGCAGAACTTTTGACCGCTCTTTCTTCACCGATTTTTCAATTTTTCCATCCAGCTTCACTGCAGCTGTTCCAGGTCTTTCCGAAAAAGTGAAGACATGTCCGCTGTTGAACCCCGCAGTCCGAACAAATTCAAGCGTTTGCTCAAAATCAGCCTGTGTTTCGCCGGGAAAGCCAACAATCACATCGGTTGTAAATTGAAAATCTGGATTGATTTTGCGCAGCTTTCCCATCAGATCAGCAAGCTCCGGCAGCAGCGTTCTGCGCGCCATCCGTTTCAGGATCCTTTCAGAACCTGACTGCAGCGGCAGATGGAGATGAGGACAGAGACGCGGATTTTCCCAAAGACGCACAAAGTCATCCCCTAAGTTGAAAGTTTCAAGCGAGGAAAGCCGAATGCGCGGTAAGTCAGTTTCCCGTAAAATCCGCTCGATCAGCATCGTCAGCGACTCAGCAGGATCAAACTCATATCCCCATGAGCCAAGGTTAACGCCTGTCAGCACGATTTCATTACCGCCGCTTGTGCGCGCCGCGCTGATATCAGCCATCAGTCTGTCAAAAGGCACACTGCGTGCTCGCCCCCGCGCCAGCCGGGTCAGACAATAAGTGCAATGGTTGTTGCATCCGTCCTGCACTTTAATGAAAGCCCGTGTCCGGTAATGAGACCCGGGAAGCTGCTCGCGCTTGAGTGTTCTTATGTCAATTACTGGAGGATCCTGCTCTACTGAAAGCTCAGGCAGTCGGTCTTTTTCTTGATTGCGAACAATCTGGATCACGCCCGGCAGCGCCAGCGCTTCTGCCTGCGCCATTTCTGACCAGCAGCCGGTCACCAGCACGCGCGCCCTGCCTGACCGGCCGGCAAGACGAATTTTCCCGCGCGAATCTGAGGCAGCCGCAGCGGTTACAGAGCAAGTGTTGATCACAGCCAGATCTGCCTGATCAGCATCCTCTACAATTTCGTATCCTAATTTTCGGAATTTTGCCGCAAATTGCTCAATTTCAGCCTGATTTAAGCGGCAGCCGATTGATTCCAGAAAAACTTTCAACCGCTACCTTCCGCTGCGCTCGCGCGGCTTTCCCTCGGACAATTCGACGATCCGATAATAATTTGCCCACATCGCCGATGCGATCGCATCCCGAAACCCGAGTCTTTCCAGCTCAAAAATCGCTTCCGCGGTCGTTCCTCCCGGGGAGGTAACTTCGTTGCGCAGGACGGCTGGATGTGTGTGCCGGGACTCGAGATAATCGACCGACCCGCGGAAAGTCTGGATCACGAGCTGCTCTGCCAGCGGACGCTGCAGCCCCATGTGAACCGCAGTATCGATCATCGCTTCGATAAAGAGATAAATATATGCCGGTCCGGAACCGGAAACGGTGGTCAGCCGATCCAGCTGGGTTTCATTTTCCATTTCGAATGCTTGCCCAATGCCAGAAAGAATCGCGGTCGCCAGCTCCCGATCCGCTGCGGTGATTTCTTTTGAGGCGACCCAACCTGAAACGCCAGCGCCTATTTGCGCTGGAGTGTTCGGCATGACCCGCACAATTTTTTGGTGAGCTAATTCATCTTGAAATTTTTTAATCGGAATACCGGCGACGATTGAAATCAGCAAGGCATTTTTGTCTATTTTTCCATTTAATTCAGTTAGGACACCTGCTAGATACTGCGGTTTTACAGCAATCAGCACGGCGTCCGCGCCTTGAACTGCAGCGGCGCTGCTGGCTGCGGTTTTCACTTTCAATTCAGTCTGAAAGTGCTCCAGTTTCTTGCTGTCCGTGTCAAAAACGGTAATATGATCCGGCAGCAGTACGCCATTCCGGACAATTCCATTTAAGATCGCGCCGCCCATCATGCCAGCGCCGATAATTGCTAAAGATTTCGAATCGCTCATGTTCTCTTATCCTCTCTGCCAACGGCCGAAAATCGCCATCGATAATAGCCTGCCGCCTGACTTTTCTCTCAGGCAGACTTCCCCTTGTGTCACATTTCCGCCTCGGCCAGCGAGGGCATCGCGGACTGCATTGCCGATCGTGATCGAGGATGCTTTGATCGCATAGGCTGTGACCAGCAAGAATTCTGCGTCATCTGCCAGAATTTTCTCGCAAGCGCGAATCAATTCCGGAAAATCCCGATAAAACTCCCAGACCTCGCCCTTCGGACCGCGGCCGAACTTCGGCGGATCCAAAATAATTCCCTGATAGCGGGATCCGCGCCGGGCTTCGCGCTGAACAAACTTCAGTCCGTCATCCAGCATCCAGCGGATCGAGGTTGATGGCAATTGACAGAGCGCTTGATTCTCTTTTGCCCATTGAACCGCCTTTTTCGAGGCATCCAGATGGGTCACCTGTGCGCCGGCTGCCGCTGCAGCCATCGAAATTCCTCCGGTATAGCCAAACAAATTCAGAACGCGAAAATCGCGTTTGGCGTTTTGGATTAATCCGCTGACCCAATCCCACTGACATGCTTGTTCGGGAAAGATGCCGACCTGTTTAGAATTCGAAAGCATCAGCTGAAAATTCAACTGCTGATACCGGATCTGCCAGGGATTAACTTTCTCCCGCCGGGCAACCCAATGCCCGCCGTTCTCCTCCGCTGACGGGACAAATTCCGCAGCAGCCTGCTGCCATTCGCGCTCCGGCAGCTGCGGCTGCCAAACGGCTTCAGCCTCCGGGCGAATCAGCTTATTCATCCCGAAACGCTCTAACTTGCGTCCGGCGCCGCTGTCGATCAATTCATAGTCGCTCCAATTGGGCGACTCCAGCAATTCTACAGTAGGGTTTGGATTCAGGTTCATGGTGGCTACAAGTATACTTTTTTCACAGTTTCTATACAAGGACGCTGACAGGGATGCAGGCTGGGAAATCTACTCGGTCATCCGTAAAGAATAGGTAAAATCTAGCTTCGTTGTCATAATTTTGACTCTATCCATCCTATAATTGAACCGGTTTTGCGGTCGGTTTACCAAACGAACTGAGCCGCTGAGAGGCTTATGAACAAAATTATCGAAGTCAATGGTCTGATTAAGTCGTATGGAAATGTCAAAGCGGTTCAGGACATCAGTTTTTATGTTGAAAAAGGGACGCTTTTCGCTTTTTTAGGTCCTAACGGTGCAGGAAAATCAACCACGATTGACATCATCACCACCTATCTTCAACCGGACAGCGGTTCCGTCCTGGTCAACGGTTTCGAATTAGGCAAACAAGACAATCAAATCCGCTCTTCGATCGGTACCGTCTATCAGGACAACCTGCTCGATCGGCTGCTGACGGTGGAAGAAAACTTGAAAATGCGCGCAGGGCTGTATCCGTTCACCAATCAGGATCGAAATGCATCGATTCTGCTGGCGGCGCAGAATGCCGGTGTACTCGAATTTATGGATCGGCCTTATGGAAAATTATCCGGCGGACAGCGCCGCCGTTCAGACATTGCCAGAGCGCTGATCAACACCCCTGAAATCCTGTTTCTTGACGAACCTACAACTGGGCTCGATCCGCAAACCCGCAAAAACCTTTGGGAAATCATCCGCAAACTCCAGCAAGAAAACGAGATGACCATCTTTTTAACCACGCATTACATGGAGGAAGCCTCCGATGCAGATTATGTTGTGGTTATCGATGAGGGGAAAATTGCGGCTCAGGGAACTCCCTTTGACCTAAAAGAACGATATGCAGGCGATCTTTTGAAAATGTCATTCAAAGATCAGGCTGCCGGACTTGAATTTTTAAGCAGCCGGCAAATCCAATACAAGCCAGTCGCAGATCAGGCGGTCGTTAAAATTGCTTCAACAATGGACGCGCTGCCGATCATCGAAAGCTGCCGCGACTTGCTCGAAGGATTTGAAGTGATCAACGGAACGATGGATGACGCGTTTATCGGCATCACTGGAAAGGAAATCCGAGAATGATCGCATTAACCAAACGTAACATCCTGTTATTCTTCCGCGATAAAATGGCTGTCTTTTTTTCGATGCTCGCCGTCTTAATCATCATTGGACTTTACCTGCTGTTTCTTGGAGATGCCTGGACCGGTGACTTCCCGGATCAGGAAGCAGCTGCCAAAATGATGTCCGCCTGGATCATGGCAGGACTGATCGCTGTATCCGGATTCACCACCACCTTGGGCGCATACGGAACGCTGATCGATGATAAATCATTCAAAATCGAAAAAGACTTCCTGTCTGCGCCGGTGAAACGCAGCCATATTGCAACCGGTTATATTCTGAGCGGGTTCATCATCAGCATCATTATGGCGCTGGTCACGCTCCTCATCGCAGAGGGATTTATCGTCCTCAAAGGCGGTGAGCTGTTAAGCCCTGCTGCCATGTTGAAGATGGTCGGTTTGATTTTTCTGAGCTCGTTCATGAGCGTCCCGATCATTCAACTGCTGGTAACCTTCATAAAAACCAGTTCCACTTTTTCCGCATTCAGTTCGATCATCGGCACACTGATCGGATTTCTGACCGGAATTTATATCCCAATCGGGCAGCTGCCGAGCGGTGTTCAGCATCTGATCCGTCTTTTCCCGGTCTCGCACGTTGCCTCATTAGCGCGGCAGATCATGATGGAAAAACCGCTTCAGGATGTTTTTTCCGGTGCGCCAACACCGCAGCTCCGCGCGGATATGGAAACATTTCTCGGCGTAACTTACACAATCGGCGGGCACCAAATCACGCCGTTGATGAGCATTGTTTACATTATTTTGACCGGCATTGTCTTTTTCATTATTGACATTCTACTCATCTCAAAACGAAAGCATAAAAAAACTTCTGCTTTTTTGAGACAATCCAATTTCTGAGATCAAAAAAGCAGCGCAAACCCCGCGCTGCTTTCTCTTATCTGGTCTTTTCAGCGATTTAAAATCGCCGTTTCAAACAGGCTTTCAGGTCGTGCCTGACCCGGTCGGCATCAATCGTGAGAAATTCCCCGTGATCGTACAAGATTTTCCCGTCCACAACTGTCATCGCCACGTCAGATGCCTGAGCGGAATAAGTGATTAAGGATGGATAGTCCAAAATCGGCTGAAGATGCGGTTTATCTAGGTCGATCACGGCAAAATCCGCTTGATTTCCGACTGCCAGACTGCCGCAGTTTTCCCTGCCCTGCGCCGCAGCGCCGTCCCTTGTAGCAAAACGGATGACCTCGACCGGTGACAGGACTGTCGGATCTCGCTGCACACCGCAATGAATCAGCGCGGTCAGGTGCATTTCTTCCAGCAGGTTCTGATTGTTGTTGCTGGCTGAAGAGTCCGTCCCGATTGTCACGCGAACCCCATGATCCATCATCGAGCGGATCGGCATGATCCCGCTGCCCAGTTTCAAATTGCTCGAAGGGTTATGAACTGCTGTCACGCCTTTTTCATGCATGATTTTCATGTCGTTTTCTTCAACCATCACGCAATGGGCAGCGTTCGTCGGATTCTCAAAGACACCCAGCCGATCAAACCAAGCAGCCGGCGTCACGCCATACCGGGCTTTGCAAGCGTCATGTTCCTTGCGGGTTTCCGACATATGCAGATGCATGCGCGCACCATGTTCAAGGCATTTCTGACCATAACCGCGCACAGTTTCTTCCGTGGAAGTGTATTCAGCGTGAATTGCAAAATCGATCCGTAGCCTGCCGTTCGATTCGCCATGATAGGTCTGGAAAAAACCAACGCTATGCGCAATTTTTTCCGCATGTTTTTTCAGCATATCGCCATTGATAAACATGATCGGCTCACAGAGATTGGCTTTCATACCGCTGCGCAGGACATCCCCGACATAATATTCTGGATGATGATACATGTCCGAAAAGCCGACCACTCCGCCCGCCAGCATCTCCATCATTGCCAGCCGCGATCCAACGCTGTAATCCGGCTGTTCCATGACGGCTTCAATCGGGAAAATAACCTGTTCCAGCCATTGATCCAGCGGCAGATGGCTGCCAAGCCCGCGCAGAATGGACATCGGGGTATGCGTGTGCAGGTTGTAAAAGCCCGGCACAATCAGACAATTATCCAATGTCTTGGTGAAATCATATGGATCAGCGGGTTTTTCCCTACCGATATAACAGATTTTATCGTCATCCACTCCAAGGTACCCGTTTTGGATCACAGAATTTTTCGGATCATTTATTAGGATATCGACGTGACTGAAGAGCGTTTTCATATATCTTTCCGTCCTCTAATTTCAAACAATTCAAAATCGAACTGCCGCTGTTTGGCTGATTCAATTTTTTCGTATTATACTTTGTCTTGCTCGAATAATTTTTCAGAGAATTCGCTGACCGGTGAATTACCCGGAAACGAATCATGGGAATTTCAATATGCGTAAAATTTTTCTGACCGGGATTCAGACATTTTTCCTTGATATTGTGATGTGGGTGATCTTCCATCTATCCATCGGTTATTGGTCATCGCGCATTCCAGTTAACCTGTTTAATCCTGAAAGTTTGCTCTTCAAAACCCGAAAATGGGAAAAGAACGGGCTTGTTTATGAAAAAGTTTTCAAAATCCGCAGCTGGAAAGACCATTTCCCATCCGGCGCTGCGTTTTATCAGGATGCTTATGAAATTCAGCATATCGATGAGTTCTCAATCGAAAATGTGCGCACCTGGATTCTCGAGAGCTGCCGATCAGAATTCTGTCATATTCTGATGATTTTCCCGGGCTTTCTCTTTTTCCTCTGGAACACGATTGAAGTGGGATGGCTGATGGTCGGATATGCGTTGCTGAACAACATCGTCCCGATCATTATGCAGCGCTATAACCGGCCACGCGTCAAAAAGCTGCTCCAATATATGGAGCGTTCAAAAAAATATGGACAGCCGCTCAACCAGCGAAGCGACCAACTGCCTCAGCCGACATAATCGTTCGTGACTCCGTCTGAAAATCTTTGTCAAGCTGACTGAGAAGATCGAAGCATTTATCCAGAATGAATCCCTGTTTCGCAGAATCCGCCCATCATTCCGCGACTTCCAAAGCGACTTGAATCATCTCATGAAATGCATTTTGCCGATCAGCCGAGCTTGAGGTCGCACCGGTGACCAGCGAGTCGGAAACTGCGCAAATTGCCAGCCCCTTTTTCCCTGCCCGCGCTGCGTTCATGTACAAAGCAGCCGCTTCCATCTCAACCCCAAGCACCCCAAGCTTTCCCCATTCAAGCGTTCCAGCAATGCCTTTTTCGCCATAAAACACATCAGAGGACAAAATGTTGCCAACCCGGAATGGGATATTTCTGTCCTCGCAGATCTCAACTGCCCTGCGGGTCAAGCCGAAATCAGCGATCGGCGCAAAACTTCCTGAGATGCTATAATTATCAAAATACGCTGAATTGGTGCAGGCACCGGCAGCGATGACTAAGTCATACAGGTTCAAATCCGCTGCGATTGAACCGATCGAACCGACGCGAATGATCGATTCCACACCAAAAAAGTTAAAGAGTTCATAGGAGTATATACCGATCGAAGGCATTCCCATGCCCGACCCCATCGCTGAAACACGCTTCCCTTTATACATGCCAGTATATCCCTGAACACCGCGCACGTTGTTGACCAGCACAGCATTTTCAAGGTAGGTCTCTGCAATCATTTTGGAACGCAGCGGATCTCCCGGCATCAGCACGGTTTTTGCAAAATCTTCAGGCTGGCAATTGATATGAGGGGTATGAGCTGTATTGGACATGCAGGTCTCCTGTTGGAACGTTTTGGGTACTCATTTTTCCCATCGAAGATATTTTTTACTCTTCGATTTGATTATGGGATGATTATAATGTTATATTGGACTCCAACCATATCCTTTTCAGCAGCTAGTGGTTTAGCATTGTTTCTGTAAATTACTGAACCATAACAAAAGAGTGAGTCAGAAGTACCCTTAAGTTCACCACAACTAAAAGGAGATACCAATGTCTCACAAAAACATATATTCCCTCATGAAAGACCTGGCGAAACATGGACTTGAAACGATTCCAGAACTTGTCAGTATTCTCATCAATAACGCGATGCAAGTTGAGAGAGCCAAACATCTCAAAGCTAAACCTTATGAACACAGCCCAGATCGTTCAGGCTATGCCAATGGTTACAAACCCAAGACGGTCAAAACAAATGTAGGAGAAACCACATTTGATGTTCCTCAGGTACGTAACAGCGACTTCTATCCTACAGCTCTGGAGAAAGGGATGCGCAGTGAAAGAGCCCTGAACACAGCACTGGCGGAGATGTATATACTGGGTGTTTCCACACGAAAGGTGAAGGCTATAACAGAGATGCTATGCGGATATGAAGTTTCAGCAGCCCAGGTCAGCGGGGCGACAGAGCAACTGGATGAAGTTCTTCGACAATGGCGAGACAGGGACCTGGGAGAGATCAGATATTTATTTCTTGATGCACGCTATGAGAAAGTCCGGGAAGTTGGTCAGGCGCGTGATTCAGTCATATTGACAGCCACCGGTATCTGTCCTTTGAGAGAAAGGCAAGTATTAGGGGTGTCTGTTTCACTGAGCGAGCATGAAACGCATTGGAAAGACTTTCTGATAAGCTTGAAAGAGCGCGGTCTGAAAGGGACTGAACTGGTCATCAGCGATGACCATGCAGGCTTGGAGCAGCCAGACGCGCAGTGTTTGTCGGTGTGCCCTGGCAGAGATGTCAGTTTCATCTGCAGCAAAGCGCAAGTCCCTATGTGCCCAGGTAAGCCCTAAAAAAGGAGGTGGCGTCAGATATACGTGCTGTTTTCAATCCGCCGGAAAGAGAAATGGCAGAAGAATATTTGCAAAGCGTAATTAGAAAATATGGAAAAGCAGCACCTCGTTTATCGACTTGGATGGAAACCAATCTTTCAGAAGGCTTGTCTGTGTTCAGCTTTCCAGTTCAACACAGACGAATGATAAGGACAACGAATGCGCTGGAACGTTTCAACCGTGAAATTTGAAGAAGAACGCGGGTAATAAGCTTTTTTCCAAACGCGGAGTCTTGTTTGCGATTAGTAACGGCGATGCTTATCGAATTCAGTGAAGAATGGCAGGTGCGAAAACGATACTGTACTGATTTATACCAGAAGATTAGGACTGATGGGTATTTTGACTAAAGAATTTCCTGAAATTAGGTTGCGTAATCCGTTTTGTTATGATATAATGTTCAATTAATTTATCGAATCAGAGTTTGATTTCAGATGAAATTTCGAATAGGAAGTCTTGTTTAGAGCATTTTGAGATTGAAAAAAAACGCTAATCAAGCATTTGAGCAATTCTCTCAGAAAAGTTGTCGAAAAAAGATTGGAGAATTTAATTATGGCGACTCAAATAACAGTTCAACCATTTCATAAATGGAATATTATTTCCGAAAAGAACGCCAATGTTTTTTGCCGGATAACCTCCTCACAATTTCGAACATTTTCCATTTTTACTCTCATCCTGCTGTGCTTTTTGGGGTCTTTTTCCAACGCAGCCGCCGCCGATATCGAAGGTAACGCAACCTTGAACGGTGACGACATCTCAGTTGTTCCAGGCACTATCCTAATCCCCTTTACTAAGACATGGACGGGCGATTCAACCGCTGTGCGGCCTGATTCCATCACGGTAAAGCTGTACAAATACCTTGGGGACACCTTTAATGTTTCAACGGCGATACTGGTGGAAACAAAAATACTTACGGCGGAAATTAACTGGTCGTATGAGTTTGATATTTCCGACGAGGCCCTGTACAGCGGAACGACCTACAGCAGTGCTACTGCCTACAAATGGGCAGTGGTGGAGGATGAAGTTGCCGGATATACGGAAACTGCGCATACCGATCCTTCCGTTATCTTCAATCCCCCGGAAGTAGCAGGAGATGGATGGGTCAGAACCACTCCCAATAACAAATTAAGCATCACAACTTCGGGCAATGAAAAATCCATTATCTGCGTGAAAAAAGGTAACGTTTACATTGTCTGGTCAGTTGACCCTCTTTCGATAGCTGAGCGATTGATTGTTTTTAATTCAGCTGCTGACGGGATTCAGGGTATCGGTAATCCGCAATATAATAAATTTACATTTATCAGTGGATTCGGAACTTCAAGTTCTTTCGGCTTGACGGTCACGGAGGATCAGATACTGTTTACCGCCCCGAGCGATTGGTCATTTTATGCAACGGGCATATATAACAAGAGCACTACTCAGACTAATGCGAGAGGCCGTTACTTGTACCTTCACCAACACCAAGAAGGGCACCATCACCGTCGACAAGGTCACTCTCCCTGAGGGCGACTCCCAAAGTTTCACTTTTACCGCTACCGGTGAGGGATATTCCGGATTCAGCTTGGCCGACCAAGGGACACCCAACACACAGACGCTTCCGCCAGGCACCTATTCCGTCTCTGAAACCACGCCAGATGGCTGGACTTTGACTTCTACAGTGTGCACCAGCTCAGTTGCAGAAAAAACGCAATCTGCAAACAACATCGTACTTGAAGCTGGCGAGGCCGTTACTTGTACCTTCACCAACACATTAAAAGGAAGTCTGACGATTCAAAAATCTGCGGTTCCTAAAGCTGATTTTCCTTTTGAATTCACGGTCTCTTCTGTTGAGACAAATGCTCCATTTACTCCGATCAATTTCATGCTCGATGATGACGGAAAAGAAGGGACTGAAACTGGCAACATTCATGACAGCGCCAAAGTTTTCACTGCACTTCCAGCTGGGTCCTACATAATTCAAGAAGCCAACCTGCCTGCAGGATGGAATCTGACTGGGATTCAATGCTGCAATCCGATCATTGATAACAATGGAAACGAGACTGGCTGCACCCCGATTGTCATTGAACCCGAAGCATTTTCTGCAGAAATCGACATTCTTCCTGGAACTTCTCAGCGCTGCACTTTCACCAACACGATCGAGACACAAGGGAAAATCATTGTTGACAAGATCACCTGGCCAGCAACTGGGAATGAGAATGGCGCACCTTCATTCAACTTCGCCACAACTGGCATTGGATATGAAGCATTCAGCTTAACTGATGGAGCTCCTGCCAACCAACAAGTCCTGTTACCTGGAGTTTACAGCGTTTCAGAAAATCCTGCTGATGGCTGGTATCTCATTGACGCAGTTTGCCGAAGCAGTGTCGAAGGCAAAACCCAAAATCCAGAGAGAATTGTTCTGGAAAATGGAGAAAGTGTTAGCTGTGTTTTCCATAACACAGTTCCCGGATCTGTCGCGATCAAGAAAACAACTGTTCCCCAAGGATCACCGCAAAAATTCCAGTTCGTCACCTCCATAACAGCCTTGAACGCCAAAATGCTGATGGATGGCGAATTGAATGTTGCCCAGATCGATCCGGACCAAATGGGGCTATCACCAGTCACCAACAGTTGGCTTTTGACTGAAGTTCTGCCCACTAGCTGGAAGCTGCAAGGGCTGCTGTGCACCGAAATAATTCCAGACAAACCAACAACCTTCAAAATAGATCTGGTAAGAAATCAGGTCGAAATTTATCCAAACGACGAGCCTTTCGCAGGGATTGCATTATGTGTTTTCACTAATGAGGAAATTGGAGACCCAGATCCTGAGATTAATGACCCGCCAATTTCAATTGATGACGGAAAAATTATGCCAGAAACAGGATTCCCAATTGGCCGTATCACTGATCTTCCAGCGCAACCGCTAGCAAAGTTGTATCAATCCACTGAGCTGGTTTTAAGCATCCCTTCTTTGAACCTTTCGATTCCAATCATCGGAATTCCTGAAACCGAAAAAGGCTGGGATGTCACATGGCTGACGGATCAAGCCGGTTGGCTAGCCGGTTCAGCTTGGCCGACGTGGAAGGGCAACACGGTTTTAACCGCCCATGTATGGGATGCATATAATCAGCCCGGACCTTTTGCAGGCATAAAAAACTTGCGTTATGGGGATCTAATTCAGATTGAATCCCTTAGGAGAACTTATACATATGAGGTTCGAGAAAACGAACGGATACACACTGAAAATGTTGAGAAAATGATGCAGTCTGAGAAAGAAGACTGGGTCACTTTGGTCACTTGTGAATCTTACGATTCTCAAAGCCAAAAATATTTATCTCGCCGCATGGTTCGGGCAATATTGACTCAATTTGAATAAATCCTCTCTCGAAGCAAGATGACTTAGCCATCATTTTGTTTCGAGGGGTCACTTGTGAATCTTACGATTCTCAAAGCCAAAATTATTTATCATGCCGCATGGTTCGGGCAATATTGACCCAATTTGAATAAATCCACTCTCGAAGCAAGATGACTTAGCCATCATTTTGTTTCGAGGGTTAGGATATGGGTCGGTTCAAATGCCCGAAACGCAACGGCTGACCGTTAAAAACACTTACCAAATTCCGCTTGTCTCAATCAATGCCGCAAAAATTTGGGAAGGCGGCCCGGACGAAAAACCCGCGGTCTGGTTTCAATTGAATCGAAAACTTGAAACTGATTCTGTTTTTTCTGCTGTTTCGAATGCGTCCGTTATCGAATGGCAGGAAGCTGCTCCTCCTGCGAACCCTGTCTGGCAGAATATTGAATTGACTAGCCTTTCAGGAATGCCTTACACATTCACAATTTTGGAGGGGACTTATGATCCCTTCACAGGATTTCAGGAAGAACTCCCAGCGAATTACACTCAAAAGGAAGTAACTTGCGTGCAGGATGAGATTGATCCATTGATCACCTGCTCGCTGACGAACCAGTATGTTTCACCGACTTATTCAATCAGAGGGGAAAAATTCTGGCATGGCGTCAGTCAGCCTGTTTTCGCTGACGGATTTGGATTTGCCATGCAGCTCCAGCGGAAAATCAAAACAGATGGAGCTTTCACAAACCATCAGGAACCCAAACAGGTCACGCCAACGAGCAATATCCCGTGCACCGCAACCTGGTATAACGTTGACGCGACAGACCCAGCTGGAAATCCATATGAATACAGGATTGTTGAAGGCATCCTTAATTTAAGTGAAAATTCCTTTACCTCAGGCGTTCCAGGCTATCGCACCGCTCACACATCTTCTGTTGAGACCCAAACCGGCAACATTAGAGTAGATATTACCAATCAGGAAATCAGTCAGATACATGGGAAACTTATTTGGCAGAATGGTCCGGTCCCCAAGCCGGATGTCCAAATTCAATTGATGAGAACGGTCGGAGGGATCACCGAACCGGTTCCAGGTTTGACACCTCAGCCGATCACAACTTCAGCCGATATTCCACAGCAAGAAATTACAGTTAATATCAGCTGGCCTAAAGTTGAAACAACCGATGGTTCTGGAAACCCTTACACCTTCTCAATCCACGAAGTCGAACAGGATTCAGCCGGAAACTGGATCAGCTCGACACCGGCTGGATATCGCAAAGCAGAAACGGATTTAACTGTTACCAATACCTTTATCGTGCTTGAGAATGCTTCAGCCATTGCTACCAAACAATGGGTTAATGGATCGCACGACGACCACGTTCAAGTAACAATGGAGCTTTATCGAAAGACAGAAACTGGCGCTCTTGAAAAATTAGTGAATCGCCCGCCGACAAAAATTGAACCAATACCCGCACTTAAGCGAGTTGTGTATTCCTGGAGCAATCTTCCTGAAACGGACAATTTCGGCGCCCCTTATCAATATTTCTTTACAGAATCAATCGTTCCAACGAATTTTACGCTCTCTTTCAGTCTTCCAGAAGGCAGTCCTCTTCCGGCAGCATCTGCAATCATTAACGGAGTTGAATACGGGTACAGCGATGCCATCGCAAATAACACTTATGCCAGCCCGACTTGGTCAACCATCTCCTTCGTTAAAACTTGGGCAGGCGCTCCAGCTGCTGATTATTACGTCCAGCTTTATCAGCAATTAGCCGGTTCTGGAACCGCTTATGCTGACCCCATTCGTTTGGACGGCACTGCTGACTGCCCGGATAACGCCACCAGTCCATGCGAGAGTTCTCCATGGGCTACATCCTGGCAAAACGCACCCCAGACTGATATCAATGGAGTGAAATATACTTACTCGGTCAAAGAAGGGCAGCTCGATACCGGAAATAATTTCGTTGAGGGAGTTCCCGGTTACCAAAGCGCCGCCGGCTATGGCTGCACAGAGCATCCTGAGACGAATGAGATCAAATGCTCATTGTTGAACACTCAATTGGTAAACGTCATCGGCAAAAAAGTCTGGCTGGGAGGTTCAGCAGCCAAGCCGCCAGTCTATTTCAGGCTTTATCAGAAAATTGGAGATAACGCACCTGAATATGTCGCACAAAGCGATGTGCTGCTTGACGGAGTAAGCGACGATCCGTCAGCCTGTCCAGCATCGCCGGGCGGCTGTGAATTGACCGCATGGGAGGCGACCTTCCCAAATCTGCCAGCCAGTACAGTTGAAAATCAGCCCATTACCTATTCTCTGGTCGAGTTTTACCAAAGCGGCACTGAGTTGCTGAAAGGTCCGCCTGCTGGATATGCGCTCGGAATAAACGAATGTGATTCTGAGCCAGACCAGTTCGGAAATTTCAATTGTTCCCTCCAAAATATAGCATTGAGATCGGTTCAGGCGAATAAGGTCTGGCTGGGTATGTCTGAAACCGAGGTCCCGCCTCAAATTTCAATCGAATTAAAGCGTGGAGTCAATAATTCCGAAAATGAAATGATCACAGATCCGGATTTCTCAGCAATCATTCTCTTAGATGGGCAAGCGGATGGGACAATCGAAAAACCGTGCGTTCCTGACGGAACTCTTGGCTGTGAGCGTGAAAATTGGGTGGTCGATTGGAACCTGCTTCCGGAGAAAGACCCCACTGGGAAACTTTATATTTATTACGTGGAAGAAGTCCCCGTTGCCGGCTTTTTATCAAGCGTTTCTGGCTTGACCATCACCAACACGAAAACATCCGATTTCACAACCGCTAAAATTTGGGAAGGAGGTCCGGGAAAAAGTGCAACTTTCCAGCTCCATCGTAAAGTTGATGAGATCCCTGAAATCGACGAAGAAATTGGCACCCCTGTAACGTTTAACGGAGATCCCGATACAGATGAAACCTGCATGACAGATCCGGACTTCTGTTTCAAGGAATCTGATCCTTGGGTTTTAACTTGGTCAGGGCTGCCGAATGCGGACGCAGATGGTAACTTGTATATCTACAGTGTAACCGAGACTCCGATCGAAGGATATACCGCTGATTCGTTGACCTGTACGGTGGAAAATGGTTCGTGCGCGATTACGAACACTCAAAACGTTGATATATCTGTCACCAAAGAATGGCTCGGAATAACTCCAGAAGTCACCGCCTCAGCTTTCACCCTAACCAATGATAAGAATTTGACAATCCCTGACAATATCTTGACAATCACAACCCCAGCTTTATCAGGAACCTTCAGCGATTTACCACGATACTATATAAATTCTGAGAATGTCCAGGAACCGATTACCTACACGATTACTGAAACAACCATTCCTACAGGTTACACTGCTTCAGAACCTTGCATCGTTCTTTCCGATAGTCCGGAGCCGACTTGTACGATTGTAAATACTGAAATGGCATCAATCGAACTCATTAAAGAATGGATCGGTACTCCTGGAACAGTGACGCTGCATATCGGCACTACGGTCGGAGGCACAGAGACCGCATCACAAATGATAGACGTTGGAACATTTACGACCGGAGATATATTTGTCGAACAGGGAAACTATTATCTATCAGAATCAGATCCGAGTCTTGTAAACTATTCGACTGAATTGAAGTGTTTCATTAATTCTCAAGAAGTAGAT
Organism: Leptolinea sp. UBA5366; assembly: GCA_002407845.1. Classification (GTDB taxonomy): domain Bacteria; phylum Chloroflexota; class Anaerolineae; order Anaerolineales; family Anaerolineaceae; genus Flexilinea. Next base: position 5,707 of record DHPK01000035.1, on the reverse strand, counting down.
GTTTCCTATCCTCTCGAAGGAAAAATTGAATTACAAAATCCAGGTGATAAAGCTATCTGCACTTTTTACAATACCGAATTAGCGTCTATTGAACTCAAGAAAAAGTGGGTAGGGTTTACTGATTCAGTCACACTGCAGATTGGTAAATCACCCGACAGTGGAGACATTGCTTCACAAATCACCGATGATGCAATTTTATCGACTGATGTACAACTCGTCGCGCCTGGCAGTTATTATCTTTCTGAATCAGGTCTGGACCCGTTTAATTTTGATTCTGCTTTAGATTGTTTAGTGAATGACAATCCATACGACAATATATCCTTTCCAGAAAACCGTGAGATTATCCTGAATTCTAGCGACCGAGCCATTTGTACGTTCACGAATACTGCCATCGAACCCAGGCTCTTGCTCGTCAAGGAATTTAACCCTGCTAACAGCGGTACCCTAGCCAATTGGACGCTCAGAGCAACCGGCACTGGCGCAACTCCGTCAAATCTGTCTGGCGTTTCGGATTCCAACGATGTCGACAGCTCCCTAAAGTTCACTGAAGCACACGACTTTCTCCCGGATACCTACACTTTGTCTGAAACAGGCGCACCACGTACCGACGCAGATCATTTTATCTCTGGAACTTCTTGGAGCTGTACCGGCACCCAAACACTTTCTAATGTAACGCAAGTCACATTGGATTACGGAGACAATGTTACCTGCACCATCATCAATACTGCTATCGAACCCAGGCTCAAGCTCGTCAAGGAATTTGACCCTGCTGACAGCGGCACTCCCGCCAACTGGACGCTCAGTGCAACTGGTACGATTGAAGGTGCTTCAAACATTTCTTATTCTGCAGATTCCCAATATTTGGATAGTAACATTGCATTTGGTGAAGATAATTATTTTTTCCCTGATACTTATACATTGTTTGAAGTAGGCGGCCCAGGTACCGACGCAGATCAGTTTATCCCTGGAACTTCTTGGAGCTGTCTCATTACTGGAACAGAAACTCCAGTTACAGTGACCGATAATCAAGTCACCCTCGCGTATGGTGATGATGTCACTTGTACCATCAAGAACACCAAAAAAGGCACAATCACAGTCGATAAGGTCACTCTCCCTGCCGGCGATAAACAAAATTTTGGCTTTACAACTACCGGAACTGGATACACTGGATTTAGCTTAACTGACGAAGAAACGCCGAATGCACAGATGCTGCCACCCGGCAACTATTCCGTAGCTGAAACTGCACAGGAAGGCTGGGCGCTGACTTCAGCAATTTGCACGAGTTCGATTACTGATAAAGCACAATCTGCTAGTGCAATTAACCTTGAAGCCGGCGAGTCGGTCACCTGCACTTTCACGAACACCAAGCAAGGCACAATCACAGTCGATAAGGTCACTGTGCCTGCCGGCGATCTCCAAAGCTTCGCATTTACAACGACTGGCGAAGGATTCGCTGGTTTCAGTCTAACTGATACTGCTGATCCAAACAAGCAAAAATTACAACCAGGCACCTATTCCGTCGCCGAAACCGCACAAGACGGCTGGACGCTGACGTCAGCAACGTGCACGAGTACTGTGGCAAACAAAACCCAAACAATAGGCAAGATCAACCTCGAAGCGGGCGAGCATGTCACTTGCACTTTCACGAACACGAAAAAAGGCACGATTACCATTGAAAAAAGAACAATTCCAGCGAGCAGTTCGGCATCATTCGCATTTTCAGGGGATTTTATTCCTGACACGGTAAACAAAACCATAAAGGATGGTGAAAAAATTATTATCAGTAACCTTCCGCTTATCGACGGTGCTTATATCATCACGGAAGCGCCATTGGATGGCTGGAAACTTACTGAACTGACTTGTTCCGATTCTGAAATTTCAACGGGAAATCCAAGGGCGAGCGTTGTGAACCTTGAAAATGCTGAAGCTCAGATTTTTCTCGATGCGGACGAATCGATCACCTGTATTTTTACCAGTAAACAGCTGACAAGTGTCACAGGCGAAAAAATCTGGCAGGATGGCGAAAACCCTGCCTTAAGGACTGCGATTGAATTACAGCTTTTACGAAAGGTAAAGGACAGTGCGGATGAACCTGCTCCCGTTCCCGGCTTGAATCCGATCAAGCTTGACGGGACGGAAACTCAGCCATGGATTCATACCTGGCAGAATCTCGATCCAAAAAATAGCGAAGAGTTCGAATATGTTTATTCCGTAGACGAAGTGGTTGTGCCGAACGGGTATGATAAATCCATTCGAGAGGATGGGCTTGCGGTCATCAATACATTAAAAGGCGCATTGACAATCCAGTTATCGACAATTCCGAAAACAAATCTGCCATTCACCTTCGTCCTGTCATCCACAGCAGCTGATCCATCAGCAGAGCCAGTTCAATTTGAGCTTGACGATGACGGACTGGAAGGAACTGTTGGCGGAAACTTGCTCGATAACAATAAGAGTTTTCCGACAATTCCTTCTGGACCATACACTATTGAAGAATCAAATCTGCCCGCAGGCTGGAGCCTGACCGGAATTCAATGCTGCACGCCGATTCAAGACGATACAGGGAATGAAATTGACTGCCTGCCATTGTCCGTAAAAATCGAAGAAAACGCTGTTCAGATAGAAATTCTGCCAGGTGTTGCCCAACGATGTGTTTTCACAAATACGAATGAAGCTCAACAGGGAAAGATTCTGACAGATAAGATCACCTGGCCAGCAACTGGGAATGAATTGGACGCGCCATCATTCAACTTCACGACATTCGGGGTCGGATTTGAGCCGTTTAGCCTGACAGATGGAGACCCCGCCAACCAGCAAATTATGACGCCTGGCGAGTATAGCTTGTCAGAAAACTCAGTGACCGACTGGCTTCTGGTCGATGCGGTATGCAAAAGCAGTATCGATGGCAAAGCACAGAGCCCTGAAAAAATTAACTTGGCAGCTGGTGAAATTGTCAGCTGCACATTTCATAACGCGGTATCAGGATCCGTCGCAATAAAGCTGGTCACGGTGCCAAATGGTGCCACTCAAAAATTCCAATTCATCAGCACGATTACTGAATTAAACGCCAGATCCCTGATGGACGGTGAAATAAATGTTGCTCAAATTAAGACTAATAAATCCGGATTATCACCTGTTTCTAATGCATGGTTAATGACAGAAGTTGTCCCGGCTAACTGGAAGCTGATAGATTTGGAATGCACTGAACTCATGCCTGAGAAACCGACAACTTTTTCAATTGACCTCGCCAGAAACCAGGTTGAGATTTATCCCAATGCGCCATACAGCGGCGTTTCCCTATGCGTCTTTACGAACACTTTACTCGATACAAGCGGTGAAGCGGAAAACTCTGATTCCGATCATTCAGATCCGCCAGTGGAAAACGCTTTAGAAAAAACAGTTCCTGAGACTGGATTCCCCGTTGGACTTATCTCAGCTCTTCCAGTTCAACCGCCTGCAAAAATGTATACTGCGACTGAGATGAGGCTGAATGTTCCATCTTTAAATATCTCGCTTCCAATCATCGGAATTCCTGAGAGCGATGAGGGTTGGGATGTAACCTGGCTGAGCAATCAAGCTGGCTGGCTCGCAGGGTCAGCTTGGCCGACCTGGAACGGCAATACAGTTTTGACCGCTCATGTTTGGGATGCTTATAACCAGCCCGGACCTTTTGCGGACATTAAAAACCTGCGCTTTGGAGACCAATTTGAAATTAATTCACTCGGAAAAAATTATATTTATGAGGTCCGAGAAAACAAATTGATACGCGCGGATCATGTGGATGAAATGATGCAGCCTGAAAAAGAAGACTGGGTTACCTTAGTGACTTGCGAAAATTACGATGCCCAAACTCAGGAATATTCCTCACGCCGGTTGGTACGAGCAGTATTAATTCGTTATAAATAATACCCTTATAATCAGACCCTTTATTTGCATCAACATACAGATCAGAATTCATGCCTAAATGAAAAATAGTGCTCTCAAATTAGATTGCAAATTTTCAGTGTCGCATGATCAGTAAACCATCTCGATTTGAACGGCTGTAGAAATATGCGATACACATGATCTTCGGCATGTTTTTTCCACAAAATTCAAGAACAGTATATACTTTCCGGCATGAAAATATTGTTTACTGGCCACAGAGATTGTGCTTGTGAAGAATCCGTTTTAATTCACATTCATAATAAATATCCGGATGCGGAATGGATCCATGGCGGAACGAATGGATTCGACACACAAGTGGAACAATTTGCCCAAACCAAAGGGATTAAATCGATCATTTTCTCAGAAGAAGCTAAAAGTTTTGGGCAATTCACCCTTGTTCAGCGGATGGATTCGATGGTGAAAAACTGCGATCGGGTAGTCGCGCTATGGGATGGGCGGTCTCAAGGCGGGACGCGATGTGTCATAGGAAAAGCGCGCTCTGCTGGAAAACTGGTGTATCTGATCCCGCAAAGCAAAATTAAACGGTTGAAAAACTCGATAACTTAGATATGCGTTTCTTCAGATAAAGAAAGTACCATTTTATTTAGGTTAAACGTTACCTCTCTTTAATCATTCCACACATTTATTTTTTCGCTCAGAGGCTTTGCTTTTACTAAAATTTTGGATATTTTATCTCCAAATTACTACTATAATAAATTTATAGTTCGAGGAAGGAAATGGAGAAAAGTATGAAAATTCGTATGTCTGTCCTAAGTGCAGTAATTGCAATTTCTTGTTACGTCCTGCCGGTCTTCAGCCAATCCACTTCAGCGCAAACGCTTGAGATTTCATATCCATCACGGGATGTAGAAGTCCCAGCAACAATCGTCATTCCTGATGCATGCGCAAAAGAAAGCTGTCCGCTGGTCGTCTTAGTCCATGGGCATGGCGGCAGCCGGCAGGAAAACATCGGTTTTCCCGCTATTGCAGCTGGCTTGGCTGAAAAAAATATCGCGTCCATCCGGATGGATTTCCCTGGCTGTGGCGATAGTCTTGAAAGTTTCCAAGCCAACACGCTCACAAATATGAAACTAGATGTAATAAATGCTATTGATTTTGCGATCGCAAATTATCCAGTGAATCCCGCTCAGGTTGGCATTTTTGGCTACAGCATGGGCGGCAGAATCGCGCTGGAATTGCTCGCGGAAAAAAGTGGCAATTTCAAATCGGTCGCTTTTCTTGCTCCAGCAGCATCTACAGAAAATCTAAAAGCAATGTTTGGCGGGAACGAAGGCTGGCAAAATCTCAAAGCTGAAGCTGAGAAAAACGGGTTTGTCGTTTATACGTCCATTTTCGGTCAGGTTCAGGAATTGAGTAAGGAATGGTTTGCTGATCTCGAAGCTTATGCAAACCCCGCAGAAGGTGCTGCCAATGCTTATCAGGGCAAGAGTTTGGTAATCTATGCAGTGGATGATGCCGCTGTAGCACCTGAAGTATCCCAAAACGTCGCGGATTTGTTCGGTTCAGAAATTGTGGTCACCAGCGAAGACGGCCACAGTTATGGATTTTACAGCGATAAAACTGAAATATTGGATTCCGTTGTTTCTTCAGCGGCTGACTTTTTTGATAAGAATTTGAGGTAATTGACCGTACTAATGATTGTCTACTACTATCAACTTTTTATTACAACGTACAAGAATTCCAGTTATCTCTTTTTTTAGTAATCGTCACATAGAATTGCTTAAAGAATTTAAATCACAACCACCCGCATATGTAGTGCACC